>JAIQFS010000049.1 GCA_020073145.1 Terriglobia bacterium
AGTGGTGGGGGTTAGGCAAGTCGGGATCTCCGGTCAATGCAAAGGGTACCCGTGGATCAGCCGGAACGACCGCCGCCAGCGAGTTTTGCTCGGAAAGTGCAGCACCAGGTCGACCAGGTAACGGACCTGGAGGGTCGGGCTGGCTAATTCTTCGGTGGGCGCATCGTAGGACCAGTAGATGAGCAGGGGTTTGCCGATGATGTTGTCGCGCGGCACGAAGCCCCAATAGCGGCTGTCCAGCGACGAATCCCGGTTGTCTCCCATCGCGAAATAAAACCCGGGCGGTACCACCACCTCGCCGCGATTCACATGCTTCTGCAGCATGTCCGCGGCCGGTTCCGGCACCTGGACGTTCGGTTCGCCGGGAAAATTGTCGCGATAGGAATCCAAATAGTCGGTCTTGTGATAGGCGTACGGTTCGTCGACCCGGTGTCCATTCAGGATGAGTTGCTTGTCCACCAGGCGGAGATGATCGCCCGGAATCCCAATGGCGCGCTTGACGAAGGTTTGGCGAATATCGACCGGATAGCGGAACACGATGATGTCACCGCGCCGGATGTCGTCGTACGGCAGCACCTGTTTCGATACCGTTCCCGAGGGCGCATAGGACAATTTGTCCACCAGCAGATGGTCGCCAATGAGCAGCGAGTCCTCCATCGAGCCGGTGGGAATCACGTACGCCTGCACCAAAGTGGTGGTGCCGAACAGCAGCAGGATGATGGTAACGGTCCATTCGGCGACCACGCTCCGCGGCACTTCAGATTTCGAGGCGAGGGGGGAGGTGACCGGCGGGTTTTCTACAGGGTCCAAGGCCACGGACTTTCATTGTAAAACGGAAAACCCTGGTATTCTGTGGGAGATGAGTGAGGCCCAGGGGAGCACCATGACGGCCGGCTTCGAAGCGCGGGACTCGGCTCGGACGCGCCGTCAGGGCGTGGCTCTGGTGTTCGGCTGCACCATCCTGGGTGCGGCCGCCCAGATCCTCATGAAGACCGGCGCCAACCACCTGGTTCATCCGGGCGTGGCGGGAATGATCGCCAATCTTCCCCTGCTGGGCGGATACGCCTTGTACGGTCTGAGCACCTTGCTTCTGGTGCTGGCCTTGCGGGATGGCGAGCTTTCCTTGTTGTATCCGGTGATCGCATTAACCTATGTCTGGGTTACGGTGCTATCGTTCGTGATCTTTCACGATCGGGTGAACCCGTTCAAGATCGCGGGCATTGTGACCATCGTCATCGGGGTGGCCGTGCTGGGCAGGGGCGGTGAGCGGTGAGCGGAACGCCCCTCAGTTCCATGTTGCTGGTGTTGGTGGCGTCGTTCATCGGTTCGTTCGGCGCCGTATTTCTGAAGATGGGCGCGGCCCATTTAAAGAAAGGGTTCTGGCACATCCTCAACGTGCAACTGGCGCTCGGCGCGGGCCTTTTCCTGCTCTCCTCGGTGTTCTTCGTGCTGGGAATCCGGCACGGCGAGCTCTCCGTGCTGTACCCGATGGTCTCGCTGGGTTACGTCTGGACGCTCGTCTGGTCACGGCTGTTCTTCAACGAACCGCTCACGCGGCAGAAGTTCGTTGGTCTCGGCCTAGTCCTTGTGGGCGTCTGCTTCGTCGGCCTGGGCAGCTAGAGATCGCGAAGAGAAACCGCCAAACCGCGGCTGCTATCCTCGAACAGGAGGCTGCATGAAGGCACTGGCACTGACTCCCGGTACGACGAATGTGCAGTTGGTGGATCGGCCCGAGCCGCGCATCTCGGCGCCGGACCAAGTCAAATTGAAGGTACTTCGCGTGGGGATCTGCGGCACGGACCGGGAACAGGTATCGGGAGGCCGGGCCGATGCCCCGCCGGGCGCTACGGAACTGGTGATCGGCCATGAGATGTTCGGACAAGTGGTGGAAACCGGCGCGGCCGTGGCTTCCGTCAAAGCCGGTGATTTCGGCGTGTTCATGGTGCGGCGCGGCTGCGGGCACTGCCTGCCGTGCAATTTGAACCGCAGCGATATGTGCGAGAGCGGCGACTATTCCGAGCGCGGCATCCGCTTCCGAGACGGCTACGACTGCGAATTCGTGGTGGATCAAGCGTCGTACCTGGTCCGGCTCCCTGCCGAACTGGCGGCAATCGGCGTTCTGACCGAGCCGATGTCGGTGGCCGAGAAGGCCATCGATACCGCTCTGCGGATTCAGATCGGGCGCATGCCCGCGCTGCGCGATCCGGCGAACTGGCTGCGCGGCCGCCAGACGCTGGTTGCCGGGTTGGGACCGGTGGGCCTGCTGGCCTCCTTCGCTTTGCGCTTGCGCGGCGCGGAAGTGATCGGCATGGATGTGGTGGATGCGGGCACGAGCCGGCCTGCGTTGCTGAATGCCATCGGCGGCGTGTATGTGGATGGCCGGCAGACCGCGGCCGGCGACATCCGCAGCCGCTTCCCGCCCATCGACCTGATCTTTGAAGCCACCGGCCGAGCCACCATCGAGTTCGATCTTCTGGAGGCGCTCGGCATCAATGGCGTCTACGCGCTCACCGGCATTCCCGGCGGTGACGATTCCATGTCCATTCACGGCGGTGAACTGATCCGCAGATTGGTGCTTCGCAACCAGGTGATGGTGGGCAGCGTCAACGAGAGCCTGGCCCATTTCAATATGGCCGTGGAGGACCTTGGCGCGGCCAAGAAGAAATGGGGGGATGCGATCGACCGGGTCATCACTCACCACTTCCCCTACACCGAATTTGGGAACGCCTTGCGGAACCATCGGGCGGACGAGATCAAGGCCGTTCTGGAGTGGTGATCACTCTCCGCTCTGCGAGATGAGTTTGGCCACCAGGGCCGTCCATCCGGTCTGGTGGCTGGCTCCCAGACCCGCGGCGGTCTCGCCGTGGAAGTACTCGTGAAAGGGAAGGTAGTCGCGGAAGTTCGGGTCGTTTTGGAACTTCGCCACGGATCCGAACACCGGGCGCGTGCCATCGGGCTGGCGGAGAAAGATCCTCACCAGCCGGCGCGAGAGTTCCGCGGCCACTCCGGCGAGGTTCAGCTTCTGCCCCGACCCCGTCGGAAAATCCATCTGGAAACTGTCGCCCAGGTAGTATTCGTACCGCTGCAGCGACTCGATGATCAGGTAGTTCGCCGGGAACCACACCGGGCCGCGCCAGTTGGAGTTTCCGCCGAACATGCCGGTTTCCGACTCGGCCGGCTCGTAGTTCACCTCATAGTGCATCCCATCCAGTTGGAGGCGGTACGGTTCGGCCCAGTGACGCCGGGAAAGCGAGCGGATGCCGTGCGGCGAAAGAAACTCGCTCTCATCGAGCAGGATTCGCAGGACGCGCTCCAGCCGCTCGCCGTGAAGCAGCGAGAGCAGGATCCTTCCCTCCCGGCCTTTCTCGGTCATCGGCGCCAGGTTTCCGCAGAGATCGGGACGGTTGTGAATGAACCACTCCATGCGTTTGCGGAAGCCCGGCAGCTTTTCGAAGTTCTCGGGTTCCAGAATTTCGACCGCGAACAGCGGGATCAGGCCGACCAGGGAGCGCACGCCCACCGGCACAAACCGCCCGCCCGGCAGCTTGAGGACGTCGAAGCAGAATCCCTCCTGCTCGTTCCATAACGCCCCGTTGCCCATCTGGTTCAGGGCGTGAGCGATGTAGAGGAAATGTTCGAAGAACTTGCTGGCGATATCTTCATAGACCCGGTCCGCCACCGCCAGTTCCAGGGCGATCTTCAGCATGTTGAGGCAGTACATCGCGACCCAACTGGTGCCGTCGGATTGTTCGATCTGGCCGCCGCCGGGTAGAGGCTTGCTGCGGTCGAACAGGCCGATGTTGTCGAGCCCCAGGAAGCCGCCGCCGAAAATGTTGTTGCCTTCGGAATCCTCGCGGTTCACCCACCAAGTGAAGTTCATCAGCAGCTTGTGGAACGCGCTTTCGAGAAACGCCAGGTCGCCCTTTCCGCGGAGCCGGCGTTCGATGGTGTAGACGCGCCAGCACGCCCAGGCATGCACCGGCGGATTCACGTCGTCGAGCGACCATTCGTACGCCGGCAACTGGCCGCTGGGGTGCATGTACCATTCGCGCAAGAAGAGCAGCAACTGGCGTTTGGCAAAATCGGAATCCACCAGGGCCAGCGGGATGGCATGAAACGCCAGGTCCCAGGCGGCGTACCACGGATACTCCCACTTGTCCGGCATCGAAATGATGTCGGCATTGTAGAGATGCGGCCACTTGTGGTTGCGCCCCTGCTTGCGGCTTTCGGGCGGCTGCGGGTAGGCGGGATCGCCGTCGAGCCATTGCTCCACCACGTAGTGATAGAACTGCTTGCTCCACAGCAGGCCCGCGAAGGCCTGCCGCTGCACGCTGCGGGCGTCGCCGGAAACGTCGTCCGCGGCGAGAGACGCATAAAACTCGTCGGCTTCGGCCAATCGTTCGGCGAAGACAGCCTCGAAGTCCGCCGCCGGATCGGCCGGGCCGGGCGCGCGGCTCAAGCGCAGCCGGATGGTCTTCGCTTCCCCCGGTTGCAGGGACAACCGGTACCAGGCGCAGGCCTTGGTTCCAGTGGCCTCGGGATTCACGGCGGCGGTGCGGTTGTGAACGATGCGCTCGTGGAACGCATCCTTATAATGGCGCGAGTTGCTGGGCTCGTGGTCGAACCGTTCGGTGTTGGTGTCGTTCTCGGTGAACAGCGCGTCCGGGGATTCGTCAAACCAGAAGGAGTATTCTCCGAGGCGCGTGTCGGTGGCGCGGATCCGGCCCTGGCTCTCCAGCCGCAGCTCCGGCCGCGTGTTCCCGATGCCCCAGCTCCAGCGGTTGCGAAACCACAACGTCGGCAGCAGGTGCAGGGGAGCCGGGTCCGGGCCGCGATTGATCGCAGTAATCCGAATCAGGAGGTCGTCGGCATCGGCCTTGGCGTACTCGGTGAAGATGTCAAAATAGCGGTCCTGGTCTAAGATGCCGGTGTCCACCAGTTCAAACTCGGGCTGGCTGCGGTCGCGCCGCCGGCTCTCTGCCACCAGACGGTCGTAGGGATACTCCGCTTGCGGGTACTTGTACAGGCACTTCATGTAGGAGTGCGTGGGGGTGGAATCGAGGTAGTAGTAATATTCCTTGACGTCTTCGCCGTGGTTGCCTTCTTCGCCGTTCAGGCCGAACAAGCGCTCCTTGAGAATGGGATCGCGCCCGTTCCAAAGGGCCAACGCGAAACACAGGGTCTGATGGCGATCGCAGATGCCGGCGATCCCGTCTTCGGTCCAGCGGTAGGCGCGCGAGCGGGCGTGATCGTGCGGGAAGTACTTCCAGGCTTCGCCGTCGGCGCTATAGTCCTCGCGCACATTGCCCCAGGCGCGCTCCGACAGGTAGGGGCCCCAGCGCGCCCAGTATGTTTCGTGCCGCGCGTTCTGCTCCAACCGCTTTTGTTCCGCGCCCGTGGCCATTCCTCAAGTGTAGCGAGATCGCCCTGCGGGCCCCGGAGGAGGCAGAGTTCGGAAAGCCGGAGCATGGAGGCGCGCCGCAAGGCCAGGGGTCGCCGCTTCTCGATCCAGTCTCCCGGGAGCGCCCATCGCCAGCCGAGTCGCTGGCCGGAGTGATATGCTGAAGGCAGCCACTGGAAGCAGCAGGAGCCATCACAGTGCGGGCGCGGGAGTAATTCAGTGGTAGAATGCCAGCTTCCCAAGCTGGACGTCGCGGGTTCGAACCCCGTCTCCCGCTCCATTTTTTCAATAACTTGGGGACTTTCACAGTCTCAGCATTTAATGCGATTACTGCTTTAAGCTCCCGATCACCTCGCGGAGCCGGTTGGAGGGTGTTAGCGGCACCCTCCGGCCAAACCTGAAATCTCCTCGCGTAGCCTCAGTTCAAAAAGCCTCAACATTCGAGAGCTCCCTGCGCCGTCATTGAATGACGACTGATTCCAATTTGCGAACGCCGGCCAACTTCTGTTCGGAGCTCGCCACCGCGTACTCGTTTTCATTCACGTCCACCGTATTACCCATCTGTGCCGACCGGGTATGAGCATCCACCCCAGCCGCCTTTGACAACGTTGCGAACGTCCGCCGCATGACCTGGAAGGTCGCCCACTCCAGTCCAACCGGCTTCAGTTTCGGGTACATCGACTTCCGCCAGATATTGTCCCGCCTCATTGGCGTTCCTTTCTCTGAGCCGAAGATCCACGTTTCCGGCGGCGAACCGAGCAACCGGAGTTTCCACTGATCGAGCAAGGCCAACGTTCCCACCGTGAGCGCCACCCGCCGTGCTGATCGCTTCGTCTTTGGTTCATCGATATCGCCCTTGTAGACCCGGCGCCGGACCCAGACCGAATCATCGTCCAGATCTCCAAGTTGGAGCGCCAGAATCTCACCGGGACGCATTCCTTCCCAGGTTCCCAGCCGGACGATCACTTTCTCCCGGAGTTCCAGCGCTCCGATCATCGTCGCGGCCTCGTCCGGGGTCAGAACCTTCCGACTGCGCCCTTCCTGGTAATGCCGCGGCGTAAAAAGTGTCGCAGCGGGATTCCGGTCTTTGCGAGCGACCTCGGCTATCAAGACGAAAGCTACCTCAATGCCCTGGTCCGCATGTTCGAGCAGGCTCTCATTATCGCGAGTACTTTGCCCGCCAGCGTCCGGGACGCCCTCCTCGCTCGGTTGGATCGAGTTCGCACCACCGGCCACCGGTGCGGCTATGGCGTCGGAGACGACATGGATTCCATCCTTGCCAAGCACGCCCAGCACAAGGACCGTCAGTCCAAGCGCCGGTAATCCTGCTTCCGGTCGGATTTACGCTTCACGCGGCCTTGCCGAAAACTCACCGTAGCGAACGGGCGATCTTCTTCATGGGTTCGATGCGGGATCGCATCGTCTGCCGGCACCAGTCGTCGAGGAACTTGCCCGCCCACGCTGGCGAACTATATTCCCAGAGTTGCTGAAAGGCTTCTTTCAGAAGGTAGGCGCGGACGGTCTTGAGGTTGTAGCGAAGGAGATCGCGCAACCGAAAGTGTTGATCGGCGCCAAGATTCTCGCTGCGACGGAGCAGCAGCCAGCGGGATTTCCTGAGGATCGGGGCGCGGCCTTCACGTCGCATGCGGCTGGTTTCCTCGGCACGGACGTTGTCCAGTGCCTTGTTCATATTGGCGACGATGTGAAAGCGGTCGAGGATATGCAGCGCCTCGGAGCAGTTTTCACGGATCAGCTTCAGATAGGGCTCCCACATGTCGGAACAGACGAATACGATTTTGGAAATTACGTCTTTGCCCATAGCAGTGAAGAATCCTTTGAAGGATTCGATAGTTCTCTCTTTGCCTATCCAAAGAAGGCGGGTAATGCCCAGATCGATCTGGTAGACCAGGGTCAGGTACTTGTGGCCCTTGGCGTATTGAATCTCATCGACGCCGATGGCGTCGATCTGGCCGAGCGTGCGGTGCTCCAGACCCCAGGTGACCACATAGTCGACAGCATCGAAAACCTTGTCCCAAGAAGTGCGAAACGCTTCGGCTGTTTCTTTCCAGGAGAGACGGCGCGCCCAACGGGCTAAGAAAAGCATATAGGCCTTGGTTAGGGTATGTTTGCCGTCGCCCCAGGGCACTTCCTCGACAACCACAATGCCGCAACGGCGACAATCGACGCGCCGCATTGTGTACAGAAGGAAGACGAGAAACCCCCACAGCGGAATGAACTCAAAGCGGCGTTCGGCGAGGTGGTCGTAACCGGGCGCCGGCAAATGGCAGCGCGAGCAGACTGCGAACGAACCCTTGCGCGGTCGTACCGCCACTTCGATGCTTTTCCTGTCAGCACTGAAGTAGGCGTGCTGGTAGACGAAGCCCTGGAAGCGATGGCAGGTGTTCAAGATGGTGATCAGTTCCATGGCGCGGAAGCAAGCTGCTGCGAAGGCTCTACCGTGAATCGATTCGAGGTGGGGCTCGTTAGGATTCCAAAGAAAAGTTTTGAGGGATGTCGTTTTGAACGTGGCGGGGATGCAAGCGTAAGAAGGGCGCGACGAGTAACGGTTGGTCCACGGTGCGCGGCCGCCACACAAAGCCGCATTTGCGGCACAGCGGTGCTTTTCAACGTGGGTCGGTTGGCCGGTTCAATTCTCGGACGGCCGTTCCACGTGATCAATCACTAGGACTCCCACTTGGCTCTTGGCCGGCTGTAGCCGCAGGCCCAACGCTGCCAGCGCCTCAAAAATCGATTGATCTTCCAGGGGTGAAGTTGGTTCGTCGGGCGCTGATGAGGCCCCGGGAGGAGGGGGCGGCGGTGATCGCCGCAGGGCCGACGATGGCAGCGCAAGGTCGTAATACCCGGACAGGCCGGTCTTGTCTACCACCGGCCTGTCCACGAGGCTCGATAGCATTGTGCTCGCCAGGATCGACATCGACATTGCGAAGTACTGCGTCTGATTTGGGCCTTGCAAAGCCATCGTGACGCTGCCCCGCATGATCCCTCCTCCGGGGTGCTTGCGCATCAGTTCGGCCGTGTCGATTGTCTCCGCCGGTTTGAACTTCGGCCCGGTCTTCGCTACCACCAACTCATACACCGACGCCTCTTTGCTCCCATAGTGCACTACTACCTTGCACCGTTCCTCTAACATGGCCTGCAGCATCGCCCGCAGCATTGTCTGCCTCATTTCCGGCTTCTGCCAGTCCGCAACGTCTGCGTGTTCGACCTTCGCCACCACATCATAGGGTTCGTCAAGCCAGGCTGGAGCTCCCTCAATCTGGTCTCCACGGAGCAGCCCGCGCTGGTTTGGAAGCGGATACGCCCACTGAAAGATCCCGAACCAAGGTACGCCGATCGAACGAAACCCTTCCGGCGTCGGCCCAAGTTGTACCGGCGGGCCGTCTTTTGTATGTCGCTTAATCGAAACCACCTCAAACTTCGGATGCTTTCCGCCGGCACCGGTGCCTCCCGCGGGAGCAGGCGCCGTGGAGACCTGAGCCAAGCCGGATTGAGCCATCCAAGCCGCCCCCGCACACAGAGTGGCCGCCGCCAGCGGCAAAACGCCGCGAAAGCGGGACTTCGCCTTGGATCGTGCGCCAACTCGACAGTCTGTCATGATGCGCCCCCCTATTTTGGCCGGCAATACTCGAAATCGGCGTTGCCGGGCATGAAGGCGCTCTTGGCGGGTCTATCCAGACGCAAAGTGAACTGGTGATCCCCAGCGAGCACATGCGCACGAACTGCGAGACGCTGTTCGTTCTTGAATACCTTCACGACTTTTCCATCGATCGTTGCGATCCCGGACGCGCCAGGCCGCACAAAATCAAACGTAAAGAGCGGCTGTACTGAGCTGCTCGGAATGTCCCGTTTCGCCGTCATACAGAAGCTGTATGCACCGAGGGAGGCGGGAGGCGCGGGTGAGTCGCCGATCGCGAGATTGCTGGCCGGATTTGCAGCTCCTGACTCCTCGTCGAGATCTCGATCGGGAGCAGCATCGCTATACGCCTGCGGAAAAAGCGAAAACGGAATCAATGCTGGAAATCCCCCGCTGTGTGCAGCCACAAAGACGCACGCCCAAAACAACACCGCTGATAGCATGCCGCTCAAACACAGGAGGCTTCGACTCAGCGGCCGTTCGGGCAAGAGCTGAAACGAACGTTCGCCATTGAGATGTTGTGGTACCAGGCTTCGCGTTGTTGACGCGCACGTGTACTCACGAGGTAACGATTTTGCGAGATCTAACAATAGATCGAGCCAAAGGCGAAAACTGGCTAGAAATCCGGTCTCACTGTGGGCGCGATCTTGGACTAGGCGCAGGGCTTCGTCCCCGTACATCCGCCGGAAGTTATCCGGATAAAGCTTCAGAAGAAGCGCATAGAGCTTTTCAGACATCTGCTCCCCGCAAAATGCGTTTCGTCCGTGCAACCCGGAGGGTTTGGGCGAGCCCTTCCACTTCCGATCGAACCAGCCTGAGACCCGCGGAGTTCAGGCGGTAATAACGGCGGCGTTCAGAACTATCCTCCGGTCCGGAGTTATCGAGTTCTTCGATAAGACTCGCTTCCACCAGCGTACGGAGCGAGCCATACAATGTTCCTGGCCCCAATCGCACACGTCCACATGTCTGCTGCTCAACTTGCCGCATGATGGCGTAGCCATGAAGATCCTCACCGGCTAAGGCCAAGAGGATGTGAAAGGCCGCCGTCGGCAGTGGATCAAGTTTCCGTTTTGGCATAACGAAGAACGATATATCGATAATCGATTATCGTGCCACTATGCCCTCTTGTCAAGCCTGATTTCTAAGCCGCACTGGAAGCGCGGAGATCGCGCCGGGGATGGCCAAACTGACACGTGCGTCCTTTACCGGCGAATAAATGCTGTCGGGCTCACCCAGCAAGACACCCTGGCCCCAAAAAGTCAACGGGCTACGAAGAAAGAAACCGCGTTCACCCCTTGGCTGGCGTTCGCAGGACCTGCTCATCCCGACTTGCACCCGCCATTAGTACCGATCCGCAACCCACAGATTCCTCCGACGAGGCTTATTTATATGCCGATTGCCGAGATGGGGGGCTTGGCCAGTTGTCCGAGGTTGGAGTAAGCGGATTTTCGGGTTGTGGTAAGCCGTTGATCCTCCGTGCAAAAGAATCGCTGAATGCCAGTCTGGCAGGCTGGCATTCATTCAAATCCGATCCCGAGCGGCAGCGGACAACTAGACACCTAGAACTACGTAAGCGTACGGTGAGGGCCGTCTAGAGGTCGTGCGAACGGCAGAACATTCTGGATGCGGGGGAGCCGCACCCCTTCTCCATCATTTAGGCTCCCCTTCACGACACCCCACCCCAACGCTTAGCGGCGTTGGGCCGTCTGGTCTCTAGGCCCCGAAAACTCCTGCGGCGTCGGATTATGCTTTGGCGCTGCGGAGGTGTCGATGACTTCTCAGGGATGTCCGGCCTGCCCCCTAAGGATCCGCTCGAAGCGTGCCTTAACCTCCCTGTGCGGCGTGGAAAGTTCTTCAGCGAAGGGTGTTCCTGCAGAAGCGGCGCTGGGCGCCGAGTTGTTTCAGGATGTCTTAAAGGGCGCGGGAGATCTATCTCGCGCGCCCTGAATGCGAAGACGGACTAGAACGTAAATCGGGCAACCAGCGTGCCGGCGCGCGGATTGACGGCGCCCACCGTCTCTGGAACGATGGTGCCGAAGCCGCCGCTGTACAAGCCTTTGTTCGGACCGGAAGTGAACGTAGTGGGAGCGGTCGCGAAGTTGCCGAGGTTAATCGCGCTGGTTCCGCCGGCCGGAATCGGGAGTTGCACCCGGTTGAAGATATTCGTGAACTCCGCGCGAATTTGCAGAACGAAACGTTCTTTGATGCGGAAGTTGCGGCTGAAGTTGGCGTTCTCCGCCGGGTAGCGGAAGCCCCGGAAGGAGCGAAGCGAGCTTTCATTGGCCGCAAACTGCCCGTCGGGGATGTTCGTGAATGCCGCCGGGTTCAGCACCTGCGTGGTAGTCGGGTCGAAGCAGTGGCAGTTGACGTTCAGCGGATCCGTGTGGTGCTGGCCGCTGAGATCGGTCCAGTTCACCGACCACGGGCTCTTCCCCGGAATCAATTGCGCCGGGCCCGGTCCGTAGCCGAGGAAATTGCTGATGGGCGCGCCGCCGGAACTGGTCGGAAGGCCCACCAAAGCCGCGCTCTGGTAGCTCAGATACCAGCCCGTACCCCACCCGGACACAATGGAGCCGAGCACTTTGTTGCTCAAGATACCGGAGGTAAAGCGCGGCACCTCGTACTGGGCGCTCACCCGAAGCTGGTGCGGAGTGTCATAGGGGCTGAGGGTCTTTCCCAAATTCCGGTTAAAGGGATCAGGGCTGCCCATCAAAGCCAGATTCTTCGAGTAGGTGTAATTCGCATTGAAGGTCAGACCGTGGCTGAAACGCTTGGTAAATGTGAGCTGGAGCGCATCGTACCAGCTTTTCGCGTCGGGCGCGCCCAAGGGAGCCATGACCCCGCTGTATTGAGGGAACGGCAGCAGCGCCTGCCGAACCGTCTGGTTCTGCGGGAAATTGCTGTAAGGGAGGAACTGCGTGAGGCCTACGGACGCCAAAGCTGCCCTCTGCCCCGTAGTCAGGGCCGATATGGGTGTGTTGAACGCGGTGGAGAGCGTCGGATTGCTGAGGTTTGAACCAGAGATTCCAAGGGCGGCAAGCTGCGACAGACTGAACACGTTGTGCGGAGCGAGGGGAGCGTAGCCGGGGGGGAGGCCGGTGGTGCCGAAGAAGGCGGGGGCGAAGGCGCCGGGAGCTGTCTCCCAAACCCCGGCATTGCCAATATACCCGGCTTCCACCGCCATGTCTTTGCCAATCGTGCGCTGCACCGTGATATTCCATTGCGTCAGGCGCGCGGGGCGGCCGGCGTTTTGATCGAGCAGAGCAGGCGCGGCCACCACGGCTCCAGGCGCCTGACCCGCGGCTGGATTATTCAGGGTCGGCCATGCCGCTTGCACGGTGGACGGGATCCCGTTCTGAAGCAGTCCGGCGATCTGCCCGAACGCCGGCGTCGTGGCGTTGGCGGAATTGGATGAATAACCGGTGGCGGCGGACCCGTCGAGGGACCCGTAAACGATGCCAACACCGCCGCGGAGGACGGTTTTCTCATTCAGTTGGTAGGCTGCGCCTAAACGCGGCCCGATCGCAAACGGATAATTTTTGGCGAAACTGCAATTGCAGTTGGCTTCGTAAATGATAGCGCCAGGCCGTCCGCTCGCCGAGGGATTGGGTGTGGTGGCGGAGAAGTCTCCATAGCGCCCGAATTGTTCTCTCTGGTAGGTGCCGTAGTCCCAACGCAGGCCGTAGTCCAGAGTCAGCTTGCGACTGACCTTCCAGCTATCCTGCAGGAAGATGGCGGACTGGTAGTTCTGCGTTCGGAGGTTAATGGGCGCGTTGATGGCGATTGCCTGCGCGCCGCCCAGCAGAAACGAAGCCAAACCGAATCCGGCAAAGCCCGAGGACACCGTCGTTCCAGCCAGTGACGTCTGTGTGGTGTAGTTCGAAACGTTACCAACGGCGGTGCTGGTACCGAAGGTGTATTGGCCGGCGGTATAGGTGAAATTAAAGTTGGGATACCTCATCTGCCGGATTTCAAAGCCAGCCTTATAAGTATGCGAGCCGCGCACGTATGTTGCGGAAGTCACGAACGAGGGCCGGCGCTCCCAGAAATGCTGGTCATATTGGGGCCCCAGATTGCCCATACCGCCCTCTGCGAGACTAGGTAGAACACCGGTGGCAATTAGCGGAAGACCGCGGCCTGGAGAGATTGCGCCCGATAAGCCGACTGTCTGCTGGATATTCATGAAATCTTCGGGCCCTAATATGAAGTCGGAGTCGTTCCAGCCAAGCGTGTAGTGCATCAGGAAAGTGGGCGTCACAGTGTGGTCCAGGTTTAGCCGCATTGTCCTGGCGGCATTCCCGGAAGTTCCGGAGACAGTGATGTTATCCGGCAAACTGTCGGCTCCCGTGCCGGTCCGGGGCGTAGAGGTGGAGGTCCTTTGAAAGTAAAACGCCGCGTGCAGCTTCGCGCCCAGATTTTGATCGACCTTGATGGATGGAATATAGGATCTGCGGCTGCCGTTGTACGGCGCCAGATAGTTGGATCCAGCCTGGTTGGCATGCGGGCCCAGAGGCTGCGGAACCAGGGAGAGGATTTTAGCCGCAACCGGATCGAACCTGTTGTTGGGAATAAAATTGTTCGGGAAAGGATCGCGAACCTGGGCCCCGTTGGGGGCGATGGAGGTGGTGGCGGGGTCGAAGATGGTACCGCTCGGAATGGTGCGGCCAAGCGGATCTGTGTAGGGCCCGGAAGCGGTTGACACCAGGCGGTTTTCGGTGGTGATGAGGCTGGAAAAATCACCGTTGCGGTAAGCGGGTATGGGTACCGTGGAATTCGTAGTGGTATTCAGCAGATTCTGGTAGAACTCCTCGAAGCTGAAGAAGAAGAAGGTCTTGTCCTTACCGTTGTAGACCTTCGGAATCCAGACCGGACCGCCAACCGTGAAGCCGTAGTCATTCTGGTGAATCGCGTTTTTCACTCCCAGGTAGGCCGGAGTAGCGTTCAGGGCGGTATTCACCAGGTAGTCATAGGCGGAGCCGTGGAGACCGTTGGTGCCGCTCTTGGTGACTACGTTCACCACAGCTCCCAGGCCGGCCCCGTACTCCGGGGCGAAACTGCTGGTCAGGATATTGACTTCCTGAACTGCTTCCGACGAGGACTGTGTCTCCATGGTGGCTCCCCCAAGGCGTGAGCTGGTGGGGTTCATGGTGGAGCCATCCAGTCGAGTCGCAAGTGAATTGTTCGGCGTGCCGTTGATGACGGTTTGGGTGATGGCGTTGCCGCTCCCGCCTGAGGGGCAGGTCGCGCTATCGCAATACTGCACGCCAGGCAGCAGGCGCGACGCTGAAAAATAGTCGCGGACACCGTCATTGGTTGCACCCACCGTGAGAAGCGGCAGGTCGTCCAGTTGCTTCAGTGTGAAGTTGCCCGCCACTTCGGCGCTTTCGGTCCGCAACAGGGAGGCTTCCGCCTGTACGGTTACAGACTCGGTGGCCTCGCCGACTTGCAGCACGACGTCTTCGCGCATCGTCTGGCCGGCGTCCAGATGGAATTTCGTGTGGGAATATTTTTTAAATCCCGGCACGGTGACGGAGAGTCCGTAGTCGCCCACTGGTAATTGCGTCACGGTGTAGTTTCCGGTGCTGGAGCTGGCTCCCTGAAAGATCGTTCTCGTATCCGAACTCTGGACTACGACGGGAGCATTCGCGACAGGAGCTCCGCTTTGGTCGGTTATGGTTCCAGTGATCGTGGCCAGGCCGGTTTGTCCAAAGCCGAAAGACGCGCACGATAAAAGCAGCGATAGCAGCGAGATTTGCCTCATTTAAGTTCCCCTCTAGATGGACCAATGCTGATCGGTCGCCCGGTATGAACTCCCAGACCCGATTGTCAGTCCAGCCACATATTTAACCACACTTTTAAGGCCAATGCGGTCAAAGAGTCTGCCAAACAGGAGGGCGGTCAACCCGTTCAGCTGTGGCACAGTAGCGCAGTTGATCTGGCATTCGCATGCCGGCGACACGGCCCATCAATATCAGTTTTCGCGCGTGCCTGCGGGCCGTGAAGCAGTTGGCGCGGCGCATGCGAGCTTCCGTATGTATTCGGAACGCTTTCGACGGTGAGCTGCGGGGGCGAATGCCGCGTAGCGCCATTGTGCCATCACCGCGGTGTCATGGTTCAGCATGATGATGACGATGATGTTGGTGCGGTTGTTGCTGCTGGTGGTGAGCGAACGGTTTCCGGGGCAGGAGGCTCAGCCGCGCAGGGATGTGCTCACGCCGCTTTCCCATTCCTGCAGCATCCGTTGGCCGGTTGCGGCGCACTCCGGATGACTTTTCGCGTAGGCATGGACTTCTCCTGTGGTCTCCTGAATCGCTTCGGCAATGCGCTCCAGGATCTGCCTCACTTTCGCGGGCGTGCCGCCCCCCCGGGTTTCACCGAGCTTCCTCAGTTCCTTTGCCGTCGGCCAGCGTGTCGAGCCGTTGAGGGTGAGGGCCAGGCTGTCCTTGGGAAGGTACACGGACGTTGTCACGAGATCATAGACCGGCGCCAGCCGGGCTTCGCCCAGTACGTCGTCATAAACGATCCCGAAATTCTTCAGATGCGCGTCTCCATTCCTGAGCGCGCAGTTCAGCGCAATCAGGAGGAAGAGCTTCTCCAGGTCTTCGCTGACATGGGTGGAGTTCGCAAACTGGGAGAACCGCTTCATCACCTGGGTCTCGTAGCTGCCGCGATATTTCTCATCGGTCCTGCGGGCGTTGAGCGCACAGAAATCCTCGAATCCCCGGTACGTTCCGTCCATGCGCAGGTCGAAGCGGTCGATGACCAGCGCCATGCCGTCTTCGGCAAGGCGGAAGGGAGGAACCTCCAGTCCGCACTTGCGCGCGATCGTCAGGCAGAAATACTCATTGGCGGCAAGCTGGGGATATTGATTCGGCTCCCACAGCTTCACGATATGGGTCGCGCCGCGGTAGCTTGCCGAGAGCCGGTGGCCGGTGCGTTCCATCTCAGAGAAGGCGTTTTGGTCGCGCACGAGGATCTTAGGCTGCACGCCGCTGATGCCTGAGTAGGATGCGAACTTCTCGAGCAGGTATCGGAACAGATCTCCGCCGCGCCTGCGTGCGAGAATCTCGTCTACCGACTGGAACGGCACGTCCTCGTTGAGCTGCTCCTTGTCGCCGGTGTAGCGGATGCGTCCGACCTGCGAGCGACCGACGATCGACAGCAGGTCGAATTCGTCGAAAGTGCCCGTGGCTTTCGCAAAAGTAAGACGCAGACGCTCGCGCAGAAACCCTTCCGGCAGGTTCATCTCGAAGATGGGCGGCAGGCCGAAGTTCACGCTCCAGGAGGGGAGGCGGACGGGCATGGTGACGGATACGGCGCGCGCGGCTTTGGTATCGGGCAGATAGGCGAACGTGCTGCCGCGTTCGCCGTGACGGTCAAGGAGCCCCGCCTCAGCTGCGTCGGCCCAGACTTTGATCATCGCGATCTTCCTGCATCAGTTCGTCGAGGGTGGGGCGCTGCGAGCTTGCCGTCTGGAGCGCCAGTTCTAACCCAAGAGCGTTCAGCAGTCGGGTGACTTTCAAAAGACCCAACTCCCCGGCGCGTCCGTTTTCGAGCGCGTCGAGCGTGGCCCGGCTTAGCCCTGCCTTGCGCGTGAGTTCCGCCTGGCTGAGCTTGAGCGCTTTTCGGCGCTCGGCGATCCGGCTGCCAAGGGAGACCAAGTCTAACACACTGCCTAGTATATTAGGCAATTGTCAGTTTTGCAAGCACTATGCCTAGTATATTAGGCATTCAGGCGCAAGCCGACTCCCAAATTGGATGGAGACCCGCCGCCCGGCCGCGCGCCGGCAGAGGTTTCTTCGCATCGCCCGTTACCGATACAATAGATTGGCTTGAGAGGGGAACCGCCCCCGCCGTGCGAACCGCACTGCGGGCTGAGGCGCTTCCCTGCAGGGGACATCATGAAACACACACGAACCTTCCGGTCGATTGCGTTCCCAGGACTGGGCGTTTTCCTGGTCGCCCTGGTCCTGACCCCGGCAACGCCATCGCTCTTCGCGCAATCCGCATCCCAACCGGCCGATCGCCCTTCCGATGTGCTGGGGCTGGACTTGGTCGGCCACCAGGTTTCCGACCTGGAACGGTCCATCCAATTCTTCGAGGCCATCGATTTCAAAGTGGTGGACGGGCCGGGCGCGTGGACCGTCGACAAAGAGCTGAACAAACTGGGCAACACCCCGGGGGCGGAATCACGCACCGCCACCATGAGCGTGCAAAGTTCGGTGTCCGATGTCCCCTTCACCCTGGTGCTGCGGCAATACCGCAAGGTGAAACGCCAGGACTGGAGCAAGCTCCATTCCTGGGATTTGTTGGATAGCCATATCGACATGACGGTGGAGGGCAGCGTCAGCACGTTACTGGACAAGCTGGAGGCGAAGAGCCTGCTGGTCATGCCGGAAATCCAGGGCCTTCCCAATCCCCGCCAGCAGGAGGGATTCCGCCGCTATGCCTTCCTCCAGGATCCCGACGGCCTGGTCATCGAGAATTTCGGAAAGCCCGTTGCGAAGCCCGGCGATCTCCCCGCGCGGCCCACGGTCTCCAACTCCTCCGCCACCGCGGCCAACATCGACCGGCTGGGCAAACAGACCGGCTTCAACCACTACGCCGTCAACGTCATGGATCCCGAGAAAGCCCGGGATTTTTATGTGACGGTCCTGGGAGGCGACTATCCGCCGATCGCGGACCCCGGCGCCAAGCAGATCATGCAAAACGGCTGGTATCCGCAGGCGAAGACCCAAAATAATCTGCGCATCGAACTGGTCTGGTTTGCCCTGAACAAGGGCAAGACGCCGCCGCCGGTTCAATTCCAGGACATCAACGCCAACTATTCCGGCTTCCAGGTCAGCAACATTGAGACCGCTTATAAGAGAGCCAAGGAGCACGGCGCCATCACGGTCTCCGAAGGCGGCATTATCAATTTCCACAAAGGGCGGGCCGCGCTGATTCGGGACTCCGATGTCGGCAGCTATATCATGCTCTGGCAGCCTGCAAAGTAAGCCGAGAGCCAATCGGTCACCGGTCGCTCGCGTTGCCGGTACCCTCCGTCGGGCAAGACCTTGTGCGGCCGCCCACAGATTCTCGCTGGCCGATTGGAGTCAAGGCGCACATCCAGGAGAGATCCGCCGCCGATTCCGTTCGACCCATCACAGCTTCGCGCGCACGGCTATGTTATCGTTCGGCCATGTTGCTCCGAGGGTCCGCTTGGCGAAATACGGTTCTTATCACTTTGGTTGCTCTCAGCGCTCGACCGCTTCTGGCGGCGTCGCACGATTGCGTTGCGCTGAACGTACCTGGTAATCCTACCGGGATTAACAATGCCGGCATCATCGTCGGCTCCGGCAACGGCCACGGTTACATCCGCGACGCGGCCGGCAACGTCACCCTCGTCGACTACCCCGGCACAACCAGTGGAACGGTCCTGATCTCGATTAACAACAACGGCATCATCACGGGTATGAACGGGACGACCACCTTCACGGTCGACCTGTCGGGTAACTTTCACACGTTTACGATTCCTCCACCCTACAACGCCGACCCGGATCTTCTCATCTATGGCATCAACGATGACAATGTGATTCTGGGCAGCGCGATCGATCCCAACACGATGCAAGGAGTGATGTTTCTTCTGCATCCGGATGGGACCATCACGCCGCTGAACCCACCGGTCGCGCAATTCGCCGGCGGGTTGAACAACTCCTATCAATATTTGTCGGCCGCTGTGCCGAACAGCCGCTTTCGTAACCAGAGCTATCTGGTGAATCCGGACGGCTCGTCGGTCCAGACCTTCTGGAGTGGCCCGGGAAAGTATTTTCCGAGCTCAGCGTTCGGACTGAATAACGGCGGAACCGTAGTGGGCTACACGGGAACGAATCCGACCAATCCCCCCACGGCGGGGCCTCCGTGGGCCAGCTTTGTGCGGGAACCCTCCGGGGTCTTCTCCGGTTTGCAGTGCGATGGCCTGGACCAAGCGATTCCAAACGCAATCAACGACAAGGGCGTGATCGTGGGGACATCCGGGGATACGCCCTTCGTTGGCACTCCCGTGCCGGGTACGCCGAAGCTTCAGTTTTCCGTGCGCAATCTTACGCTTCCACCGGAACTCTCGGGGACTCCTCAAAGCGCTCCTGGCAACCTGACCGTGACTAATGTCGGCGATGCGCGCCTCGATCTGGGAGCACCGCATTTCGTCGGGCCGCTACCGCCATTCTCTCCAACCAGCTTTCAGGCCTCGGCCTGTATGGATAACGGGACTGCGGTGGTCAGTCTCAACCCGGGCGAGAGTTGCACGGTTACGGTTACCGCTATTTCTTCCCCGGTCTATCCCATGAGCCCCAGCGACACACTCTATTTTGACGACAGCAGTGCAGGCTCGCCTCACTCGGTTGGCGTTTCGGTTCCCCTGGTTACGGCTCCGTCTCCGTTGTGTCAGGAGTATGCGATCGCGGCGGGCCCCCCACGCCAGGCGAATTTCGTCGCGCAGGATAACGTCTCGGGTTTGGCGAGCATCACGGCTCTTACTTCGACCAATGCCACCGTGACCATTTCGACTTTTCCCGCAGACACGAGGAATCCCGTCGTGACGAGCGCCACCCAAATCGATCCGACGCAACCGGCGCGAGTCCAACTGCAGCTCACCACGAAGGGTGGAGTGACTGCCACCTGCGGGACGACTTTCGGGGTTTCGCAGTGGAGCGGCCTGGGGGCCTCGTTGACCGGCCGGGTGGCCGTGGCCCGCAACAGCGACGGCCGCTTGCAGGCCTTCGTTCGCGCCGGCGATAACAGCCTGCAGACGATCGCGCAGACCGCAGCCAATAGCGATTGGTCGGCCTGGACCAGTCTGGGCGGCGTGCTCAGCGGCGATCCCGTGGTGGGCGTCAACAGCGACGGCCGACTGCAGGTTTTTGCGCGGGGCGCCGACGGCGCGATCTCCACGATTGCGCAGAGTGCCCCGGGAGGCAGTTGGTCCGCCTGGCAATCATTGTCCGGCGATCTGATCAGCGACGCCGGCGTCGCGACGGATGGCAACGGCAACCTACAGATTGTCGCCGTCGGTTCCGATCAGGCTCTCTGGCTCAACGTGCAAACCTCGGCCGGTGTCTGGTCGGGCTGGAACTCACTCGGCGGCGCGATCCTCCACAACCCGGCGTTCCTTGCCACGCCGACCGGCGGCTTGCAGATATTTGCGGTGGGCGCTTACGACAATGCGGTGTGGACCCGGGGACAAAGCGTTGCGGGCGGAACGTGGTCGGATTGGACCAGTCTGGGTGGCAGCTTCAGCGGCGACCCGATCGCAGTCCTCAACCAGGATGGACGGCTGCAGGTGCTTGGCGCAGGCACCGACAACGCGTTGTGGACCGCCGCGCAGAGCACTCCCGGTGGCAGTTGGTCCACCGCCAGTTCCCTGGGCGGCGTCATTTCCAGCAATCCGGCAGTGGCCCTGAATTCCGACGGCCGCCTGGAAGTGTTCGCGCGCGGCTGGTACGACAATGCGCTCTGGCATCTCTCGCAAACGGCCCCGGGCGGAAACTGGTCCGGTTGGACGACACTCAATGGGGTACTTCAACCTCCCGTGAGCGCCGCCCAAAACCAGGACGGCCGGCTCGCCGCATTTGTCGAGGGCGGAGATACCATGCTGTGGATCATCGAGCAAGCGGCTCCTGGCGTTTGGAATTGAGCCGAGCGGCAACCCGGCGCGCGCCCCAGCGACGCGGTCTCGGTTCCCGCTCTTCCAACGCTCGGGATTGGAATTGAGCATCCGTGTGGATTCCCCAGGATGGTGACGGACCCTCGCGCGGTACGGTACGATACGGTGATGCGAAGCCGATTTTCCCTGCGCCCTGCCGCCGCCGTCTGGATGGTGGCCGCGCTGGCCCCAGCCCTGTTCGGACAATGGCTGGGTTATCCGACTCCGGGTGTTCCCAGAACCCCCGACGGCAAACCCAATCTCACTGCGCCGCCGCCGCGCACCGCCGACGGCAAGCCCGACCTCTCGGGAATGTGGGGCTGGATCAACATCGGTCCGCCGTGCGGGGCGGAGTGCACCGACACGCAGATCTCGCGCGAGTTCATCAACATTGCCTCCACCCTGAAGAATCCCTTGCCGTACCAGCCGTGGGCCGCGGACCTGGTCAAGAAACGCCGGGTGGAGCAGGGGCTCGATCCCAACGTGCATTGCATGCCGCGCGGCGCTCCGCGAATCTGGACGGATGATTATTACAAGCGCATTTTCATCGTGCCCGGCCGCGTGCTCATCCTGACCGAGCGCAATATGCAGTACCGGCAGATTTTCACCGACGGCCGGGCGCTTCCGAAGGATCCGAACCCGGTGTGGAACGGGTATTCCACGGGCCATTGGGAAGGCGACACGCTGGTCGTGGAAACCACCGGGTTCCGCGACGATCTCTGGTTGGATGCGAGCGGCAATCCACTCACGGAGCAGGGCAAAACCACCGAACGGATCCGCCGGCCCAACTACGGGACCCTCGAAATCGAGCTCACGGTCAACGATCCGAAGGCGTACACCGCGCCCTGGACTGTGAAAATGAGCGAGCCTCTGATCCTCGACAGCGAACTCATCGATTATTACTGTCTGGAGAACGAACGGGACTCGTCGCACATGCGCCAGCAGGCGCCGATCGGGACTCCGCAAGGAACGCCGCAGTAACGCAGCGCGCCGGCAGCCGCGGCGAACCGGATTTGGATTGGCCCCCGCGCTTTCGCCGGGCTTCGTTGCCTACCGCTGATCCACCCGGCATGGTTCCCCCACGTGGGTCCGGCCGGGCATGGCGCGGATGAGGGCTTTCGTATAGGGGTGGCGGGCGCCGGCGAAGATCTCCGCGGTGGGGCCCATTTCCACAATCTGTCCCTCGCGCAAGATCGCAAGCCGGTCGCAAACCGCGCTCACCGCCGCCAGGTCGTGCGAAATGAAAAGTAAGGAACTGCCGAATTGGTCGCGCAGGCTCCGCATCAACCCCAGGACCTCGGCCTGTGTGACCATATCCAGGGCGCTGGTGGGTTCGTCGGCGATCACCAGGGCCGGCCGGTGCATCACGGCCATCGCGACCAAGACCCGCTGTGCCTGTCCGATGCTGATTTCGGAGGGATAGCGCCGGAGAAAGGCCTCGTCGTCCGGCAGTTGCATGGTGCGAAGCAGCGCCATTGCCTGTTCGCGTCCTTCCGTGTTCCAGTCGCTCCTGCTCCGATGGGCTCTCCACACCTCCCACAGTTGCGCGCCGAGCCGCCGCGCCGGATTCAAGGCGGACGCGGCGCCCTGGAAGACGACGGCGATCTCTTTGCCGCGAATCCGCCGCATCTCGCGCTCGGAGCGCTTCAGCAGGTTCTCTCCCCGATAGCGGATTTCGCCGCTGACCTGCGCCGTCGTCACCAGCAACCGCGGGATGGCCAGTCCCAGCGTGCTCTTTCCGGAACCGCTTTGCCCCACAAGCCCCACGATCTCGCCTTCGCCGATCGCGAGTTCGAGTTCCTGGAGCACGTCCGGCTTTCCCGGGTAACCGACACTGAGCCTAGTTCGCAAGAGCGGCTCGGGCATGGGATGCTCCTTCGATGTTGCCCAACCTCAGGCGCTCGATGTTCCAGAACAAGTGCGGCCGGGCGGGCGACGGCACCAGGTCCCGCAAGTCCCTCGAGTAGGCCGCCAGCGCGTGCGGGTTGACCAGAAAGATCACGGGCGCTTGTTCCTGCACCAGCTCCTGGACCCGGTCGAAGAGCTTCTTGCGCTGGCGCTGATCGGCCGTGGAAGCCTGAGCCGTCATCAGACGGTCGATCTCCGCTTCCCACCCGGTGGCCGGCGACTTCTGCGAGGGATGCCAGGGATGATTCGCGCTCGAACTCAGCCAGAGATTCATCTGCCCATTCGGGTCGTCATCCACGTTCACCAGGCCCAACAGACACGCCTCATAGTCGGAAGTCTCCCCGATGCGTTCGATCAGCGACCGGAATTCGAGCGACGCAAGGTTGACCTTCACGCCGGCCTTTTGCAGATCCTGCTGGATCAGCGCGGCGATCTGGCCGTGGACTTTGCTGGAGGCGTTGGTCACGATCGAGAAAACCACCGCGTTGCCCCGGGCGTCCCACCACTGCCCGCCGGCGAGACGGAATCCCGCCCGCTCGAACCATCGGCGCGCCTGCTCCGGGTCATAGGGCGGCGGCCGCAGTTTGCGGTTGAACCAGAGGCTGGCCGCCGGCAGCGGTCCGGATGCCGGCTCCGCGTAGTTCCGATACGCCAGGCGCGCGATGTCGCTCCGGCTGATCGCAGACGAGATCCCCTGCCGAAACTCCCGCGAACGGAACCAAGCCTTCTTGGATTCGGCCAGCGGCGCCTGCTCTGCCTGATTGAACCACAACATCTCCAGATCGGTGGTGGCGCCGGCGTCCACCGCCACCAGGTTCCGCTCGCTCTTCAAACGATCGAAGATCTCCGGATCGAGCCGATCCGCCATGTGCAGCTCGCCGCGCCGCAGCCGGACGCTCTCCATTTCGCGATTGGACTGAATGCTGAACCGTACCGCGTCCAGATAGGGCAATCGCCGGCCCTGCGCGTCCCTTCTCCAGAAATTCGGGTTGCGTTCCAGAAGAACGAAGGTTCCCGCCTTATACTCCTTCACCACAAACGGTCCCGCCACGGCGCGTTCCTTGAGCGGGGAGCGCGCCGATTGGATGGCCACCTGGTCGAGCAGGCGCTCGAGCGAAGCGACCGTGGCGGGAAACACAACCGTGATCGCAGTGGGACTCTGGATCGCGGTGGCCACCACTCCCGCGCTGGAGCGAAAGGCATCGCCCGTCGGCGCATGCAGCGCCGGGTCCAGCAAGCGGCGGAACGTGAACGCCACATCCTCGGAAGTCAGAGGAGTGCCGTCGGAAAACCGCAGGCCGGTGCGGAGCCTTACCTGGAGCGTCCGCCCGTCCGGGCTCACCTTCCACGATTCCGCCAGTCCGGCTTCCGGCTTCCCGGTGATCCGGTTGATGCGGACCAACACGCCGCCCGTCAAATAGCGGATGGTTTCCCCGGCGTCTTCCTCCACCAGCGCCGGGTCGAAGGTTTTCGGATCGTGGCGCAACGACAGGCGCAGCTCGCTGCCGGTCTGGGCGCGAACGGGGGCCGGAATCAGAGCGGCCGGCGCCAGGAGCAAGAGCGCGACGCTACGTGCAGTCATGAGAGGTAGTCCCCTTTTTCGAAATCACCTGCAAGGCGGCAATCATCCCGATCAACAACACGGCGGGAGCTAACAGCCACGGGCGTTCGGCGATCGCCCGGTGGTCGCGGAATTCGGACATCAGGTTTCCCAGCGAAGGAAGCGGCTCGGCGACGCCCAACCCGAGCAGGCTGAGATTGGCTTCCGCGAGAATAAAGACCGGCAAGGTGGCCCAGAAGTGGGCCGCCACCACGGGCATCAGGTTGGGGACCATGTGCGCCCGCAACAAGCGCATCCTGCCGATGCCGGACGCGCGGGCCTGCCGCATGAATTCGGACCGGATCACCGCCGCACTCCGCGCCGCCACCGGACGCACGCCGTGGGGCCAGCCGAGCAGGCCGAGAATCGCGAAGGTGATGGAGACGGACACGGCCGGGTCGACATTCAGCGGCAGCACGCTCCGCATTAGCAGCAGGGCGAAGAACCACGGCGTACTCGCGACCACATCCACCAGGTAAAGCGCCGCCCGTTCGAAGCGGCCGCCCGCCAGGGCAGCGGCCGATCCGAGGAACGTCGCGATGGCGGTGGCCAGCAACGCCGCGGCGGGCGCCAGCACCAGCGAAGTGCGAGCGCCGTAGAGCAGCCGCACCAGGCGGTCCCGTCCCAGATCGTCGGTGCCCAGCCAGTGGACTGCGCCCGGCCGTTCCCCGGCGTGCGCGCGGTCCTGCAGTTCGTAGGAACCACCGGTCAGCGGGCCTGCTCCGATGGCGCACGCATAGACGCCCAACACCGCCGCCAGGCAGGTCCCGCGAACCGTCTTCATGACCGGCTCCGCGCGAGCGCTTCGGTCCCTAAATCCGCGACCGCGCTCGCCAGGTTCGCCGCCGCCGTCATCGCCAGCGTCACGAAAAGAAGCAGCGGAACGTCGCGCCCGAGCGTCGCCTTCCATGCCAACTGGCCCAAACCCGGGGAGTCGCAGATGACCTCGAGGGGCACCACGGAGGCGAGAGCCATGCTGACGGAGGCCGCCGCCACGGCGAGCAACTCGGGAAACGCCGGAGGCAGGCACGCGAACCAAAACAGACGCCATCGTGTGACCCCGGCCGCCTCCGCGGACCGGACATGCGGCGCCGCCGCGGCCTGCGCCAGTACGCGGCTCGTGTACTGATACACACGCGGGAAGATCACGGCTGCCAGGGCGGCTTCCACCAGGCCATCGAGCAGCATCACGATCACCCCAAGCAGGGCCGACGGAATGCAAATCAGGGCGGTCGTGAGCGCGGCCGCTCCGCCCGACGCGGCTGGCGACCGCAAGAGCATCACCAGCACGGCCGATCCAGCCGCCAGGATCCAGCCGCCGCCGAGACCCCCGAGTACCGAGCGGCCCGTGGTGGCCCATCGCTCCCGCACCAGGCCGAGCACCGGCGCGCCGAACGTGGTGGATTCGCCCAGGTCGCCGCGAGCCAGGCCTTTCAGATAGCCGGCGCACATCACGAGCGGGTTCCGTGAGGCCTTTTGTGCGTGGTGAAGGGCGGCAACCGATGAGGCGCTGAACCGCAGATCGAGGCGCCGCTCGTCGGAGTCAAACCCCGGCGCCAGCGAGAGCAGCGTGCAGGCGAATAACGCGATCAGCGGCAACCGCAAGGCGAGGCGGGCCGCGGTGCGGCAGACCACCTTCGCCAGCGTCCACAGAGTGCGTCTCATCCCAGCTCCGGCTCCACCGCCTGGTTCCCTCCGCCGGACGCGCGGTCCCAGCGCTTCAGAACCTCGGCTAGTTTGACCAGCTCGATCGGCTTGGTGACGAACCCGTCCATGCCCGCCTCCAGGCAATTCGCTTCATCGCTATGCAACGCGCCCGCGGTGAGCGCGATGATGGGGGTCCGGCGCCCGCTTTCGCGCACCCGGATCTGCCGCGTTGCCCCCAGGCCATCCAGCACGGGCATCTGGCAATCCATCAACACCAGCCGGTAGGGCCGGCTGAGCACGCGCTCCACGGCCTCCTGCCCGTTGCCCACGGCCTCGGACGGGTAACCCATCTTCGAGAGCAACCGCACGATCAGCCGTTGGTTCACCGGGTTGTCTTCCGCCACCAGGATGGGCGTGCCCGTCTTCTCCGGCGCATGCAATAACTCGTCGGTATTCACGGGCGGCCCCGGCTCGGCGATGGGACCTAAAGCCTCCTCGATCGGCAACGTAAACCAGAACGTCGATCCCTTTCCGGGTTCGCTATCGACCCCGATGTTGCCTCCCATTAACGTGACCAGACGTTTCGAGATCGACAGTCCGAGCCCCGTGCCGCCATATCGCCGGTTGTTGGACGATTCGAGCTGAGTGAACGGTTGGAATAACCGGTCGCGGCCCTCCGGGCTGACGCCAACGCCGGTATCGATCACCGAGAAGCGCATGCGGTTGTCCGCCAGCCGCACGATGTGAAGCGACACTGTACCCTGCGGCGTGAACTTGATGGCATTGCTCAACAGGTTCAGCAGGACTTGCCGCAACCGTCCCATATCGGCCGTCACGTACCGCGGCAGGGTCTCATCCACCTGCGATTGCAAAGCAACACTCTTCAATTGCGCATCCGCACGGACGATGTCCAGCGTTTCCCTCACCCCGCGCCGCAGATCGAAAGCTGCCGGTGACAAGCTTAACTTGCCGGCCTCGATCTTGGAGAAGTCCAGAATGTCGTTGATGATCGTGAGCAAGGCGGTGGCGGAGCTTTGGATGGTGCAGGCGTATTCGCGCTGCTCGTCATTCAGGGGAGTGCTGAGCAGCAAGGCGGCCGTCCCGATCACGCCATTCATGGGCGTGCGGATCTCGTGACTCATATTGGCCAGGAACTGGGACTTGACCAGCACGTGCCGCTTCTCCGACTCCAGCCGGCCCAGGTACAGCCGGTACGTGCGGTAGAGGGCGAAGATGGTCGGCACGATCGGAATCCACAGCTGCCAGCCGAACTTCTGATCCAGCACGGAAATCATCCATACCGCCGCGGCGCCGAAAAGGTAATAACAAAAAGACCAGAAGTAACATTCGCGCCAGGTCTGCAAAAGAGCGCGCCCTTCGGTCACGGCGACCACGCCCGACACCAAGCCCGTGTTCAGCACGAAGTAGATGGTGGAGACCAGCGCGAGGATGAGAGGCGTCAGCATACCAATGTCCCGCAGCAGCTGCCAATGGAACACGAAGTAGCTGACGGTGATCGAGAGCGCTGCGTTGCCCATATTGAAAAGACACTTAATGAGCTGCGGGTTCTCCTTCGCACGCCACAAATACTGCACGATGAACGATCCGGTTCCTACCAACAGGGCCTCCGGCCACGTCAGCTCGGCAACCCCCAACAGCACGATGATGAAATTCACGGAAAGGGTGGCTTTGATGCCGGGTAATGAGATCTTCATACCCGAACAGGCCACCGAGACTCCAAAATACGTTGCGAATCGCAGCAGGTCCGCGGTCTCCCAGCGGATCAGGCCGACCGCCATCCCGCCCAGGCCAATCGCGATCACCGCGTAGATGTAGACCTTTGCCTTAAGAGACACAACCGACGCGCAAACGTGTAGCGCCTACTATGCTCATCGGTGAAAGTCCGCAACGTGTGAGGTGTATGTACTTGAGCGCCAACGGATCCGGTCCAGACCGCGACTGCGGACCGTTCAGAAGCCAACGGCCGTTCTGCCCCGTCGCGGGATCAGGCGTTCCTCTTAGAAACGATGCCGCGCGCAACCCGAACTGGGCCGCGGGTCCCATCGAAAAATGGCCGAGCGTACTATGTCAAATCCGCTTCCGCCCGATCATCATCAGGTCAGGAGAACCCATTTTGAAATTATTTGCTGGTCTTACTCTTGCCCTCGGTACTCTCCCGCTCTGCGCCGCGCCGGGCGGGGACGGCCCCATGAACGTAATCGTCCAATTTCGTGGAGGCGACCTGCCGCGGCAGGTCGCTCAATTCGAACGCTCGGGCGCCAAGCTCCATCGTTCCCTGCCGCTGATCCACGCGGCAGCATTCTCGATCCCGCGCAACAGCCTGGACCGCGCGCGGCAATCTCCGGAGGTGACCTTCGTCAGTGAAGAGGCGGCAGTCCAACAGACGTTGTACGACGTGACGCCGGCCGTGGGGGCCACCACGGCCTCCTCGTATGGTTGGACCGGCCAGGGAATTGGGGTCGCGATCCTCGACAGCGGCATCAGCGTCAACCCGGATCTCACGGCGACGAGTAATAAGTCGAGGCTCGTGTACCAGAAGAGCTTCACGCCCGAAACGGTCACGGTGGATGTGTACGGACACGGAACCCACATCGCCGGCATCGTCGGCGGCCGGGCCGCCAATTCGAGCGGAGCGAGCTACACCAAGACGTTTCGCGGCATCGCGCCGTCCGTGAATCTGGTATCGCTGATCGTACTCGATCGCTACGGCAATGGCATCGAGAGCAACGTGATCGCGGCCATCAGCCAGGCCATTCAGCTCAAGTCCACTTACAACATCCGCGTGATGAACCTCTCGCTCGGCAAACCAGTGACCGTCAGCTATAAGAACGATCCCTTGTGCCAGGCCGTCGAGGCCGCCTGGAAGGCCGGCATTGTCGTCGTCGTCGCCGCCGGCAATCAGGGTCGCAACAACGCGATGAGCACCCAGGGATACTCGACCATTACTTCGCCGGGCAACGATCCGTATGTGATAACGGTCGGCGCGTTGAAGACCATGGGCACTCCCAGCCGCGCCGATGACGTGTTGGCTTCCTACAGTTCGAAGGGGCCGACGCTGCTCGATCGAATCGCCAAGCCCGACCTCGTCGCGCCCGGCAATCAGGTGATCTCCGTCCTCTCCCAGGATGGCCGGTTCCGCAACACAAACCCCGCCAATTGCGTCTCTGCCACCTTCTATCAGAAAAACGGAAACGCCGGCCCGGGAGACAAATATTTCTGGATGAGCGGCACGAGCATGGCATCGCCCGTCGTGGCGGGAGCCGCGGCCTTGCTGCTGCAAAAGGATCCGACGCTGACTCCCGATCAGGTGAAGTATCGCCTGATGAAAACGGCGAGCAAGACGTTTCCTCTCTACAGTTCGTCTACCGACCCCGTGACTCACCAGGTTTATACGATCCGTCATGACCTGTTTTCGGTGGGGGCGGGCTATGTGGATGTGATGGCCGCTCTCAACAATGCCGACAAGCCGGCGGCACGGGCGTTGTCACCGGTCGCCGTCTATAACGCCACCACCCAGACCGTCCAATTGCAGGACAATGCATTCGGAACCAGTGTGGTGTGGGGTGACTCCACGACGCCCTGGGAGACGGTGTGGGGCTCGAACGTGATCCCCGGGACGAGCGTCGTCTGGGGCGATTCGGTGGTCTGGGGCGATAGCTTCCTCGCCGGATTCAGCGTGGTTTGGGGCGACTCGGTGGTGTGGGGCGATTCCGCGCCGGCATCGGAAGTGGACTCTCTCCTGCTCAACGGGGAGCTCTAGCCGAAACGCTCCCCATGGAGGAGAAGCCCATGCGACAGCTCCATCCGATCTCACAACCGCGCAGGTCCTGCGTAATCTTGGCGACCGGAGCTCTCTCCCTGCTACGGGGGGAGCTGCCCGCCACCGGCGAAACAGACCGCGGAATCCCCTTCGGATTCTCCCCACCCGATCCGGGCGGCCGCTTCCTGTGTGCGGACCGCTGGCGGAAGCAGTCGGCCGTCAGCTCCGGCTTCTACCGGGCGCCCTTCGACACCGTTCCCGTGATCCAGGCATCGGCCGTGTGGGGTGCCTGAGGTCGACCCCTTCGTGCAGGGAATCCTGGTGGAGCTGGCGCCGGAACCAGCTCCACCTTTTCTTCACTCCCCACGCCCTCTTCACTCCCCACGCCCTCTTCACTCCCCGCGCCGCGCCCGCAAGGAACGCCACAGGAGCGGTTGTCTCGCGTCGCGTCACCGTGGGGCAGGCGATCCGCCTGCCCAGGCCTTTTTCAATGGGCCGCGCACCAAGGGACGACCCCTCTGCCGTCCGCGAGCGCTGGCTTGCGCCGTGGGATAATGTGCGGAGGCCGGCCGAGGCCCCTTAGCGGCTCCCATCGGTCATCCTGCATTGAGGGGAATACATCGTGCCTACGCTTACCGTCAAGAAGACGGCCCTTTGGGCCGCGGGCGTCATCGCCGCTCTCACTCTCATTTCCACGACCATCGCCCAGCAGCCGCGCGCGGTGGACGCAAAAGTTCTGCAAACCGCCGGCACCGCCAAGGACGCACTGCCGGGCACCTGGCTCACCTACGGCCTGACGCAAACCGAACAGCGCTATAGCCAGCTGAAGCAAATCGATGAATCGAACGTCGGCAAGCTGGGCCTGGCCTGGTCGGCGCCCCTCGCTCCGGCAGGAAGCCGTGGGGGCACCGAAGGCACGCCTCTGATGTGGAACCATACCATCTTCCAGCCGATGGACAACAGCATCGTGTACGCCTTCGACGCGTTCACCGGCGAACAGAAGTGGATGTACGATGCCAAGATCGATCCCGCCACCCGGACCCATATGTGTTGCGGCACGCACAACCGCGGGCTCGCCCTCTTCGACGGCAAGATTATCCTGGCGGCCAACGACGCCCGGCTGATCGAGCTCGATGCCAACAGCGGCAAGGAGTTGTGGCAGAGCAAGGTCGCGGACATCAATCAGTACTATTCCTTCACCATCGCGCCGCGCATTGCGGGCGACAAAGTCATCGTCGGCGTGGGCGGCGGCGAGTTCTTCATTCGCGGCTTCTTTGCGGCGTACAACCTCAAGGACGGGTCGCTCGCCTGGAAGTTCTACACGGTTCCGCCGAAGCCCGGCGAGCCTTTGGAGGACAAGGCCCAGGAGGCCGCGGCCAAGACCTGGACGGGCGACTGGGCCAAGTACGGCGGCGGCGCCCCGGTGTGGGACGGCCTGGTGTATGACCCCGAAACCAACCTGGTGATCGCCGGCACCGGCAACGCGGAACCGTGGCCGCAGGAAATGCGCGGCATCCCCAAATCGGAGTGGGGGAAGTGGGACAACCTCTACACTTGCTCCATCGTCGCCGTGGACGCCAAGACCGGCAAGTTGAAGTGGTATTACCAGACCGTCCCCACCGACAGTTGGGACTTCGATTCCGTGGGCGGCTTCATCATGGCCGATGTCCAGATCGAAGGCAAAACGCGCAAGGTCATCATGCAGGCGCCCAAGAGCGGTGTGTTCTACATCCTGGACCGCACCAATGGACAGTTCATCTCGGCCGAGCCCTTCGTCCCGGTGAACTGGGTGACGGGCTTCGATAAGAAGAACAATGGCAAGCCGATCATCAATCCGGACGCCTACTACGATCAGACCAATTCGGTGGTGATCTACCCGGGCGGAGGCGGCGCGCACAACTGGGCACCCATGTCTTATAACCCGAACGCCGGCTTGGTCTATCTGCCGTACAGCGCCGGCAGCTACACCTTTAACGCGGCCGCGGAACCCGATCCCCGGGCCGGCGGCGGCGCGCATGGGTTGGGCCGCGGCGGACAGGATAAAAAGACCACCCCGATGCCGATCTGGGGCCCCGACAACGTAGGCCGCGGGGGCCTCCAGGCCCGCGATCCCAAGACCAACCAGATCAAGTGGGTGAAGACGGGACGGGGCGGATCGATCGGCGGCGGTACGATGACCACGGCCAGCAACCTCCTGTTCCAGGTGGCCGGCAACACGCTCTACGCCTACAAGGCGGACACGGGCGATGAACTGTTAGCGCTGCCGTTCAATCTCCCCGGCGCAGCTCCCCCCATCACCTACATGATCGACAACACGCAATTCGTCGGCTTCGCGACCGGCACCCAGTTCCTGGCGATGAAGGTAGGCGGCACGGCGAAAATGCCGGATCCTCCTCCCGCGCCGGCCTTCGGCCGCGGCCGGGGCGCGCCGCCGCCTCCCCGCGCGCCTGCGCCGGCTCCGGCGGAAGCACCGCACGGCCAAGAGAAGCAATAGCGCAGCGGTGGGCAGCCTTTCAGGCCGCAGACACTTTCAGCGGGTCCCGCCGGAGGAACGCCCCGGCGCAGCAGGTGTGTCATTCGCAGGGAACTGCCTCGCGCGCCCGGCGCTCCGGATTTTGTCACGGTGCCCGCGCACGGTGCGCCGGTGGTGGTATTCTCTGAAATGCGCAGGCATAAAACTATGAATCGTAGAGCACTCCGGACCTTCGCCATGCTGGGTTCAGCCCTGATCGTTGCGTCCGGCCAGCAGTCCCATCGGGGCGGAATCTTTACCTCGGCGCAAGCGGAGGCGGGGCGTGTGGCCTACGAGAAGACCTGCGGAAGATGCCACACTCTGACATTGACGGGGCGCCAGGGCAAACCCGAGGAGCGTCCGGCGGTCAGTTCTCTCTCGGAGGCCGATCAGAAATTCATCCAGAACTACAGCGGCCGCGTCCCGCCGCTCGCGGGCGAGGTGTTCCTCCAGCGCTGGGGATCGAAGACTGCTGCGCAACTGGTGGCGCGCTTTCAAGAGGCCCGCTTCTCGTTTGAGGAGGCCGGGCTCACCGACGACGAGAGCATCGTGCAGATCACGGCGTATGTCTTGCAGGTCAACGGAGCAAAGTCAGGAAGCCAGCCCCTGACGCGAACTACCGATACGATCGTGAGTTCGGCGACTTCGAATTTCGAGGCCTCGCCGGTTCGGTAGGCCAGTCTCCGGCCCCGATCCATCGTCTATTTCCGCGCTGCCGCCTGTCGCCGGAGGGCTACCGTCTGGCGACCTTCTTCGGGGCGGGCTTGTCTGCGGCGCCGGCAGGAACCGGAACCGTGATCGATCCTGCTTTGCCCGTCTCCACCTTGCCGAACAGCAGTCTCAGATCCGCGGCCTTCGCGGGAATCCGAAACCGATCGTGGAATTGGAAGCCGTCGCGTTGGAACGATGCATAGGTAGCCGGTTTCAGATTCAGCACCAACGTATGCGAACTCGTCTCCCCGACCGTCTTTCCGTCGGCCGCCGTAAAGCGAGCCACCACTTCGAGATTGCCCTTCCATCGGCCCTGCTTCTGCTCCAGACCGAAGGAGGCCACATCCAGCGCGGCGACCACGTCCATCATCCCGTGGTCCTCCTTCACCTGGGCCGTGACCGGGATCGACACCGCGTCAAACGGGTTGCCCAGCGCCATCACGAGCGCCGCCGCTTTCCCCTTGTCGGGATTCGGGGGGGCCGGTGGCGGCGCGTCCACGGAGTCCTCGGTGCGATAACGCAAGGTCACGCCCGGCCGCGTCACCCGAACCGCCAGCTTGTAGGGGGTGGCTCTCCGCCGGTCGTCGCTCTGCCGGTAATAACCCAGCGTGTAACTCACGCGCCCATCGTCCATCGCCTCGCGAATCGCCACGTGCAGGTCATTGCGCCCGTAGAAGGCCAACCCGCCCGACATTTGTGCGATGCCGTCCATTTGCCGGCGCCGTTCGTACGGCGACTTCACGCCCGCCGGGTCCAACGGATAGATGGCAACGTTCGCCCGCGCCAGCCGGAACAGCCGGCGTGGATCGGCGGCGAATCGATTCGCCATCCAGATCAAGTTCTTGCGCCCCGGAATCGCCCCCAAATAGGCAGTGAGTTGATCGATCTCCCGGTTGATGGCGTCCACCCGCAACTGTCCGTCGACCGAGGAAATCTCGAGAGCCACGTTGCCGGATAGCCCGGGCGGAGGGGCTGGCAGATCCGAGTCGACTGCGGTGACCGGTGTGTCGGGCGAGGGAGTCCACTTGGTGAGCTGTTCTTCCAGGCGCGCGCGGTCCGTCGCGAATTCGCACACCACCTGAAGCCTCCACCGGATCGCGTAGATCGCGATTTTTTCGCCGGCTGGGAGGGAGCGCAGCATCTTCAGCGTCTCCGTGCGCGCCCATGCCGTCCCATCCTCGCGGAAGGGGTCTCCGAAGTCGGTGTTCAGATTGTCGAGTAAGAGGATGGAATACCCGCTATGCGGGTCTGTCGTAGCGTTGCGGGCATCCCGGTTGGTGTAGACGTCGGGTTGCCGCGGCGCCGCGCTCTCTCCGGCCTTCTCGACGGTGGCCAGGAAGAGCCGGATATTTTGCGGCGCGCCATCCTCCCGCACTTGGAACTCGTCCCGCCGCAGGTCCGCGACCGGCTTGCCCTGCTGGTCGCGCGCGATCACGCTCAACTGCACTAGTCCCACATCGCTGCGGAAGACAGGCTCGTCCTGCCCAAACGCGAGCAGAGCGGCAAGAAATGGCATTCCAACGAAGACACGCCGCGCGAGACAACCCATGGGAGTTTGAGGAATTCCTCGTTTCTCCGATTTTGCAGGCCATCTTACCAGATTCGGGGGAATGGAGGCGACGCCATTTCGGGATGCCGTAGGCGGCGACCACGGCTCGCACGGCGGACGCCAGGTATGCAAGGATCGGGCCTCTCGATCAGGTGGTGGACCCCGTTCGGGCAAGCGAGGCTGTGAACGTCGCCCGAGATGTTTCGGTGAGCTTCCGAGGCATCGGCGGCCATTATTTCTTGTGCCGCCCCGCAAGCTCCTCGATCGCTGTTGTGAGGTCGTTATCGTCCGGACCCACGATCCGGAAAAGGCGTCCGTCGGCATTGATGAGCGCGACGGCGGGAAAACCCTGAATGCCGAATGCGTGGAACGCCTGCCCATCGGTATCCACAGCCATCGGCACACGCGGTTTCATCCGTTTTTGGTAGGAAGCGAGATTTTTGGGCGTGGTCCAGAGACGCGTCACCACTTCCAGCCATTCGACCGAGCCGTTTTGTGACAGCTCGTCTGCCTGTTCGCGGGCGCGACGGCACGCTTCCACGGTTTTCGGCTCGATGTCTTTCAGGTAACTCTCACACCATGTTGCCGTGAACAAGACGGCTCTGGGCCGCCCTGTCCGTACGAGTTCGGCCGGCGAATTGTCGGGGCCGCGCAGTTCCACAGAAGGTACAAGGTCGCCCGGCCGCAGCGCCGCCGCAGATTGAATATTTGTGGTTTCGATGCGCGTCTGACGCTTGCCGGCGAGCACGCGTTCAAGCGCTGCATCGAGCGGTGGACCGTCCCGGTGTCCGGCATAGGCGATCCGGCCGTCCATGCCAATCAATAGATGAACCGGTGTGGAGTCCAGCTTGAGCCACCCGACAAGCGATCCGTCGTCAATAGCGACCGGCATATGCATGTTCGCCTCGGCCACAAACTTGCGGACCTTAGCGGGCTCGTCGCCAATACCGGCGTTGACGGCAACGACCTGCATCTTCGTACCATACCTCTCGTAGATCTTCTCGAAGCCGGGCATCTGAGCCCGGCACGGAATACAATAACTGGCCCAAACCTTGAGGTACACCGGCTTGTGGCCATAGTTGTTCACGATGTTGATGGTGCCTCCATGGATCGATCGCAGGGTGATATTCGGCCCAGGACTGCCAACCAACCGGGCCAGCTCAGGATCTTCGGCGACGTATCCGGCATCGCCCGGTTTGGCGGCTGGATAGTCGGTCAGCGAATTGGCGGCATGAGTCAAACTGGCAAGGCCGCACAAATAGATGGCGACAATCACGGCGTGTCGACTGAACATGGGATCTCTCCTTGGACCGTAGGTATCTTTCACCGTGCGGGTGCCGTGGTCGCAGCGCCCTGCGGGCCAATCACAATCGCCAGTAGCTTCACGGTCTCATCCGGTTTCGCGCTGGCATGCGTGGTGTGCGTGGCGCCGGGCGGTTCATAGAAGATCTCACCCGCATGCACCACCCGCGGCGCCTCGTTGTTGATCGCGAACAGGTAATCCCCTTCGATGACATAACCGAGCACGAAGCCCGAATGGGTGTGGGGCCGCGACGGGGGGGCGCCCGGCCGAATCGTCAGCGCGGCGAAGGCTGCGTCCATGCCCGTGAATGGGGCGGGCAGCGGCTGCCGCAGGGCTCCTCCCCCACTGCGGGCGGGCGGTCCGGCGTTCGGGGTCTGCTGCGCATTGACGGTTTCCGATGCTCCGATCCCCATCAACGCGGCCGCCATCAGCGCATTCAGGAAATTCCGCCTGTCATTCCCGCCTGTTTCATCGATATCGTTTTCTGTTCTGAATTTCATTTGTGTCTCCTTAACAAAATAGGCTTGTGCACACTTCAAGAGATTGATGCGCGTTTTCGCGACGAAGAGGTCGACCCGGGGGTCGGCCGCAGACCGGCGGGCTGCCCCATAATTGTCTCCTTGTTGGTCCTATGCAGGTCATCGTTTTCCGTACCTTGTAAAGAGGTACTGGATGAGGGTCGCTTTCTCGGCTTCGCTCAGCGTGGCCCCGTAGGAAACCATGGTGGAGACCAATTCCCGATAGGGCTCCTCGGAATCATAGGAGTAGTTCTCGATGCCGTTCAGATTGTGGCAGCCCGTGCAGGCCCGCTCCAAAATCGCCCGACCGGCCGTATCCACTTCGGGGGCGGGTTTGGCTGCAAGGTTTTCGAAGAGATAGTCGGTAAGCGCCGGAGCTTCTTGTTCGGAGACCATGGCGCCCATCGCGATCATGCGCGAAACCACTTCGGCATACTGGGCTCGCGTGGCGTAATGGTACAAGCCCACGGACGCGGCGCGATGACAGGCGCCGCACGCGCGGTCCAAAATCACTTTACCTTCGCCGGGAGGCAACAGGGTAAATCGCACCCGCCGGCGGGAGGCCTGGACCGGTGGCGGAGCGGCCGCTTGTGGATGCGTGGCAGCCCTGGATGGCCGCGGTTTGTTCGGTTTCGGGACGGCGAATGTTACCGGGGGTGTCGCCTCAATGCCGGACCGCGAGGATGGAACCGACGCTTGGGATTCCGAAGTCCGCGTCGAAGCGGATTTCGGCACCAAGGTCGAACCGGACCGGCTCTCCAGCCTCCACTGAACAACGGCTCCGCCCACGATCGAGAGGCAAACGAGAGCCATCGCTCCGCCGATGTAAAACGGCCGGCGAAGAACAGTCGGGTCGGCTGGGGTGGCGTCGGGCGGAGGCAGTGGCGCCGTTAGCCGAGGGTCAATTGTCAGATTTTCACGAACCCGTTGCCGGGACAAGTCCAGCACTTCCGGCGGCACGCGCCCCAGCCTGCCTAGCGCGCGGCGCAACATATCCTTTTCAGACGCCACGGTTCCCTCCTTTCCGAGTTCCCGAAAGATACTTCCTTAAGCGGGAACGCGATCGGTACAGACTGACGGCCACGGTGCTCCGCGTCGTGCCCAGCATCCTTGCAATGTCGGCAAGGCTGTAATCGTGCACATAGCGCAGGATCACTACCTGGGCGGCCGCCGGATTGAGCATCGCTATCGCCTCACGTAAGGTCTGATCCAGCGCCAGGTCCTCTGCACTGGCATCACCTGTATCGTAGATGGTGTCGAAGACCTGCATATCGTCGGTCAACACCTCGCGCTTTTTGTCCCGAATGGTGTTGAGCGACAAATTGAAGGCTGCCCGGTAAAGATACCGCTCTGGTGTGGTGTCGAGGTCCGGCGGAAGTTCCCGATTCAGCAGGCGTACAAAAATCGTCTGGACAATGTCCTCAGCATCGGCCGCGCTACCGGTGACGCTATAAGCCGTGCGATAGATCAGTTCGTAATGCCGGTCGAAGATCCGTTCAAGCTGCTGAGACAGCTGCTTCGGCGCTTCGCCCATGGCTTTTGGTTTCAAAGTCTCTCTAGATTACAACCCATAAACGAAGCGGCCTATTAGCAGGTCGCCCGAGAAAGACGGGGCAGAGAGAAACAGCGACGGTAAATAAACAACTTACCGGCTAGCCATCCCGAGGATCCCGACCATGTCCAGCCCCTCTGAGCCCTCGAGCACGCTCGCAACCCGGTCAGGAGAAACCCTTGAGGTACCAAGTCCGCCGCTAAGGACCGTGATTCGCATGGACGGCCGCGTCGATAGCGACCCCAGCGCGTGCGCCCGTTTCGTCGGAGATTGCTTTGCGGCCCCGGATGCCTGAAGCAACCAGGCGGTCTTTTCTGTTGACGGTCCACAGGAGACTGTGATAGCCTTCTGTTGGCTGTCTACATAAAGGCCCCATGCGCACTCCCGACGCCGACGTTCCCTACGGCACGCTCGATCTGATCGTATTGAAAACCCTGGACGCAATGGGTCCGCTTCATGGATACGGTATTGCCCGAAGGATCGAGCAACAGGCGCAGGGCATGCTCGCTCTCAATCAGGGCACGATTTATCCCGCCCTGCTTCGCCTGCAACAAAAAGGCTGGATCCGGAGCCAGTGGGGCACGAGTGAGAATAATCGCCGCGCACGTTTCTACGAAATCACGCGAGCAGGAAAAAGCCAGCTTGCAGTTGAGACCGAGATCTGGGAGCGCGCTGTTTCGATCATGGCGCGAATGCTGGAGGTCAAGTCATGACTAGTCTTCGAACGCTGATCGCGCGCACCAGTGCGCTCTTCAGGCGGCGCCGCGACGAAGAAGGGCTCGCCGATGAAATCGCCGAGCATCTGGAATTGCTCGCCACCGAATACGAGCGCCTCGGTTTGCCGGCTGACGATGCGCGCGCGGCGGCTCGCAGGGAATTCGGCGGCGTCGATCAAATCAAAGAATGCGTACGGGACCAGCGCGGGTTTCTGTGGTTCGACATGCTGCGGCGAGATATCCGTTATGCCGTGCGTTCCTTATCGCGAGCGCCCGCTTTCACATTGGCTGCCGTCAGTACACTCGCGCTCGGGATGGGTGCGACGACGGCCCTATTCAGCGTTGTCAATGCGGCGTTGTTGCGGCCGTTGCCCTATCCCCGATCGCAAGACCTCTGGTCCGTGCGCACGCAGTTTACCGACGGCCGGGTGACAACAGGGCTGGTCAGCCCCGTCGAATTGAGGCGCCTGAAGGATGCGACTTCACCGAACGTGAATGTGGCGCTGTCGGCGCGGGAGAACCTGACCCTGTTGGCGCCCGACGGCACGCCGCGGGCGATCGCGGCCGCGGGTGTCGATGAGGGCTTCTTCCCGCTGTTCGGTCTTCCCCCGATCCTCGGAAGCGGGTTTAAGCAGGAGTATTTCCACAAGAACGGGCCGACCGGCGCAGTGATTTCGACCCGGCTCTGGCACAGCGCGTTCGGAGGCAATCCCAACATTGTGGGAAAGACGCTCCGCCTCGGGACCGGCGATATGCCGATTCTTGGCGTCGCGGCGCCGGAAATGGATGTGCCGCGAGGGACAGACGTGTGGGTCAATCTGCAGCTCAATCCACAAGATACCGGTCACTTCCTCGACGGCTACCTCAGGATGCATCCCGGGACGCCGCCCGGGATGCTGCGGAGCCGGCTGGGCGCCGTCGCGCAGGGCCTTGGACACGACTATCCGGGCCCTGAACGCAATCGTGCGTTTGTGATCGAACCCTTTGTGGATGCAATGGTGGGCGATCTGCGGCCGGTCTTGATCATCGTGTTTTCGGCGACCGCGTTGCTCTTCATCCTGGCATGCGTCAATGTGGCAAACCTGCTGTTGGCGCGGGCGTCGCGCCGCTCCCGCGAAGTCGCAATCCGTACCGCGTTGGGCGCCAGCCGCACACGCATTGCGACGCAACTATTGACCGAGTCGGCCGTCCTGGCCACTACCGGTACGGTGGCGGGTTTGGCCGTGGGTTATGCCGCCGTACGGGCGCTGTTGCGCTATGGCGCTTCCGAGTTGCCGCGCCTCCAGGTGGTGCCCTTCGATACGCCGGTGTTGTTGTTTGCGATTGCAATGCTGGTGGTCTGTGCGCTCGGAGTGGGGCTGGCGCCAGTACTGCAACTGGCCGGGTCCGGTATCGAAGAGCGGCTGCGAGAGCGCGGACGCACGGCCGGTGGCACGCGATCGACGCACCGCGCCCTGCGGATGATGCTAGCGGCTGAAGTGGCGGTGGCCGTTACCATTGTGGCGGGCACGGGACTGCTGGTGCGGAGCTTTCTGAATCTACAGCGGAACGATCCCGGCTTCGTCAGCCGCGGCCGCCTGACCTTCGACGTGTTGCTGCCCTTCCAGAAATATCGCGGTCCGGGCGTGCAGAGCGCCTGGCAGCAAACGTTGTTCGCCAAGCTTCGCCAGATTCACGGCGTCACCGCAGTCGCCGGTTCCTCGGACTTTCCACTGCTCCCGGATGGCGCCGGATCCACGGCCACGACGCTGTTTCGGTTGGATGGCTGGCCGGACGGGCACGAACACGTCGTAGCCTATCTGCACGTGGTGTCGCCGACCTTTTTCGAGACCATGGGCATCCGGACCCTCCGCGGCCGCGCGTTTGGCGACCATGACCGGCCGTCGACCGCGCCGGTGGCGGTGGTCAATGAGAGTTTTGTGCGAACGTATTTGGAGGGCCGCGACCCGCTCACCGCCCAAATCTCCCTTGGCCTTGGCCGCGTGGATCCCGCGACGAGCCGCGCGATCGTCGGTGTGGTTCATGATGTGAAGTACGGCTCATTGTGGAGCAGCGCCGACCCGGCATTTTACTTTGTCGACAACCAGTCGGGGCTTAACCTTCGCCTGCACGTGATTGTCGCCACGAACCTCATCGACCCGCGCAGCGTGATTCCGGAGGTACGCGCCCAGGTACAGAGGATGGATCCGCAGTTGGCCTTCACGGTAAGGCCAGCGACCGAGGTGGCGGCGGCGACGTTGACGCGTCAGAAATTGGGAACCACCTTGATGCTGGTATTCGGGATGGTGGCCCTGTTGCTCGCAACGATCGGCATTTACGGCATGATCGCGTACTCTACCGCGGACCGGTACAGTGAAATCGCCACGCGAATGGCGCTCGGCGCCACGCGTGCCAACATCGTCGCTCTGCTCGGGGGACAGGGACTCGCGGTGGCTGCGGCCGGTGCGGCGATCGGCGTGGGAATGGCCCTTGGGGCGGGCCGGCTGGCCTCGAGTTGGTTGTATGAGGTGCGCCCCTCGGACCCCTGGATTCTCGGTTCCGCGATTGCGGTCGTGGTGGGTGTGACGGTCGCCGCGACATTCATTCCGGTGGGACGGGCCGCCCGGATCGACCCGGGACCTTTACTCCGTTTGGAATGACCGTGGTAATCCGGGAACGATAGTTTGGCGCGAGTGCTGTTACGTTCTGTCTGTCACCGCTTTCCAGCGTTCTTCAACCGAAGGCTCCTATGAACGAGCAACCAACGAATGAGCAGTATTCCGGAGTGCGCGATCGAGAGATCCGTGCGGCTCTGGATCAACATTGGGCGGCGTCGGATGCCAACGATTTTGAAACGGAGCACCGCATCTATCGCGAGGACGCGGTGCTGGAATACCCTCAGTCCGGCGAGCGGACCCGCGGCCGGCACAACATCCAGAACCAGCGCGCCAGTCAGCCGAGCCAAAAGCGGTTTGCTGTCCGCCGGATCCTTGGAGGCGGTGATCTTTGGATCACGGAATTCGTCCTGACGTATGACGGCAAGCCGTCCTACACGGTGAGTATCATGGAGTTTCAGGGCGACCAAGTGGCGCGGGAGACCCAGTACTTCGCGGATCCATTCGCGGCCCCCGCAGGGCGCGCTCACTGGGTGGAACGGATGGACTCGTAGCGTCGAGGCGCGAGAACGGCCTTCAGGGAAGCGTCGTCGGATTACTTCCGGGAAGTCAAGTGGGAGCGTCCACTCAGAACTGGACGATGGGGACGAGGGTGCCGATATTTTTCCGGGGGCCGTGACGGATTTTCGCGTCGCGGGGCGGGAAGGCAGGTGCCGGCGCATGTGGGCTGACGGGGCGTGATGCGTGATTCCCGGGAGCCGTGTCGAAGGGCCAGTTTTGGCGGTGGTCCGGGCTGGAGATTCACGAATGTGGGTTTTCGGGGAATGGGTGCGCCGTGGGAGTGGATAGGAGAAACCTGGGGTGTTTGTGGGGACGGATCCTGCCGAGCGCCGGTATATAGCCCATTGTCCGAGTGGCGCGTCACTCGCTCCGAGCCTGCAGGTTCTCGGCTGTCCGACGGCGCAGACGTACCATCTGAGTTCACTCAAAATCGGCTTGCTGGTCGATAACCTACAGCGGAGGAAACTCCAATCGTACTCGCTATCCCGACTGCGACCAGGCGCAGCCGCCGATCCTCGTTATCTCGGCCAGCGATGCCGGTTTAACGTGAAATCCTCGGGTCGAGATCGTCGAGCACGACTTCTTCGTCGTGCCGCTTGGGCGTCGTCTCCACCTTGTAAGCCCAGAGCAGGGTGAGCACAGCATTGTAGTTGGGAAGGCTGATGGAGTGTTCGAGTAGGATATCGACGGTTTCTGCAGCTTGACGGTCGAGCCAGGCATCCGGGCGCACGGGCGCTAGTTCTGTGGGCGCGGCTTCGCCTCGGAAAATCTGGGCGGCGAAGGAGCCCTCCGCCGGAAGTTCGGCAATCGGGAGGAAAAAACGGAAAGCATCGCTGCGGACGAACCAACGAGCGCGATTTGCGACGCTCCAAATCATCGCGCAGGGAAGGTCTGTCAACGTGAGAAAAGAACGGGTCGTGGCGGTCAAGCTGGTCCCGAACTCTGCTGCAACGGCCGAGATCTGAGCAAGAGAGATTTCGGAAAGGTTAAAGCGCCTTCGCAAGGCGCTGCTCGGCAATAGAAGCTCTGCGGCAAACTCGTTCGCCTCCATCTCCGGTCGGTTCAGATGACGGTCGAAGCTCTCGATTTTGCGCTCCTCGTCCCCAACGCTTCTCCCGATGGGGAGCAGGGCCTGGTAAGTTTTGCCGGCGAGCAAGGCGGGCAAGACACGGGCTACGCCAACGCCAACGGGGCGAATTCTTTCAACGTCGATGGCGCTGGCGCGACCAGCAACTATTTCGGCGCTGCCCGCGGTGGCGAGCGCGTGCCTTACATTTTCGGCGAAAATGCAATCCAGGAGTTTCAGGTCGCGCAGTCGCCCTACCGCGCGGAATACGGCGGCGCCGCCACCGGCTTTGTAAATGTAGTCACCCGCTCCGGCGTGGACGATTACCACGGCAGCGGCTTTTACTACAACCGCAACTCCGGGACCGGCGCGAACGACGCCGTCAACAAGGCCAATGGAATTCCGCGTCCCGTAGACATTTTGCAGCAGTTCGGAGGCTCGCTGGGTGGTCCGGTGGTGCCTCATTGGGCCTGGTTCTTCGTGGACTACGAGCAGCAACGGCAAAAGAACCCGATTTCCGTCGTCAACCCGGCGTTTGCCGGTGTCGGGCCGGAAGATTTCGGACTTGAGGATAACGTGCAGCTGCCTCCTCCGAATGCTCCGCTGCCCGTACCCGGTGACACCAACACACCCGATCCGGAAGACCCGGCATATCTCCAACAGGTTTCCAATGCATTGCATGCGATGCGCTCCAGTCTTGGCGTTCATCCTCGTTTCCGCAATGACTGGGCTCTCTTTTCAAAGCTCGACTATCGTGATTCCAAGGACGACAGGTGGTATCTCAGCCTGAACTGGAACCGCTTCGATTCGCCCGGCGGAGCGACCGTCCCCATATGGGCTGCCGCTCCCGCGGAGGGACCATCGGCATGGGCCTTCGGCGCTGCGCTGGCCGCACCC
>JAIQFS010000050.1 GCA_020073145.1 Terriglobia bacterium
CCCCGGCGCTTCAGCCTGCTCGCTGGCATAGAACAACTCTTCCTGCTTCTGTCTGGCTCGCTTCGTTCCCATCGCCATGCCTGATTCTACGGCGAAACATTCCACCAAGGAAGTGTTTTTAGACACGGGCTGCTAGGCTGCTTCGTGCAGGGGTACAACGCTCAGATTGCAGTGGACAGTCAGGCTCAGGTGATCGTCGCAGCCGACGTCACGCAAAGCGTCGTCGATCGCGGGCAGTTGCTTCCGATGTGCGAACGGATCCGAGAAACGGTTGGCTGGCTGCCACCGGTCATCAGCGCGGATGCGGGCTACTGGGACACGGTCAGCATCGAGCATCCTGCGCTTAGTGACACGGAACTACTGGTTGCTCCCGATGCGACGCATCAGTGGGCCAAGCCGAAGCCAGGCAACGTGAGTCCCGCCGTGCAACGCATGCGCGAGAAGCTGAGTTCCGGAGCGGCGCGCGAACTTTACGCTACGAGGCGCACGACCGTAGAGCCAGTGTTCGGGCAGATCAAACAGGCGCGCGGATTACGTCGATTTGCGTTTCGCGGTTTGCAGAAGGTCCAGGCCGAGTGGAAACTGATCTGCCTCACCCACAACCTGCTGAAGATGTTCCGGTACTCCTGGTTACCTCAGACTAGCTGAGGGCGCTGCCAGCTGCCCGCGGGGGCCGCCCAACGAACTGGCACGTCGCATCTGGTAGAAATCTGCCCCTACCGAAGCCGAGGAGAGCCGGTGCAAGCCTCATCCAAATAAAAGCGCCTGGCTTTTCTCCGACAGGCTCCTGATCTGGCACCGCGGGCTCACGCAATCAGCAACTCATAGGCTTTGTGATCGCCAATCCAGAACCACAAGTATCCATCCCGCCGCTTGATGGCGAGGGCGCGGTAGTTCAAACTGACGCGGGCTGACCAGATTTCCTCTCCGTGACGCTCTCCGACTTTCTTAAACTGCACGGAAGGATCCTGCGCGTTTGCTTTCAGCAGGGAGAACTGCTTGTCGGCACGGGTTCGCACCTCCACCGGAAGCGCCCGGTATTCCTGCCAGAAATCCGCGGCGGCACGATGCTGCATGGAGGGCTAGAGCGGCTGCACTCGGCCGTCTTTTTCATCGGCTAGCGCGCGACCGATGGCCTTATCCAGCCGGCCTGCTGCCAGGTCGGACTGAACGCGAGAATCGATGGGCAGTGGGCAGTGTCGATCCAGCCACAAGTACAACTCCTCCAGCTCTCGCGGCGTGAGCGCTCCAATCGCCTGCTCGATCTCTTGGACCGTCTTCACCCTCGTGTGCCCCTTTCGCTATTTTAACGGATTTACCGGGCCGCAGAACGCGTGCAATCCGGTGGACCGCCCAAACGGAGTTACTGCAAGTGCGGGTCCCTCACAACCTCACTGAAGCGGCCTTCGCGTCTACCTGGAGCATATCTGGAGGCCGCCGTTTGTGGTCGAGACGAAATGCAAGCGCGTTCCGACCTGTCCCGCTGCCGTGGCGTAACGCCGGGCCGCACGATTCGGTCAGTTGCGGACCAGCCCGCGGCGACGGAAGGCCCACATCGCCAGCAGAAGGAAGACTAGGGCGCAATCCAGGCCGTACGCCAGCGCGATGGCGTGCTCTGTCCACGGAATCTGCTTCAACTTCGCTTCCGTAATCGTGAGAAAGCGCGATTCGGAGAGCAGGCCTGTCGAAGGGAGAGCTGCGTAGACCGCGCTGCGCAGCCAATCCGGCAGGAATCGCGCGTTTCCGTCAGGACCAACCATGTCTGTCACCACTGCGTTCACCACGACGATCCCCAGCGTCACCACCGGGTGCAGCACCGTCGCAAGGAGCAGGGAGAAGGCGCTGTAGATGGCGTAACGCACCATGGGATAGACGATCAGTACCCAAGGCGTCGATTGGATCCGCGCTCCGCCGATCCACGCCAGCAGGTAGCTCATGACCAGGAGGAACAGAACGTAGATCGCCATCAACCATTGAACGCCGAGGAATTTGCCCAGGAGGAATTCCCAGCGTCGGACCGGCCGCGCCATCACCGCGAGGATGGTGCCCGACTTCAGCTCGCTCCAGAGGGAATCGGCCGACGCCCAGACCGCCAGCAAACTCCCGAGGCCGCTCACCAAGCTCATGATCCCGCCAATCAAGGGCAGTTCGGTCGACTGGAGAACACTCGGATCGGTTGCGGCCGCCGTCTTCATCACGGTCAGGGAACCGATCATCAGCAGCAGCACGCACAGAAAGATCACGGCGAAGACGATCAACAGCTTGTCTCGCACCAGTGTGGAGAACGTGTTCTGAGCGATCGCCCGGATCTTCATTTTGGGGCCTCGGAATCCTGAACCAGCTGGAGAAACACGTCCTGCAGAGTGGTCTTCACCGGCGTCACGGCAATCACATCGCTGCCGGCGCTCCAGAGGGCCTCGATCAGCTCGCGCTTGAGTCCGGCCTCGGCTACGATGCGCACCCCGTTGGAATCCCGCGCAATTGCCGCACCCCGCTCCGCCCAGGCCCGCTCCATCTCTTCCGGCATCCGGTCGGCCAACACTTCGACCCGGTCACCGCGCTCCAACATCTCCGTGAGCCGCCCGGCGCGCACCATGTGGCCGCGATCAACGATCACCACGCGGTCGCAGATCTGTTCCACCTCGGGCAGAATGTGCGAGCTCAGAAATACCGTTCGGCCGTCCGCCTTCAGATCGAGCAGCAATTGCAGCACATCCTGCCGCCCGGCCGGGTCCAGTCCGGAAGTGGGCTCATCGAGGACGAGCAGGCGCGGCTCCGCCAACAGGGCTTGCGCGATCCCCAGGCGCTGCACCATACCGCGCGAATACTTGCCGATCTTCAACGTCCCGTACCCGTTCAGGCGCACCCGGGCCAGCGCCCCGGAAATGCGCGAGCCGCCATTCCGAGGCTCTCCGGCTAGCGCCAGGTGCATCCGCAGCAACTCGGGGCCGGTCAGGTGTTTGTAGAAGGCGAAGTTCTCCGGCAGAAAACCGATTTGTTGTTTGGCGCCGATCGCGCCGGGCTCGTGGCCGAGCACCCGAACCGCACCAGAGTCGGCGAACAGAAACCCCATCAGGATGTTGATGCTCGTGGTCTTCCCCGCCCCGTTCGGCCCCAGAAACGCGCACACTTCGCCCGATGCCGCTTCAAAGGAAACGTCCGCCAGCGCCAGGAACCGCTCCTCGCTAAACCGGCGGTGGAACGTCTTGTGGACGCGGTCGAACTCAACGGCCGGCGCTGCCATTCGGCGCTCCCGTGCCCCCGTTGGGCCGGGCGGCGGCGGGCCCATAATCCTTGATGCCCAGTTGGTTCGCCAGTTCCAGCTCCAGCCCCATCTGGTAGCCGACCCGGCCCCACGAAACCATGCCATCTTTGTCGATGACGTAGATGCGCGGAATGCTGTCGACCCCGTAGGCATCGGCGGTCCTCTGCGTGCCGTCCAAGACCACCGGAAACGGCATCTTCGAGCTGGTGGCGTACTCCTCGGCCGCTGGCCGTTCGTCGTCGACATCCACCGCCACGATCTCAAAGTCCGAGCCGTCCTTGTGAGTCTTCTGATAGAAGGCCCGCAACGCCGGCGTTTCCATCCGGCAGGGTCCGCACCAGCTTGCCCAGAAGGTCACCACCACCTTGCGTTTGCCGCGGAAATCGGCGAGGGAAAGAGTGCGCCCGTCGAGGGCCTTCAGCGTAAAATCCGGTGCGCGCCGATGCAGCAGAGAGATGACTTCCTCCGGCGTGTCAAGGCGCCATTCGAGTACCTTCGCGCGCCACGAGATCCAGACCGTGAATGCCACAAGACCCGCAACCGCCAACCCGGCGGCGCGAGAGGGCTGCGATCGCATTGCCCCACATTATATCCAGATCGTCGGGCCGAGCACGGCGGGCGCCAGGCGCGACTCGCTTTCCCTCGACAAGGCCTGACTCCTACGGGTTCAGCGAGGCAGTGTACGCTGCGATCGCAACCATATCGTCTTCGCTCAGCTTCTCCACCACTTTCTTCATCTGCGCGGAGGCCGTGCTGGTGTTCGCGCCAACCTGGAAATCATAGAGCTGGCGAACAACATAAATAGGATGAATGCCCGCGAGCCTCGGCACGTCCCCCAGGCCCTTCAATCCTTCCCCGTGGCAGATCGCGCAGGCGATGGTCTTGCCCGCTCCACCGTTGTTCACCAGCGCCTCGCCTTTCTTGATGCTGCCCGGCGGCACATAGGCGATAAAGCCCGAGTGCGGGTCTCGGGACTCCACCCGCTTGGCGTCCTGCGGCAACGTGATGATGCGGTTGCCCAGCGGCTCCGTCCCTCCCGCAGGCAGCGGCAGACGCATGCGCCCCCCGTTGATCCACGACTTGGGCACGGTTTGGGCTTCCTCAACCTTATACCAGACGATCGGCTTGAGCGCCGCGAACCACTCAATCGCCCTCCGCATGTCCTCCTCCGGCAGCCCTGCCGAGATGATGTTCATCCGCGCCGCTCGCAGCGATTGTTCGTGGACTTTCGGATCTTTTCGCAAGCCCTTCTTGAAGTCCTCCATCTGGCGCAGCATGTAGGCCACCGGCAAACCGGCCAGCGTAGCCGACTCCGGGTGCCCCATGCCCGACATCAGATGGCAGGACCCGCATGCCTGGGCTTGAACGCCTTTCTGCACCACGTTCGGCAGCGGGCTATGTTCGTCCGGGAACCAATCCGGCGGATTGTACTGATCGTCAATCTGCGCCTGCGTATAGGAACGCGAACTGCCGGGAATGCCCTTGGCTGCGGGATCGGCCGCCCCTGCCGGGGGCGTCGCGTCCGGTACCGGGTACGCCCACGTCAGGCTCTGGCCCGCCTGCGGCGCTTGCGCCGAAAGGGCGCCGGCAAAGAGTAACGTCAACGGCAACCACGCTCGAATCCTCATCAGACCTCCCGATTTCTCGGACAAATATATCACGGCCGAGGGCCGATGCCCCGGTCCTTGGCTCTCTCGCTGGACCATCTACGCTGCCGGAAGAAATAGGATAAGCTATGAAGCTGCCATCGGCGATCCTGCCGGAAGCGCCCGGCCGCGCCAAACGTCCGGGCAGAGGCGCTGGATGGCCGGCAGCGGCTGGGACTGGAACCTCATGAGGACACGCCACCGGTTGCGCCTTCGTCTCCTTTGCCTGGCGGCCTTCCCGTCCTGGGCCGCCGGCGCCGATTTTGTTGGAAGCCAGTCCTGCGCCGCATGCCATGCCGATCTCTATCGCAGTTTCATGCAAACCCAGATGGCCCAGAGCAGCGGGCGAGTGGGAACAGCCGCGGCCCAGGAGCAATTCGACCGTACCGAGTTTCGTGATTCCCCCGGTCAGTTCTCCTACCGCGTGGGGCGCGCCGGGAGCGCCTACTATTTCGACTTCCTGCAGCAGGGCGCCCGGCAGCCCATCCAAGGACGCCGCCAATTCCAGTATTTCGTGGGAAGTGGAGCCGCCGCGCGCAGCTATCTGATGAGTGTCGACGGGTTTCTCTATGAAGCGCCCGTTTCCTACTACAACCGGTCGGCTTCCTGGAATTCCGCGCCGGGGTATGCCGGCTTCGACTACCCCTATCTCACCCGGCCGATCTTGCCGGGCTGCCTGCAGTGCCATGCCAGCGGGATTCAACACATCGCCGGGACGCAAAACGCGTACGCAACGCCGCCGTTCTTGGAGGGTGGCGTGTCCTGCGAACGATGCCATGGCCCGGGTAGCGATCATATCGCCACCGGCAAGCCCATGGTTAGTCCGGAGAAGCTCGCTCCCGCCGCGCGCGACAGCATTTGCGAGCAATGCCACCTTTCCGGCGAGGCTCGGGTGCCGAAGAGGGGCCCGGATCAAGATGCGCTTCCCCCCGGTGACGCGCTCGCCGACCATATGACCGTGTTCGTGCGCACCGGCTCGATGTCCCAGCGCAAGGTCACCAGCCACGCCGAGAACCTCGCGCAGAGCGCCTGCAAGCGAGCCAGCGGGGATAAGCTGTGGTGCGGTACCTGCCACGATCCGCATTCCGTCCCCCGCGCCGCCGAAAAAGCCGCGTACTTCCGCTCCAAATGCCTGACCTGCCACCGGACGTCCGATTGCCAAGCCCCGCAACCGTCCAGGCAGGCCAACGGCGACGACTGCGTGGCCTGTCACATGCCACACAATCCCGTCAGCGACGTAGACCATGTCGCGTTTACGGACCATTCCATCCAGCGGCGTCCGGCGCCCGCCAGCAACCTCCCGCCCGGGAATGCCGATCTGGTCGTGTTCCGCGGCGGCCCCGCCAGCGCCCGCGACCTGGGGCTGGCCTACGCCCAGGTGGGTCTGCGCGAGCAGAACGCCACCTACCTCGACCGTGCCTTCCGCCTGCTCCAAGACGCCGTCGCCCAGGGTGTCGGCGACACCCAGACCCTCGTCTATTTGGCCCAGCTTTACCGCGATCGCTCCGATGACGCGCATGCCCTTCCGATGTATGAGCGGGTCTGGCGAATGGATCCGGGACAGTACGCCGCCGGCTCGGCTCTGGGCGCTTACCAGATGCAACGAGGCAACCTGGAAGAGGCCATCCGCCTGTGGAACCAGACCCTCGCCATCAGCCCCGCCCTGCTGCTGGTTCGCAAGAACCTGGCCACCGCGCTCTGGCGCACCGGTCGCGCCGATCAGGCCCAGGCCACGTTGCGCCAGGCGCTGGAGTTCAATCCGTCGTTTCAGGAAGCCAAGGATCTGCTGGAGCAGATCGTAAAATCTCCCGCGCCGGTTTCTCCCGGTATCGCAAAATAAGGCGGGGACCTTCTCGAAGCCGCATGCGCGTTCACGGCCCTGCTAAACACAAAAAGGACCGGTGCGCCTCGCGATCGAGGCGAACCGGCCCAATTCACGACCGCTCAAACCGCTGCGGTGCTAGAAGGTCAGGCGTAAAACGGCCTGGCCGGACCGCGGAACGGCCCCGGCGCCGCCGATGGTTGCGATCGTGCCGTAGCCGCCCGTATAGATTCCGCCCACCGTCGAAGGAACCGTGAGAAGAGTGACCGGCCCACCGAAACCGGCCCCCTGGGCGCCCGTCGCGGGAGCCGAGAGGAAGTGCCGGTTGAACACATTCTGGAACTCCATCCGAAACTGCGCGTTGAACCTCTTTTCCTTACCGAAGGGGAAGTTTCGGGCGAAGCTCATCGCCTCCTGCGGCTGCCGCTGCCAGCGGTAGTTGTTGTAGAACGGAGCCGACGTGCCCCACTGCCCCGATCCGGGATCCTTCCAGGCCGCCGGGTTGAGTACCGCCGTGGTCTGCGGGTTAAAGCAACCGCAGTTGGGATCGACCAACAGCGGATTCACGCCGGCAACACGGTTGTCGGGATTGACCGGCCCCCCGTTGAAACCACCCTGCCGTAACAACTGGCCGATGAGCCCGTTGCTGGAGGACGGAGTTTCAATCAGGGCGCCGCTTTGATAGCGCAGCACCCAGCCGAGCTGCCAATCCCGCAAAACCTGGGACGCGGCATGCATCGCGGCACCGTCTCCCGGCATTTTGGGCGTCGTGTAGGACCCGGAAATGACCCAGGCCAGCGGCCGGTTGAGTTGATTGAGCTGTTTGGCTGCCCCATAGTTGAAGATGTCTGAGATGACCGGGTTGTAGGTAAGGAAGATGGGAGCCTCCGCGCCCGCGCCGATGTCCGTGGCGTTGGACCAGACGAACGAGGCCTGCATCGACAAGCCATGAGAGAACCGCTTAGTGGCGTTGACCTGCAGCGAGTCGTACCAGGTCTTGCCCATGGGAGGCCCAAGGAATGAGGTCGGACCGCCACTCGCCCATTGCGGGATTGGACGGATTTGCTGGTTGACTGTGGAATTCGGCGGCATTCCCGGATAGGCCGGTTTAAATCCGTGAGCCACAGCCGCCGGCGAACTGATCAGGCTGGTCAGTAAAGCCAAGTCCGCCGGATTATTGCGGCTGAGCCCGTAAGCCGCCAGAGTCTGATCATTCAGGCAATTGCATTGGTATTGGTCGAGGCCTTCCGCGGACCACCAGACTCCTCGATTGCCCACATAGCTAGCTTCTACAACCAGGTCTTTTCGTACCTCGCGCTGCAGGCCCAGGCTCCATTGCAGGGTTCGCGGCGGCCGGGCACTCGGATTGAAGATGGTGTTCGGAGACGCTGGCGGCAACAGCCCATTCGTCGGAATCGGTAATTTGCCCGGATCGAAGTTCGGCCACGTTACATTGGAGTACGGATTTCCGCCTTGCAAACCCAGCGGAAGCGGAGAGTTCCCATACCCGTTGCCGTTGAAGGTATAGTAATCCGCCAGGCTGTATTGCAGGCCACTCGGGGTCTGCACCACCCCATAGGTAACGCCCGCCCCCGCGCGCAGCACCGTCTTCGAGTCGATCTGGTAGGCCGCTCCGACACGCGGCCCGAAGGCATACGGGTAATTGTGGGAAATGTCGCAGTGGCAGGTCGCTCCGTAGATGGTCGCGCCCGGAAGCCCTCCTACCGTGGGATTCGGCGTGCTCAAACCGGCAATCGGCATGCGGCCGTATTGCTCCTTCAAATAAGTTTGGAAGTCGTACCGCAGGCCATAGTCCAGGGTCAGCGTTCTCGTGACCTTCCAGCTATCCTGCGCGTACAGCCCGAAGCTGTGAGTGCCCGTCTTGGTTTGAGTCAACGGACTGAGCGTCAATTGATCCGGCGAGCCCAACATAAAGCTGGCGTAATTAAACCCGGTGGGATTCGGGAAGTTCAGCGGCTGAAGATTCTGCCACGGATCGCTGGTTTCGGCATTGGAGATGGCGAAGCTTCCGTTGGCCCGCCACGCGCTTTTCTCGGGATATCCGTCGATAATTAATTCCCCGCCGAATTTAAAGGTGTGATTGCCCTTGACCCAAGTCAGAGTGGTGTTGGCTGTCGGTTTCTCTTCCCAGAGGAAGGCAATGAAAGCCGGGCCGACTCCTCCCCCGTTCGCAAGCCATCCCCCGGTGATCCCGTTCCCTAAAGAGCCGCCCCGGAAGATTCCACCGATCCCGGGAAAGCGGTCGGGTTTGAAAAACCCGGTCAGACCGAGCTTGGACTGGTCGTAACTGGGATAATCCGTAGGCTGGTACTGCTGAATGTAACCGATGCCCACGTGCAGCAGCAAGGTTGGCCGCAGGGTCTGATCGTAACTGACACGAGTGGTCACGTTCCGGTTGGCGGTCGGCGCGGGGGCCGCGTAAACGCCCGCGAAGCCGTTGGCGTTGGGCGAGTTCTCCAGCAGCCGCGAGAAGTACCAGGAGAGCTTAATCGTCGAGCTGATGGAGTGATCGAGCTTGAAGGACCAGTTCGTCGTGTGCAGCCAGTTTTGGTAGGAGGGAATAATGTAGTTGTTCACAATCCCAGGTGCGTTCGGCGTCGGGAAAAACGCCTGAATCGCCTTCGACACACTATCGAACCGCGTAGGGCTAATGAATTGGTTCGGGAACGGATCCCGCACCTGCGCTCCATTCACGATCCGGCTGGTGTTAGGATCGAAGACCTCCCCATACTGCAACGGCTGGTTTGCCGAATCTACCGCTGGCGCGCCGAAGAGCGTAATCGCGGGGCTGGACGCGCAGGAGTTCGTGGCCGCGATGTAGTTAAAACAGCCGGCTGTGGAAAAATCGCCGCCCCGATAGGCAGCGGTAGGCACCGTGGTAATGCCGTTGGAAGTAGTTCGGTTCTCCCGGAATTGCTCGAAATTGAAAAAGAAGAAGGTCTTGTCCGCCCCGTTGTACACCTTGGGAATGCGGACCGGCCCGCCCACCGTGAATCCCCAATCGTTCCGTCGCACGGCGTTGCGGATGTGCTGGCCCGCCTTGAGCGGGCTCTGCGTGCCGGCATCGGTAAAGGGCAACCCCGCGTTCAGAGCCTCATTCACGAAATAGTCGTAGAGGCTGCCGTGCAACTGATTGGTGCCCGACTTCATGGTGAAGTTGAAGTAACCGCCGCCCACTTGGCCGTACTCCGCCGCGAAATTACTGGTCTGAACCGATACCTCCTGGATCGCATCCACGCTGGCGCCCTGGCTGAGCTGCTGAATGGTCTTCCAGATGTTTCCCGTCGAATCCTGTCCTTCGACACGGATTGCCTCGCTGTTGCTCGGCAGCCCGTTCACCACCATCGCATTGTCGTTCGAAAAAGTAACGCCCGGTAGCAGCGTGGCCACTTGCAGCGGGTTGCGAATTTGGCCCATGCCGCCGGCTGCGCCCACCACGCTTCCACCCGATATGGTGAGCACGGGAAGCTGGTCCGCATCGTTCATGGTAACCCGATGGCTCACCTCCCCGCTTTCGGTCTTCAGGAGGGGCGCGGTGTCTTCCACCGTGATCACCTCGTTCGCCGCGCCCAGTTGCAGAGTGATGTCTTTCCGCGTATCGGTCGCGACGACCACCGGCACGTTCTGCTGCACGAACTTCTTGAACCCCGCCACCGTCACTGTCATTTCATAGTTCCCGGCGGGAACCGGGATCACGTAGTTTCCGGAGGCCGAAGTGCCGCCGCTGGAGACCACTCCCGTCTCCATATTTTTGACCTGTATCGCCGCCCCTGCGACCACCGCGCCCGCCGGATCGGAAATGGTCCCTGTAATGGTGCCTTGATTGGACTGCGCAAATGCAATCCCACCCATGAAAATCACGAACGCTGCTACCCGTTGAGACAGCTTCGTCGACATAGTCGAGCCTCCTCGTTACTTTTGTGAAAGTCCCTATCTGACTTTGGCTAAATTGGAAGGAAGTGTATCCCATTGGTCGTGAGCAGTCAATGGCAAAAATGATTGCAAAAAGCGCTGTATCCTTTTGCTTGATGACCTCCATCAATTCGAGACGATTCGAGACTGGAGCCCCCGAAAAATCTCCCGCCAGCCGGGCGTCGGCCAGGATAGTCTAGGAGACTATGGGCGATGATCGAGGTCCGTTGATGGCGCACCGGTTGCCCTCAGAACCGTCCGTATGGTCGCGACGGAGAGGTGTGAGCTGAACGTGGTTTCGAGGCCCCGCGTTGCCATCGCGCTAACGATCTTGATGGCCAGTTCGGTAGCTGGGTGGCTTTTCACAAGACGGCCCCGGCGTCCGCCGGCAAGCCCGCCCAATGCCTATGTGAACGGAGCAGTCTGCGCCGACTGTCACCCCAACGTCGCGGCCACTTACCGGAAAACCGGCATGGCCCGGTCGTTCGCCCGGCTGCGTCCGGAAACCGTCGCATTCGGAAAGACCTTCCATCACCAAGCGTCGGATAGCGAGTTCGCCATGATCGTGCGCAATGGCAAGGTCTACCAGCGCCGTTGGCAAATCGGCTTCGACGGCAAAGAAACCAATGTGGACGAAAAGCAGGTCGATTTCGTCGTAGGCTCCGGAAATCATGCGCGTACGTTTCTTCACCGGACCGCCCAGAACACGCTCCAGGTTCTACCGCTCAGTTGGTACGCAGAGAAGGGCGGGTATTGGCACATGAGCCCGGGGTACGATCAACCCGACTATCCGGGTTCGGTGCGCCCCGTTCACTATGAGTGCATGTTCTGTCATAACGCCTACCCGAAAATCCCGGAACCCCTCGAACATGCGGCCAGCACGGAAATGACCTTTGACGAGCCTCTTCCGGAGGGCATCGATTGCCAGAGGTGCCATGGGCCTGGCGGGCGTCATGTTAATCTTGCCTCAACCGGGGGCGCGCCGGAGCAAATTCGTGCCGCCATCGTCAACCCCAGGCGCTTGAATCCGGAGCGGGAATTGGAAGTCTGTATGCAGTGTCACCTGGAAACCACCAGCCTGGATCTCCCCAACTCGATCCGGCGCGCTGAAGCGGCGCCTTTCTCCTACCTGCCGGGACTACCTCTCGGCGATTTCCAAATCGCGTTCGATCGCGCGGGCGGACAGAACCATCGGTTCGAAATCGCTCACGGCGCCTATCGGCTGCGCCAATCGCTGTGCTTTGTGAAGAGCGCCGGCAAACTGCGGTGCACCACCTGTCACGACCCGCACGACATCCCACGCGGGATCGAGGCCACCGCGCACTACAACCGCGTCTGTGAAACGTGCCATGCCAGCCTGCCGCGGGCCGCCTCTGGGCCGCATGCCGCTGGCGCCGATTGCGTCTCCTGTCACATGCCCAAGCGCCGAACCGACGACGTGGTGCATGTGGTCATGACCGATCATTACATCCAGCGGCGCAAGCCGGACGGGGATTTGCTCACGCCCAAAGCGGAGGTGATCGAATCCGCGGATACCGCCTATCGCGGCGAAGTGGTGCCTTATTATCCGGCGCCGCTCGCGGATACGCCGGAGAACTTGCTGGATACCGCAGCCGCCCAAGTTCGCTATCGCACCAACCTCAAAGAGGGCTTGCCGCGTCTGGCGGCGCTGTTGGAGCGATACCGTCCTTCGCAGGCCGGTTACTACGCGGAACTGGGCCAGGGTTACGGGGACGCGGACAAGTGGCCGCAGGCCGTTTCGTATCTGGAAGAGGCTGCCCGCCGGGAGCCAACCGCCTTCCGCCTGGTCCAGCTCGGCAACGCGCAAATGCAGGCCCGCCAGTTTCCCCAAGCGGAGGCGACCCTGCGCCGTGCGACAGCCCTTTCGGCGGAGTACGCGCCGGCGTGGGGAACGCTGGGCTGGGTTCTTTGGCAGCAGGACCGGGGCGTAGAGGCGCGGACGGCCTTGCAACGAGCCGTCACCCTCGATCCGGAACTGCCCGAGTTGCATAACAATTTGGCCTCCGTCGCGTGGGGAATGGGAGATCAGGCCGCCGCCGAGCAGCAGTATCGCGAAGCGCTTCGCATTCAACCGGGAATTGCCGAGTGGCGGCTGAACCTGGCGCGCGTGCTGGCCACCCGCGGCGAGATCCCGGAAGCGCGATTTCAATTCGTGGAGACCATCCGGCTGAAGCCCGGTCTGGCCCAGGCCCGGCTGGATTACGGCCGCCTGCTGGCGGATCATGAGGAAACGGCCGACGCCATTCGCCAACTGGAAACCGCCATTCGCTTGCAGCCGGACCTCTGGCGCGCCCATTTCGAACTGGGGATGGCTCTGGGACGCAAAGGCAATCCAATCGCCGCGGCCGAACAACTGAGAATTGCGGCGAATGGCTCGGACCCGCAGGTGCGTGCCGAAGCGCTGGATGTCCTCCAACGGCTGAAACCGTAGGCCGGGTCCCCGGTTCTGCGAAGCCCGCTAGAACAGTTCCAGAGCCGGCTCGGGAGCCGTGCCAGCCGGCTTGCCGAGGTTCAACAGATGCGCTTCGATCGCCTCGGCGTCTTTGGTGGTGGCATCCAGTTCCAGGTACTTCATCATGTGTTCGCGAGCCCCATTCACATCGCCCTTGGCTTCGAGAATCCTGCCAAGCACATACTCCGTCCGCGGCTTCTTGTGCTTCGGATCCAGGCGGATGGCCTCCTGGGCGCTTTGTTCCGCGGCCGCTAGGTCTTTCAGTTCATACTGCGCCACCGCTCGATGCAGATAGACCTCCGGGAACGCGTGCTTGGAATCCATCCGGATCTCGTCTTCGGCGGTCTTCAGGGCGCACGACCAGTCGCTCGCCTTCAGACACAGCCGCGTCAGCGTCACATAAGAAGGCAGCTGTTTCGGATCGGCTTCAATGGCATGGCTGTAGGCATCCCGCGCTTCGGCCGGCTTCTGATTGGCGTCGTACGTAACCCCAAGGCTATGCCAACCTTCCGCGAACTTCGGCAAAGCCTCCACCACCTCCTTGAGATCGCTGATGGCCTCGTCCAGGTTGTGGGCATCCAGGGCTTTCAGCGCCTTGTCGAACGGGCCTTTCACGCGATGGGGAATGTCGCCGCTCGCAACGCGGATTGAGTAGGGGTCGGCGACACTGGCGATCAGCACCAGTGGGGGGACGGTCACCTGGGTGGCGCGCGAATTGAGGTTCAGGTTAGACTCTTCGGTCGTGGTCGATATGAAACCCGGATGCGATGCCCGCAGGACGCACAACCGCGGCCGAAAGGGGTCGAATTCGAGACGCCACACCCACTCCCCTTTCTTATTCGTGATCGGGCCGGGCGCATCGCCGACCAGGTCGCTGCAGACGCGCTCAATGGCAACCGTGAACGGAGGTGGGGTACCGTCTTCCATGGTAACCTTGCCCCGCACAATCACCCAGTAAGTGTCAGCCGTTGCCGTCGGTACCGTTGAAAGACAGGCTGCTATGATGCCGATGAATGCGATTGCGTTCGTGCGAACCATTCGACCCTCCCGCCCCTCTAGGCTAACCCGGCCAAGGTGCCTCGTCAATCCCGACTAACAAGACTTCCGTGCGCGCTCCGGTTAGATCATGGAATCGACGATCGACCCAAATCTGACCCCACAAGAGTTGTCAGTAGCGGACCCCTTTCTTTTCCGGTAACCTGAGGAGGATCATCCTGAGAAATATGAAGTCAGCTGCAAGAGGCAGGGGAACTCCACCTGCGTCTAGACCCAAGAATGCCCCCCAGCGGGACGGCAAGCGTCAGTCCCCGCCGCTTTGGATCCCTGCGATCCTTGCGCTGATCTTCGCCGGCTTTGCGCTGCTCCCCCGCGTCAACGCAAATCCCCATCTGCAGGCTTCGTTCTTAGCCTCCGCGGGCATCCTGTTGGCCGGGCTCTGCGCTCTTTGGTGGAGCGTGGTCCGGACCGGGCGAACCCTGACCTACGAATTCGTTCCCCGCCGGGTGCATTGGGTTCAGTTGATCATGCACTCCAGCGTGTACGCCTACTGGGGCTGGTATTGGCGCGAGGTGTACCACGAAATCCCCCTGATCGTCGCCCAGGTCTTCTTTCTCTACGTGCTGGACATGCTGGTCTGCTGGTCCCGGCGCGGCAAGTGGATTCTGGGCTTCGGTCCGATTCCGATTATCTTCAGCATGAATCTGTTCCTGTGGTTTCGGGACGACTGGTTCTATCTGCAGTTCATCATGGTCGCCATCATCGTGTTCGGCAAGGAATTCCTGCGATGGAAACGCGACGGCCATCTCACCCACATCTTCAATCCCTCCGCGTTCGCCCTTTTCCTGACGTCCGTGGTCTTGCTCGTAACTCGCACCACGCCCATCACCTGGGGACCGGAAATTTCGCAGACTTTCAATAATCCGCCCAATATCTATTTGGAAATCTTCCTGCTCGGGCTCATTGTGCAGGCCCTGTTCTCGGTGACTCTGGTCACCTTGTCCTCGGCCGCCATGCTCTGTCTGCTCAATGTCGTCTACACCCGCTCCACCGGCATGTACTTTTTCATCGACTTCAACATCCATCCCGCCGTTTTCCTCGGACTGCATCTCCTGGTGACCGATCCGGCCACCTCTCCCCGAAAGAACTTTGGAAAGGTGATCTTCGGCGCGGGATACGGCGCCGGAGTCTTCGCTCTGTTTGGATTGTTGAACGGCCTGGGTGCGCCCGAGTTCTACGACAAGCTGCTCTGCGTACCGGCGCTCAATTTGACCGTACGGGCTCTGGATCGCTTCAGCATTGCTCTCAGCGCCTGGTTCGCCCGGCAGAGCTGGGTGATCGAGGGGAAACTCCGGCCCCTGCAGGCGCTTTCCACCTGGTCCCCGCAACGTGCGAATTTTGGATTCATGGGGATCTGGATCGCTCTGTTTGGAACCATGGCGGTCACGGGTTTTGTCACTGGAAAGCAGCCGGGCAGCGACCCGGCCTTCTGGCAGAAACCCTGCGAGGCGGGGAGCACTAAAGCCTGTCAGGTCCTGGCCCGTACTCTCGATGCCTTTTGCCAGAACAACTCCCCTCGCGCCTGCTTCACTCTGGGAACACTGCTGAGTCGCGGCAAAGAGCTGCCCCGCGATCCGATCGGCGCCGCCCGCAGTTTTGGGCACGCCTGCGGTCTCGGCTTCGAGAGCGCTTGCACCGGTCTTGCCGATCTGGCGAGAACCGACGGCGGCGCTGTATTGCAGCAACCCTGTAGCCGGGGAGACGGCGCGAGCTGTTACCTGCTCGGGTCGCTCTATTACGGAGGCCAGGGAGTCAGCCGGAACTTCGAGTATTCGGCAGCCCTCTTCCAGCAAAGCTGTGCGGCCGGATTTACCCGCGGCTGTGGACAGTGGGGAGAAAGCTATCTATTCGGCGAAGGCGTCCCCAAGGACATTAGTAAGGCCAGGGAGATTCTCGAGAACGCATGCGACGCGGGCTATGCGCCGGGGTGCTTCAACGTGGGCCTCATGCACCGCCAAGGCATCGAAACCCCGAAGAACGAACCCCTGGCTCTCGCGCGTTTCCGCCGCGGATGCGACCTGGGCTATCAAAACGCCTGCCAGGCGCTACAGCCGCCCCCCTCCGCCCGGTAGGTCTTTTCGGTTCGGCAGATCTTCGGGCTGGCTGGAACCACGCGGAAGGTTGCTCGGATACGCCGGCAGCCAGAACTCGCCAACCAAAGCATGCTGGCCTGGATTCGCCATCTGCATCGCGAAACAATCGAGGCTGGTTACCGGATTCTCGACACCACCAATCTCTCTTTGGAAGAAAGCGCGGATGGTGTGCTCGCAACCCTAAAAGGGAGGAGTTCCTACGTCGCTCGAACCAACCTTAGGCCCTGGTGGACACCTGCACAACCGTTTGCCTATGTTAGGGCACTTACTGGCTTTCGAGTAAGTGAAGAAGGCGGATCGCCGCGAGCCTCTGATTTCGATCTCTGGAAGATAGTCGGACAACTAGGAATTTCAAAAGGAGGACGGACCTTGCCAGAAACAAAAGCGGGGCCGGTACTGCAAGCCGGCCCCGTACCTCTGGATTTACGTTAGAACTGGAACCGCATGACGATCTGACCGTTGCGCGGTTGAGCTCCAGCGCCACCGACCGTGGCAATGTAGCCGTACCCGCCCGTGTTCACGCCACCGGATGCGCTGAGGCCGGTATTCGCGGCGACAACGGATGGCGCGGACAGGAACAGACGGTTGAAGATGTTATACATCTCCACCCGAAGCTGTAGGTTATATTTGCCTTCCTTGCCCATGACGAAGTTACGGGCCAGGCTCGCGCTCTCTTGCGGCTGACGCTGCCACCGATAATTGTTGTAGTAGGGTGCGCTCGTTGAGAACGTTCCCGCCGGCGCGTCGCTCCACGCATTCGGATTCAGCGCCTGGACCGTCTGGGGATTGAAGCACCCGCAGTTCGGATCGACATTCAGAAGCGGCTGGCCCGGAACGACGTTCCAGTAGGTCGCTGCACCCCGTTTCAACTGGCTGTTCAGCTGATTGTTGGACGGCGGGGGCCCAATCAGCGCGCCGCTTTGATACCGCAACACGGCGCCGATCTGCCAATTGTGCACCACCTCGGACAGTGCTTTCGCGGCAAACCCAGACCCCGGAGTTTTCGGGGTGGTGTAGGTTGCCGAAATGACTGCCGCCTCGGGGAAGACATATTGGTTGAGCTGCTTATTCCCCGCGTAGTTGTAAATGTCATTGATCGCCGTCGCCCCGGGCAGGAAGTACGTGCTATCGGAGCTGGAACCGTTGACCAGACCTTTGGCATAAACGAATGAGCCTTGGGCCTGCAGGCCGTGGGAGAACCGCTTCGTCACCTGGATCTGCAGGGAATCGTACCAGGTTCTGCCCATCGGGGGCCCCAGCCACGGCAAGAGCGCATTCCACTGCGGCACTTGCCGGAGAGCCTGCGCCAGAGTTTGGGCGGCGGGGAAGCCGGGGTATACACCCGGAACAGTCGGTATGCCGTTGACGTTGACTAGTGCGAATTGCGGGAACCGCTGTTGCACCGCCGGATTGGTCATCTGATCGGTGAGCAGCGCCCGGTCGCCCGCGTTGGTCATATCCAATCCCATGGATGACTTCAGACCCGCCGCCGTAAGGCAATTGCACGCCATCTGGCTGGAGGTCGGTGCCGGGAAATAGGCTCCCCGGTTGCCGACATAGCTGGCGTCCACCACCAGATTATGGACGATTTCACGCTGCACACCCACGCTCCAGGTGATGATTCGTCCCGGGCGGTTGTGCGGATCGAAGTAAATAAACGGTGACGTTGGCGAGAACAGGCCTGCGTTGGGAACCGGATACTTGCTCTGGTTGAAGTTCGGCCACGTCAGCGGCGCATTTCCGTAAGGATTGCCGGGCGCGAACGGATTCCCGCCCGCCAGCCCGCCGGAGTTAGCCAGAGGGCTGAGTCCGTAGCCGCTCGGGTTGAAGGTGTAATAGTCTGCCGTGCTGTAGTTGATGCCGTTCGGAGCTTCCTCGGCGTCGTACTGAACCCCGGCGCCGCCGCGAAGCACGGTCTTCGAATCGATTTGGTACGCCGCCCCCAGGCGCGGGCCGAACGCGTACGGATAGTTGTGCGAGAACTGGCAATTGCACGTGGCCTCGTAAAGAATGGCGCCATTCCGGCCGCCGGCGTTGGCGTTCGGAGTGCCGAAAGAGGCGTTCTGCATCCGCCCGTACTGCTCTTTCATGTAGGTTTCGTAGTCCCAACGCAAACCATAATTCAGGGTCAGCTTGCGCGTGACTTTCCAGTTGTCCTGAACAAACAACCCGATGGAGTGGTAGCCCAGCTTGACGTCTGTGGGCGGAGTGGCCGACATACTGTCGGGCAGCCCCAGCAGGAAGCTGGCATAGGGGTTCCCGGAGCCGGCGCCCGCGAAAAAGGCCAGCGGCTGTCCGTTTTGCCAGGGGTCGGCGGTCTCCGCCGCGTTAAAGCTGAAATTGCCGTTGGCGCGCCAGAAGCTCGGATTGGGATAGCCTTCCTGAATATATTCGCCCCCGGCTTTATAGGTGTGGTTGCCGCGAACCCAGGTCAGACTGGTGTTCGCCGTCGGCTTTTCCTCGATCGGGGTCGCGCTAAAAGACCCGCCCACCGCGCCGAAACCGTGCCCCCATCCACCGTTAAAGAAGTTCGTCAAGCCTCCGATATCCGGGAATAGGTTGGTGTCGTAGAAGCCTTTCAGTCCGAGAGTCGTCTGGTCGAAGGCGGGCGGAGTGTGCGGGTTCGAGGTCTGGAAGTATCCGATGCCCAGATGGAGTAACAGAGTGGGCGTGATGGTCTGATCGTAGTTCAGCCGGATCGTGTGGTTCCAGGTGTTTTCAGGCACGGCCGAGGCCAATGCCAGAGTCGAACCGGAAAACCCATTGGAGTTCGGCGAAGCCCCGTTCAATTGCGAATAATAGCCCGATACTTTGATGGTGGGGCTGACAACTTGATCCATCTTGAACGAGAAATTCGTTGTGTGCTGGTAGTTGCTGTAACCCGGGATGATGTAATTGTTGTTGAGTCCGGGGGCGTTGGGCAGAGGCATCAGGTTCTGAATCGCCAGCGCCACTTTATCCCCGCGGACGTACGGAATGACATTATTCGGGAAGGGTTGGCGAACCTGCTGGCCATTGACGATGGTGGTGGTGGCCGGATCGAAAAGCTGCCCGAATGCCAGGGTATTGCCGGCTGTGTCGTGTGCCGCTACACCGCCGACCGTTAGGTTCCCGGGAGCAAAGACGCAGGTTCCTCCGCCTGTGGCGGTGCCTCCGACATAAGAAACGCATTGGGTCGTGGCCATGTTGAAATCGCCCTGGGTCTTCCCATCCGGCGCCAGCCCGCGATAAGCGTAAGTCGGAACCGTCGTGATTCCGTTACTCGTGAAATTGCCCTGCCGGAATTGTTCGAAGTTAAAGAAGAAGAAGGTCCGGTCTCGACCGTTATACAATTTCGGAATCCGCACCGGGCCGCCGAAGGTGGCGCCGAAGTCGTTCCGGCGCACCGCGTTCCGGATGTGCTGTCCCGCCTTCAGCGGAGTCTGCGTGCCTGCGTCGGTAAAGGGCAGGCCGGCGTTCAGAGCTTCATTCGCCAGGTAGTCGTAACCGCTGCCGTGAAACTGGTTGGTGCCGGACTTCATGGTGTAGTTGAAGTAGCCGCCGGCGGCCTGCCCGTACTCCGGAGCGAAATTGCTGGTCTGGACCGCGACTTCCTGGATCGCATCCACGCTGCCCTGGCTGTTCTGTTGCGACACCTTCCAGATCGTGCTGGTGGAATCCTGGCCTTCCGTGCGGATGCTTTCGCTGTTGCTCGGCAAGCCGTTGACCACGAGCGCCAAATCGTTCGAGAAGTTCACGCCGGGAAGCAGAACCGCTTCCTGCAGCGGATTCCGGATGTTACCCAGCCCGGGCGACCCGTTGATTCCGCCACCCGTAGTGGTCATGACCGGCAGCTGATTGACGGTGTCGGTGGTGACCGTGTGACTCACGTCGCCGCTCTCCGTCTTCAGCAAGGGCGCATCGGCCTGAACCGTAATCGTGTCCGTGTTCGCGCCAATCTCAAGGACCACATCCACGCGCGTATCCGTAGCAACCTGGACTTCCAGGTTCGGGCGAATAACCTTCTTGAAACCCGGGACCGTCGCCGTAAGTTCGTACTTGCCGGTCGGCACCGGAATCACATAGTTGCCCGTGGCGGAAGTGCCGCCGTGGAACACCGCACCGGTATCGACGTTCCGAACGTCAATGACGGCATTGGGAGCCACCGCACCCGAGGAATCCCGCACGGTTCCCGTGAGCGATCCGTTTTGGCCCTGGCCATAAGCGGCCAGCACGCACACGAGCAGGCATGCAATCCCGGTTGCGAAGCGCTTGGCGCACACTCCGCGCAACCATCCGGCGACTTCTGTTCTTTTCATGAATCTCCCCTTCAGCAATTTGTCCGTTGACCCGGATTTCCCATCCAAATGCAGAAATCGCTCCGTCATCCCAATCGTCGAGTACAACGCGATCCCTCTGGCAAGCTGGGAGGTATGCTACCGTAACCCCCTGGGACAGTCAATCAACGTTTGGAGATAATTACAATCAAATCAGTTGATAGTTCATCGGATGGCTCCGCTGTACAATCGATGTCTCGGAGCGTCAACACTGACTGAAAGCGATCTTCCTCCGTGTCTCTGAGAAGCCCCTGGAATCTGCTGGAATTCAAGTTTTCACAAGTGACTCTTGCCCTGGCGGCCTTGGTCGTAGTCTTGGCTGGCGCTGGAGTGGGCTGCCGCTGGCTGCAATCGCCTGCGCGCACAGCCGATTCGGACTCCTCGGAAGTGGCCGGCGGCTACGCTGCTCCAGCGGTGTGCGCGGAATGCCACGCGGCCATTGCGGCCACGTATCAAAAAACCGGGATGGGACGATCGTTCCGCCGTGTCCGGGCGGACGACGACGTCGATACGCCGGCTCCCGCCAAGCCGTACCATCATGCGGCGTCGGACAGCCACTTTACGATGATCCGGCGGGATGGCGCTTGGTTTCAGCGCCGCTGGCAGATCGGATTCGACGCCAAGGAAACCAACGTGGACGAGAAGCGCGTGGACTACGTGCTCGGCTCCGGCAACCACGCGCGATCGTATTTGCACCGGACCGACCAGAACACCTTGCAGCAGTTGCCGCTCGGCTGGTATGCGGAGAAGGGCGGCTATTGGGCGATGAATCCGGGGTACGATCGTCCCGACTACCCAGGCTCCGTGCGGCCCATCTACTACGAGTGCATGTTCTGCCACAACGGATATCCCAAGATCCCCGAGGGCCGGAACCGCGACCCCTACCAGGAGACTTATCTGCAGCCCCTGCCCGAAGGCATCGATTGCCAGCGATGCCATGGACCCGGACAGAAACACGTCGACCGGGCCACCGAAGGAGCCCCGTCCGCCGCGATTCGGGCCGCCATCGTCAACCCCGGCCGCTTGAGTCCGGAGCGCGAAATGGAGGTTTGCCTGCAGTGCCATCTGGAGACCTCCAATCAAAAGCTGCCTCACTCGGTGGTGCGCTTCGGCCGCAGTCCGTTCTCGTATGTGCCCGGCCAGCCCCTGGCCGACTTCGAACTGGCCTTCGATCGCGCGCCCGGCAAGAACCAGAGCTTTGAGGTGGCCCAGGGCGGATACCGGTTTCGTGAATCGCAGTGCTTCCTGAAGAGTGCCGGGAAGCTCCAATGCACCAGTTGCCACAACCCGCACGACATTCCCCGCGGGGAGCCGGCGGCCGCCCACTACAACCAGGTTTGTCTGGGCTGCCATGTGGCGGTGACGCGCGTGTCGGCCCCCGGGCCGCACCAGGCGGGCGCAAACTGCATCGGCTGCCACATGCCTCGGCGCAGAACCGACGACGCCGTCCACATCGTCATGACCGAACATCGAATCGCCCCCTATCCCCGGCCGGCGGATCTGCTCGCCGAGAAGCCCGAACGCGCCGAGACCCAGGCTACTTCTTACCAGGGAGAAGTGGTTCCCTACTACCCCGCCCCACTCCCTTCCTCCGAGGACAACCAGCTGACTCTGGCCGTCGCCCAGGTTCGCGACCAGAGCAATCTGAAAGCCGGTCTGCCGTTGCTGGCTGCCCAAATCGCCAAGTACCGGCCCGCGCGGCCGTCCTATTATGCGGAGCTGGCCGAAGGCTACCTCGCCGCCGGCGATCCCGCCTCGGCCAGCCGGTACTTTGAACAGGCCGCCCAGCACGATGCCGAGTCGGCATTTCGGCTGATCCAATGGGGAAATGCGTTGATGGAAGCCGGACAGTGGCCCCTGGCGGAATCGAAACTGCGGCGCGCCACTGAATTGGCGCCCGGCGACGCGCGCGCCTGGGGCCGGCTGGGGTGGGTGTTGTGGCAGCAGAACCAGGCCGCGGAGGCCCAGGCGGCGCTCGAGAAAGCCGCCGCTCTCGATCCGGAGGTGGCCGACTTACACAACAATCTGGGCTTGCTGTTGTGGGGCGTGGGCGACCGGCCGGGGGCGGAGCGGGAATTCCGGGCCGCGCTGCGCATCCAGCCCGGCGTTGCCGAGTGGCGTTTGAATCTGGGCCGCGCCTTGGCGTCGCAGGGCCAAACCCCGGAGGCGCGATTCCAAATGGAGCAGAGTCTGCGCCTCAAGCCGGAGTATGCCGAGGCCCGGGTGGATTATGCGCGCGTGCTGGCGGACTCGAATCGCCCGGCCGACGCCGAAAAGCAAGCGCGGCTCGCCGTCGAGGCCGATCCCCGCTCCGCGGCCGCTCATGAGATTTGGGGCGCCCTTCTGGCGAACAAGGGCGACCTCCTTGGGGCGCGGCGGGAGTGGTCTGAGACGGTTCGCCTTCAGCCCGGGAATGGGCGCGTGCAGGTTGAATTGGGGATGCTCTTGCTGCGCCAGGGCGATCGGGCCGGCGCCCTCCCGCATTTCACGGCCGCGGCGCAAGGAGCCGACCCCGACGCCCGAGCCACCGCCGAACAGACCTTACGCCAACTGTCAGGAAGGTAACCAGCCCCTTTTCGCGCGTTTCCACCGATCGTGAATCGACGCGCATCGCACCTCTTCCCGAGGCGGGTGTCGCGAGCCCCATCATTGTGACTGATCGCGACTATCAGAATCGGCGTATCGATCCGCTGCCCGGTTGCGCTTATAGTGCCAACATGAGCAGCAGCCGGCGCTTGGTTTCTCGAAGGGATCAACCCAAACGCGCCACCGCTCCCGTAGAAGCCGAGCTCGCGGAGATCTTAGGACGTCTCGATACCGCACGCAATCGCAAACTCGTCGCCAGGCACTTGGGCTGGGATGGCCGTTTGCCCTGCTCTCTCCAGGAGGCTGGCTCTCACTTTGGTCTGACGCGCGAAAGGGCCCGCCAGATCTATGCGGCTGCTCTTCCCGTGCTCCGCCAATCGGGCCGCCCTCAGGCTCTCGACGCGGTCCTCGACTTTGTCCGGAAACGCCAGCATGAGCGCGTTTTGGACGTCGAGCAGGAGTTGCACCGGCAGGGTTTCACTGAGGGGCGTCTTTCCTTGCAAGGTGTCCTCCGGGCCGCGCTTGTCTTTGGGCGCACGCCGCCCTTTCAGTTGCATGCGATCGGCGGGATTGTTTTTGTCGGAGCCGTCTCCAAGGTCGGACAAACGGTCTTGAACTCCGCGATGAAGTCCGTCGCGCATCACGGAGCGGCCCGGGTCTCCGACCTCTGCCTCCACGCCCCCAGAACTCTCGGGCGCGCTGGCGGAAGGTATCTGGTCCGGCAAGTCTTGCAGACTCGTGCCGACATCCGCTGGCTGGACGAGTCTGGCGAGTGGTTCTGGCTGACCGCCGTTCCTCGTAACCGCGTCGTCATTCGAGTCCAAAAGGTGCTCGCACTCCATCCGCGAATCGCGCTCTCGATGCTCCACCGCGCCATCTCACGGGACTACAAACCCGTCAACATACCGGAAGCGATCCTGCGTTCCCTCTGCTCCCATGTCCCCTGGTGCCGGGTCGCCAGCCACCACATTGAGGCCGGCGGCCTCCCCAGACTGGAACAACTTCTTTCGGGAGCCGAAGCCGTGATTTGCGGAATCCTGCGCGGCCATGGCGGAGCGCTCCCCTTGCCCCGGTTGCAGCAGTTGTGCTTTGCCACCGGCGTGAAGAGACCGAACTTGTGGCGTGTCCTCAGTTTCTCGCCCCTCATCCAACGCTTCGACAAAGAGATCTACGGTCTCGTCGGAGCCGAGGAGGCCGCGCGCCAGGTCGCCCCCCCTCGCAAAAGGTCTCTGCCCAAACGCCGCGTCGCATAATGCATGCAAAGCTCTCGAGCCGAATCCGGCGCCCGCCCCCGGAAAGGCGCCGCTCGGGGCGGCTCTACCTTCAATAGAATTCGGCACATAGTTTGGGATCGCCGATCTTCCTCACTCCTCTCCCGCCCGCCGCTCTCCGCTCCTGCGCCCGGCCGCTTGCGGTTCAAAATGCATGCAATTCGTGATATGCTGTACGAACATCACCGTCTCATGCGCCGAGGGGTCGTCACACCGTCGTGAAGAATATCGATCTCAAGCTTCTCGCCATCATTAGCGAACTGCAGCATACCCGCAGCGTCTCCAAGACCGCTGAGAATCTCGCCCTCAGCCAGTCCGCGGTCAGCATGAGCCTGGCCAAGCTCCGCAAACATTTCAACGACCCGCTCTTCGTGCGCACCTCGGCCGGCATGGAGCCGACGCCCCACGCCTCCGAATTGATCCAGTTGCTCAAACGCGCCGAAGACTTGCTGCAGATGGCGCTGGGACACCACGTGGTCTTTAACCCTCTGGTTTCCGATCGCGTGTTTCACCTCTACTCGACCGATATCGCCCAAGTCACCCTCATCCCCAAGCTCATGCGGCGTCTGAAAGAGACAGCCCCCTCGGTGCGCGTGGAACTGGGGCGCATCTCCGAATCCACCCCGAGGCTCCTCGAATCCGGAGGCGCGGATCTGGCCGTGGGTTTCATCCTCCCCATGGGCGCCGGGTATTGCCAACAGAGCCTGTTCCGGGAGCGGTTTGTCTGCGCCACTCGCCGCAACCATCCCCGCGTCGGTAACGCCCTCAGCCTGGAACAGTTTCAAAACGAGGATCATCTGGCGATTACCACCTCGGGCACCGGCCATGGAATCATCGAACGCACCTTGGAGTCCAAGGGCATTCAACGCCGCGTCGGCCTGACGGTGCCGAGCTATTTAGGGATCGCTTCCATTCTCTACTCCACCGACTACCTGGTCATTCTCCCCGCTCAACTCGCCGAACACCTCGCCCGTCCCGGCAATATCAAGGTTCTGCGATTGCCGTTTCACGTGTCGTCCTACGTCATCATGCAGCACTGGCACGAACGGTATACGCATGATCCGGCCGTCCGTTGGCTGAGAAGCGTGATCGCCGATTTGTTCTCCAACACCAGCGCCGCGGGGCCGCGAACCGCCGCCACAGCGCCCGCCCGGCAGGCCGACCTCGGGAACCCTCCGGAAAAAGTGAAGTCCTCGGCGCTCAGTCTGTAGCTCTCCCGGAGTGCATCCACTGCATTCATAGCCACGATCAGCCGCGTCCTATGGACTCGAATCCGGAGGCAAGGCTACCCTGCAGCCGAAGTGTGTTTCGAGATCTCCGCCGTCCACCCCGCCCCACAACAAAAAAGCCGGCTTCCCCCGGATTCCGAGAGAGGCCGGCTTCCGTGACAGGGCCCTCAAACGGAGAGGGCCAAGGCTCCGCGGATCAGAAATCGAACCGCGCGTAGAACGTGATCATCCGGTTGCCGGCCGCCGACGTGATGCGGCCAAACGAGGTCGAGTTGATATTCGTGGTGATGCCGATCAGTCCCGACGTCGGACTATAACCCCACTGCGGCTTGTTTAAGAGATTCACCGCATCGGCGCGCAGCGTGATGCTCTTGCTTTCCGTGATCCGGAAGATCTTGCTGGCGGATGCATTCCAACCCATCAAGGAGGGTCCTCTCATCCCGGGCAAATAGTAGGAGGTGTTGCCGGTGGTTCCCGGATCGGGGTTGGTGAAAACGGCCTGACCCGACGAGTTCACGATTCGCAAATTGGTGAAGCGCCCAGGCAGGCTCGGATCCCCGCCGAAATTGGGCGTCGGCGCATTCTGCGCGGTGAGTCCCGGCAGGTATTGGACGAAGCCATTGCCCTTCACCACCTGCGAGAGATTCGACGGCAGGGGCCCCACCAGATTCGCGGTATTCGCAGTCGAATTGCTCAACGTGGTCACATAATTTGGGAAAACTCCCGCCGTAAAAGCGAGCGGAACGCCCGACTGATATTGGAACGCCGACGCTACCGTCCATCCGCCCACGGCCGTGTCCACCCAGTGCGGCGCATTGCCCAGCAGCGCCCGCTTGCTGCCCACCGGCAGATCCCAGGAGAGATTCCATTGGAACAGCTGCGGCCGATCGATGCTCAGAAGTCCCTTGTTCAAACTCAAATCCCTCTGATCCCGGATTGCAGTAGAGGTGTCGCCCAGAGTCTTCGAGAACGTGTAGGAGAATTGGCCCGTCACCCCGTGCGTCATGCGCTTCGCCAGATGAGCCTGGAAGGAATTGTAGGTGGAATTCCCGTTGTTATCGATCATGATCACGCTGTTGAACTGCGGGTTCACGACGATAAAGTTCTGCGGAAACCCGGCGTGCGAAAGAAGGCCGCCGTTGACCCCGGTGCCGGTGGACGTCGTGTTGAAGAAGTTAGCCAAACCGCCAACCGATCCGTTGGCCAGAAACGTGTTGGTGGTCGCGAACTGTCGCAGCGCCTGCGAGCCCGTCAGACTCGTGCCGTTCACCGTGCCGACGCCCGGTAGCGTGATTCCGTTCAGCAACTGGTCGAACAGCGGCGCGGTTCCGCCCGCCCGGGTGATGTTGAACGCGTTCAAAATCCCGTTTTCGAAGATATTCGTGTCGTCCAACTGCTGGTTGGTATAAAGTTCCGAGCCCTTGTTGCCAATGTAGTTGAAATCCACGGTCAAGGTGTTGGTCAGTTCGCGTTGGATCGAGAAATTAAAACTCTGAATATACGGCGTCCGTAGATTGTCCGCATAGCCATAAATGGTGGTAGACCGGTTCGTGAACGGCACCGCGGTGAACGGTTGTGCGCCGTTCGTCGTCACCGGCACCAGGCCCGACGCGGCGAGGGTCGATAGATTGACAAAGCTCGAAATCGGAGCGCTGGTGTTCAAGGTCTGGCCTGGGAATCCGCCGATGGCCGTGTTGGTGGCCAGGAAATCCACGTTGCCGATGTAGTTAATCCCGTAGCCGGCGCGGATGACCGTGCTCCGCTTGAACCACGGCAGCTGCCATGAAATCCCCACTGAGGGCCCGAACGCCTTCCAGTAGTTGCTGTACACTCCCAAGCCCGGGTTGGGCGAATTTGGACCGACAAATTGGGCGGTCGTGATTGCTCCGCCGGTCGCGGCCGGGTTCCACATGGCATTGGTGAAGTTGGTGCCGGAGATCCCGAATAGACCCGATTGTCCACCCGTCGGACGTCCCGCCAGCCCCTGATCCTGGTACGGTGAGCCGAAAAAGTCGTACCGCAACCCGATATTCACTGTGAAATTCGACGCGACCTTCCAGTTGTCCTTCACGTATCCGGACCAGGCGTTGGCGTGGTTGGTCCGGTAGATCAGGAAGTCCTTGAGATAGGAGTTCCAGTCTTTCGCCGTCGGGCTGTCCACCCAGTATTGCTGCGTGATGCTTGCCACTGATCCCGCCAGGTTGCCCAGCAGCGCCTGCGCGGTGGCCACGTTGAGAGCACCGATACCCGGAAACGTCGCGGCTGTGATGGGAGTGGGTACGGCGGCGGGAACCCCCAGGTTGATGGTCGGCCGCGTCGTTTGCGCGTTGCCGCTGTTGGCTGCCTGGGAAGCGGTACGGTCGATTTCAAACCCGAACTGCACCGAATGCGTTCCGTGAATCCAGCTGAGTGAGTCGCCAAACTGCCAGAACGGGCTGATGGTCTGCCGCGGGGACGCGACATTCATCCCCGCGTAGAGTCCCAGCGTGCCGCCCAACAATCCCATGGACCCTGGCGCCGTATATGCGAACGATCCGCCAATCTGAGGATAGGACGCCCGAGCCGCCTTCGCCGTTGCCGCCACCGCGGTCTCCGACGCGCCCCAGCAGCATCCCAGGTCCAGGGCTGACGTTCCTTGCCAGGTGTCCACTTTATGTCCGAACCGGAATTCGTTCAGCAGCGTGGGCTTGATCGTCCAGGTCCAGGCCACGCTGTAAAAGGACGGCTTGCGCTGCACATCCCCAAAATACCCAGCCGGATAGTCGGGAATCCCGGTCTGCGTATTGACGCCCCAGTCCCGCTCCTTGCTCATGACGAAGTTCACTTTCTGGGAGTCGTTGATCTGGTAGTCGAACCGCAGCGTGTAGTTGTTGCGGTTCGTGGTCGGGCTTTGACCGGTGGATCCGTCCACGCCATTCTCGGGCTGCCTCCATTGAAAGCCTGCGGTATTCAGACCGTCCCCCACGGTGTAGTTGTTCGGCAGCGGCATGTACTTGCCGATGTACTGCGGTCCGACCCAGATGGGATCGATCGTGCCGTAATTCGCACCTCCCGCCGCCAGGACGTTGACCGAGTTGAGATACAGCGGATTTCCTCCAGCCGAAGCGAGGATATTGCCGTTCAGGTCGACCGACGGTGTCGCCGAAAACGCGTTGCCGTTGGACCGGGCCGTGCCCCCCACCGAACCCGTGGTCAGGTACCGGAAGGTTCCTGCCCGCGCCGGCCCGGTGAGCACCGTTGCCACGTCGTTCGCCTTCGTCATGTACCGCTGGTCATCCGTCAGGAAAAAGAAGAAAGCCTTGTTCTTTTTGATCGGGCCTCCGACACGGGCGCCGTACTGATTCCGGTTGGCGAAGTCGATGGGCTGGTGCTGGAGATTCTGAAAATAAGTCGCTGCGTTGAACTTGGAATTGTTGTTCGTCCAGAACGCCGCCCCATGATATTCGTTACTGCCCGAGCGGGTCCGCATTTGCACCTGCGCGGCCCCCCGTCCCAGCGATGGATCGATCTGGTTGGTGCTGACGCGAACTTCTTCCACCAGGTCCGGGCTGGCGAAGATTCCCGAGTAAGCTCCATTGGCATACCGGCCGTCGTTGGTAATCAAACCATCGCGCGTGGTGTTTACCTGGTTCTGCTGCACCCCGGCAAAATTCAGAGTGGTTGCCACAAAGACGCCCGGAACCGTGATCACGCCCGGTGTCAGCGCAATCAGGTCCAATACGTTGCGGCTCGCCGTCGCCTGCATGAGCGTCTTCTCATCGAGCACTCCGCCCACCGATGCCGACGTCGTGGCCAGCGCCGTATCGGCTTCCGCCGTCACCTCCACGGTCTGGTTGCCGGTCGCCACCTTCAGCTGGAAATTCAACCGCACTTGCTGGCTTTGGCCCAACTGCACGTTGTTGTAGGTCAGGGTTTGAAACCCGGAGGCCGCCGCCGAGAGCGTATACGTGCCCGGCTGCAGGCTGGGAAACTCATAGCTCCCCGCCTCGTTGGTCACTCCCGACGTGACAATTCCGGTGTTCACATTCCGTGCCGTCACCGCGACCTTGGCAATCGATGCGCCGGAGGGATCGGAAACCGTCCCGCCCAGTACCGCGTTCACCACCTGCGCCCCGGCGGGAGCGACCAAAAATGTAGACAAACCCAACAATGCGATGCTCAGACCAAGCTGCTTCACGATGGATTTCCTCCCTATCGAACTGGCACGACGTTGTCCGGATGGGCCACGGACCTTTCCGTCACTCCAGGCATGCCCCGTTACCGACCCCCGAAATGCACAAGATCTTCACTCGCTGAAAAATGCGTGCATTCTGTCGTTAGTGGTGGATTATATGCCCCTGCTTCGGGAACTGTCAACTGCAATCCGCTCTGCGATTCGAACAATTTACCTGGTTCTGACCGTACCCTCGATTGCATGCAATCGACCCCGGCGGGCTCGGAGTCCTCCTGCATGCAGCCGCATTTCCAGGCCGCGGCCGCGTCGCGGCTGCTGGACCGTGCCTGCCCCGAGGGAAGATGGAATCAGAACCATGCCCAAGGTGACCCTCACGTTCGACAATGGACCGACTCCCAGCGTGACCCCCTTCGTGCTCGATTGCCTGGCCCGACACGAGGTGAAGTCCACGTTTTTCGTCGTGGGAACCAAGGCGACGTCCAAAGAGGGCGCCCCTCTGGTGCAGCGCGCAAGCAGCGAGGGCCACTGGATCGGCAACCACACGTTTTCGCACACGACACCGTTGGGCGAATTGAAGCGCGACGCGGCCTTGTGGGAATTCGAACAGGCCGAACTGGCCCTGGCGTGGCTCGATCAGCCCCGCCGCCTTTTTCGCCCGTATGCCAGCGCCGGAAAACTCGGACGGCACCTGCTGCATCCGGCCCTGATCGAGCGCCTGCAGGCCGGCGCCTATTGGTGCGTTCTCTGGAACAGCGTGCCCGGCGATTGGCGGGACCCCGACGGTTGGGTCGCGCGAGCCCTTGAGGATTGCCAGACGCGCGACTGGAGCCTGGTGGTGCTGCACGACCAGGCCACCGGCGCCATGAAACACCTCGACCGGTTCCTCACCGCCCTTCGCGGCCAGGGTGCGGAACTCACGCAGGACTATCCGCCGGAGTGCGTGCCCATCCGCGAAGGAAAGATCGTTCGGCCGTTGGACCCGTATGTCGCCGAAGCGCCCCTGTGAAACGGAGACGCGATCAGTTCGCCGAACTCCGCGCTCCCCACAACTTCTTCGACGCCAGCGCCGCACCCTCCGACAGAGACCGCATCTTGAGCCAGCAGATCGAGGGATGCACCGGGCCGAATCCCGCGAAGGTGCCGAACCCGCAATCGGTCCCGGCAATCACGCGCTCCCGCCCGACGCCCTCGGCATAGCGCACCAGCCGCTGGGCCACCAGTTCCGGATGTTCCACAAAGTTGCAGCTCGAATCGAGAACCCCGGGCACCAGAATTTTATCGGCCGGCAGCTTGTGCGTCTTCCAGATTTCCCATTCGTGCTCGTGCCGGGGATTGGCGCCTTCAATCAATAGCGCCATCGGCTTCGCTTTGAAGAGCAGCGGCAGCACCTTCACCAGCGGGATGTCGTGCGTGTGCGGCCCCTCGTAGTTGCCCCAGCAGATGTGCAGCCGCACCCGGTCGGCGGGGACGTTCGCCAGCGCGTGGTTGAGCGCTTCCACCTGGATCTCGGCCGTCCGCAGAAATTCATCGTCCGACAGATCGCGGAACCGGCTGTGCCGCCCCATCGCCAAGTCCGGGCAGTCCACTTGCAGCAGCAGGCCCGACTGCACGATCGATTCGTACTCTTCCTGCATGGCGTTCGCCAAAGCTTCCATGTACGCCTGGTGCGACGGGTAGTATTCATTCGGCTGAAACACCGCCACCGTGCCGGGAGACACGGCGTTCATGAAGCCTTCCGTAGCGTTGGATTTCGCCAGCGCGTCCTTCATACGCGCAATGTCCTGTCGCAGCGGTTCTCGGTTCTTCACCGCGATCGGCCCTTTGCAAACCGGCCGCAGATATTTGGCGGACGCGCCCTCTTTCACCAGCTTGTCGCGATAGTCGGGAAGTTCGTCGATATCCTGGGGCGTCGGCCGCGCCGAATCGCCCTCGAACCCCGTCAGCCGGTGCCGGATATAGGTGGCGTAGCTGATCTTTCCGGTCTCGCCGTCGCTCACGATATCCACGCCGGCTTCGCGCTGCAGCCGCACCGCTTCGCTCACGCCCTTTCGCATCACGGCATCGAAATGGGCGGGATCGTAGCGTTCGCCGCGATCTTGCGCGAACAACAGGTCGGCGACTTCTTGGGGACGCGGCAGGCTGCCGACGTGCGTGGTCAGAATCCGTTCAGTGCTGGTTTTCATGTGCCGGTAGAAGCCAAGCCCTATTTCTTCTTGGCCCCTTCGCTTTCCGTATAATGTTGCAGGTCCTTCTCCCCTTCTACGCACGCATATTCCATCTGCTCGTAGTTGGGTTGGAGATTGCGGCCGAAATCGAACGCGATCTTCCACGGCCGCGTATACACCTTGACATCGTCCAGCGTGGCTTCGTAATGGATCGTATTGGCGTCCGCCATCGTGTAGTGTTCGACCACGTGCAGGGCATCGCTATGGAAGTTGCCGGACATGTCGAACCAGGTCTTCTCGTTCTGATTGGTCACGTCCACCACCAGCGTGTCGCCCTCCCAATGCCCGCGCGAATCTCCTTCAAACATGCGAATGCCCTCGGCGGCGTGCGGCATGTTGCCCAGGGGAATGATGCGATAGGAGTGAAAGGCCTCATACAGCAGCACCACGCTGCCGGGCGGCTGCAGGATCTGGAACCCGAACGGCGTATACATCTGGCGCGGCACGCCCGAGAGCCAGCAGTGCGCCTGGGGATCGTCGAAGAGATGATGTTCCAGAACGTCTTTCCGCTTGGCCAGCGCCCAAGGCTGATAGGGAATTTTGCCGTCCGGCGGATCCACCACCACGCCGCGTCCCGCGGGCACTCCGAATTCCGCCTTCTCGTGCGTTTCCAGGTCGAAGGCGGTGAAGAAATTGCGGCTCTCCCAGTAGCCCTGCATGTTCGGCTTGCCATCCGGAAGGCGTGTGAACGGGCCGGCTTTCACTGCCGGACCGCGCCGGCCGAAGCCTTGCCCCACGCTCAGGCGCGGCACGATGGCCAGGAAACCGGCCGCCAGGATCACCGGGACGACGTTCTTGAATGCGGTTGTCATCGAGATTCTCCTGCGCGCTCTACTTCGCCGAGCCGCCGCTGTCCTCCGCGTACACCTGACATTCGTATTCGTAGAGCTGCGCATTCTTTTCGGTGTGGCGGTACAGCGTCAGGCTGATCTTGAACGGCTTGGTGAGCACCTTCGAATCTTCGATGGTGGCCTCGTATTGCAGCGTGTCAGGCCCCGTCCGCGTGTAGCGCTCCATCACGTGCATGGCGGCGCTATGAAAATCGCCCGACGAGTCCAGCCAGGTGTCGCTCCCGGTGTCGGCCACGTCCACCACCAGCGTCTCCCCTTCCCAATGGCCGCGCGAATCGCCCATCCAGAAATCGATATCGTCCGGATGTTCCTGCTTCCCCATATGAATGGTCCGCGAGGCATGCACGTATTCGTAGGCGATCGCTACGAACTCCGGAGTTTGGAAAATCTCGAACGGGTACGGCATGTAAGTAATGCGCGGGACGCCGGGCAGATAACAGTGGTTGACCGGATCGGCGGTCTTGCGGTTGGCGAAGTTCTTCTGTTGGTTCGCCCGCGAATCCGGCTGGTAGGGGATCTTTCCATCCGGCGGATCCACAATAACACTCGCGCCGGCCCGGATTCCGAGCGCAGCGCTGTGGGCTTCCAGACTCCCGTCTGCCGTCGTGTGGGCTTCCCAGATTCCCTGCAAATCCGGTTTGCCGTCGGGAGTCCGCGGCGCCCGATATGCCTTAGGTTGACCGTAGACCGAAAGAGCCAGAAGGAATAACGCGATCAGCGTTCCTGTCGATCTCATTTCTTGGTATCGGGAGCCTTGGGTTCGGGAGGAGCGCCTTGCCCGTTGGAGCCCGCCAGCATGCGGCGTCCGCTGGGCAGGGTGACGGAATTGGCCGTCATGGTAGCCGAAGCGTCCTTCGCCGAAAACCCTTCGATGGTGACCTCGTCGCCTTCTTTCAAGCTGTCCCGCCGCCAGCCTTGCCGGTACAAGATGTTGGGCGGCGCCGTCTCACATTGCCAGTTGGTGACCTTTCCGTCCGCGTCGGTCACATCGAGGTGAACCCACGAGTGCGGGTTCACCCAATCCACCTTGGTCACTCTGCCTTTCAACGTCACCGGCTTGCTGGCATCGTATTCAGCGGCAAACGAGTGGTGCGCCGACAACGTGGCCGGGCCGAGCAGAAACCCGCACGTCATCACCGTGATCCATCCGATTCGCATGTCCAGCCTCCGATTTTGACTAATGCGCGGTCGCCGTCTCCGGTACGCGGATGGGCTCCAGTGTCTTCATCATTTCCTCCTGACGGTCTGCCCACCAGGGCGGGAGGTGCAGCTTCGTACCCAGCTTCTCTTTCGGTTCGTCCTTTTCAAAACCGCCGGGAACATTGCAGCAGCTCTCCACCAGGATGCCGCCGGGACACCGGCAATACATCGAGTGGAAATAGAACCGGTCCTTGATCTCCGAGGCGTCGGTATAGCCGAGTTCCTCGTAAATGGCCTTCTGGCGCGTTAGCGCGTCGTCATCGGCGCCCCACAGCGCGATGTGATGGTGCGTGCCGGAGCCGAACGTCCAGCTCCCCGCCGGGCGATCCGGCTGATGCAGCAGCGTCACCGTCTTGTTCGCCCCGCCCGTGCCCGTCTCGAAGCGATGATACGCCCCGTCCACGCCCGTCTTACGGAACCCCAAGGCATCGATGAAGAAGCGCTCGGTCTCCGGGATCTCGCGAACCGAAAGCACGGAGCCGTGGAAGCCATGCACCGCTTCCCCCAGACCGATCTCCGGAGTCTTCCAGCCCTTTCGCTGGTCGTCCTTGTCTTCGATGACTTCGAATTGCAGGCCCGACGGATGCGTGAAGCGGATAAACGACTGCCCAAACCGCTCGGCCGCCGGCTCCTGCTCAATCTTGTGCCGCTTCAAATGATCCTTCCAAAACGGCAGCGACCCCTTGGCCACCGCAAACCCCGTGGCATAGACCTGGCCGGAGCCCTTCCGCCCTTCCAGCCGGCTGTACGGAAACGTGGTCATGACAGACCCGGGTTCGATGTTCGCGTTGGAATAGTACAGGTGGTAAATCGGGATCTTGCCATCCATCAGCACCGTCTGCTTCGCCATCCGCAGCCCAACCGCTTGCGTGAAGAAGTTGACGTCATCCTGCGCGTGGCCGGCGCACGCCGTGATGTGATGATACCCGGTCAGTGGATAATCCATTTTGTCCTCGTGTGAACTCTTACTATCTCATCAGAAAACTGTTGTCTTCGCCAGTGGAATTCCGGAATCTCCGGCCTCCACAAGCGGGCAGCCTGCCTGGTCAGCGCGCCATCGCGGATGGGGCCTCGGCAAACCGGATCCTCGGGCTCGGGCGCTCCTTCCCGAGACAAAATGCATGCAAAATCGGCGCAGCATCGAAATTATATGTCCCGCGGCGGAATGGTGTCAACTGGATTGAAACATCGGATCGCAACTTCATGGATGGGCTTCGACGAGGGCTTCGAGCGCCGGCTCAACCGTGCCCGCCGCGAGCGCGGCCCGAGCGCCGGAGAACGATCGGCAGGTGCCGCCAACCCCGCCAATCAGCGGATTCCCGCCATGCCCTTCAGCGGTTCCTGGTTCTTGAGGGCGTCTTCCAGGTTTCGCCGCGCCACGCGCGCATGCTCCCGCGTCAGGAGCTCGGCGCGCATTCCCTCGCGGTTCGCAATCGCATCGACAATCGCGCAGTGCTGGTCCGCCGAAACCAGAAACAGTTCCTGCAGCTCCGGGGAGATGAACTGCCGGTTCACGAAGGCGCTCGGCGAGGCGAACGGCAGCGAGCAAGCCTGCTCCACCGCCCGCCGCAGCATGCGGCTGCGCGATAAGTCCAGAAGGGCGTTGTGGAACTTGGCGTTCAGGTCGATGTAGCGGTTGAACGTCTCCAAAGTCAGTTTATGGCGACGGATCAGCATCACGATCTCGCGCGCCGCTTCCTGCATCGGCTCGAGCTGGCTGAGATCCTCCAGCCGTTCCGTAGCCAGGCGCGCCGCCGACCCTTCCAGCAGACCTCGCAACTCGATGGCATCGTAAATGTCATCGGTCGAAAAGCCCTGCACCACAAAACCGCGGGTCGGAAGGATCTCGAGAAAACCCTCATGCGCCAGCCGCTCCAAAGCCAGATGGAGCGGAATTCTGGAAACCTTCAACTGCTCCGCTAGCGGGACTTCGCGGATTCGCTCTCCCGGGTGAAAGCGCCCCTGCACCAACATTTCCCGCAGCGTCAGAGTCGCCCGCGCCGTCTGAGAGGAAGACTTGGTCTCCTTCCCTGGCATCCTCTGCACTTTCGATTTCGGATTGCTCCGCAAGCCCATTCCCTCGATACCCTACTCTACAGCAAAACCGCCCAACCATCGTCGCTGCATGCAGACGAATCTCTCAAAAGCCGGGTTACCTCGCGCGTATTCCGGTCGTCTTGATGATGATCCCGTCCTGCAATTCGTGGGAGCGCCGTAAATTTGACAACTCCGCAAATCGAGCCCTATACTGAGGGCGATTTCGAGAAATGCATGCATTGTGGGTTTGGTTGTCCTGCTGTGTCAGAGACATACAGGCGGCCTGGAGCGGAACCCCTGGAGGAGGACCTGATGAACGCTGGAAAGTCCCTGATGATGGCGGCAGTGGCTCTGTTTGCGATTGCTCCGTGGAACCTCGTCGCCCAAGCCGGACCGGGCGGCCCGGCGCCCGCGGCGCCCACAGTCGCCCCCGCCGGAGCACCCGCCGCCGGCCCGGAAGGGCGTGGACCCGGCCGGCGCGGCAACGCCCGTTCGAATTGGCCTCCGGCCGGCCCAACGCCGCACGCCGCCGACGGCCATCCGGACCTCTCGGGGAACTGGGAACCGAACGCCATCGGGGCCAACGTGGATATGGTCCGCGATCTGGCCCGAACCGGAGCGACGGTTCCGTTCCAGCCCTGGGCCGAGAAGCTCTACAATGAGCGCAAGGCCAATATCTCGAAGGACGATCCTGAAGCCCGCTGCCTGCCTCCCGGCGTTCCGCGCATGAGCACCACGCCGTACCCCTTCCGCATTGTGCAGACGCCCAACCTCACCGTCATTGTGTACGAAGGCGGCGCCCACATCTGGCGCCAGATCTTCACCGATGGACGAAAGCACAGCGAAGATCCGAACCCCTCCTGGTTGGGCGAGTCGATCGGCCACTGGGAAGATGACACCTTCGTCGTCGATACCGTGGGCAACAATGGCAAAACCTGGATTGACGAATCCGGCCTTCCCACCAGCGATGCGTTGCACGTCATTGAACGCTTCAAGCGGATCGACCTCGGCCATATGGAGATCGAACACACGGTGGACGATCCCAAGGTCTACACCAAGCCCTGGAACTTCACCACCCACCCGTCCATGTTGAAGGGTGAGCTGATCGAGTACATCTGCCAGGAAAATAATAAGGATGTCGAACATCTGATCGGCAAGTAAGGCTTTTGCCGTCAACGGCGTGGCCCTGGTTCCTCATCAATCGCTCTGATATACTGAATCAGTTTGACTCTATCGACTGTCTGGCATTGAAAAGGATAGAGTAAAGCCACGTGCCTGGGTGCCATCGGGCGCTTGCTGGTTCCGTGAGAGGAACGTCTGATGCCGCGACCTTGCCTGAGTGGGACGCTGTCGAAACCGTCGCCTGGAGTCCCGGCCGTAGCCCTCGCCGTCGCCCTCCTGGCCCTGCATGCAGACCCGGCCCGGTCCGCTCCAAATCCTTCTGAACCGGCCCCTGCTGCCGAAGCCGCCTTCCTCAACCAATACTGTGTCGGGTGCCACAACGACCGCGCGCGCACCGGCGGTCTGTCGCTCCAGGCGGCCAATCTGGCGGATATCCCGGGCGGCGCCGAAACCTGGGAAAAGGTAATCCGCAAGGTCCGGGTGGGCGCCATGCCTCCCCAGGGCGCACGACGGCCCCCCCAAGCCGATCTCGATGGCATGGCCTCCTTCCTCGAAGATGCCCTGGCCCGCGCCTACTCCCTCAAGCCCAACCCGGGGCGGGCCAGCATGCACCGCCTCAACCGCGCCGAGTATGCCAACGCGGTCCGCGATCTGCTGGGCGTTCAGATTGACGCTGAAGCGCTGCTGCCGCCCGATGATGAAAGCAGCGGCTTCGACAATATCGCCGACGTCCTGAAGGTTTCGCCGTCGCTCATGGAGCGGTATCTTTCGGCCTCCTGGAACATCAGCCGGCTGGCTCTTGGAAATACCCGCCTCACCCCCTCGACCGCAACCTACCGCGTGCGCCCTGACCTCTCGCAAGATCAGCACATCGAAGGCCTGCCTCTCGGCACTCGCGGCGGAATGCTGGTGCGCCACGATTTTCCAGTGGACGGCGAGTACCTGATCAAGGTCCGGATGTGGCGGAACACCTTTGACCTGATGCGCGGGATGGAAGATTCGCACCAGGTCGAGATTGCCATGGACGGCGCCCGTCTGCGTTTAGCAACGTTCGGCGGGCACGACGACTTTGTGAAGATGGCCGGCAATCCGGGCGAGTTCGGCGCCGATCTGGACCAGCGCCTGAGCATCCGCCTTCCCGTGAAGGCCGGGGTGCGGACCATCACCGCCACCACCCTGCTGCGCAGCCACGCCGAAGCCGACGCCCTGATCAAGCCGTTTCTGCGCACCACCGTCGACGGCCTCGATATCACCGGCGACCCTTCGGTGGACCGCATCACCATCGAAGGCCCGTTCGCGCCGGCCGGGCCCGGCAATACGCTTTCGCGGGAGCGGATCCTGATCTGCCATCCGGCGGGCGAAGGCGACGCGCTGCCGTGCGCGCGCAAGATTCTCTCCGCCCTGGCCCGCCACGCCTATCGCCGCCCCGTGACCCCCAACGATCTGGAATTGCTCCTCAGCTTCTATCAGAAACGCCGCAACAATCACGGAACCTTCGAAGACGGCATCGAATCGGCGCTGCAATTGATCCTGGCCAGTCCGGAATTTCTGTTCCGCTTCGAAGCCGACCCGGACAATCTCGCGCCCGACAGCGTCTATCGCGTGAGCGATCTGGCGCTGGCCTCGCGCCTTTCCTTCTTCCTGTGGAGCAGCAGTCCGGATGACCAGTTGATCGAACTGGCCAGCCAGCGCAAGCTGCACGAGCCCGCCGTGCTCCAGCACGAAGTGCGGCGCATGCTGGCCGACCCGCGCGCCGAAGCCCTGGTGGACAACTTCCTCGAGCAATGGCTCTTCCTGCGCAACCTGAAGACTTCCGCGCCCAACCTGGAAGCGTATCCGGACTTCGACGACAACCTGCGCCAGGCGATGAAGCAGGAAACCCGCATGCTGTTCCAAAGCATCGTCCAGGAAGACCGGAACGTGACCGATCTATTGACCGCGGACTACACCTTCGTCAATGAACGGCTGGCGCGGCACTACGGCATTCCCAACATCTACGGAAGCCAGTTCCGCCGCGTACCGGTTCCAGACGAGAATCGCCGCGGGCTGCTGGGACAGGGCAGCATCCTGACGGTGACCTCGTACGCCGCGCGCACCTCCCCGGTGCAGCGTGGCAAATGGATTCTGACCAACCTCCTGGGCACGCCTCCCACCCCCCCTCCCCCCAATGTGCCGGTCTTGAAGGAGAACGAGGAAGGCGGCAAGCCGCTTTCGGTCCGGGAACGCATGGAGGCGCACCGCGCCGACCCGGTGTGCGCCGGCTGCCATAAGGTCATGGACCCGATCGGCTTCGCCATGGAGAATTACGACGCGGTCGGCCAATGGAGAAAGACCGAAGACGGCGTGCCCATCGACACGTCCGTCACCCTGTTCAACGGCGCCAGGATCGATGGGCCCGCCGGGCTTCGCCGCATGCTGGTCAGCCGCCCGGAAACCTTCGTCGGCGTGATGACGGAGAAGCTGTTGACCTATGCGTTGGGCCGGGGCGTGGAGTACTACGATATGCCCGCGGTCCGCGGGATTGTGAAAGAGGCCGGGGATAACCAGTTCCGGTTCTCCTCGCTCGTGCTGGGAATTGTCGAGAGCACCCCGTTCCAGATGAGGATCAAGAGAGCGCCCGCGCGCGAGGCCGTCACGGCGTCGGCGCGCCCCCAAGGAGACCTGCCCCAATGAGGTTCATCACCAAGAAGCACCTGCATCGCCGCACCTTCCTGCGCGGCCTCGGCGTGACCATCTCGCTGCCGCTGCTGGATTCCATGCTGCCCGCGCAAACGCCCCTGGCGCAGACCGCGGCCAATCCGCAAGTCAAGTTGGGGCTCTGCTTCATGCCGCACGGCGCGGTGATGAGCAACTGGACGCCGGCCGGCGACGGCGCCGCGCTCGAACTTTCCCGCACCCTCAAGCCGCTCGAGCCTTTCAAGGATCAGGTGGTGGTGCTCAGCAACCTGGCCCACGCCAAGGCGGGTCCCGAGGGTCCCGGCGATAACGGCGGCGATCATACCCGCTGCCCCGCCGTCTATTTGAACGGCGTCCATCCCAAGCGCACCGATGGCGCGGACATTCGCGCCGGCGTGACCATCGACCAGATGGCCGCCGCCCAGATCGGCCAGCAGACTCCCCTGCCCTCGCTCGAATTGGCCATCGAGGACTACAGCGGGCTGGTGGGCTCCTGCGATGTCGGCTTCAGTTGCACGTATATGAACACCATCTCCTGGCGCACGCCGACCACGCCGCTGCCCATGGAGATCAATCCCCGCGTGGTGTTCGATCACCTCTTCGGCGATGGCGCCACCGCCGAAGAGCGCCTCGCGCGCATTGAGCAGGAGCAGAGCATCCTCGACGCGGTCACCGGCCAGGTGAAGCAGTTGGAACGCGGACTCGGCTCCAGCGACCGCAACCGTGTCGCCGAATATCTGGATACCGTGCGCGAGATCGAGCGCCGCATTCAACTGGCCGAGAAGCAGAACAACAATGCGAACCTTTCGGTCCCGGTTTCGCCGAGCGGCATTCCGGACGATCACCAGGAACACACCAAGCTCATGTTCGACCTGATGACCGTCGCCTTCCAGGCCGATATCACCCGCATCTCGACCTTCATGATGGCGCGCGAAGTGAGCTACCGGACCTTCCCCATGCTCGGAATCTCCGAAAGCTTCCATCCCGCGTCGCACCACCAGAACAATCCGGCGCGGCTGGAGAACCTGACGAAGATCAACACGTACCACGTCGGGCTGATGGCCTACTTCCTCGACAAGCTGAAAGCCACCAAGGACGGGGACGGCAACCTGCTCGACCACTCGCTGATTCTCTATGGCAGCGGCATGAGCAACAGCAACGTTCACAACCACGCGCCTCTGCCGATCTTCATCGCCGGCGGCGCGGCCGGGCGGCTGAAGGGCGGACGCCACCTGAAATATCCGGAGAACACGCCCATGTCGAACCTGCTGCTGACCATTCTGGAAAAAGCGGGAATCCACCAGGAGAGCGTTGGCGACAGCACCGGATTGCTGACCGAGGTCTAGCCTCCATGAGAACACTACCGTTGATCCTGGCTTTCGGCGTAGCCTCCACCGCCTTCGGCGCGGGTTCCCCGGTCGCCGACGCCGCGCAGAACCGCGACGGCGCCGCGCTGCAGTCCCTGCTCCGTCAGAAAGCGGACGTCACCCTGGCGCAGCCCGACGGCACCACCGCGCTCCATTGGGCGGCGCACTGGAACGACCTCGACATGGCCAACCTGCTGCTCCGCGCCGGCGCCCGTCCCAACGCGGCCAATCGCTACGGCGACACGCCCCTGGCGGAAGCCGCGACCCTGGGAAACCCCGCGCTGATTGGAGCGTTGCTCAAGGCCGGGGCCGATGCCAAAACTCTGACCACGGCCGACGGGGAGACGGTGCTGATGACCGCGGCCCGGGCCGGAAACACCGAAGCCTTTAAGCTTCTGCTCGATCATGGAGCCGATGTCAACGCAGTGGAAAAATATCGCGGCCAGACCGCCCTCATGTGGGCCGCCGCCGAACGCCACCCGGCCATCGTGAAATTGCTGCTCGAGCATGGCGCGGATTGGAAAATCCGTTCCTTCGACCGGCCCACCAAACTCCCCAAGCTCAGCGCGGCGTCTTCGGTGTCGCCGATGTCGCGCGGCGGACTCACTGCCTTTCTGTTCACTGCGCGCGAAGGGGACATCGAGACCGGCACGGTCATGCTCGATGCCGGCGTCGATATCAATCAGCTGGACGTGGATGGCGCCAACGCCTTGGTGGTGTCGCTCATGAACAAGCACTACGCCTTTGCCAAGTTTCTGCTCGATCGCGGGGCGGACCCAAATCTGGCCGACGACAAAGGCCGCGCGGCGCTCTACGCCGCCGTGGACATTCGCAATGAAGACTGGTCCTCGATGCCGTCACGGAAGGAGAACGATCCTCTCCCCAGCATCGAGATCGTGAAGGCTCTGTTGGCGCACGGCGCACAACCGAACATGGCACTCACCAAGAACCTCGGCGGCCGCAGCGGCATGGACCTGGGCGACACCACTCTCGATGCCGGCACCACTCCCTTCATGCGCGCCGCCCGTTCCGGAGACGCGGCCGCGATGCAACTGCTGCTGCAGAACGGCGCCGACCCCAAACTCGCCACCAAAGACGGCAGCACCGCTCTCATGTTCGCCGCCGGCGTCGGCTACCGCGACAAGAACACGCGCGGCACGGAGAACGAAGCGCTCGACGCCGTTAAGCTCTGCCTAGCGCAAGGCATGGATATCAATCAGGCCAATTCCAAAGGAGAGACACCCCTCCATGGAGCGGCCTTACGCGGGTCCGACCTTCTGGTGCAATTCCTGGTGGACCACGGCGCCGCCCTCGACGCCAAAATGAAGCAGGGCTTTACGCCGCTGGACGTCGCCATGGGCAAGAGCATCTTCGGCCAGCTTCCCGTCCCCCACGAGAGCACGGTGGCCCTGATCCGCAAGATGGGCGGCCTCGAAGGGAAGCGGGAGAACGTCGCCGCCGTCCCCCCACCGGCCCATTAGCCGCCGGGCTGTGACCGCTCTTCGAAGGCGGCCTGTGGGACGGCGAGATCCGCTGCGATTTCACGCCGGATGCCAGGCTGCTCGTTTTTTTGGGATGCCGATGGCGTGCGGTGATCTGGCCTTACGGCAGGAGCATCTCGCTGTGCGCCTGCCAGTCCGGCACCCGGTCCATCCATCCGAGGCTGGCGAGACGCTCGCGGTTCAGATCCTGCTCCAGCCGCTGATTCACAATCGCGTTGGCGACATGAACGGCTTCCACCGGGCCGGCGGGCTGGTGCGGATTCGACGGCAGTTGGTGGTGCATGGCGGCGACTTCCGTGATTTCGTCGGGAATGCCCCACAACCACAGCAGGTATCCGCCGACTTCGGCATGAGTGGTGCCAAACACGTCGCGCTCCGCATCCCTCACCGAGAGCGAATTTCCTTTCGCGTGCCGCAGCACTTCCCCGTATTGTTTGGGGCAATGGTGCGCCAGAATCAGTTTTCCCGCATCATGCAGAAGGCCGCCCACAAACGTGTCGTTCATGACGGACTTATGCCAGCCCAGACTGGAAGCTATTTCGCGCGCCAGCGCGGCGAC
>JAIQFS010000051.1 GCA_020073145.1 Terriglobia bacterium
GATTCGAGTCGCTCGCGTTCTTCCTCGGTCACCATCAGCGGCTTCTTGGGGCGTCCGGTTCGCATCTGAGCCTCCTACATTTTAGATGCAATCCGGGCTTGACTTAGTTCACTTATTTCTGGGACATGAGACTAGGGCAGACGCAGGTCGGTGCCCGATTCCTGGTTCAAGCGCTCCGTCAATGCCTTATCCACCAGCGACAGCGATACTTGGTTGTGAGTGTTCCCTGCGGTGAAATAGTGCAACGTGTCGCCATCCACCCAATACGCCACTGCGGCGTAGATGGTTCGATCCTTGAACGCGATCAGATAGTGCTCCGGTTCGGGAGAGGCCGGCTCGGCTTCGGCCGGCCGCGTGACCGGGGCCTCCGCGGGTGCAAAGTCCGAAGCGGCGGCGGAGTTCAAAATCACGGGCTGCTGCGCGGGCGGATAGATCACCACAATGTTGGGTTGTTGCGGGGCCGCCGGATCCGGCAAGTAGGGGTTATCGTAAAATCCGCCGACGAATACCGGAAGGGCGTAAGGAACCAGGGCGCCATTGCGCCGTCTCGAACCAGAAAGACCACGCAAGCCTCCGGGGCCGACCACCCCCGGACGCGCGCGCAACGTCGGATCGTTAGCTGAGAAAGGAACCACCAGCCGGGGTCCGCCGCCGCCGGGGAATACCGCGTTCCCGAAGGTCCGCTGGATTCCGGGCATGGTGGACGTTCCGCCCGGGAATACGATATTACCGAACGAGCCCTGGACAAACGGCTGAGGATTGATCACTCCGCCGCGGTTTTGCGCGCCGGCTATGGCGGCAAGCAGCACCGCCGCTCCGAACCCGACTGCGACTTTCATGGGTGGTTCGCCCCCTCAGCCTATTTTACTGCTTTTTGGGCGCCGTGCCGGCCGGCGGAGCGGTCCGTGCGGGCGGCGCTGATGGGGCTGCTGGGCGCGCCGTTGGAGCCGTCGGCCGCGCGGCCGGAGCCGCCGCCGCCGGAGCGGCCCCAGCCGTGCCCGGATTCGCCTTGTCATACAGCGCCACGATATCGGCGGTGATATCCACCGCGGTGGCTCTCCAAAGCACATCCGTCTGCGGATTGCTGACGTCAATGATCACAGCGAAAGCGTTGTCGGCCGCGTATTTGTCGACCACCTTCATGACCTTGCCGCCCAGCTCCTGCATCAGCTTGCCCTCTTCATCTTGCACGTCCATGTCGAAGTCTTCGCTGGCCCGCTTCAGCGACGTGGTTTTTGAGTCGATGTCGCGCATCTTCTGGTTCTTGGCGTCATCGCTCATGGTGGCGGTCCCCCTCTTCAACTGGTCCTGAAGAGCGGTAATGTCGCTCTGTTGCTTTTCCAGCTCCGCTTTTCTGGGCGCGAACTTCGCTTGCAGGTCACCGGCGGCTTTCTGGCCATCCTTGGTGCTTAAGATGGCCTGTTGTACGTGGATCACCCCAATCTTCGTGGGGACCTGGGCTTGGGCGTGCGCCGCGAACGCAGCCCCCAACGCCAGTGCGGGGATAGCAAAAGTCTTCATCGATTTCAAAACTCCTAAGTCTGAAAATACTAACATATCGACGGACACCCCCGTTGTCAAAAGGTTCTGCCGACGGTGAACCGGAACAACGATCTTCTCTCGTAAAACGGATAGGCCTGCCCATAAGACGCGATCGCGCTATTGAAGGTAGCGGCGTTCGGGAACATGGACCGGTCCGCCACGATGGGCGGCTGCAGATATTCGCGCAGGATCGACGGATTGTAGGCCCAGTAGACTCGAAACGGCGCCTGGACAATGGGCAGAAGCACTTGGACTTCGAGCCCGGTGGACGCCCGCATCCTCTGCGTCCCCGCCGCAATGCGCACCTTACTGTCGAACGCCGCCTGCGGAAACTGGGTATTGAGGTCACTCAACCGGGACTGCTCGATGCGCAGTTGGTTGCTCAATAAGATTCGGTCGACGCCCGCATCGGCGAAAGCCGCCAGAGTCACCGGTCCGACGATGGGAATGCGGTATTCGAAGTTCATCAGCCCCTGGGTGTCGCCCCCCGGAGTGATGAGCTGGTAGGAGGGAACCGTCATTTGCACATTCTGGGTCCCGGCCACGCCGTTGACAAACACCTTCTGGGTGCGGGCCGAGCCGTCGGCGTTCAGGACGTTGACCGAGGCGCTCGAAGGGATGAAGGCGATCGGCGTGATGGCAAAAAAGTCGAATCCGCGGATGTCCTGCTCGCCTCCCATGAACGTGCGCAGAAACGGCGGGACCGCCTTGCCTCCATAGCCGAGAATCGAAGAGCCCATGACATGGAGCGCCAGGATATGGCTCTTGTGCCACGGCGCCGGCTTGTAATACTTGAGATCCAGGGTCGGGCGCACCGTATTGACGTTTCCGCCCAGGAAACTACCTGCGAAATCCGTGGAGAAGAAGATGCTGCGCCCCCCCGTGGGATTGAGCGGAGAGTTCACCGTGTTGTAGGTATACGAAGGCGTGATATGGCTGGTCTTGACGCCGGTGAGCGAATTCGGCCCGGCCACGCCGCTGAAATTGATGTACTGGAAATAGCTGTTCGCGGCGCTGGTGAGCGTCTGCACGTTGGTCACGTCGAACCCGTAGGTGAGCCCCAGACGCGCGAAGCTGCGCTTGCGCGGATAGCTGGCGGACACCGTAAACCCATGGCTGTTCTGCACGTAGTTCAACAGGTTCTGCTGACCCAGCGAGCTGTACAACTGGGTTACGTCGTACCCAGCGAAAATGGAGGCTTGGCGCGCCTGGTTGAAATCGTACCGCGTCAGGTAGACATTGAAGCCCAGCTGCAGCGGGCGGTCCAGAAAGTAGGGTTCGGTAAAACCGATACTCACGCTCCGCATCACCGTGCCAAGTTGCGTTTCCAGCGAGAGGGTCTCCCCCAGTCCCAGGAAGTTGTTGGTGGAGTAGTTGAATCCCACGAAACTCCCCGCCAGCCCGGATACGCCCCCGTTCAAGCCGATCGAGTTCTTGCCGCGTTCTTTTACCTTCAGGGTGATGTCCACCGTGTTCGATTGCGGGTTGCGGTTGATGGTGGCGGCGTCTTCCTTCTTGAGAGTCTCGAAATAACCCAACTGGTTCAGGCGCAAGATGCTCAGGTCCCACAGGCGGGTGTTGAACATGTCGCCTTCGTCGAGCAGGATCTCGCGCCGGATGACCTTGTCGCGCGTCGTGGTATTCCCGGAGAAATCGAGGCGGCGCACGAAGAACTGCTTGCCTTCGTCGGCGGTCAGCGTCAGGTCCACCTGGTCGGTATTGGGGGCAATGTCGAAGGAGGGCTCAGGAACGAAATCGATGTAGCCGAATTCACCGTAGAGCGTACGCATGTTCTCCAGGCCTTTGCGGAGCTTGGCGGTCGAAAACACATCTCCGGGGCGCATCTGGAACAGCGACGGAGTCAGGCTCTCCGGAGTACGAAACAGCTTGACTCCCGAATAGCTGACCATGTGCAGGTGGTAGAGGCGGCCCTCTTCCACGGGAATTTTGATATCCGCGAAGATCCCCGGTTTGTTGGCCTTGATCAGCGGCAGCTTCCAGCCCTCACCGCCTGTCCGGCGCATGGTTACGCTCTGGTCGAGCGCCTTGGCGGTGAAGTAACCCTGATCCTGATAGGCCTGGCGGATTCGTTCTTTGTCCTCTTCCAGCTTGTCGGGGTCATAGGTCTTGGCGAAGAGGTCTTCGAGCACGATCGAATAGGGAATGCCGATCGGCCGGGTGTTTTTCATGGCGCGGATCACCCACCGCTTGGTGAAGGCTTGAGTGCCCTCAATGTCGATCACCCCAACCTTGACCTTCGGCCCCTCGTTCACGTTAAAGGTGACTTTGAGGGAGGACGGGGGAAGCTGCTCGATGACGGGATCGACCGTGGCGTACTGTCGGCCGCGTTCGGAAAGAAATTCCTTGAGCACGACGGCCGCCCGCTGGATTTTGTTCGGGTCGTATTGCGATTCCACCACCAGCCCGACCTTGCGGTCCTTGAACCGGTCGAGTATCTCGGAAACGGTGACGGAGTGGATGCCCTGGTAGTCGATCGACCGCACCACCCGGCGCTCGACAACCACGAACGTGATCACCACGCCGGTGCGGCCCGGCTCCGCTTCGATGTGAATGTCGTCGAACCGGCCCGTATTCCAAAGCGCCATGAAGTCGCGGCGTAACGTGTCTTCGTTATAAACGTCGCCGGACTTGGTGACAATCTGGGTTTTGAGCATGTCCTGAGGAACCCGGCGGGCCCCGCGAAACGTGACGCTCTCCACCAGTTCCCCGGACGGTTGGACCGGGAGAGCGGGCTGGGCCGGCGCTTCCAACTTGGGCTGGCCGGGCACCGGCGCCGCAGGCTGTGGCGGGGCCGGCTGCGGCGGAGCGGCCGGTGGCGGCGCGGCCTGGGGAACGTTTTCAAACGGATTCTGCTGTCGCGGTGCTGGCGGTTGTTGCGCGGGAGCTTGCTGCGCAGGCGGTTGTTGCGCGGGGGGTGGCGGGGGCTGCTGCTGAGCCCACGCCGGAACCACCAAAGGAGCGCACAGAACCAGGGACACAGTCGCCAGGCGTAGCCGCCTGAGAAGCTTCATCGGAACATACCTTTCCACTCTGCGCGCCAACGATGACAGTGATGCACGGGTGCCGGTCTCACTCGGTACAGATCGGTTGCCAAGATGGTAAGCCATTATTTTACCGGATCTTGGGGGCATTGAACAACGAGCGGGCGACACTACACTGTGAATCGGGGTCACACCTCTGGGGAGCCCCCGGAACTGCCCCATCGCTACGCCCCAACGGACGTCCGAATGAAACTCACGATGGAGTCGAGAGACGCGCCGGGCTGAAAAACGGCGGCCACCCCCTGCTGCTTGAGCGCCGCTGCGTCCTCATCCGGGACGATCCCCCCCACCACGACCTTGACGTCGGCCATGTCCTTTTCTCGCAGTAGTTCCAGGATCCGCGGCACGATGGCGTTGTGGGCGCCCGACAGAATCGACAGCCCGATCACCTGCACGTCCTCCTGCAGCGCCGCGCTGACGATCATCTCCGGGGTTTGCCGCAGCCCCGTGTAAATCACTTCCATGCCGGCATCGCGCAGGGCGCGAGCGATCACCTTGGCCCCGCGGTCGTGGCCGTCCAGACCGGGCTTGGCCACCAGCACTCGAATCGGTCTCATAATTTACAAATGGCTCGTTTCCTGGTACGCCCCGAATACTCCCCGCAACGCATCGCAAATCTCGCCTAGCGTGGCGTAGGCGCGGACGGCGTCTAGCAGGCACGGCATCGTATTCTCTTTCCCCTCGGCGGCCCGGCGCAGTGCGCCCAGACTCCGAACCACTCGGGAATTCTCCCGGCGTCGGCGTAAGTTCCCGAGCTTGGCCGTTTGCTGCCGCGCCGACGTTTCGTCGATCTGCAGCAACTCAATGGGCTGGTCGTCGGACTGGAACCGATTCACACCCACGATGGTGCGCGCTCCGGATTCCACCTCGCGCTGATACTGGTAGCTGGCGGTAGCGATCTCTCGCTGGGGGAAGCCGGTCTCGATGGCCGCGATCATGCCGCCCATTTCGTCGATCCGCCGGATGTAATCCTGCGCCGCCCGCTCCGTGTCGAGCGTCAGTCGCTCCACGAAGTAGCTTCCCCCGAGCGGATCCGGCGTCTGAACCACCCCGCTTTCGTAGGCCAGCACCTGTTGGGTGCGCAATGCCAGGGTCACCGCGTGTTCGCCGGGCAGCGCGTACGCCTCATCGAGCGAGTTGGTGTGCAGCGATTGGGCGCCGCCCAGCACCGCCGCCAGCGCCTGCAGCGAGGTGCGCACCACATTGTTGTAGGGCTGCTGCCAGGTGAGCGAACAGCCCGCCGTCTGGGCGTGGAACCGCAGCTTTAGGCTGCGCTCGCTGCGCGCGCCATAGCGGTCGCGCATGACGTCGGCCCAGATCTTCCGCGCCGCCCGGTATTTGGCGATTTCCTCGAAAAAGTCATTGTGAGCGTTGAAGAAGAAGCTCAACCGCGGGGCGAAATCATCGATTGCCAGCCCGCGTTCCAACGCCCAATCCACGTACTCGATGCCGTCCCGCAGAGTGAACGCCAGCTCCTGCACGGCGGTTGAGCCGGCCTCGCGAATATGGTACCCACTGATGGAAATGGGGTTGAACCGGGGCGTGTGGCGAGCGCCGAACTCGATGGTGTCGGTCACCAGCCGCATGGAAGGACGCGGCGGGAAAATGAACTCCTTCTGCGCGATGTACTCTTTGAGAATGTCGTTCTGCAGCGTGCCGGAGAGCCGCGCCCAGTCCACGCCTTGCTGCTCGGCCACAGCCAGATACATTGCCCACAACACCGCCGCCGGAGAGTTGATGGTCATGGAGACGGTGACGTCGCCCAGCGGGATCCCCTGAAACAGGGTTTCCATGTCCTCCAGTGAGCAGATCGATACGCCGCACTTCCCCACTTCCCCTTCGCTCAGGGCGTGATCGGCGTCATATCCCATCAGGGTCGGCAGATCGAACGCCACCGACAATCCGGTCTGCCCCTGGTCCAGCAGGTAGCGATACCGCCGGTTGGTTTCTTCGGGCGTCGCAAACCCGGAGAACTGCCGCATTGTCCACAGTTTGCCGCGATACATGTCGCGGTGGATACCGCGCGTGTAGGGGAACTCCCCCGGCGCGCCCAGGTCGCGCTCCGGGTCCAGGTCCTGCACCTGTTCCGGCCCGTAGAGCGGCTGGATGGGCACTCCGCTGAGGGTCGAAAATTGGCGTTCGGCCGTTTTCATCCGCTACCGATCTTTATCCTAGCGCGGATGCCCCCGAGGTTGGACGAGGCGCCCCGGCCCGAGCATTCTGAAGGGTGCGTGTCCCGACGAGCGATGGGGCAGTCTCGACCAACCGCCAGAACGTTGATCCGAAACAGGGTTGTGATGCACGCAGACCGGGCGGCCATCGCCTCTCAAGGGATGGTTCGCCCGGTTTGCGGCACCGGAATCCTCAGAACAGCAGTTTCAATCCCAGTTGCCCGATGCGTGGATCCTGCGCGCCCGTAATGGTGCCGAATCCTCCGGATGAAACCGAGTTGGCGGGATTGTTGAAATTTGGCGCGATTCAACAGGTTGAAGAACTCCGCCCGGAACTGCATCTTCAGCTTTTCGCTGTACAGCGCGAATTCTTTGAACAACCCCGCGTCCCAGCCAAACAGATCGGGGCCGTACACCGAGCCCTTCCCCAAGTTCCCGAACGTTCCCACCGCCGGCAATCCAAACGAAGATTTCACCAGATAGTTCACACATCGAACGCTTGTGCCGCAGGCTCCCTCGCCATACACGGGGCCACCGAGGTAATTCGCGTGGTCCGAATTGTTGGCGGTTCGCGACTGGTCCTGTCCGGCGAGAATCGTGATCGGGGCTCCGGTCATGTAGTTGAGGATTCCCGTCAGTTGCCATCCGCCTGCGGCCGTCCTCACAAACGCGTTGGCGTTTGCCAGCTTGGGCAGGCAGTACACGTACGACACCACGAAGCGATGCCGGTGGTCGCAGTCGGAAGCGCCTCGGTCGTACTGATGACGCCCCGGCAGATAATACGGAATCGGCGAGGAGGGCGCCACCGCCGGGCCGGAGATCGCCTGGGTTGCCGGCAGATCGTCGATGGACTTCGACCAGGTATAGTTCGCCAGCAGGGTCATCCCGCTCCGGAACCTCCGCTCCGCCGTGAGTTGCAGAGAATTGAAGGACGAGTTGACATCGTACGAAACCTGAGTGACATTGCTGTACCCAGGCATGACCCGCCGCGCGTCTGCCCCTAGCGCGCTCCCCGGAATGTAGGCCGACGGGTTCAACTCGATCGACTCCATCCCGTGACTTCCGTGCGAACCTACATAGCCCGCCCGGGCCAGCCACCCGCCGGCCAGTTGCCGCTCCACCATCAGGTTCCACGTGTAGTTGACCGGCGACACCCCTTTGAAGTTGTTGGACGTGTCGTAGGTCACCGCGAGCACCGGCGCCGGGAACGCCGAGTTCTTCGGCGGCGGCCATTGCCCGGGGAACGGATTGGTAATGCCCAGGTACGGATTGCTGAACGTCCCCTGGGGTTGTGTCAGGTTGATTTGCGGACTGAACGGCGTCAGGTCTACCATCCGGTTGCTCATCGTATTCGGCGGCACGGAACAAGTCCGAAGAGTACGCACACCGGTTTCGCGATGGGTTCAACTTCGCCACCCTTCCGTTCTACCGTCCGGCCGTCGAGCGCGTCGAAGGCAAGCCGGACTATGGCGCGGTGGATGCCATTCTCGGCCAGATGGCCGGAACGGAGATTCTGGCGAAGGGTCATCCCTTGGTCTGGTTCCACAACGCGGGCATCCCCGAATTCCTGAAGAAAAAATCGTGGTCTGAGATCCGGCAAAGCTGCCGCGAGTACGTATTGGGCAGCGTCGGGCGCTACCGCACGCGCATTCACGCATGGGATGTCATCAACGAGGCGCACGATTGGGCGAACGAGCTGGGGTTCGACCAGGAGCAGCTCCTGGAGCTGACCCGCATGGCCGCGGACGCGGCCCGCGAGGCCGATCCCACGGCCTTCCGTCTGGTGAACGCCTGCTGTACATGGGGCGAGTATGCCGCCGAGGGCAAGAGCTATTTCGGCGCCATGCTCCAGCCCATTCGGACGCCGTTCGAATACTACAAGACCCTCGAGACGGCCCGTGTGTCTTATGAAGCCATCGGCCTGCAACTCTACAACCCGGGGCGGGACATGCTCGAAATCGAGCGCCAGTTGGACCGCTTCATCGCTCTCGGAAAGCCGATTCACGTGACGGAATTAGGCGTGCCGTCGACGAGCGAGCACGCCAAGGACCCGGCCACCGAGAAGCAGTGGCACGGCGTTTGGACCGCCAAGGCCCAGGCGGATTGGGTCGAGCAGTTTTACACGATCTGCTATAGCAAGCCGCAGGTGCAGGCCGTCACCTGGTGGGACTTGGCGGATCCGGCATTCATTCGTGATGGCGGCCTGCTGGATGCCGAGTTTCGTCCCAAGGAAGCCTACGAACGCCTGCGCGGCCTGACCGCCTCCTGGCGTCAGGCGTAGCTCGCCGCGGTGGCCCGGTTCCGCTCGCCGCGCTCGGCCGTAATCCGTTCCAGGTACCCGCTCTGGCGGAACGCATCCAGGGGATCGGCCGGCAGGCCTTGGGAGGTCGTCCACTCCCGAATGACCGGCCGCACGTCGGACGAGAAGGCGTCCTTCAAGCAGTTCTCCGCATCCACCAGTTCGCAGCGTTCCCGGCAGCCGGACAGCTTTTTGTGATCCACCAGAGCGGCCTTGGCATAGAGCTCGCGGGCGGTCGTGACGGTCTGGATCATGGCTTCGATCTTGCCCTTCAGGTTGTGGCTCTGGTCGATCATGTACGCGAGATCCGCGTGCGTTCCGGTCTCCCATTCGTAATCCAGGATTTCGTGGAAGATCCGGAAAATCTGATAGGGGTCGATCGAGCCCAGCGTCAGGTCGTCGTCCGCGTAGCGCCGGTCGTTGAAGTGGAAGCCGCCCAGCATGTTGAGATCGAGCAGCCAGGCCACAATCTGTTCGATGTTCTGCGCCTGGTAGTGGTGTCCGGTATCCACCAGCACCTTGGCTCTCGACCCAGCGTCTTGCGCGAACAGGAGGGCCATGCCCCAGTCGGCGATATCCGTGTGGTAAAAGGCCGGCTCGAACGGCTTGTACTCCACCAGCATTCGTTGCCCGTCGCCGAGCACCGCATGAGCCGCGCGCAGCCCCTCTTCGAACCACTTCTTGCGCCGGCGGATGTTCTGCGTGCCGGGATAGTTGGAGCCGTCGGCGAACCACAAGGAAAGATCGCGGCTTCCCAGGCGTTTGCCGATTTCGATGCTGGCCAGCACGTGCGCCAACGCCTCGGAGCGCACAGCCGGGTCCGGGTTTCCGAACGAGCCGTACTTGTAAGCCTGATCCTGGAAGACATTGGGGTTGATGGCGCCGGCGCGGACGCCATACTGGATGCTCAATGCCTCGATCGCGGCCGCATCGTTCACTCCCTGCGGCAGGTCCCAAAGAACGTGCAGGGCGATGGTGGGACAAGCCCCCGTCCAGCGGTGGACTTCGCCGGCATCGGAAAATTTCTCCTCCACCGTCGCCGCCGCGGCCGCCTGCAGGAATTTGCCGAAGCGCGTGCCCGTGTTGGCGAATCCCCAGGACGGCAATTCAATCTGAAACCCGTTCAGGGCCTTCACTACCCCATCGGTCTGTTTGTTGGAAAACATTGTCTCCATCATCCCGTGATCTTGCGAAACCGTTCATACGCCCGTTCCCACTCGGGCGCGGGCCGCGGTTCGAACGTCTGCGGCGCGAACGAGCGCCGCACCACGGAGCGCGCTTCTTCGAGATGGGCCAGTTCGCCCGAACCCATCGCCTGAACCAGAATATTGCCGATGGCGGTGGCCTCGGCCGGGCCGGCGATCACGCGGCGTCCCGTGCAATCGGCAGCGAAGCGGTTAAGTAAAGTGTTTCGCGATCCGCCGCCCACAATGTGGATGGTCTCAATCTTTCGGCCCGTGAGCCGCTCCAGGTTTTCCAACACCTGCCGGTACCGCAGGGCCAGGCCTTCCAGAATCGCGCGGGTGTACTCGGCCGGCGTCCCGGGCGGTTCTTGCCCGGCGCCGCGGCAATGCTCCGCGATCTGGCGCGGCATGTCGTCGGAATCCGGTACGGCATCGGGGTCGAGGATCGCGGCGAACGGACGCGCCTCCGCCGCCATGGCCGCGAGTTGCTCATAGGAATAGGACGACCCTTCCCGCTCCCAGGCGCGCCGACATTCCTGCAGCAGCCACAGCCCGGCAATGTTCTTGAGCAGGCGAATTCGTCCGCCCACACCAACTTCATTACTGCAGCCGAACGCAAGACACGCGGGGTGAATGGCCGGCTGAGCGAGCTCGACGCCCATGAGCGACCAGGTGCCCGAGCTGATGTAGCACCAGGATTCGTTTTCTTCAGCGGGAACGGCCGCCACGGCCGCCGCGGTGTCGTGCCCGGCGGTGGCGTAGACTGGCGCATACGGCGCTTCCATCGTCTTGCCCAGCAGCGTTCCGGGCGCGACCGTCGGGCCCAGCAGGCGGCACGGCAGGCCGAGGCGCTCGATCAGCCCGGTTGCCCACGTCCGGGTGCGCGGATCGAAGAGCTGCGTGGTGCTGGCGATCGTCATCTCGGACCGGGCCTCGCCCGTCAGCCAATAGTTGAACAGGTCGGGCATGTTTAGAAGCCGGGTCGCCGCCTCGAGCGCCGCTGAAGCGGCCTGCTTCATGGCATACAACTGATACAGCGTATTGAAGGGCAGAAATTGAATCCCGGTTTGGGCGAAGACCTCTTCCCGAGGAACTGTCTCGAACAGCCTTTCCATCACCCCATGGGTACGCCGGTCGCGATAGTGGCGCGGCATGTCAATCAGCAGGCCATCCGAACCGAGCAGCCCGAAATCCACCCCCCAGGTGTCGATGCCGATGCCGTCGAGCTTCACGTGGCGTTGCCGCGCGGCGATGTCGATGCCCTGCTGAATCTCCTGCCACAAGCGCAGCGCGTCCCAATACAGAGCATCGTGAACGCGCACCGGGCCATTGGGGAACCGGTGCAGTTCCTCGATCTCGACCCTGCCGCCGGAGAGTCGCCCGAGCACCGCCCGGCCGCTTTCGGCTCCGAGATCGAAAGCTAGATACTGGCTCATTCCGCGTCACCGCACGAACGCATCCACCAGCCCGCCATCCACGGGCAGCACTTGGCCGGTGGTTTTGCAAGACCGGTCGGACACCAGAAAGAAAATGGCTTCGGCTTGATCCTCGGCCGTAATCGCCGTTTTCGTCAAAGTGCGATCGGCGTAGAATTGGGCGAGCTTCCGGCTGAGCTCCTGCCGGTCTTCGGTCTCTGCAAAGGGAATCCCGTATTTGGTCAGGGATGCGATCAGGCGCGGCTTCGGAAACATCGTCGAGCCTTCGACCACCGTCGCCGGCGCCACCGCGTTGACGCGCACCAGCGGCGCCAGTTCCACCGCCAGGCCGCGCGCCAAATGGTTGGCCGCGGCTTTGGAGGCGTCGTAGGCCAGTGAGCCTTTCTTAGCCACTACGCCATTCACGCTGGTCGTCAGAACCACGCTCCCGGCCAGGCCCTGGCGCGCGAAGAGATCGCGCGCTTCATCCGCCACCAGGTAGCTGCCCGTTACATTGACTTCCAAGGTGGCTCTCCACTGCGCATCGGTAATCCGGCCATCGCGGTCCGGAGGCATAAACACGCCGGCGGTGACCACGATATGATCCAAGCCGCCGTAGGCCAGCACCGTCCGTTCGAGCATTCGCTGGACGCTGTCGCGATCGGTCACATCCACGTGCGCGGAGATCGCCGGCCCGCAGCCGGCGATGCCGGTTCCCGCCACTCCGATTCCCTGGCCGTGGATGCCCGTCAGCTCGCGAGCCGCCGACTCAGCCGCCTCGGGGCTGAGATCGGCGCAGATCACGTGCGCGCCTTCCCGCGCCAGGCGGTGCGCCGCGGCTTTGCCGATTCCGCTGCCGGCGCCCACGACCAGCACAATGCGCCGCGCCATCTCTGGTTCGGCCGGCATCCGCCGGAGTTTGGCTTCTTCGAGCTGCCAGTACTCAATGTCGAACGCCTCCTGTTCGGGCAGCGCGACGTATTCGTCAATCGCCTCCGCGCCTCGCATCACCTGGACCGCGCAATTGTAGAACTCCGCGGTGACCCGCGATTCGCTCTTGTTCTTTCCCCACGCGATCATGCCGATTCCCGGAATGAGAATGACCGTGGGGTTGGGGTCGCGCATGGCGGGTGAATCCGCCCGCTTGCAGCCATCGTAATAGGCGGCGTAATCCCGGCGATATTGCTGCAAGCCCGCGCCCAGCCGTTCTTTGAGGGCCGCGAGATCGCTCGTTTGCGGATCCCACTCCGCGTACAACGGCTTGATCTTGGTTCGCAGAAAATGGTCGGGGCACGAGGTTCCCAACTCTGCCAGGCGCGGCGCGTCGTGACTGTTCACGAATTCCAGAACGGCCGTATCCGACTGTACTGTGGCGATGGCGCGCGCGGAAGTCGAGAGTTGCCCCCGCAGCCACGGCAGCAGGTCGAAAAGCACTTCGTCGCGGGCGGCATCCGGGAGCGGCCGGTAACGCGCGCCTCCGAACGTCGCCTCGCCTTGGTCGCGGGCCTCGATGTAGATCGCCGCCTTCTCGATGAGGCGAAGGGTGAGATCGTAACAAGCCTCGTCATCATCGGCCCAATTGATCAGCCCATGCTGCGACAGCACCAGGCCCTTCAATCTCGGTTCGGCCTGGCAGCGCCGCTGGATTTCCAGTCCCAGCTCGAAGCCGGGCCGCAGCCACGGAGTCCAGCCGATTTCGCCGCCGAAAATGGCTTCCGTCAATTCCTTCGAGCGCCGCGCCGCCGCAATCGCGATCACGGCGTTGGGGTGCATGTGGTCCACGTGCCGGGCCGGGACGAACGCGTGCAGCGGGGTATCGATGGAAGCCGCGCGCGGATTGAGATTGAACGTGCAATGCGGATAGAGGCCGGCCATGCGGTCTTCGGCCGGCGTCTTCGGTCCGCGCGGCTCGCAGGCGGCGTACAGACCGCGTAAGCCAAGCAGCTTCTCCTGGTAGAGCGACGCGAAGTTTGCCAGTGTACTGGTCCGCAGGTCGCCCCCCGAGCCCTTGACCCACAGCACTTCGACAGACTGGCCCGTGAGCGGGTCGCGCTCTGTCAGCTTGGCCGACGTGTTTCCTCCGCCGGTATTGGTAATCCGCTGATCGCTGCCGAGCAGATTCGAGCGATAGACCAGCCGTTCCGCCGGCGACAGGCGGGCCGCGGCCTCGCGGACCCAGCCATAGTTTACATGTTGGCTCGTGCTTACTCCCAACGAAGGGCGCTCCTGTCCTTGTGATCGAACTCCACCGACGCTTCTCCTTCCGGTCCGGTTACCAGCGTAAGGGGGCGACCCTCCAAGGTAACGCTTCGCGGCGTACGGAACCGGAACCGGATGGTCACGCGCGCCGCCGGCCCCTCGATCGTCACGGTGCGCGACTCCGGACCGGGTCCCGCCGTGCGCCCTTCAAAGTCACGAATCGCGGCCAGTCGATCGCCGGGGTAGACCTCGTACGTGCGCCGCTCATCGAGCGACTTCACGCTCCGGTCCGCGTAGGCGTTGGCCGGGACCAGCGTCATCACGTCTTCCGGAATCTTCGGCAGGATCGCGCCCTCGCGGACGTAGAGCGGAATCCGATCCAGCGGCGCTTCCGCCGCGAGCGTTTGGCGGCCGGCGAACTTCTTTCCGGTCCAGTAATCGATCCAATTTCCCTCCGGCAGATAAACCGCCCGTTGCGTCACCGGACTCAGCACCGGCGCCACCAACAGGTCTGGACCAAAGTAGTATTCGGTATCCGCCGCGCGGGCCTCCGGGTCGTCCTGGTGCATCAACACCAGGGGCCGCATCATCGGCATTCCGGTGCGGGCGCTTTCCTGCGCGGCCGCGTAGCGATACGGAAACAGGCTCATGTGCAAAACGGAGTACTGGCGGAAAATCCGCAGCGCCTCGTCGCCGTAGTCCCACGGACCGAAATTGTACGCGCTCATGACCTCCATGCCCGGCGAGAACGCGGAGTATTCCGTCCAGCGGGCGAACAGCACGGGGTCCGGATCGGCCCGCGCGGTCTTGTTGTATCCTCCGAGATCGCTCATCCACAGAGAAATCCCGCTCAGGGCGGCATTGAGCCCCGCAGTGACCACCGTGGGCAGGCCGTTGGCGGGCGTGAAGCTGGCGTCGTTGTCGCCTCCCCAAAAAAACGGCAGCATGTGCGAACCCGTCGTCCCGCTGCGCTGGCACAGCACCCAGTCCGTTCCTTTGCGTTCGGTGAGCACCTCCGCGACGGCGCGGTTGTAATCCACGGCGTAGCGGTTGCGCTCCATGCCCACGTCTTCGCCGCTCGCGAGCTTCACGTCGCCAATGAAGTTGCCTTCGGCGTCGTCGTCCTTGAACCCATCGGCTCCGGCGGCGATCGCCTTGCCCACCTGAGACTGCCACCACTTCTTGGCGGCGGGATTCGTGAAATCGATCAGGCTTCCTCTTCCCTTCCACCAATCGGCAATGTAGGTAGTGCCGTCCGGCCGGAGCAGGAAATAGCCTTTCCGTTCCGCCTCGGCGAAGTTCTCCGCGGCCACCGGCAGCAGCTTGCCGGTGAATCCGTCTTCCCGAGGCTCCGCCGTCTTCTGGTTAATCCAGGACGTGTGCCACAGCACCAGCTTGAATCCCTCGTCGTGGAGATGCCGGACCATTTCGGGCGCGTTGTCGAACTGCTTGGGATTGAACTCGTAGGTGTTGTAGTTGGTCGCCCACGGACTGTCGATCAGGATGACGGCCGCCGGCAGCCCCAGCCGGCGATAGCGGTCGATGTCCTCCTCAACTTCCTGCCGGTTGCGATGGAAATCGCGTGCCTTCCAGGGCGCGAACGCCCAATACGGCGGCAGTTGTTGCCGTCCCGCCAGGGCCGTGAAGCGGTCGAGGATGGTCGAAAAGCGCGGACCCTCAATTAGTACGAAGCGCAGCCGCTTCGAGCGCACCCCGACGCGGATTCGCGCGGCATCCGTCACGTTGAGGTCGAACGTGGCATCGCTGTAAGTGTCCAGCCACAGGCCGTACCCGCGCAGGCTCATAAAGAAGGGCACGGGCTTGTAAGTGTCGGTACCCTTGACGCCCACCGTGTTCCGGCTTTCGTTTTTGAGAATGGAGTGCACGTGATCCAGCCGGTCGAAACGCTCGCCAAATCCGTAGTAGTTGCTCAGATCGCCCAGGGCGAACTCCCATTCCCCCACGGTGGGTGCGTCGGCGGTCACCTCGTGAACGCCGGGTGCCAGCAGACGAACCCGGAGCCGGCTCGCCACCGGCCGGCCGTCAAACCGGAACCGGTCGAGTGTGAGACGTTGGGTGACGCCGCGGTTATCCGGAAACGTAAACTGCAGCTCAGCCGCACCGGGCTTCGCCACCAAGGTCAGGTCGGCCCGCGCAAAATTTGGGACAGACGCCGCCAGCGCCAGCAAAACCGGTATTCGCATCTCATCCGCATTGTAGTATCGTGAAGCCGATGACGGTTATCGCTCGTTCGGCCGCGATGGCTCTGCTCGCCGCCGTACTCGCCGGCGCCCGGCCAGCCGACTTGGGCAACGGAACCTATCGGAACCCCGTTCTCTTCGCGGATTACTCCGACCCGGACGTCATTCGCGTCGGCGCCGACTACTACCTGGTCTCGTCCAGTTTCCATTTCATGCCCGGCATCCCGATTTTGAAATCTCACGATCTGGTCAATTGGACGATCATCGGCCACGTCTATCAGCGGCTGGAACTCGATCCCAAATACAGCATGGTGGGCGGCACCCGATATGCCGGCGGATCCTGGGCCCCCGCCATCCGCTTTCACCAGGGCCGATTCTACGTCTACTTCCCGACCCCCGATGAAGGAATCCTCATGAGCTCCGCAAAATCTGCGGAAGGCCCGTGGACCTCCCCGGTGCTGGTCCTGGCGAAGAAGGGGCTGGAAGATCCGTGCCCATTCTGGGATGACGACGGCAGCGCGTACCTCGTGCACTCCGTGGTGGGGGCCGGACCCCTGATTCTCCACCGGATGAATCCGGAGGGGACGGCGGTCTTGGATGAAGGGAAGGAGATCGCGCGCGATCCGAAAACTCTTCCCACGCTGGAAGGCCCGAAGTTCTATAAGCGCCGCGGATACTACTATATCTTTGCGCCCATCGGTGGCGTTTCCGCCGGTCAGCAAGCCGTGCTGCGCTCCAAGAGCATCTATGGTCCTTATGAATACAGGATCGTCCTGGCGCAGGCCGCCACCGCGATCAACGGACCGCACCAGGGCGCCTACGTCGAAACGCCTTCCGGCGAAGGCTGGTTCCTGCATTTCCAACATCGCGGCGCCTATGGCCGCATCGTCCATATGCAGCCGGTGCGCTGGGTCGACGATTGGCCGGTCATGGGCGAGGCCGGGCAGCCGGTCGCCACGGCCAGGAAACCGGATGTGGGAAAGACCTACCCTATCCTGGAGCCGCAGACTTCCGACGAGTTCAACTCGCGGCAGCTCGGCCTGCAGTGGGAGTGGAACCATAATCCCGATGACGCGCACTGGTCTCTCTCGCAACGCCCCGGTTTCTTGCGTCTGCACGCAATGCCGGCGGCCGATCTGCTGAGCGCCCAAAACACCCTGACGCTGACCCTGCAAGACCCGGCACTATACGCGGAGGCGCTCCTCGACGTCACCGGCATGACCGACGGTCAGCAGGCCGGCCTGGGCATGTTTATCAAACAACCGCACTGGATCGGTGTGGCGCAGGCCGGGGGCCGCCGGCGCTTGATTCTTCATACCGGGGCGGGGGAGACGCCCGGGCCTGCGCTGGAAACCAATCAAGTGGAACTGCGCGTCCATGTCGAAAACGAGGCCGCCGCCTACTCCTATAGCCTCGACGGCGGAAAGACGTTCCTCCCGCTTGGCGAGCCGATGCCGATCGTCTTCAGTTGGTGGAAGGGAGCGCGGATCTGCCTATTGAGCTTCACCGATAAAGGAAGCGAGCCTGGCGGCTACGTGGACATCGACTGGCTTCACTACCAAGCCGCGCCATGAGACGCATCCTCCGCCGTCACTTTCTGGCCGGAGCGGCGCCGGCGTTCTTGGCGGACGCCGCTGCCGGCAAGCTGGACCGCCGCGCGATCGTATCCCGGCACAATCCGACCCTACACGATCTCGATCCGCGCGCCCCGCTTTCGGTAGGAAACGGCGAATTCGCGTTCACCTCGGACGTTACCGGCCTGCAGTCGCTGGCGGACATCTATGAAAGGAACGTTCCGCTGTGCACACAGTCGCAATGGGGTTGGCATAGCTTCCCGATGCCGGCTGGCTTGCACGTTTCCGATCTGCGCCTGGAAACGTTCGATACCTACGGCCGGCCGGTGGGCTACGCTGCTTCCAGCCAGGGCCAGGAGCCTCTATTCAATTGGCTGCGCGAAAATCCGCACCGCTTGAATCTCGGCCGCCTCGCGTTTCTGCTCGACGGCGCCCGGCTGAATCGTCAGGACGTGACCGCGATCGATCAGAAGCTCGACCTCTGGACCGGCACGCTGATCAGCCGATTCGCGCTCCGGGGCCAGCCGGTGGAAGTGAAGACCTGTTGTCATCCGACCCGGGACGTGCTCGCCGTCTCGGTGGAGTCCCCCCTGCTTGGTTCCGGCAGGCTTTCGGTAGAGTTCCACTTCCCCTACGGTTCGCCGGCCATGAACGCTTCGGATTGGACGGCCGCGGGCAGACACACCACCACGGTCTCCAGCCGGGGCCCGAATCAAATCACGGTCCATCGGCAACTGGATGCCGACGCCTACTGGGTCTGGTTGCACTGGCTGGGGGCCGCGCGGTTCGAGGAACGCGGCGACCACCGCCTCAGGCTCTCCGGGAATCGCCTCGACTTCACGTGCGAGTTCACCGCACGGGAACCCGCGCCCGGCGTGATCCTTCCTGGGGCGGCACAGCAAGCCAGTGAGACGCACTGGCGCGAATTCTGGTCGAACGGCGGCGCCGTCGACCTGAGCGCCGGCACCGACGCGCGCGCGCCGGAACTCGAACGCCGCATCGTCCTTTCGCAATACCTCACCGCCATTCAGTGCTCCGGGTCCACGCCGCCACAAGAAACCGGTTTGACGTGCAACAGTTGGTACGGCAAGTTTCATTTGGAAATGCACTGGTGGCACGCGGCGCATTTCGCCGATTGGGGCCGGGCGTCGCTGCTGGAGCGCAGTATGGGCTGGTACGCGTCCATTCTTCCCAGCGCTCGGGACAAGGCGAAACAACAGGGCTATCGCGGCGCGCGCTGGCCGAAAATGACGGCGCTCGACGGACGGTCGAGCCCTTCGAGCATCGGAGAGCTCCTGATCTGGCAGCAGCCTCATCCCATCGCGCTGGCCGAACTCTGCTATCGCGCCCGCCCGGCGCGCGAAACGCTCGACCGGTACGCCGAGATCGTGATGGAGTCCGCCGAGTTCATGGCTGATTTTGCGGTCCGGCGGGACGGCCGCTTCGTGCTTGGCCCGCCGGTGATTCCGGCACAGGAGAACCACCCCCCGCGCGAAACGTGGAACCCCACGTTCGAACTGGCCTACTGGCGCGAGGCGCTGGGCATCGCAGCGAACTGGAGACATCGCCTCGGCATGCGGCCTCCGGAGAAATGGGAACAGGTGCGAGCCGGGCTGGCCCGCCTGCCCGTGCGAGAGGGTGTCTATCTCGCGCACGAAAACTGCCCGCAGACCTACACGGCGCGCAACTTCGATCATCCCTCCATGCTGGCGGCGTACGGGATGCGGAACGGCGAAGGCGTCGATCGCGAAACCATGCGCCGCACTCTGCACAGAGTTTTGCGCGAGTGGCGCTGGGCCGACACCTGGGGATGGGATTTTCCGATGGCCGCCATGACGGCCGGCCGGCTCGGCGAACCGGTTACCGCCGTCGATTGCCTGTTTCTCGAATCGCCCAAGAACACCTGGCTTCCCAACGGCCACAACCCGCAGCGGGCTGATCTGCCGCTCTACTTGCCCGGCAACGGCGGACTGCTGATGGCCGTGGCGCTTCTCGCGCGCCTGCCGAACGGTTTCCCCAAAAAAGGCTGGAAGGCGCGCTACGAGGGATTCTCGTCCAAATAAGTGGCGCAGACCCTCGTGTCTGCCGCGCCGGGACTCGTCTCGGCGCGCTATTGGTCCGCCGGTTCGATCCTCAGTACATTCCCATCGGACGCGTTGCCTCCGGATGCCCGTTCCGTGGCGACGTAGAGATAGCCGTCCGGTCCCTGCTGGACGTCGCGAATCCGCTGACGCAGCGGCACGAGCAGACCTTCCCGCGGCTCGGCTTGCGACCGCTGGTGGAACGAGATGCGCACCAGTTGCTGCTGCGTCAGCGAGCCGACGAACAGATTGTTTTTCCAGCGCGGGAACTTGTCGCCGGTATAAAAAATGATGCTCGACGGACTGATCGACGGCGCCCAGTGAAACCGCGGATTGTCCATGCCGGGCCGCGCCCACGGCTGATCGGAAACCAGCGTGCCGGTGTAGTTGCGCCCAGTCGACACCAGCGGCCAGCCATAGTTGTGGCCGGGCAGAAGGATGTTCACTTCATCTCCGCCCATGGGACCAATCTCGGCCTGCCACAACTCGCCCGTCTCCGGATTCACCGCTAGGCCATAGCCGTTGCGGTGGCCGTACGTGAAGATCTCGGTTTTGGCCCCGGCACGCCCGACGAATGGATTATCTGCAGGCACCGTGCCGTCGTCACGCAGGCGCAGCGTCTTGCCCACATGATTTTCCAGGCTCTGCGCTTTCATGCGGAGACTGTTGTCCTCGGTCCCCGTGCAGCAGAGGCGATCCCGGTCGCCTACCGTCACATACAGCATCCCGTCCGGTGTGAAGAAGACCCTTCCCGCTAAATTACCCCCGGTCTCCCAGGCATCGGCGACGAAGATTTCCTGAACGTCCGTGAGTTTCGCGCCGCTCAGACGCCCCCGTGCGACCGCGAGCGTGATTCGCTCCCCATCCCGCTTGGGATAGGAGACATACACCAACTGATTCTTCGCGAACTGCGGATGGAGCGCCACGAAGTGCAACGAGTCTCCGTTCGCGCCCGCCGGCGACGGAGAAGTCCAGACCGGCTCGGGCTGCAGAACGCCGTCGCGGATCATGCGCAAGCCACCGTTGCGCTCCGTCACCAGGATCGTGCGCGCGTCGGGGAACGCCAGGCTCCAGGGATGGAAGAGCCCGCTGGCGACCGTCACCACGCGGATCTTGCCTCCCTGCACATCCAGGATCTGGGGACTGTCCGGGCCGGGCGCCGCCGATTGGGCGAACCCCGTCGCGACGGTCAAAAGCAGGACGAATACAGGAGCGAATCGCAATCGGTGGCTGAGCATAATCTCCAATACCCTATCCCGGGCCGGGTTCGAACGCAAGGGCCGCTCTTCGCGCGGGCCCAGGCTAGGAGCCTTACGCCGCATAGTAGACCGTCCCGGCGATTCCGAAAGCGCGGTGGGGCAGGATGGCTATCCTGCGCGCCGGTTGGTAACCGGCGCTGTTGATCTGCCACGATACAGGGCGGATTGCCGCTCCGCCGCGAGTTCCCACCGCGCTGTCGGAATCGCCGGGACAGTTCACTAGTCGATAGGCAACGGCTCGCGAAAGCCGCGCCGGACCACGCGAATCCGTTCCGGGGTTCCCACTTTGCGGTCGGAGTCGAAGGCCGCCGCCAGTTCCTGGTTGACGGCCTGATCGCGCGCCATCGCTCCGAGTGCGTTCGCGGGATTGACGAGCGCCACCGTCCTCGGGCTGATGGCTTGCAACAGGGCGGCCACGTCATAGTGCAGAAGCACGCCCGGCAGCACGATATCGGATAGGTTGCGGTGCAGCGGCGCCTCCAGCGCTAGGCGATAGCTGACCAGCGTGTTTTCCACCACGACGTGGGCAATTCGCGGATCGAGCGCCGCGGCGTGCAGCGCCACCATGCCTTCCGCCGCTCTTCCATACAAGGTGATGGCCGACGGGTCCACCTCGGGCTGCGCCACCAGCCAGTTCACGGACCGAATCACGTCGTCGGCGCGCATGCCCACCAGGCTTTTGCCGACTACCATGGCCTGCAGCGCGAGGGCCGTGTTCGGCCCCAGGATCGAACCCTGCTGCGCCGGCGGACCCGCCGGGCCGTCGCTCGCCACGCCTCGGGACTGCAGCAATAGGACGAGATGGCCCGACTTGATGAGGCGTTGCACGTCCGCCGTCCCCGCCAGCGCGTCTTGCGGCGTTTCATCGAGCAGAAGCACCGCCGGATGGGGGCCGGGCTGCGCGGGAATCAGGGCCAGCGCCGCCAGGTCGATCCCGGGTTCGGAATGGATCGTCAGCTTTTCCAAACGGTAGCCGTCCTTGGGCTCGGGGCCCCGAATCGTGACCTGCGGCGCATTCCCGGGCCGCGCAGTGATCGCCGCCACGGCACGCACACCGGCCCGAACCCGTTCTTGAAGCGCCGCCAGCTCCGCCTTGGATTCGGCGGGCTTCTCGACGGCCATGACTGCTTGTGCTTCCCGCCGGTTCATCGACTCGACCGTTTCCCCGCCCAGAGACGTGGAGATCTGCCCCGTGGGCGTCACCGTCAGTTCATCCGGATGCGCCGCGCGGTAGGGCTGAAAACGCGGCTGGGACGGGCCCGTCAGGTTCTTCGCCAGGAACGTCAGAATCTGCGGCGAGATGGGTCCGAGATTGCCATGGCCGCCCGGCCCCGTGATCCACTGCAGCCGATCTTCGGCGCCGTACAAGCCGTAAATCCGTCGGGCCCCCTCATACGTCGCCCGCGCGCCGGTGAACGGAAACATATCTTCCGTGGTGGAGACGATGGCGTAGGCCCGGGGCGCGCACAGGTCCACCCAATCCGCGAAATCGAGTCCCTCCGCCACAAATCCGGGCAGCGTCTGTTCCGCATCCTGCGCGCCAGTCGAGGTCAGCAGTTGCTGGAATGAGGTGAGGTAGCGGGCGGTCGCGATCGCGCTGATCCGCGGATCGAGCGCGCCCAGATAGGCCGTCACGGTGCCGCCTCCCGAACAGCCGAATGCGCCCAGATGCGCGCTGTCGACGTCCTTCCGCTGAATCAGGTAATCGATCCCGCGCATCCCGTCGTTGATGAAGTAACGCGAAACGTGTTTCCCGATCAGGAGTGTCGAGAGGCTGGAGTGTTCGTGCTCGCCGCTGCGCTCCACGCGCGACGTTTCTAGCTCCGGGTCGTAGTGTTGGAACCGCTCGCCCGCTCCCAGGACGTCGACCGCCAGCGCGATCATGCCATTGCGCGCCAGGTTGGCCCCCCAGTTGGCTTGGCTCTCCTTCCCGGGACCGTGTCCGGGCGTCAGGAGTACGGCCGGAAATGGTCCCTTCCCGGCAGCCGGCTACATTCGCCGTCACCCAGAAATCGGGCAGGCTCTCATACGCGATCCTCTCAACGTGGAACCCTTCCTCCGTGAGCGTGCCGAATTCCTTGACCTGCACGGGGCCGCGACGCTCCGGCAATCCGCCAATCAGCCCCAGAATCTTCTTGCGAACCTCCCCCTGGCGTCGTTCCGCATCGGCCCGCGTGCGAACCGCCGCCATCGCCTCCGACCGCCGCTCCAGTTGCGCGACGCCGATCCCGCTCAAATACGAGTTGAGCTGATTACGCGCGTTGTTCGCCTGGGCGTGCATCACCCCCGCGCTCCCTGCAAGAATCGCCGGGATCCACAAGATGCGAGCGCGTGTCAGCCGGTGTCTCATTCAGTTCTGAGTGTAAAACAGGAGATGCCCCGTCGCTTGCCGGCCAACCGGATTTGTATATCATGGATTCTGCTTCGTCATCCGCCATCGGAGGAAAGATCATCATGAAACGACATACCCTGGCCAGACTCGCCGGCCTGGCCTTGGGGGCGGCCGCCACCCTCTCTGCCCAAGACCTCACCATCACCAACGCCCGCATCATCGGTCCCAATGCCGCCGTGATCGAGCGAGGCTCGATCGTGGTGCGCGGCGGCAAAATCGCCTCCGTCGCAGCGGGCCCGCCGGCTGCGGTGAGCGGCCGGACCATCGATGCCAAAGGCATGACCGCCATGCCGGGCTTCATCGATGGCCACCGGCACATCAATACCGGGCCCAACGAGAAGCAGGAAATGCAGGCGCTGCTCGAAGCCGGGTACACCACCATCCTCTCCGGCGGCGGTCCGGCGGACGGCAACCTCGCGCTGCGCGATCACATCGACAAGGGCCTCATCAATGGACCGCGCATCCTTCCATCGGGGGCCCTGTTCTCCATCGGCAATCTCACGCCGGAATCGGCTCGCGCCGAGATCCGCAAGATGGCCGCGATGGGAGTCAAGTTCACCGGAGAAATCGTGCTGACGGCGCTTCCCGGCCCCACCGCGAAAGAAATGGAAAATCTTCGCGCCGTGGTGGACGAGGGTAAGAAGGCCGGCGTCACCATCCAGGTCCACGCCGTCAGTACCCGCGGCATGGTGGCCGCCGCTGAGGCGGGAGTGCCGCTGCTCGTGCATCTGCCCAACAAAGACTGGACCAGTAAAGAGGACGCGAAGAAAGTTGCCGCCACCGGCGCCAAGGTCCTGGGAACCGCCAGCTTTGGCACCCCCGTCTTCGGTGTGTTTGCGAACGACAACAAGCCGCGGTTCCGCGATGGCAAGCCTTGGCCCGAGGGCATCATTGACGGAGTTCGTCTCGGCGAGGAAGCGGGCTATATGCCGGTGAACGCGCGCACGGTCTGGGACGCCGGTGTGACCCTCGGCTATTGTACCGACACCAACTATGACCCCAAGGCCGGCCTCGACCATGAGCTCAAACTCCTGAACGTAGTGTTCTCCATGCGCGACCTCATTAAGATGATGGGGCCGAACACGGCGTCCTACGTCCAGATGGGCGATCAGATCGGAACGCTGGAAGCGGGCAAACTCGCCGACCTCATTCTGCTCGATGGCGACCCGCTGGAAGGGTACTGGAACTGGCTCAAAACCAAAGTGGTAGTCAAGGGCGGCGTAGTGGTGGTGGATAAGACCAGCCAGAAACGCTAAGAGTCGTCCGCCTGGGCGCCGATGGCGCCCAGGCGCGCCGCCGATGGCGCAGGCCTCCGGGCTTGTGCGGGCGCCAGGCGCCCCGTTTTCACCGATCCGAACCGCGCCGGGAAGGCAGGAACCCTGCCCGGTAAACAAATCGCCCGACCGCTTCCTCGACCCATTTTATCTTTTCCATTCGTGAACAAGTCTGCCTCCGCTCTGTCTGCTTTTACAAACCTTTGACGAGTTGCCGAAGATTCCCATCCCATTGCCACGCTATCCTCGAAATCGAAACAGAGGAACACCTCTAAATACTCGAATGGAGCAAATGAAGAAGATGGTAAAGCAGGTACAATCACTGGTGGCATTGGCCGCCATTTCCTTGGCCATGACGGCCTCTCCCCTCGCGGCCGAGTCCAGGGACAGGGACCAGGACGATTCCGTGAAGTTCGACATGATCGTCTCCGCGGGGGCCAAGACATGCCTCCCCAACGCGAGCGGCTCGGTCAAGATCACACCGGTCGGGCCCGTCGAGATCATGGAAGTGTCGGTGCAGGGTTTGCCCCCCAAGACCGAGTTCGAGCTCTTCGTCATCCAGGTCCCGAAGGCGCCGTTTGGGATCTCCTGGTATCAGGGAGAAATCGAGACCGACAAGAATGGCAGAGGTCACGAACGGTTCATCGGCCGCTTCAGTATCGGGACCTTTGCTGTCGCGCCCAACGGCGCGCCCGCCCCGGTCGTGTTTAACGGGCCGTTTCCCGATGCCAGCTTGAACCCGCCATTCAACCCGATCCATCCCTACCACCTGGGCTTGTGGTTTGGTTCTCCGCAGGCGGCTCAGGCGGCATCTTGTCCTGCCACCGTCACGCCGTTTAATGATGAGCACAATGCAGGATTCCAGGTCCTGAACACCAGCAACTTTACCGACGATCATGGTCCGCTGCGGGATGTCAACCCGTCCGCAGAGAAAACCAAAGACTAAGGCGCTTCCGCGAATTCCCTTGGTGCGCAGGCGGCACCGCCCAGCCGGCGGACCGCCTGCGTTTTTTTTCGCGTCGCTCGCCCGCTCTACCTCCCGAACCCGCTGTACATTGACTTGCTCGCCGCGATTGCGCAAAATTGACGAATCGAACGTTTGTCGTTTCCCGGAGGAGGGACGCATGGCGAACCGAGTGTTTCGATTCTTCGGCCCAGTTGTGATATCCGCCGGTTTTGTACTGTCCGCCCAGCCCGCGCTGGAGCAGGCCGCGAAAGCTCCTTCCTCGCGCTCGAGTTGGACCCAGCCCAAGACCCCCTGGGGCGATCCCGATTTGCAGGGAACCTGGACCAGCGATGACTGCATCGGCACGCCCATGAACCGGCCGCCGAATCTCGGCGAGAAGGCGTACTACACCGAACAGGACCTCGCCCAGCGGGAGAGCCAACTGAAGCGCCAGCAGGAAAGTGACAGTCAGGAGTTCGCGGCCCCCGGCCAGCGCGTGGGCACCGGTCCTCCCAGCCACTGGGTGGAGCGCGCGCGCCGCCCGTGCAAACAAACCTCGCTCGTCGTCGATCCGCCCAATGGCCGCGTTCCCGACCTGCTTCCTGAAGCCAAGGCCCGGCCCATCGCCCAAGCGGCTGGCATCAACAACCCCAAAGCCGATTCCTGGGAGGACTTCAGCTGGTATATTCGCTGCGTGAGCCGCGGCATCGCCGGCTCCATCTTCCCGGTGATTTATGGCAATGGCCAGCAGATTGTCCAGGCGCCCGGCTTCGTCACCATCCTCGAAGAAATGGTGCATGAAGCCCGCATCATCCCGCTGGACGGCCGTCCTCACGCGAGCCCGAACATTCGTTCCTACATGGGCGACTCGCGCGGCCACTGGGAAGGCAACACCCTGGTGGTCGAAACCACGAACTTCCTGGGCAACCGGAACGGAATCGCCGTCAACGGCGACGGTACCCCGTCCAGTGAGGCGCTGAAGACCGTCGAACGCTTTTCCCGCACCAGCGGTGACGAGATGCGCTATGAAATGACGGTCGACGATCCCAAGACTTACGTCGCGCCGTTCAAAGTCGCATTTCCGCTTACGCAGGAACCCGGCTATCGGAATTTCGAATATGCGTGCCACGAAGGCAACTACGCCATGTTCGACTCCCTCAGCGGCGCCCGCGCCAAAGAGAGAGCCGCCGCGGCCGCAAAGAAGTAATTCGCCGCCGGAAATTCAGGATTGGGAGCGCTCCCGGGATTACGTGGACGCGCCAGACTGCGGTGAACAGCCCGAAGCGAGGAGCGGAGCCAGACATGATGGGTGAAGCCCCCCAGCTCTTGGCGCGAGGATCCAGAAAACCAGAGGGGACGGGCGCTTCGTCGGCAAGCCCGTCACCCCGCGGCTGTGGGGCAGCGCGCCGTCGAGAACACCCAGCGCCCTCTCCACGCTTGGCTCCGTCGCACAGTGGCTGACCCGCATGCCCCGGTCTCGCGCCAGCAGATCGAGGCAAAACAGGGACGCGGGCGTCGTATATCCAGCCAGCACGACCGGACCTTCTTTCCATCGCAAGTCCAGGTCGTCAAAAAACAGCTTCGTGATGTCCCCGCGGATGGCGGCGGCGGGTATGCGGCGTTCCGTCGCTTCGGCGGCAAAGGCACGCGCATCCTCGAACCGTTCATCGAAGATCGCCTTGTAATACGGAACGGCCATGCCTGATATCCGGCCGATCCCGGTGCCTGCGGCCCATGCTCCGAGCCCGTATTTCAGGAAGGTTCGGCGGTTTGCTCGATTCGAAACGCTCGCGCCGCTCATCGCTCGATTATAGCTCTGCGATCATCCGGTCAGAGACCACTTGGGCGGTCCAGTAATCGCCCGGCGCCACGGATTATACTGAGAGCCAGATGAGCGCCCGGTTAGGGGCCGAGGCTGCCGGCTGTCGAGCCGGCGTGCCGAACAACGGGGAAACGGTCGGGTTTCCTCGGTTCTCGATATCCACGATTTACAACGCCGAATGGCGTCGATGCGCGAAACTGCGCATCGCCTCTCGAATACTGGCTCTCCTTGCTGGGAGTATCGGGTCTCTGGTGCTCGTCGGTGGGTGGATTCTGGACTATCCATCGCTCCGCAACATCATTCCCAATGCGACCTCCATGAAGGTCAATACGGCGATTGGCCTGGTGTTCACCGCGGGCGCAATTCTGCTTGGGAGCAGCTCCGACAAAGCCGTGCGCCGATTGGTGTCGGCTATGGCGGTGCTGCTCATCGTTCTTTCCGCAGCGACTCTCCTGGAGGACATGACCGGCCGGAACTTCCGGATCGATGAGCTGTTCGCCGTGGATCGCACTCCAGTGGCCGTGCTGACGGCTCCCGGCCGCATGGCCGTGGTTAGCGCAATCGGCTTTTTGCTGCTTGGCATCGTAGTTCTGCGGAGGGACCGTCCAAAAGGACAGAAAGCGACCCAGCTATTGGCCGTCATCGTGGCCGCTCTTTGCGTTGCCAACCTGGTGGGTTATCTGTACGGAATCGCCAATTTCGCTGGGATCGCATTCTACACGACCATGGCGGTCCACACTTCATTCAGCCTGTTTCTGCTTTCACTTTCCCTGCTGTTCTCGAGGCCGGACCGCGGCCTGATGGTCGAAGTATGCCGAGAGAGCCTGGGAGGCGTTCTCACGCGGCGCCTTCTGCCGGCAGCCGTGTTGGTGCCTGTAGCTCTCGGATGGCTACGATGGCAAGGGGAACGGCAGGGATGGTATGGTACTCCGTTTGGCCTGGCCTTTTTTGCGACTGCCAACGTAGTGACTTTTGTTTGCCTGGTTTTCACCGCGGGACGGAGGCTGAACAAGATCGAGGCGGAGAAGATAGAAGCCGCGTCGTTGCTGGAATCCCGCGAAGAACTCCTCAACATCTTCGTCAAGAGCGTTCCTGCAGCCGTCGCCATGCTCGATCGCAACATGCGGTATTTGCAGGTGAGTGACCGCTGGTGCAGCGATTATGGAATTCGTAGCTCTGAAATTCTAGGCCGGTCGCTTTACGAAGTTTTTCCCGACATTCCAGAGCGGTGGAAGACCATCCATCGGCAGTGCCTGGCCGGTGAGACTCTGCGACAGCAGGAGGATCACTGGGAGCGAGCCGGCGGCGAGTCGACATGGCTACACTGGGAAATCCGGCCCTGGGGCGAGCGGAACGGCCTGCAGGGAGGCATCCTGGTTTTCACAGAAAACATTACAGACCGGAAAAAAGAGGAGCTGGAACTACGAAAGTTCGTCTCTTTGGCGGATAACAGCGTCGAGTTCATCGGCATGTGCGATATGAATTTCATGCCGTTTTACGCGAACCCGGCCGCATTGCGGCTGGTAGGCCTTGACAATCTGCAACAAGTCTTCCAAACGCCCGTGCCGGAATTTTTTTTCCCGGAGGACCAACCCTACATTACCGAAGAATTCTTCCCACGAGTCGTCCGCGAGGGGCGCGCCGAGGTCGAAATCCGGTTCCGCCATTTTAAGACCGGCGAGCCGATTTGGATGATCTATAACGTCTTTCACATAAGAAACAACTCCGGCGAACCCGTCGGGTTCGCCACGGTCAGCCGCGATATTACCGAGCGCAAGAAGGCGGAAGAGGCTCTGCGAGAGAGCGAAAATACAATTCGCACTCTTCTGGACACTGCGGCGCAAGCCATCCTGGCGGTCGATGCTGCCGGAAGTATTGTCTTGGCCAACCGGATGGCCAGCGAGATGTTTGGATACGGCCCGGAGGAGCTCGTTGGGAGTCCGCTCGAAATCCTTCTGCCGGAGCGGCTGAGAACGCAACATGTGGCCCACCGGACTACCTTCGTTTCCAGTCCGAAGGCACGGCCGATGGGCACTGGGTTGGAGTTGGTGGGCATGCGGAAAGACGGCTCAGAGTTCCCGATTGAGGTCAGTCTCAGCAGCGTTCCAACTCACCGTGGCGCACTCGCGGTCAGTTTCGTCTCCGATATTACGGCTCGCAAACGGACCGAGATCGCTCTTCGGGACAGTGAGCGACAACTCCGCGCCTTATCGGGGAGCCTGATTACCGCGCAAGAAGATGAGCGGAGGCGTCTATCGAGAGAGCTGCACGACGATGTGACTCAGCAACTCGCATTTCTTGCGATCGAGTTGGGCAAAGCGGCTGGACAGAAGGCGCACTCTTTGAAAGAGATACAGGGGCGCATTCGCGCGTTTCAAGATCAAGTTCTTCGGATATCCAGCGAAGTCCGTCGGCTTTCCCATGGGCTCCACCCATCCGTAATCGAAGACTTCGGATTGAGCATCGCCTTGGAAGAGTTCTGCGGCGACTTTGCAAAAGCACAGGGAATCCATGTACGATTCGACGGGTTTGTCGACGACACGCGATTGAGCCGCGACGGCGCGACCTGCCTATATCGAGTGGTCCAGGAGGGGCTACGCAATTCCGTAACACACGGGCACGCCACGGAGGTTTGTGTCGATCTTGCCGTCGATGCGGATTCCCTTCAATTGCGGGTGTGTGATAACGGCCGAGGCTTCGTAGCGGACGGCGTAAGAGCCAATACGGGCTTAGGGCTTGTCAGTATGAGGGAGCGGGTCCGGCTGGTCGGCGGGAGACTGACGCTCTCTTCTCAACCAGGCAAGGGGACGGAGCTCACGGTGTCGGTCCCGTTGGGGGGCAGCGATGAAGCAGGCTCGCATCTTACTCGCTGACGATCATTCACTGGTTATCGGCGGTATACGGGGACTTCTGGAAAGCCGATACGAGATCGTCGGATCGGCGGACAATGGGAAATCCCTTATCGAAGCCGCCTTGCGGCTGGCGCCGGAGCTCGTGATCCTGGACGTCAGCATGCCGATTCTGAACGGCATCGACGCGGCCCGCGAGATCCGGAGAGTTCTCCCGGACACGAAGTTCGTATTTCTGAGCATGCACTCGAACCCACTCTATCTGCGGAAGGCACTGGAAGTCGGCGCTGCCGCCTACGTCCTGAAGTCGGGAGCATCCGAAGAACTGTTGGGGGCCCTGGAGGCCGTGAAAAAGGGGGAAACCTACATCTCCGCGGGTTTCGACCGGCAAGTGCTCGATGAGCTTAGGGATTCGCCCAGGAAGTCTGGGCGGTCCGTAATCGAACTAACGGCCCGGCAGCGCCAAATTCTCCAACTCATCGCAGAAGGCAAGCAGAATAAAGAAATTGCAGAAATCCTGCATGCCTCCATAAAGACCGTGGAGTTCCATCGAAGCCGGCTCATGAGCAAGCTCGGTGCCCACACGGTGGCGGAGCTGACCAGGCTGGCCATCGAAGAAGGCGTGATCACGATCCGGCAATAAGGAACGCTTCGTACGGCATTTCGAATTCGAGTGAAACTCACCCTGAATTCTCTGAATTGCCGATCTTTACCACGGCCCGAAGATTAGTAATCGACCTAGGTGTTGTAGGTGTCTCTATCTGGCACCATCAAATAGTCGGGGTTCTGCAGCGATGGCAGACGGTCTCCAATCAAGTCCCAACGAATTGCAGCCGGGTGGCGAGCATTTCGCGGCCATGGATACCGATGGGACGATGGCTGCATTGCTGGCGGAGCGCGACCTTTTGGATTCGTTAATCGCCACTCTAGAGGATATGCCGGGAGAAACCGCACTGGTCGAAGCCGCGCCATTTGTTTCGCGAACGCGACGACGCTGCCAGGATCGGAGCAGCCATGAAATGAACGGTCACGTCACATGCGGACCTGAGGCTAGGCACGGCAGATGAGAGCTTTCCCAATCGCCGATCACCACAGCATTGCAGGCGCCGTACGAGCGGCATCCGGACAGAAGCCGGCTGCACTCCTGGTAAGCCCCGATTACCACGACGCCGCCACCCTCCAACCAATTTTTGACCGGCAGCAATGGAAACTCTACACGACCGAGACTCTGGTGTCCGCCTTGAGGCTGGTCCACGAAGAGTCGATTCCCGTAATCGTGAGCGAACGCGATCTACCACCTTACGACTGGAGACTTCTTTTTGAGCAGACTCGCGACCTGACGCATCGGCCTTCCATAGTAGTTGCATCGTCCCTGGCTGATGAGTACCTGTGGTCGGAAGTCTTGAATCTCGGCGGCCACGACGTGTTGGCTAAGCCGTTTCGGGAAGCAGAGGTGGTACACGTCCTCAGCCACGCCTGGCGCCAGCGGCATACCGAGACAGACGGAATGAAAGGCGTAGGCTGGGCTGATCTCGTGGGCCGCAGCGCGTAAGACGCCAATGATCAAGGAGCGCTTACCATGCGGAATTGGATCGACTCTTCCCGAGGCGCCGTAGCACCTTCGAGGCGGCGTCAACCGCCCCACGAAGTTCTTTCGCGACCCGAGTCGGGCCCCCAGTTGGACGGTGCAGCTACGGGCGACGCGGTCTCCTCTGAAACCGACGGGTCGTATTGCCCTGATTGTCCAGCCAATGGGTTCTCCGTAGATAGAAAAGCGGCAGACACGTGCCGGGCAATCGGCGCTCACACCCGGGCCCGGCGGCAATGCTGCGGGCGGCACCTCATCCAACGTTCTACGGCCCGGTCACTGGAGCGCCTCTACCGTGATGCTAATGGGTTGATTTTGATGTGCATGTACTGCCAGTGGACTCGACGGGCCGGCAGCGTACCGGAGCAATGGGATTGGGTTGAGACCTACGCAGTCCAAATGCCAGTGCGCGTCACTCATGGGATTTGTAAGCGATGCCTGAGAATCGAAGTATAGAAGCGCGCAGCCGCGCGGCCGCGCGCCAGCGGATCCAGGCAGAATGCCGGTAGGGTGTCCTGCCGGCAGAGTTGGTCCGTAAGCGGCGGCGGTCGGATTCAAAACGCTCGCGGCATCCATTGCCCGATCAGCCCTGTATGCAGCGCCCCGTTCTTGTATACTGGCCGAGTCAGGTGCCTTCATGCCGCTTCCTCCGGGCGTCAGCGCCCGAGACTTCCAAACCGTTCTGCGCCAGTTCGAAGCAGTGGTCGGCAAAGACTGGGTCTTTGCGTCCGACGAAGACGTCGAGCTGTATCGCGATTCCTATTCGCCGTTCTGGCACGAGCCGGAAGATCCCGTGCCGTCGGCCGCGGTGGCCCCCGATGGCGTCGAACAGATCCAGCAGATCCTCCGAATCGCCAACAACTTCAAGGTCCCCCTGTGGACCGTCTCCACCGGCAAGAACCTGGCATACGGCGGTTCCGCGCCGCGGCTTTCGGGCTCCGTGGTGCTCGACTTGAAGCGCATGAACCGCATCCTGGAAGTGAACGACCGCAACCACTACGCTCTCGTCGAACCCGGCGTGAGTTATTTCGATCTCTACCGGTACACGCAGGAAAAAGGGTTGAATGTGTTCATCGATGCCCCCGATCCGGGCTGGGGCAGTCCCGTGGGGAACACGCTCGATCGCGGCGGCGGGCATACGCCGCTGCGCGATCACTTCTCCACCCTCTGCGGCATGGAAGTGGTGCTGGCCAACGGCGATGTCGTGCGCACCGGCATGGGCGCGCTCCCCAATTCGCGCACCTGGCAGCAGTACAAGTATGGGTTCGGCCCCTATGTCGATGGCATCTTCACCCAGTCCAATTTCGGAATCGTCACCAAAATGGGCGTGTGGCTTTACCCGATGCCGGAGATGCGCTTCAGCGGCACCGTCAGCGTTCCCAAACACGACGACCTGATCCCCATGGTCGATACCCTCTCGTACCTGATGAATTCGAACATCGTGCTGGGGACGACGAGAGTGGCGAGTTCTCTGACCGCCCAGGCCCGCGACCCGGAGCTGGTCGCGCTCCGCTCCAAGCCCGGCGGCGCATCGATCCCGGAGCTCGAAGAGTTCCTGAGGCGGAAAAACCTGCCGTACTGGAGCATCGACCTGCCCTTTTACGGCCCGACGGAAGTGGTGCCCGCGCAGTGGGCCTTTGCCAAACGAAAATTCTCCGCCATCCCGGGCGTGCAATTTCGCGATGGCGCGACCAACAAGCTGCCGCCCAGCCCCGAAGATCTTGCCAAAGTGGCCAACTCGGTGCCGCTCGGCGTACCCAGCCTCGCGATCTTCACCGCGATGGAGCGCATCGGCGACGGCCACATCGGTCTATCGCCGATCGTGCCGATGACCGGGGAGGCCGTGTTCGAAGTGATGGACGCGTTCGATAAGGTCATCCAGGAAATGGGCATCCACAACGTGAGCGTGGTTCCCGCCGGCACCTACTATCCGCGATCCTTCTTCTTCCTGTTCAATTTCCCGGTGGTGCACAACGTGGAAGAGAACCGGAATATGCGCTCGGCCTTCAAACGCCTGGTGCAGGTGGGCGCCGAGCACGGCTGGGGCGAATACCGCACCCATCTCGCCTTCATGGACGACGTCGCCAACACCTATTCGTTCAACAATCACGCGCTACCGCGGCTGCATGAAACGCTGAAAGACGCGCTCGACCCGAACGGAATTCTGGCGCCGGGCAAGAGCGGCATCTGGCCCAAGCGCCTGCGAAAGGCCCGCGCATGATCCGGCCGTGTGTGCTGCTCGCCTTGCTCTTGCCGTTAGCCGCGTTTGCCGCCGACCCCGCGCAAGCCGGCCGCGAGGTCTATCAGAAATGGTGTACGCCGTGCCACGGAGCCGGCCTGGGGAAGGCGGGCACGGAGGCGGCCGCCGCGCACGGCATCAAGCCCGCGGTGCTGGAGCAGCGCACCAACCTGACCCCCAAAATGATCGAAACCGCCGTCCGCAACGGCGTGAGCTTCATGCCGCGATTCCGCAAGACGGAGATCTCGAATGCAGACCTTGCGGCCATTGTGGCGTACGTGGGGCGCAAATAACCGGAAGATTCCAAACTGCGAAGCGAAGTCCTCGGAAACCTTCGATCAAGTTGCTGGGCCGACGGTTGTTTGTCACCGGGGATGCCCGGGGGGGAGACCTCAGGCACCGGCATTCGAAAGACGCCCCCGGCACGCGAACGTGTCCCGGAAACGTCGTCCGCTCCCCCCGTCGCCCAAGAGAAGATCCTCGGCTCACTTGAAGGGGGCAAACGGGCAGATCTGGTCGTGCTGGATGGGGATGATCTGTTGGCCGCCGAGGTCAAGAACATTCGGCCGACACTGACGATGGTTGGGGGCGGGTGGTCGGGGCGGCGAAGTAGGGCTACGGACGACGCTCGGCACAATGCACCGCGCATGTCCGCGGATAGGCGACAAACCAGCCAGGTGAATTTTCGCTACCCGAAAGGCCTCAAATCCTCGGGTAGCGGTAAGGTCTTGGGCGCTGGACCTGCCAATCCATAAACTCCAAGACCGGCAAGAACACCACTTTTTTTAAGAACAAAGACGCCGCTCAGATCGGCGTCAGTGCCAAAGATGAAATCCGCCAAGATATGAAGTCCACCGGATGGCTCGGGCAGGCCATCAATCGAAACATTGATACTTGCGCAGCCACAAGGGCAACCCCAGGGAGTGGCCTTTGCCTTATCTAGCTGCGAGAGGAACGCTTGCGCCCCGGGGTTCCCATGCTCAAGCATCCAACGAATCAGTTGCTTTTCGTCTGACGTGAGTGGTCGTTCCATGTCCGAACCGTTAAATAAGTGATCAATATATTTGATAAGACCTAACAGGATTAATGAATCAGAAGAATAACTCCCGATCAAGGCACTTAGTCGTAAATTTTCGATTCGACCTTACAAAAACCTTCGAGTACCTATATGATGGTCGCGATCCGTGCCGTGCGCCATCGCCACCGCCTATACTTGCAACTCTTCCGGGCTGGCTCAGGTTCCGGTGAACCCGGCCATCGCTCCGCTGCTCGCTCTCTATCCCGCGGCGACAAACCCGCTCGGCAACGGCATTGGGACCACCACCACCGTAGCCAACCAGATCATCCACGAAGACTATGTGATCGGCCGCGTGGATTACTCCATTTCGAGCAAGGACTCCGTGTTCGTTCGCTACGTGTCCGACGTGGCCAACGCGGTCTTCCCGACCCCCATCCCGCTTTGGCCGGTGAACGACCACAACCACAACCAGTTCGCCACCGTTCAGGAGCGCCACATTTTCTCGCCGACGCTGCTCAACTCGTTCAGCATCGCATTTTCGCGCCCCAACGAAACCGAATCCGAGCCCTTCATCGCCCCGGGCAACATTCTGGAGCCCTTCCCCACACGGCAAGACGTGAATATTTCCGTCGGGGGCCTGACTGGTCTGGGCTCGAATATCACCAACCCGTTCCGGTTCCTGGAAAATAAGTTCCCCATCGAGGACGACCTGCTGTGGACCAAGGGCAGCCACAACCTTCACTTCGGAATGGATTTCCGCCGGCACCAGATCAACTCCTTCAACTACACCTATTGGAATGGTCAATTCACCTTCCCCAGCTTGGTCGCGTTCCTTACCGGAACGCCCTCGCTGGTTTCCATGGCGCCTCCCGGTCTCGCTTACGGCAACCGCGACTTCCGCGACATCAGTTTGAAGCCCTACGTTCAGGACGACTGGAAGGTGACCCGCAAGCTGACCATCAATATGGGCGTCCGCTACGAGTACCAGACCAACCCGGTCGAAAAGCACGGCAACCTGAGCAACGTCGTCAATCCGCCGCAGGGAACCGGCTTTACGAAGGTAGAGCACGCCTTTAAAGACAACCCCAACGTTCGCAATATCGACCCGCGCTTCGGCCTGGCGTATGACGTCAGAGGCGACCACAAGACCTCCGTGCGCGCGGGCTTCGGCATGTTCCACGATCCGGCCCAGACCTATGTGTTCTTCTCCGGCTACGTCGGCACTCCGCCGTTCCTTTCCTATAACCAGCAGAACCCCTTTCCCGGTTCCGTTCCAGAGCGGCAATGTGGCGCCCCCGTTGCCCAGCTTGACCTTCGGCACCGATTACCTGATCCACAAGACGCCGTTTATGATGCAGTACAACCTCAATAGTCAGCACGAAATCTTCAATGGTTCGGTGCTGACGGTGGGTTATGTCGGGTCGCGCGGCGTGGACCTGCTCAGCTTCCGCGACTACAATCCGCCGGTGCCGGTCACCGCCCCCAACGGCCAGTTGCAATTCGGCAACCCGGCTACGGGCCTTTCGTATCCGCGAATCAATCCGGCCTTCGGCACCCTGGTGTTGACCAATCCGGGCAGCTCGTCTCACTACAACTCCCTGTAGATGAGCTGGAACAATCGGTTCAGCAGCCATTTCGTCGGTAACCTGTCGTACGTCTATTCGCACTGCACCGACGGAGCCTACACCTACGGCGGGTTAGGCGGAAACAATGGGACCTCCTCGTGGACGAATCCGTACGACGGAACCCGCGAGCGTGGGAACTGCGGTTTCGATATCCGCCACAACCTGTCCCTGAACGTCGTCTATTTGCTGCCGTTCCGGGGCAATCGGCTGGTCGAGGGCTGGCAGGTGAGCGGTATCGAGCTGTGGCGCACCGGTGTTCCCATGTCGGTCGGCGTCGGCTACGATCGCGCTCTGCTTTCGAACGCCTTCTCTTCTCAGCGCCCGGATGTGATCGCGGGCTGCGATGTGACCGCCAACCAGGCGCCGACCCACTGGTTCAACAAGGCCTGCTTCACCCTTCCGGCTCCCGGAACCGTCGGCAACCTGGGTAAGAACACGGTCACGGCTCCCGGCTATGTCTCGACAGACTTCTCGCTGTCGAAAGATACGAAGATCTTCGAAGGGCTAAGCACCCAGTTCCGCGCGGAGACTTTCAATATTTTCAACCACGCAAACTGCGGCGTTCCCGCGTTGGGCGCCTTCACCGCCGTCAATGGATTGGCCGGAGCTCCGACAGGCTCGCTTGGGAACGCAGCCAACGCCGGCCAGATCACTTCGATCGTGGGAACGTCGCGCCAGATCCAGTTGGCGCTGAAATTCCTGTTCTGAGGGAATCGCCCCGATTTAGGGGCTACCCTTCGCTCGATGCGCAACGGCGAGTCGGCGCCGGAAACGGGCTAGGTCTGGCGTGGGTCCCCGCCATGCCAGATCTTCCACGGCGCGCATTACCGGCACGTCGGTGCGGAGCGTAGCCAGCCTCCGAAACAAATCGGCCTGAGAGCGCTCACGCTGCAACGTCGCGCCCAGCGACCCCGCTCGCGCCAAGCCGGCGCCCCACAACCGGTGATCGTCCGGAATCGTCTCGATGTGACCGAATTTCGCCAGAATGGCCGCGGCCGATTTCGCGCCCCATCCCGGCAGCCCCGGAAGACGATGCGACGGATCTCCCACCAGGGCGAGATAGTCGGGAATCGATGCCGGCGAGACCCCGAATCTGTCGACCACTCCTGCCTCGTCGCGCGTGGTTCTGCGGATCCGATCGCGCTGCACCACCCGCTGCTTTCTCACGCATTGCGCCAGGATCTTGTCGGGCGAACACAGAATGACTTGATCCACTCCTGGGTCGAGCGCGGCCTTTGCGGCCGCGGAGGCGAGTGCATCGTCGGCCTCGAATTCCACCATCGGCCAAACCGTGAGCCCCCAGGCGGCTAGCCCCTCTTCCAGCAACGAAAACTGCGCCAGGAGCTCTGGGGGAATGCCGTCACCAGTTTGATAGCCCGGCCAAAGCTCGTCCCGGAATGACCTCAGAACACGCTCGGTTGCGATCCCGATGTGCGTGGCCCCGTCTTGAATCAGCCCGCGAATCGAGTGCATCACTCCCCGGACGGCGCCCACTTCCTCGCCGCGGTAATTTTTCGCCCGCGGCAAAGCATGGAAGGATCGGAAGAGTTCGGAGGTGCCATTGACCAAGTGGATGTCCACGGCAACAAGCATACCCTCTTCATTGCTCTGCTGGTCAGGCGCCGAAGCGGGAACCCAATCGGGCGCTGCACAGAACCCCTTTCGCTAAGAACACGGCCGTGGTAGGCTAACCCGAATGAGACTCAAGTCTCGATTCCGAGTCTTGCCTTTCGTTCGCCCGGTGTCGCTTCGCTCAGCGCGCAGCGACGATGACCAGGATTGAGGAGGAAGCCGGCCATGGATCCGATGAGACGCAACCTGCTGGCAACGGGTGCCGTGGCAATGGCCGCCACCCCGCGCCTGTTTGCGCAACAGACCCGGCAATCGGAATCTGCCGCTTCTCTCTACAACAAAGGCCCCGTCAGCATCCATTTCGAGGAGGCCGGTTCGGGCTTCCCGTTGTTGCTCATCGCCGGCGGCGGATTAAATTCCACCATCTCCTCCTTGACCGGCGGCAGCCCCTTTAACCCGATCGAGGAGTTTCAGGCAGAGTACCGCTGTATCTTCGCGGACCTCCGCAACGCCAATGGCGGCCAATCCTCCGGCCCCCTGGAGATCGACCGCCCGTGGGACTCCTATGCCGATGACCAGCTTGGGCTGATGGATCACCTGGGCATTGGGAAGTTCATGGTCCTGGGCTTCTGCATTGGCGGCCCCTTCATCTGGAACCTCCTGCGGCGGGCGCCGGATCGCATTGTCGCCGCCGTCCTTGCGCAGCCCAGTGGGTCGCGGCCCGAGATGCGCGACCTTTTCTACGAAAACAATATGCAAGGCTGGGGTCCGGAATTGGTCAAGCGCCGGCCCGATCTCACCATGCAGATGGTCGATCGATTTCTCACCAGGATGTACCGCACCAACCCCGACTTCGTCTTCACCGTGACCCGCGATTTTGTGCGCCAGTGCCAGACGCCCGTGCTGATCCTGCCGGATGATATCCCGGCCCATCCGTATGCTGTAGCCATGGAGGCCGCGATGCTCGCGCCCAAGGCCGAAGTCAGCATCTTCCCGTGGAAGGAGCCCAAAGAGCGGATCCCCCTGGCGGTGCGCCAGATCCATTCCTTCCTCCGGGCCCATCGCCCTGCTGCGGCTTAGGCCGAAGACGCCCCGTCCCTTACTTCATCAGCTCCGCCAGCTTCTCTCTCACCGCGGCGCCCCAAATCTCGTACCCTTTGGCCTGTGGGTGCAGGTTGTCGCCCCGGAACGTATCCGCCAGAAAGGCCCCTTTCTCGTCCAGGAACTGGGAGCCGATGTCCATGTAGAAGACGGACCGCTGGTCGTCCAGTTTTGAAATGATCGTATTGACTTCCGCAATCTTGTCGCGCACCGGATCTCCGGGAGTGCTCCGCGGGAAGATCGCCAGCAGCAGAATCTTCGCGCTCGGAAAGTCCTTCCGCATCTCGAGCACCACCGCCCCTACGCCCTCGGCGATTTCCGGCGCGCTGAATGTGCCGGAGTTGTTGGTCCCGATCATCAGCATGACGGCCTTCGGCTGGAAGCCCTGGCTTTCTCCGTTCTTCAGGCCCCAGAGAACTCCTTGCGTCGTGTCGCCTGCAATGGCGAAGTTGGCCGTCCGTGTCAACTCATTTAACGATGTAACCCAGACCGGTCTCGGTTGGGTCAAATGAGAGTGTAACCCAAGGGCGCGATAGCCACCCGAACAGCGTGTATGGTCCGGGCCCGACCAACGGGAGGAAGAAGATGACACGTTC
>JAIQFS010000052.1 GCA_020073145.1 Terriglobia bacterium
TCGAATCGGCGGAGTAAACGTAGCGCCACAAAGCGATTCCAATGCTCCCTGAAGATGCGATTTAATCCATCGGGCGGTCCACAACGCACGGCGATAAGTCCGCGAGACCTGGTCTCGTAGCCGGGCCGCCCCGCAACGCTACCGTTCTCTCCCTCTCCGCGCAGCCGACGTGTCTTTTCGTGCAGCCGCGTTTCAGAGGGAAGGCTGCGAGGTTCTGCGTCCCGGGGATCGGGATACGCCGTGCCCTCTAGAAAACAACAGGAGTTAATAGATACGATGAAGAAGCTGTTTGTACTCGTTCTGCTTTGGGCAAGCCTGACTTTTGCCCAGTCGGATCCGCTCACTCTTTCGCAAGGTCCGGTCCTCCCGGCGGGCTGCAAACCCGGTGAGATCTTCGTGGTCGTTGCGGGCAGCCCGGCAGCTGCGACCCCCATGTTTTGTCAGACCCAAAACCAATGGACTCCGTTCGTGCAAACCGTAAAGGTAAATGTCCAGGTGAACGCATCCACTGCCAATGCGTGGAACGATCTGACGAACACTACCTGGGACTCGTTAAAATAGCCTCCGTGCCCGTCCAATTCTGCCGCTGTGATATGATTTTTCCACAGTGGGACTCGAGGCGGAAGCAAACAGGGCTCAAGTCGATCGTATCCTTTCCAACAAAAACCTGCGGCTCTCCGAACTGCAGCGCCGGCTGCTTTCCTATCTCGCCGACAAATCGCTCGCCGGCCAGGCCGATGAGTTGAAGGAATACGCCATCGGTGTGGATGCTTTCGGAAAGCCGCCCTCCTACGATCCGCGGCAGGAATCCGTGGTCCGCATGCACGTCGCCCGCTTGCGCCAGAAACTGGCCGATTACTATCGCACCGAAGGCATCGCCGACCCCATTCTGTTGGACCTGCCCAAGGGCGGCTTCAAAGTGACCTTCGCGCCCCGGCCCGCCGCGCCCAGTCCATCCGAAACCGCGGCCGCCGTGGAACCGCCCACGCCCCGATGGCGCCTCCGTGAGAGCGTGCTGGCGGCCGGCCTGCTGGTGGCGTTGGCCGGCGCCGTCTATCTGGCCGCGCGTCCGGCCGAAGCTTCCCGTTCCAACCCCGAGGCCGCGGCGGCCTGGAGCCCCGAACTGCAGCAGCTCTGGGAGCCCATTCTGAGCTCCAGCCGGCCTTTGGTGGTCTGCATCGCCACCCCCTCGCAAGGGGAGAGTGCCGCCGGCACCGCCAGCGGCGCTTTCCTCCTCGGCCAGTTCCTGTCCCCCATCCGGCAACACGTCATGCTGACTCGCGGCGACCTGCTCTCCATGCCGGAAATCGCCATGGACAACGTGGTCTTCATCGGTCCGGCCACTGGCAACCGTCAGCTCGAAGCCGTTCCGGTCGACCGCCAGTTCTCCCTCGAACCGCTGGGCATTCGCAACCTCAATCCCCGGCCGGGCGAGCCGGCTTTCCTGCCGGATCACGCAGCCAAGGATTCCCAAGGCCTCGAGGAGAGTCACGCGCTCATCAGCCACATTCCCGGCCTCTACGGTAACGGCGAAATTCTGTACCTCTCCGGCAACCGCATCTCCAGCGTGTTGGCCGCCGTCCAGGCGCTGACCGATCCCGCGCTGGCTCGCACCCTGGTGGACAAGATGAAGGCGGCGGGCGGCGCCATGCCCCGCTACTATCAGGTCGTTTTGAAGGTGAAGTCGATGGACGATATGCCGGTCGACATTTCGTATCTGTTCCACCGCGAATTGTCCGGGGCCAAACCGGCGGCAACGCTCGCCAAACGGTGACTTGTGGTGGTCTTCTGGCGCAAGTGGCAACCCGGCTGGATGTTCGCGGCCCTGCTCGTGTCCGCGGCGCCGGCCCGGGCGCATCACGCCTTCTCCGCGGAGTTCGATAAGGATCGCCGCGCCACCTTCACCGGCGTGGTCACCAAGGTCGATTGGGCCAATCCGCACACGTACTTTTACCTGGATGTCCCGGGCAAGGATGGCCACACCGCCAACTGGATTTTCGAAGCCGCCGGCCCCCATCTGCTGTTCCGGCTGGGTTGGAGCCGCGACTCGCTCAAAGTGGGCGACCACGTGACTGTGGTCGGCTTTCTGCCCTGGAGCCACGATGTCCGCGTGGCCTCGGCGCGCGTCGTCGTGCTCGCCGACGGGCGCAAAGTCTTCGCCGGCACGCCCAAGGACGGCGGTCCTCAGCCCTGACCCGCGGCCCGTCCTACATGTAGTCCGGCACCCGGATACCCAAGATGCCCGCTGTCCGCTCCAACTGGCGCCGGAAGAAATCCGTCATCCACAGCAGGAATACCTTCTTTTCCCGATCCTGCTCTTGCAGGATCGGGTACTGGTGATAGAAGTTGTTGAACGCCTGCGCCAGTTGAAACGCGTACTTGGCCACGTGTGCTGGTTCCCCGGCCGTGACCGCGCGCTCCACCGCCCAATCGGCTTTGGACGCCGCCAGCAGCACTTGCCAGAAGTCTTCGGACTGCAGCTGCCGGCCGAGGGCCTCCCCGCTCAGTTCGGCGCGGAAATCGGGAATCGCTTCCCCGCGCTCTTCCAGTTTGCGCAGAATGTTGCGCGCCCGCACCGCCGCGTACTGGACATACGGCCCGGTCTCGCCCTCGAAGCTCAGCGCCTCCTGCAGGTCGAACGCGATCACGGCATTGCGCGTGAACTTCAGCAGAAAATAGCGGAGCGCGCCGATGGCGATCTGGGTGGCCACCCGCTTTTGCTCCTCCGCCGAAGCCTCGGCGTGGCGCGATGCGACTTCTTCCAAGGCCTTGGCGATCAGCGAATCCATCAGGTCATCGGCTTTCACGCCCAGCCCCTTGCGCCCGGAAACTTCCACGTACGGGCGCTTGCGATCCTCCTCGGAGAGCGGGATGCCCAGGTCGGCGCAGCAGCGCGGCGAGAGCGCCACCATCTCATAGGAGAAGTGAACGGACTGCTCGGCTTGCTGCTCGTAGCCCAGGCCGCGCAGCCCCGCCGCCACCACGTCCTGCAGATAGGATTGGCGCGCGTCGATCACGTTATAGACGCGCTCGCCGCGGCCGAACCGCGCGCTGGATTCCGAAGGCGTGTCCGTGGTCACCCACAGCGTGCGCCCGTCGGCGTAGGTCAGGAACGGCCGGTAATAGAAATCCTTGCCGAGCAGGCCGAACTTCCACAACTGGTAGGCGATGTCCTTGCCGACGTACGTGACGGTGCCATCGGAGCGGACAATCACCTTGCCTTCTTCCGAGAGTCCCGGCATGACCCAGCAGCCGGCGTTCTTGCCTTCGATCTCGAGGTAGATCGCCTTGCGCTGCTTCAGCAGCTCGAACGCCGAGGCCCAGAATTGCAGATGCAGAATCTCGCTCTCGCGCGGCAGAACGTCGTACTCCACATCGAGCCGCAGCATGGTGGCCAGGTGCGCCTCGACAATGGCGTCGGATACGCGGTGCGCCATCTCCGCCAGCTCTCCAACCCCGGCTTCGATGGCGTGCAGGGTTTCGGCGCGCCACGCGCGGGCCTCGGGATTCTCCCCGTAGTAGGCGGAGATGCGCGCATAGAGGTCCCAGCAATAGAAGTCGAAACGGACGGCGGGATCGGCGATCAGCGCCTGTACTTCGGCCGCGGTCTTCTTTTCCAGATAGTGGAACCCCACCACCACGTCGGCGACTTGCACGCCGGTGTTGTCGATGTAGTTCTGCACCTCCACCCGCTGCCCCAGCGCGCGCAGCATGCGCACAAAGGTGTCGCCCAGCGTGGCGTTGCGCAGATGGCCAATATGCGCCGCCTTATTGGGGTTGATGTTGGTGTGCTCGACGATGACCTTGCCCGCGCCGCCGCCGGCCTCGGCCTCCACGCCGCCCAGCAACGCCGCGCCGTACGCGCCGCGGTCGAGCCGCAGGTTGAGGTAGCCGTTGCCGGCCACTTCCATCCGGGCCACGCCCTCGATCGGCCCGATTTCGTCCACCAGTTCCGCCGCGATCTTCTTGGGCGCTTGCCGCAGTTGTTTGGCCAGCTGAAAGGCTGCCGGCACAGCCATTTCGCCCAAGTCGCTTTGCTTGGGCTGCTCGACCACCACGGACAGATCGACGCCGTACCGCGCCTGAATGTGCGCGCGGATGGCGCTCGAGACCTTCTTTTCAATGGAATGGAACACGGGAAATACGAGTATATCAGGCGCGCTGCGGGAGCCCGAACCGGAACACCAACGCGCATCCGAGGCTCCGGTGCGATAAGATCGGGGGAATTCTATGGCCTTGCCGGCGGGCGCTCAGCTCGGTCCCTACGAGATCCTTGCACCCATTGGAGCGGGCGGCATGGGGGAAGTCTATCGCGCGCGCGACACCAAGCTGCAGCGCGAAGTGGCCGTCAAAGTCCTGCCCGAAGTCTTCGCCACCGATCCGGACCGCATCGTTCGATTCACGCGCGAAGCGCTGCTGCTGGCGTCGTTGAATCATCCGGGCATCGCGCACATTTACGGCGTCGAAGACCGCGCGCTGGTGATGGAACTGGTGCCGGGCACCACGCTGGCGGAACGCATCGCCATGGGGGCGGTTCCTTTGGACGAAGCCGTGCCGATCGCCGCCCAGATCGCCGAAGCCGTGGAGTATGCGCACGACCACAACGTCGTCCACCGCGATCTGAAGCCCGCCAACGTCAAGATCACCCCCGAGGGAACGGTGAAGGTGCTTGATTTCGGCTTGGCCAAGGCCCTCGCCGACGAGCCGGATACCAGCGACCCGCGCAACTCGCCCACCTTGACGATGACCGCCACCCGAGCGGGCATGGTGCTCGGCACGGCGGCGTACATGTCACCGGAGCAGGCCAAAGGCAAACCGGTAGACCGCCGGGCGGACATCTGGGCGTTCGGCGTGGTGCTGTACGAGATGCTGGCCGGCAAGCCGCTGCACGAAGGCGAGACGGTCGCCGAGACCATGGCGTCGGTCCTCATGAAAGACGTCAAGCTCAACGTGCTGCCGGCAGCGACACCGCCGGCGATCCTCCAATTGCTCCAACGCTGTCTGGAAAAAGACCCGAAGCAGCGGCTGCAGGCGATTGGCGAGGCGCGTCTGGTGTTGCGCGGCCCCATGCTCGCGGAAGCAGCGCCGGCAAATCCCGCCGTCGCTCCGGCCCGCCGTCCCTGGGTGTGGATCGCGGCGGCAGCGCTTGCGGTTGCGTTGGGTGTGACCCTATGGGCGCCGTGGCGCACGCCGCCCGTGCCGGAGGTGGTGCGCTTCCAGGTGCTGGCGCCCGAGAAGATGAGCTTCGCGTTCACCGCGCCGCCGGCGGTCTCGCCGGACGGCCGCCAGCTGGCCTTCATCGCCAACACCGATGGCGGCGCGATCGGTCAGGTGTGGGTTCGCTCGCTGGACACGCTCGAAGCGCGGGCACTACCCGGCACGGAGAATTCGGTAGGGGCGTTATTCTGGTCTCCCGACGGGCGCGTGGAACCGCGAGGGAGTGATTGTTCTGTCCAAGGGTGGACTGGCACGGGTTCCGGCGGGGGGCGGCGCCTGTTCGCCGTTGACCGTGCTGAACACTTCGCGAGGGGAGACGTTTCACCGGTATCCGTCCTTCTTGCCCGACGGGCACCATTTCATCTATCAACGAGTTTCCAGCCGCCCGGAAGTTGTGGGCCTCTACGTCGGATCGCTCGATTCCAAGCCGGAACAGCAAAGCACCCGGCGTCTGCTGGCGACTGAAACGGGCGCCGTGTATGTCCCGTCGCCCCAGGGCCGGGCAGGCTACTTGCTCTTTCTGCGGGAAGGCGCCCTGATGGCGCAACCGTTCGACGCCCGCCGGCTGGAACTGGCGGGCGACGCCACTCCCGTTGCCGAGCACGTGGGCAACGGCCCCGCGGCCGTCGGCGGGTATTTCTCGGCATCCGGGAACGGCACGCTGGTTTACCGCACCGGACCTTCCTTGGGATCCGGGGGAGGCCTGGGGCTCACCTGGTTTGACCGGCAAGGCAAGTCGTCGATCGCCCCTGTTGATATGGGGCAGTACACCACTCCCGCAATCTCTCCGGAAGGGGGGCGCGTAGCCTTCACCGCCGAGACTCAGGGGAATCAGGACCTCTGGATGTACGACGTAGCCCGGGGTTCCAGCACGCGCTTCACGTTCGATCCCGCCGTGGACATCGCCCCGGTATGGTCTCCGGACGGAACCCGCATTGCCTTTGGCTCGGAGCGCGATGGGCCGCGGAATCTCTACGTAAAGGTGGCGACCGGCGCCGGTAACGAGGAGCCGTTGTTCAAGTCGGGCCAGAACAAGACGCCCACCGACTGGTCGCGTGACGGGCGATTCCTGCTATTCACCAACCACGATCCCAAAACCGGCGCGGACATTTGGGTGATGCCCATGACGGGGGACCGCAAGCCGGCGGTGTATCTACAGACCCAGTTCGACGAGAACGACGCAGTATTTTCTCCGGACGGCCGCTTCGTGGCTTACGACTCAAACGCTTCCGGCATGAGTGAAATCTATGTGCAGCCGTTCCCGAATCCCACGGGCGGCAAGTGGATGGTGTCGAAGCGGGGCGGCCAGGTGCCACGCTGGCGCGGCGACGGCAAAGAGCTCTACTACTTGGATCTTGCGGGCGTAAACCTGATGGCGGTGGAGGTGACGCCGGGCACGGCCTTCCAGGCCACCATCCCGCGTATGCTGTTTGCGAATCCGCCCGGCCCCAATCCTTACGATGCCAAAGCCGACGGCCAGCAATTCGTCAAGTTCGCGGTGGCCGGGTCCACGCAGGACGGGCCGCCCACGCCCATCACAGTGGTGCTGAACTGGACCGCGGGGCTCCGGAAATAAGGCTCATGCGGACTTCGATTTGGTGCGCGGCAGTCAGTTTGCTGTTCGGCGCGGCTATGCTTCGCGCGGCATCTTCCGGCGCCGTGATCACCGAGGGCATCGTGAACGCGCCCGTCGCTGCCGTCCAGGCGAAGTAGGCGGGCCCGCTAGATCTCGTATTCCGGAGGCTTGGCACGTCCGAAGGAGATGCGCTCCCAGATCCGCTCGTGCAAGTAGTAGAGGCCGATCTTGGTGACCATATCGAGAGCGCCCGTGCCGATCGACAGCCCCAACTTACCCGAGAGCAGGAACACGATCAGCGCGGTGGCCGCCGACCCGAGAACACGGTAACTGATCGCTTTAAAGAGGCTACGGTAGTTGCTCTCCATACCCGAAAGAGCATTCTACCAGATTCCCATAGGGATTGTGGTGATTGCGGTGGAACGGCTTATGGGCGGTTTCGGAGAACAGCCCCACGACGACTCAGTTGCCGGTGAGTGCCGAGAGTTTCGCGTCCAGGTCCGCCAGCGCCCGGTTCAGGAGAATGACGTATCGCGGGTTTTGAGCGGACTTCAGTTCGGTAACGATTCGGGTACGTGAAAGAAGGATGCTTTCCTTCTTGCGGATCAGATCCAGTGTTGCAGGATCGGGTACATTCGCGCCTGGGCGCACTTCGGCCTGCTCGGCCCGTACCACGGCCGACTTACTTGCCCAACCTCTGGCCATAGTCTCATTGTACGCTTCCGTCCTCCAGAAATCGAGTCGCGCGGGTCAGCCCTTCGCGGAAGACAACCGGTTCGGTCAATAGGCTGACGACGAGAAACGCCTCCGATTCAAAATCATAGAAGAAGCCCGGTTGGACCAGGACGCCGCACTGAGAAAGCAGGTCCAAGGTCCATTCCTCCTCGGTGCGCACGCGCGGCACCTGAAGCGTGAGGCACCAACCTCCTTCCACCGCGAGCGGCGTGGCGCAGGAATGGGCAAGCGTCTGGCGCGCGAACTGGAGGTTCTCCGAGGTCCGGCGGCGGATCTGCTGCTGCACGGCTTCCCCGGCGGCCAGCAGGCGCGCGGCCGCGTGCTGCACCGGGGTACTCACGGACAGGTACGTATCGGCGATCCACTCCAGGCGTTCCCAGGCTTGGTCGCGGGGCTCGGCGGGGCCGCCGACCACCATCCAGCCCAGTTTCATTTGGGGAAGGCCCGCGATTTTGGAGAGACCGCTCAGGGAGAAGGTCAGGCATTCCTCTTCTCCGGCGAGCGTCGCGATCCGCTCCTGGTCGGGACCAAACGCGTAGTCGGAGAACACCTCGTCGGAGATGAGAGCGATGGTGCGCTCGCGGCACATCCGGGAGAGCAACTCCCATTCGGCGCGCTTGAGGTAGCTGCCGGTGGGGTTGTTCGGGTTGACCAGGATGAGGGCGCGGGTGCGGCCGGTGACGGCGGCGGCGAGCGCATCCAGGTCGATGGCCCACCGGCCGTGGTAGAAGAGCGGATAGGTACGCACGTCCACCGATTCCATGGAGGCGAGGCATTCAAACAGCGGGTAGGAAGGCCGCGGCGCCAGGACCTGGTCGCCCGGATCGGTCAGCAGTTTGAAGAGGTAGGCATAGGCTTCACTGGTGCTGGCGGTGAGGAGGATGCGTTCGGGATCGACGCGCCGTCCGCGCGCGGCATAGTATCCAGCCACGGCTTGCCGCGCCGCGCGCAAACCGGCCGGGGCCGGGTCGTAGCGCAGGACGTCCGGGTGGTCGAAGGAGCGCGCGATCTCGGGAGGATAGTCGAAGGCGGCGCGCGTGGGATTCGATACCGTGAGGTCGAGAATCGGCGCGCCTTCGCGGCGCCTGGCTTCCAGGGCGCGCGAGAGCCGGTTGGGCCGGAAATCGCGGGGGAAGCGGGCAGAGAACATATACGTCATCTTACGGGTGTGCGACGCAAAAATGGAAAACCCGGTCTTCGTCTGAGGAGCCCATCGTACGGGGAGATTGACAACCCAGAGTGGATTTTCCTATGTTGGAAGAATATGACTGACCAGTCAGTCAGTGACAAGCGCGTCTTGATCCTGGATGCGGCACGCGCGGTATTCTCGCGCAAGAGCTACGCCGAAGCCTCGGTCGAGGATGTGGCCGAAGAAGCGCGCATCGGCAAAGGGACGCTGTATCTCTACTTCAAATCGAAAGAAGATCTGTACCTGGCCGCGCTGGCCAGCGACTTGCGGCGGATGTCGGCCGAGGCGCGCGCCGAAATGGAACGCGCCGAGAGTTTTGGCGACAAGCTGCGCGCCTTCCTGCGCGTGCGCATGGAGTTCTGCAAAACGCACGAGGACTTCTTCCGGATCTATCTGGCGGAGTATGGCAGCATGTTCGTGAAGACGCCGCTGAGCCGGGAACTGATGCAGCTGTTTCGGGAGAACATGCAGTATGTGGCGCGGGTGGTGGAACAGGCCTGCAAGCGGGGCGAGATTCGCCCGGTGCCGGCAGGCGCGGTGGCCGCGGCCCTGTTCGACATGTCGCGCGGGCTGCTGGAGAGGCGGCTCTTGAACTGGAAAGAATTCCGGGTGGCGGATGAAATCGAGTTCACGGTCAATCTATTGACCGAGGGGTTGGCGCGGCCGCGCCGAAGCGCGCTCGTCGCCGCGGCACGCCCGAGACGCCGGCTGCACCGGGCGGCTTTCCTGCTGCTGCTGGCGCTGCTGCCCGCGCTGATGCGGGCCCAATTCGAGACGCGCGGAGGCGGAGGGGAATCAGGCCGGGCCTCGCAGTTGCCGCTCTCCGGCCGTGTAGGCCAGCCACCGGCCGCCTACGAAGGCAGCGTGGGGCTGGCCCAGACGGCGGGCCCTCCGTTATCGCTATCGCTCGAGGAAGCGATTCGCCGCGGCCTGCAATACAACATGGGCGCCGCCGGATTTCAGCAAAGCATCCGCCGGGCGCAGGGGCAGCGCTGGAGCGAACTCGCGAACCTGATGCCCAACGTCAGCACCAGCCTGGCGCTCAACGAACAACAGACCGACCTGGCCGTGTACGGATTCAAATTCTCGGCTCCGGGAATCAGCATTCCCAGCGTGGTGGGCCCGTATCACTACTTCGACCTGCGCACGAAGGTGACGCAGACGGTGGCCAACCTGACCACGCTGCGCAACTACCGCGCCACCGAACAAACCCTGAAGGCAACGCAGTTTTCCGCCCAGGATGCGCGCGACCTGGTGGTGCTGGCGGTGACCAGCGGATACCTGGCGGTTGCGTCTTCCGGAGCGCGCGTGGAATCGGTTCGGGCACAGGTGGTAGCGGCGCAGGCCACCTACCAGCAAGCCATGGATCGGCACGACGCCGGGCTGGCCGCGCGGATTGACGTGACGCGCAGCCAAGTGGAGCTCCAGACCCAACAACAACGGCTGACCGCGGTGGAAACCGATCTGGCCAAGGAAAAGATCCAGCTCGGCCGGGCCATCGGCCTGGCGCCGGGCCAGCAGTTCACCCCCACTGATGCCCTGCCCTACGCGCCGCTGACCGGCCTGACGCTCGAACAGGCGTTGGATCGGGCGAGCGCCAACCGCGCCGACTTGAAGGCGGCCCAAGCCCAACTGCAGGCGGCGGAACTGGTGCGGCGGGCCGCCGTGGCGGAACGCTATCCCACCGCCGAATTTGCCGGCGACTACGGCGTGATCGGCCCCTCTCCCCAGAACTCGCACGGCACATTTACCGTGACCGGCTCGGTGCGCGTACCCATCTGGCAAGGGGGACGCGTCCGCGGAGATATCGAACAGGCCGATGCCGCCATCGAGCAGCGTCGGCTGGAATATCAGGATTTGCGGGGACGCGTGGACGCGGACGTGCGCCAGGCGTTCCTGGATCTGACCGCGGCCGCCAGCCAGGTGGCCGTGGCCGAGAGCAGCCGCAACCTGGCCCAGGACACGCTCACGCAGGCGCGCGACCGTTTCGCCTCGGGGGTCGCCGATACGATCGAGGTCGTGCAGGCGCAGGAGGCCGTAGCCGGCGCCGAGCAGGATTACATCAACAGCCTCCTGGCGCACAATCTGGCGAAGGCCAGCCTGGCGCGCGCCATGGGGCAGGCCGACCAGGGCATCCAGCAACTTCTGGGGAGACCATGATGCAAGCCGAAGAAGTGAACCGGCCGGGACATTCGACGGGCGTTCCCGAACCGCCGCCATCGAGCGGGCGCTGGAAGGCAATTCTCGTAGTGTTGGCGATCGTCGCGGCACTGGGCACGGGCGGTTATTGGTACTGGAGCTACGCGCAAACCTTCGAATCCACCGACGACGCGCAGGTGGATGCGCACCTGAACAGCATCAGCGCGCTGATCGAGGGGCCGATCATCAAAGTGAACGTGGACGTGAACCAGCGCGTGCAAGCCGGGCAAGTGGTGGCCGAGATCGACCCGCTGTACTATCAGGCGCAAGTGGCACAGGCCAACGCGCAACACGCACAGAAAGAGGCCGAAGTACGGGTGCAAGACCCGACCGTCCAAATCACGGAGACCACCAGCCAGACCAGCATCGCGGCAGCCCAGGCAGCCATCCGCACCGGGGAAGCGGCGATTGCCTGGGCCGAGCAGGATTCGGCGGTAGCGGCGGCGCGGCTGCGCGAAGCGCAAGCCAACTACGCCAAGGCGCAGGCCGATGTGGCGCGCTATAAAGCTCTGGCCGACAAAGACGAAATTCCGCGCCAGGTCTACGATCAATCGGTAGCGACGTCCCAGGCGCTGAACGCGGCGGTGGATTCGGCGCGCGCCGCCGTGGATGCTTCCAAGAAACTGGTGGATCAGCGGCGGGCGCAAGTGGCCGAGTCCGAGAGCCGCCTGACGGAGGTTACCCGCAACGCCCCGCTGCAACTGGCAGTCCGGCGCGCCAACGTGGCGTCCAAGCAGGCCGATGTGCAGGCGGCCCGCGCGCAAGCGGAGAGCGCCATGATCGCGCTGGCCGACACCAAGATCATTGCTGCCATTTCCGGGATCGTGACCAAACGCAATGTCGAAATCGGCAACCACGTGCAGCCTGGGCAACAGTTGTTCCAGGTGGCGCAGATCGACGATTTGTGGGTGACAGCCAATTTCAAGGAGACGGAGCTGAAGCGGATCCGGATGGGCCAGAAAGCAACTATCTCGGTGGATGCGTTCGGGCAGGAGTTCCGGGGCTACGTGGAAAGCCTGCCCGCGGCCACCGGCACGGTGACCAGCCTGCTGCCGCCGGAGAACGCCAGCGGCAATTTCGTGAAGGTGGTGCAGCGGCTGCCGGTGCGCCTGCGGTTCGACAAGAACCAGGCCGGGCTGGAACGCCTGCGCCCGGGAATGTCGGTAGAGCCCAAAGTCTGGGTGAAGTAGCGTGGCCGCGCATCGCGGCTTGATCCGCGCGCTGCGCCAGGCTTTGCGCGCGGCGGCCGACCCGGCAAAAGGGCCGGCCATGCAGGCATACATGAAGTCGGACATGCCCTATTGGGGCGTGCAGGCGCAGCCGTTGCGGCGGATCACGAAGGCCGTGTTCGCCGAGCACCCTCTGGCGTCGTTCGAGGCGTGGCGCGACACCCTGCTCGCGATCTGGCGCGAGGCCGGCCATCGCGAGGAGCGCTACGCCGCCATCGAACTGGCCGGGGGTCCGGCCTACCGCGCCTGGCAGACTCTGGACGCGCTGCCGATCTATGAGGAACTGATTGTTTCGGGCGCCTGGTGGGATACGGTGGACGCGATTGCCAGCCATCAGATCGGCGGCCTGCTGCGGGGCTACCCGGCCCAGATGAAGCCGGTGCTGCGCGCCTGGGCGAAGGGCGACGACATCTGGAAGCGCCGCACGGCGATTCTGGCGCAGCTCGGAAGCAAACGGGAGACCGACCTCAAGCTGCTCTACGATTGCATTCGGCCCTCACTCCACCGTCCGGAGTTCTTCCTGCGCAAGGGCATTGGCTGGGCTTTGCGGCAGTACGCCCATACCGATGCCGCGGAAATCGTGCGCTATGTGCGCCGGCACGAAGCGCTTCTCAGCCCGCTGAGCCGGCGAGAAGCGCTGAAGAATGTGGGACGAAACAACGGACGCTAGGAAGCCGCGCGGGTCATCTCGACATCGAGGGTGATGTCGACCGCATCGCTCACCATGGCGCCGTCGGGATCGAAGGCCAGGCCGAACTCTTTGCGGCTGACGCGCACGCTGGCGGCCACGCCGCGCCGCTGGAGCTTCCACATGTCGGTGACTTCGTCGGAGAGTCCTTCCACGGTGAGCGTGACTTCCTTGGTGACGCCGCGAATGCTGAGATCGCCGGTGGCCTTGTAGTTCTTGCCGCCCGCAGGAGTGATCTTCTTGGAGCGGAACGTGATGGCTGGAAACTTCTCGACATCGAAAAAGTCGGGGGTCTTGAGGTGCCCGTCGCGCTTGGCGTCGCCGGTGTGCAGGCTGTTGACGTCGATGGTGGCGTCAAAGCGCGCGGCGTCGGGTTTCGCCGAATCGAACTCCACCGTGCCGGAGACGGTGTCGAAAGTGCCCGAAACGTTCGCGATCATCATGTGCCGGACCTTGAACCGGGCGGAGCTGTGCATCGAATCGATCTGATAGGTCATTCTTCTGTTCTACACGAGAAAACGCCCGCTGTCTTGACCCGCCGGCCGGCGAAACGCAAAAAAGGCGAGCAACGCCGCCGCCAGGAACGCCGCGGCGCTGAGGGCGGCCCCCAGGCGGAACGACGCAGGCCGATATTTCAGCGTGACGGCGCTGTCTCCGGCGGGCACGACGATGGCTCGCAGCCCGCCATCCACTTTCCACACGGGAGCCTCCCGGCCGTTGACCGTCACCTGCCAACCGGGGTAGAACGGTTCGCTCAAGACGAGGAGGGCGCGGCTGGCCGCCCGCACGCTCACCTCGATTTGGGTTGGGGCGTATTCCCGAATATCCGCTACCTCCGCAGCGCCGGCGGGCGGGGGCTCCAAGCGGGTATCGAGCGGGACAGCGAGCAGGGCGGTTTTGTGAAAGTCGACGGTAGCATCGTCGATCTTCTTCCAAAGCTGCTCTGGATTCTTCACGACCGATCCGTCATGAACGAGCCAGGCCCTGGGATACGCGTTGTCGTTCTTGTAGATTTTCCAGGCGCCATCCTGATACACCGGATGCGGCTCGGCAGCCGCGGCCGGGCGCATGAGATAGCGCGCGTTGAGCAGATCGGGCTGCAGGGACAGGCGGCCAAAGTCCTCGAGAGCCGTCACACCGGCGCCCCCGGTGGTCTGAATCCCGAAAACATCGCCCAGGCTCGGCGGCATGGGCGCCAGCACCTGAACGCGAAGCCGCCCGGGCTGCGCCCGGAGAAACGCGGCGGCTCCCCGGCAGCTCAGCAGGCGCTCCAGTTCATCGGTATGGCTGGCTTGGCTTTCGCGAACATTCCGAGAGGTCCAATCGAACGCATAGAGGTCAAACACGATCAATCCGATGACCAGGAACTTCGCCCAAGGGCCGCGGTGACCCGCAACGAGGTATCGAAACAAGCCGTAGGACAGGAGCATCAGGAGGATCGAGAAAGAGGTCCAGGGGTTGAAATCGCTACGCCCCAGCAACGTGTAGTAACCGAGAACCACGGCGCAGGCAACGGCCATCCAACCGAGCACACGGACCGCTCGATGCCATGAGAACGCCGGGGCCGCGCGAAACACGGCGTCGGCACCGAAACCGGCCAATAGGGCGAGACCGAAGCCAATCAAGTAGGTGACCCGAGGCGCCTCGCGCGCCAGCCACAGCACCGGTGCGGCTTCATAGAGAAGGCCGTGCAGAATGGAAGGCGCGCCCAAGGCGTACAGAAACGCGATGGCGATCAGGCCGGCGCCGTATCGGACCCAAACGTGAGTCCACTGCTTCCAGACGCCGATGACCGCGAGCACGAGGGGGAAAACGCCCACATACGGGTTGAAGTACTCGGCCGAGCCGACGCCGCCCGGCAGATAGGAGACCAGCCACGTGACAAAACTGCTGGCGACAAGCCCCCCGCTGAGGCTGTCATAGGGAATCTTTTCGGTCGCCGGAAGCGCCTCGCTCCCGAGCCATCGCAGGGCCCGGTGGCTGTATTCCGCCGCGGGCAGCAGTTGGATCGCACCGCCCGCCAGGCCGATGGCGGCGAAAACCGCAAGCAGGAGCGCAGCCCGAAGATAGTGAGCCTTTCGCGCAAGCGAAGGCTCCGGCTGCAGCTGGACGGTGTAGAAGACGAGGGCGCCCGCCGCTGCCAGCGCCTGGAGGATCACCAGGTGCAGCCCGCCGGCCAGCGTGGACAAAGCCAGGCAGAGCCCGCTGAACGAGGCGTAGGCCAGAGCCGCCAGGAGGCCCGCCGATCGCAGCGCCCGAATCAGGAAAAGAAGGATGAGGGGCAGCCAGATCGAACTCTGCAGCATATGCATCCAGTCCGACATCCGCCCGACAAAACCTCCCAAGGAGAAACAGATTCCGGCGATGAGCGCCGCAAAGAAACTAAGCGACAGTTCTCGCGCAAGCAGAACCATGAAGAAGGCGCAGAGGATATGGGTGCCCACGAAGAATACGTGATAGAAGCCGGGCGAGAGGATGCCGTGGTGGAATGGCACCAGGGCGAACAGCAAATAGAAAGGGTAGAACGCGCCGGTCTGCATTTCTCCGGCGAAGGGGAAGCCGGACCGGCTGAACGAATCCCAGATCGGGAAGGTCCCCTGCTTGAGCATCCTGGCCACGAAATTGAGCCAGGCGAACGCCTGATTTGCGCCTTCATAAGAGGTTAACAGAGAGAATTGATGGCTCAGGATGCGCCAATAGAAGGGAACCGTCACCGCCGTGAGGAGAGCGAGGGCGCGCAGATTCTCCCGGATGGATGGCGATTTGGCCCACTGGTTGGGAAGCCGGTCAGGCTCACGAGGCCGTTCGGGAGCCGGCGAGCGTGGATCTCGGACAGGCGTTGCGGGAATGCTGCCGCGGCCGGACATAGAAAGCCTCCTCGGTTCTTGCGACCTCTGGAAACAGGCCGGCTGCTTGCGGGAGGCTTCCGGGAGGATGGAATCAAGCACCCTCAAAACTATCTAAGACCCTCTTGCGGGGGACGGTCAAGAGAAAAGAAAAGCCCGGCCTGGCGGACGGTGCGGATTCATACCGAATTCAAACTTGATCAATGCGGTGGGCGCAGCACGGTGCAGACGCTGGCGCAGATGGGGCCGCCGATATTGAACGTGGCCGCCAGCTTGGGATCCTTCACCTGGGTTTCGGCGGGCGCTTTCCCCAACAACTGCAGCGCCGACCATCCGATCATCGCGATCCCGGTGGCTCCGATGGGGTGGCCCTTGGCAATGAGGCCGCCGGAGGTGTTGATGCCGCACTCGCCGTCGGGCCGGGCTTTGCCATCCACCCAATATTGGGCGCCCTGCCCCGGCTCGGCCTTGCCGATCACTTCAGTGCCGATCGCGCCCATCACGCTGAAACAATCGTGAACCTCGGCCACGTTGACGTCTCGGGGCTTGGCGCCCGCCATTTCGTAGGCCGTCCCCATCGCTTTGTGCGCGCCGGCGGGGCGCAGCACGTCACGGCCAGCCTTGCGGATGGGATCGGTGGCTTGCGCCCAGCCCGCGATCTCGACGCACTCCGCTTTCGGCACGCCGAGTTTCGCCAAGCCGTCTTCCGTCGCCAGGATGAGCGAGGCATAGCCATCGGTGATTTGCGAGCAATCGTAGGTCTTCAGCGGCAGGCCTTCCACCACATAGCGGTTGAAGCCTTCGATCTGCAACACCTGCGCCAGGGTGATCTGCACCTTGTTCATTTGCGCGCAGGGGTTGAATTGGGCATTAGCGTACTCTTGCACGGGAATGGCGGCCAGGTCCATCTCGGTGACGCCGTGCTCATCCATGTAGGCCTGCATGACCTCGGCGAAGATGTGGGGGAAAACGAAGACCTTGCCTTCGCGCTCATCCGGATGGGAAAAATAGCCGAGCACCTTGCCAATGAGCTTGCCATCCATTTTCCCTTCGGCATCGCGCATCTTTTCGTAGCCCACGGCGATGCCGGTTTCACCGATGCCGAGCTGTAACTTGTGAATCACGGAGAGCACCGCCTGCCCGCCCGAGGCGCAGGCGTTCTCGACCGCCTCGATGGGTTTGCCTTCCAGGCCCGGCGTCATGGCCATCAGACCGGCCAGGAGGCCTTGCTCATTGAGCGAGAAGTTGCAGGCAGCGCCGACGCTGCCCACATCAAGAGTCGAGGGGGGCACGCCGACCTCACGGCAAGCGCCCTGGATGGCGTTCTCGAGGATGGCGGGCACCGTCATGCCGAGCAGCTTGCCGAACTTGGACTGATGAAACGCGGCAATGTAGACGGGCTTCATGCTTTGATCTCCGCTACTCCTATTCTCTCAGGTCCCCGTGACCACGCCGCCATCGACGCTGAGGACCGCGCCGCTGATAAACGATGCCGCGTCCGAAGCCAGCCAGAGATAGGCGTTGGCGATATCCTCCGGCTGCCCCATGCGGCCGAGCGGGGTGTGGTCGCGCATGGTCTGCAGGATCTTGTCCGGCATGGCTTTCACCATATCGGTGGCGATGAAGCCGGGCGCCACGGCGTTGACGCGGATGCGGTGTTTGCCCAGCTCGCGCGCCCAGACCCGCGTCATGCCGATGACGCCCGACTTGGTAGCGACGTAGTTGGTCTGGCCGAAGTTGCCATACAGGCCCACCACGCTTGACGCGTTCAGGATCACGCCACCACCGCCCGCCACCATGTGCGGCGCCACGGCGCGGGTACAGAGAAAGACGCCCTTCAGGTTCACGGAAATCACGGCGTCGAACTGCTCGTCGGTCATCGTGCCCAGGAGCGCGCCGTCCTTGAACTTCGCGAGTTGCCCGTCACGGAGAATGCCGGCGTTGTTGACCAGCACGTGGATGGCGCCCCAGCGATCCACCACTTCGCGGACCGCCTCATCCACCGAGAAGGAATTGCTGGTGTCCACCTTCTGAAAGATGCCGCCTTCTTCGGGGGCCGCATCGTGGAGATCCCAAGAGGCCACCCGGCAGCCTTCCTGCGCAAAGCGCCGCGCGGTGGCCTTGCCGATTCCGGCAGCGCCGCCGGTGACGATCACGACTTTGTCGCGCAAGCCGGTTTCAATCATGACCTCATCTTAAACCCGCGCACGGCCGCCTCCCCGGATGGTTGTATGATGACCTTAATTGCTGCCGAGCCGGGTTTTCCGGAGCCAAGGAGACCGCGATGCGATTTTGCCGATTTGGGGAAGGCCGGCTGGGACTGGTGGAAGGCGCGAATGTGCGGGATGTGACCGCAGCGCTCGACGTGCTGCCCGGCTGCCGGTACCCCTTGCCCACCTATGATGTGCTGATCGCCAATCTGGAAGAAGTGGCCGAGCGCGCCCGCACGATCGCGGCAGCGCCGGTGCTGCCGTTATCCAGCCTGAAGCTGCTCAGCCCGGTAGCCAATCCGGGGAAGATTGTGGCGGCGCCGGTCAACTACGGAAAGCACGCGCAGGAAGTGCGCGACAATCCGGCGCTGCACAACAACAATCCCGCCCTGCTGAAATCCATCCACACCATCGGCCTATTCTTGAAGGCCACCAGTTCCCTGACGGGCCCCGGCGAAGGCATTGCCCTGCGCATGCTGGACCGGCGGAACGATCACGAAGTGGAACTGGCGTTCGTCATCGGCAAGGAAGCGCGCCAGGTCTCGCGGCGCGACGCGCTGCAGTACGTGGCCGGCTATGCGATCGGTCTGGATATCACGATTCGCGGCCAGGAAGACCGCAGCTTCCGCAAATCGCCCGACACCTATACGGTGCTGGGTCCCTGGCTGGTGACGGCGGACGAGATTCCGAATCCGGGCGCGCTGGATCTCCAGCTTTCGGTGAATGGAGAATTGCGCCAGAAGTCCAATACGCGCGACATGATTCTGGGGGTGCCGGAGCTGATCGAACTGGCGTCGTCGTTTTACACCCTGTATCCAGGCGACGTGGTCATCACGGGGACTCCGGAAGGGGTGGGCCCGCTCGCGCCGGGCGACACCATCGAGGCTTTCGTCGAGAGCGTGGGCTCGATGGAAGTGAAGGTGCGCGCGGCGTCGGAAGCGCCGGCGGCCGGACACGCCTAGGAAGCCGCATGGACGCCGCGTTCCACAGTAAGCTCGAGGGCACGGCCGAGCGGAGCGAGTTCTATCAGCGGCTGAACGAGAAGAGCGCGGCGCCGTTGTGGGAGGTGCTGGCGGAGATCGTGCGGACCGAGCCGCGCACGGCGTGTGTGCCGGCCCTGTGGCGCTATGAGGACGTGCGGCCGCTGGTCATGGAGTCGGGCAAGATCATCACGGCCAAGGAAGCGGAGCGCCGCGTCTTGATTCTGGAGAACCCGGGACTTCGCGGCCAATCGCGCATCACCCAGAGCCTCTACGCGGGCATGCAACTGGTCTTGCCCGGGGAGATTGCGCCCAGCCACCGGCACACGGCTTCGGCGTTGCGCTTCATCCTGGAAGGCGACGGCGGGTATACGGCCGTGGACGGCGAGCGGACGACGATGCACGCCGGCGATTTGATCCTGACGCCGTCGTGGACGTTTCATGACCACGGCAATCCCAGCGATCGGCCGGTGGTGTGGCTGGACGGCCTGGACATTCCCACGGTCAACCACTTCGACACCAGCTTCGCCGAGCACCATCCGGAGGAGACGCAGCCGGTGACGCGCGGCGAAGGCGACGCGCTGGCCCGGTACGGCGCGAACCTGCTGCCGCTCGAATACACGCCGCGGAAACTAGCGGCGCCCTTGCTGAGCTATCCGTACGCGCGCAGCCGCGCGGCCCTGGAACAGCTCCATCGGAACGGTCCGGCTCACCCGTGCCACGGCGTGAAGATGCAGTACGTCAATCCGGCGACGGGCGGGTATCCCATGCCGACCATGGGGGCCTTTCTCCAATTGCTGCCCGCCGGGTTCCGCGGAGCGGCGTGTCGTTCCACAGACGCCACGGTCTATTGCTGCGTCGAAGGATGCGGCCACACGCAGGCGGGCGACCACTCGTTCGAGTGGAAGGAGCACGACGTTTTTGTGGTTCCTTCGTGGTGCCCCGTCTCCCATCGGGCGCACGAGGAAGCGGTGCTCTTCAGCTTCTCCGACCGCCCCGCGCAAAAGGCACTGGGGATCTGGCGGGAAGACGGCCCGACCCCGAAATAGCCACCATGAGTGAACTGACCCCAACCATCGAGGCCCCGGGCGCGCTGGGATGGGTGTCGGGCCTGACCCTGCGCGAACGGCGCGCGTTCGTGGCCTGCGTGGGCGGCTGGGCCCTGGATGCGATGGACGTTCAGTTGTACAGCTTCGTCATCCCGGCGCTGATCGCCACGTGGGGAATCACGCGCGGGCAGGCCGGAGTTCTGGGAACAGCGGCGCTGCTGGTATCGGCGATCGGCGGCTGGCTGGCCGGATGGTTCGCGGACCGCTTCGGCCGGGTCCGCACGCTGCAGGTGGCGATCTTATGGTTCGCCGCGTTCACGTTTCTGTCGGGACTGGCGCAGAATTTTTCGCAGTTGTTCGCGGCGCGCGCGGTGATGGGGCTGGGCTTCGGCGGCGAATGGGCGGCGGGCGCTGTACTGCTGGGCGAAGTGATCCGGCCGCAACATCGAGGCAAGGCGCTAGGCATCATGCAGGCCGGCTGGGCGCTGGGCTGGGGGGCGGCCGCTCTGCTCTACGCCGGCTTCTTTTCCTGGCTGCCGCCGCAGACCGCATGGCGGGCGCTGTTCCTGGTCGGGATCGCGCCGGCCTTGCTGGTATTTTGGGTGCGCCGCTATGTGGAAGAGCCGCCGGTGTACCTGGAATCGCGCGCCCAGCTGGCGGCAAGCGGGGACCAGCCGGGGCTGCTCGAGATTTTCCGGCCGCCTCTGGTTCGGGTAACGCTTCTCGGCGCCCTGATGGGGACGGGAGCACAGGGCGGCTACTACGCAGTGACCACCTGGCTGCCCACGTTTCTGCGCACCGAGCGCAAGCTGTCGGTCCTCGACTCGGCCGGTTATCTGGCGGTGTCGATCGCCGGGGCGTTCTGCGGTTATCTGGCGGGCGGTTTTTTGGCGGACCGCATTGGGCGGCGGCTCACGTTTCTGGTTTTCGCGATCGGCGCGGGCGCGGTGGCCGTGATCTACACCATGGTTCCGTTTGGGGACACAGCCATGCTGATCCTGGGCTTTCCGCTGGGCTTCTTCGCTTCCGGCGTGTTCAGCGCGATGGGCCCGTTCTTCACCGAGCACTTTCCGACTCGCGTGCGCGGCGTCGGCCAGGGGTTCGCGTACAATGCCGGGCGGGCAACGGGCGCGCTCTTCCCGACACTGGTCGGGGTTCTCTCGTCACGGGTGCCCTTGGGGGAGGCCATCGGGTTGTTCGCGGGGCTGGCCTACGCGACCATGGCCGTGGCCGCGTTTCTGCTGCCCGAAACCCGCGGCAAAGCCCTGACGGCGTGAAGCGCCCCGGCCGCGGCGGCGATGCCCTGGCATATAGTGGGGATATGAGACGCCGGGCCCTGTTGTTCCTGCTTGCGTGCGGCGCTGCTGCCACCGGGGCGCTGGCCGACCGGTTGGAAGACACGTTCTACGTTCCGCTGGATCATCCGGCCATCCGCTATGCGCAGGCTCCGAACGATCCGGTGGCCCGGCTCGAAAAGCGGCTGGAGAGCGGCCAGGCCAAGCTCGACTTCGCGGCCAACGGCTGGGGCTATCTCCCGTCGGTTCTCCAGCAGCTCGGCATCAACGCCGATTCGCAGATCCTGGTATTTTCGAAGACCAGCATTCAGCTTCCGCACATCTCGCCGCGCACGCCGCGCGCGCTTTATTTCAACGACGAGGTGGCGGTCGGCTACGTTCAGAATGGGGACGTGCTGGAGCTGACCTCGCTCGACCCCAAGCAGGGCGTCATACTCTACACGCTGGACACGGAAAAATCCGCGAGTCCCGAATTCACGCGCCGGGACGATTGCCTCAAGTGCCACCAGGGGCCCGTCACTCTGGGAGTGCCGGGAATCCTGATCAGCTCAGTGCATCCGCGGTCCAGCGAGGCGGGGGACGGGCACGGGAGCGCGTACGAAACCGATCAACGCATCGAGATCAAAGACCGTTGGGGAGGCTGGTACGTGACCGGCACGCACGGGGCGCAGACCCACTTGGGCAACAACCCGGCGCTGATGGATCCGCTGCAGCCGGGAGGGCCGGCGGGCCCCGGGGCGCTGAATCTGACCAGCCTGGCGGGGCTGTTCGATACGTCCCGGTACCTTGCTCCCACCAGCGACATTGTGGCGCTTCTGACGATCGAGCACCAGGTGCGCATGACCAACCTGATGATCCGGATCGGCTGGGACGCGCGCATCGCGCAGCACGACAACACGCTGGGCACGGTGCGGCCGCAGCTCGATTCAGAGATCGAAGAGATGGTGGGCTATATGCTCTACGCCGACGAAGCGCCGCTCGGCGACACCGTAGCCGGGGTCTCGACCTTCACGAAGACCTTCGCCGCGCGCGGGCCGCGCGACCGCAAAGGGCGGTCGCTGCGCGATTTCGACCTCCACACGCGCCTGTTCCGCTACCCGCTGTCTTATCTGATTTACAGCGCGGCGTTCGACGGCATGCCGGATCTGGTGAAGGAGCGCGTGTATCAACGCCTGTACGACGTGCTCTCGGGCAAAGATCAGAGCAAGCCATTCGCGCGGCTGTCCGCGGCGGACCGGGCCGCGGTGCTGGAGATCGTTCGCGAAACGAAGCCCAACCTGCCGGCCTACTGGGCGGCCCGTACGCAGTAGCTACAACCGCACCTTGCCGGAAAAGCTGCGATAGGTGAAAACAAAGTAGCCGAGGGCCAGCGCGATGCCCGGCAGGAACCACAGGATCCCCACTTCCAGGCCGTAGCGCGGGGCCGCCGCGTTGGTCACTGTCAAAGAAAGAGACGGGTCGCCAATGGAGGGCAACACGTCGGGATAAACGCCGAACACGACGCTGGTCAGCATCCCCACGAGAAAGGCGCACGACCCCAGAAACGCGCGCAGGCCTTTGGAGAATTTCATGAGCAGCAGGCCGGCGATGGCCAGCAACGGAAATACGTACCCCCAGGGACGGTTGGCGAAGCTCTCGCCCAAGTGCGGCTGCACACGAAAGCTCACGATGGTGATCAGGATGACGGCGGCCGCCACGCTCCACCACAGCCCGGCGGCGGCCCGCCGCGCGCGCGTTTCGACCACGCCCTCGGTCTTGAGCGCCACCCAGAGCGCGCCGTGCTCGGCCAGGGTGAGAAACGCCGCCACCGCGATCAGCACGGTGTACCAGTCGAGGATGCCGGCGTTCGGCCCGGCGGAGAAGTCCGTCCACAGGGGCAAAAAGAAATAGCCCGAAGCATCCAGCGGCACGCCGCGCACCACGTTGCCGAGCGCGGCGCCGAAGAAGATGGCCAGCAGCGCGCTGGCGCCCGAGAACACCACATCCCACAGCGGCGCCCAGACGGGGCCTTCGATGTGATTGCGAAACTCGATGGCGATGCCGCGCAGAATCAGCAGCCACAGCACCATCATGAGCGGCAGATAGAAGCCGCTGAAGCTGGATGCGTAGAGCGCCGGAAAAGCGAAGTAGAGCGTGCCGCCGGCGGCCAGGAGCCACACTTCATTGCCGTCCCATACGGGGCCGATGGAAGCCAGAACGGCGCGCCGCTCCTCGGCCGTCCTGGCGACAAACAGGTGCAGGATGCCGGCTCCCAAATCGAAGCCGTCGAGCACCACGTAGGCCGCGATCATGACGGCCACCGCGCAAAACCAGAACGTCTCCATCATTCCTCCGGCCCGTGGTCGATCTCGCGGTGCACCAGGAACAGGAACAAGATGGCCAGCAGCGTGTACATCCCCATGAAGCCGATCAGGGAGAACAGGGCGTTGCCCTCCGCCACGCGCGCCGACGTTCCGTCGGACGTGCGCAGGATGCCGTAGATCAGCCACGGCTGCCGCCCGACTTCGGCGGTAATCCAACCGGCCGTGGTGGCAATGTAGGGGAATGGCAGCGCCAGCATCAGGGTCCACAGCATGGGGCGGGACCCGTACAGCGCTCCGCGCTGCAACTGGAAGGCCGCCACCAGCATGACGGCGATGAAGAGCGTACCCAGCCCCACCATGATGTGGTAGCTGTAATACAACAGCGGGATGTTATCCGGCCAGAGCTCCCGCGGGAAGTCGGCCAGGCCTCGCACTTCCGCCTTCCACCGCTGGTAGGTGAGGAAGCTCAGCGCATCCGGCACGGTCAGCGGATTATCCAGCCGCTGTTGCGCCATATCCGGCTGCCCCAGGATAGTCAGCGGCGCGCCCTGCTCGGTATGGAACAAGCCCTCCATGGCCGCCAGGGTCACGGGCTGATGAAAGGCGATGTTCTTGCCCTGCCGATCGCCGGTGGGAAAGAGCATCAAGCAGCAGGAGATCCCCCCGGCGATGACGCCGATCCGCACGAATGTGCGCCCGAACGATTCATGGCGGCGGGAGAGCAGATAGAAGGCGCCCACGGAAGCCATCACGAAACTGGCGGTCACCAGCGCCCCGATCATGTTGTGCAGGTACTGCCAGAATACCCAGGGGTTCAGCAGCAGCCCCCAAATACTGGTGAGCAGGATTTCTCCTTTGGCGGTCAGCAGGTAGCCGGTGGGGTGCTGCATCCAGGCGTCGGTGGCGATGATGAAGAACCCGGAGAGCCACGAGCCCAGGAAGACCAGGAACGCCGCCACCCAGTGCGCCTTGGGGCTGAGGCGCTTCTCGCCGTAAATGAAAGCGCCCAGGAAGCTCGATTCCAGGAAGAACGAGAAGACGCCTTCCATGGCCAGCGTCTGTCCGATGACGCCGCCCGCGGCTTTCGAAAATCGTGCCCAGTTGGTGCCGAACTGGAATTCCATGGGAATGCCGGTGACCACGCCCATGGCGAAATTGACGGCGAAGATTTTGGCCCAGAAACGCGCCGCCTGATTGTAATGGGGGTTGCCGGTACGCAGGGCCAGGGTCTTCAGCACCACGATCAGCAGCGCCAGCCCCATGGTCAATTGAGGAAACAGATAGTGGAAGGTGATGGTGAAGGCGAAGTGGATGCGATGGACCGTCAGTGCGTCCATAAACTTCTGGACTTACACTTAGCACCTTTCGGGCACAGCTGTCTTTATTCGCCGTCAGAAGTCCCGACGCATTTATTCGGCACGGAGCGCGGCCGCCGGATCGCCCGATGCGACCTTCCACGCCGGGCGCGCGCTGGCGATTACGCCCATTCCGAGCAGGACTACAGCAGCTCCGATGTAGGTTAGCGGGTCGGTCGCTTTGACCTCGTAGAGGATACTTGCCAGCAGGCGCGAGACCAATAGCGCGCCCACGGCGCTCACGATCAGGCCTGCCGCAAGCGGAAGCATGGCGCCGCGCACGATCAATGCGGCGACTCCCCAGGGCGTGGCCCCGAGCGCGACACGAATCCCGACTTCGCGCGCGCGCAGCGAGGTGGTGTATGCCACGACACTGTAGACGCCAACCGCCGTCAGGGCCAGGGCCAGCCCCCCGAGGACCGAAAACAGCCAGGCCGAGAAGCGCGGGCGCCAGATCGAATTGGCGATGATGTCGTCCATCATTTCCACCTTTACGATGGGCTGATCGGGATCGATGGCCCAGACTTCCTTCCGCAGGGTCGCGGCCAGCGCCATGGGATCGCGCGCCGTGCGGACGACCAGGGTCGAAAGAAAGACACCAAACATCACCTGCTGATAGGGCCGGTATTGTTCCGCCCTGGGCGGAGCCTCGTAGCTCATGGCGGGCGTATTCTTGACGACGCCAACGATCTTGATGCTGCTACCCGGAACGAATTGACCGACAGGGTCGCGGTTCGGAAAAAGCGCGCGCGCCATGAATTCGTTGATGATCACGACTAGCGGCGAATCCAGCGTGTCGGCGTCCGTGAAAGCGCGGCCCGCCAGAATCGGAATGCCCATCACGGCAAAATACTGCGAGCTAATGGTTCGCGCAGGGACAATGCCTTCGAGGCCGGGGATCTTGTCCGACAAGGATGTATTGACTCCCGAGAGCGGCAAGTTGTTCACGATGGCCACAGCATCGACGCCGGGGATGCGCTGGAGCCGCTCGACCAGTTGGCGATAATACGACATCTGGCGCGCTTTGGTGGCGTACCTGCCCCGCGGCACAACTTGCGTCAGGCTCCCGATGGGCACGCGCATGGTGAGCACATGCTCCGTGTGAAGCCCGTGGTCTGCCTCTTGCAGGCGGATCAGGCTGCGAACCATTAACCCGGAGCCGACCAGCAGCAAGAAGGCAAACGCCGTTTCGCAGGCGATGAGGATGGAGAACAGCCGGGAGGCGCCACGCGGTCCGCTGGAGCGCTGGCCTGCTCGCAAGCCATCCTGCACATTGGTCCGCGCCGCAACGAGCAGGGGCGCCAGGCTGAAAATCGCGGCCATCATGAAGCAAGCCGCCGCGTTCACCGCGAGCACTCTTCCATTGATGGCGACTCGGCCAAAGTGCGGGAGGACGACGGGCATCATGGCCAGCTGCCGCGCCAGGAAGCGTAGCGTGAGCTGCGCGACACCAATTCCGGCGGCGCTGCCAGCGACCGCGAGCACCAGACTCTCCGCCAGCAATTGGCGGAGCAAGCGACCGAGCCCGGCGCCAAGCGCGGCGCGAACGGCGATTTCCCGCTGCCGCTGCACGGCCCGGCTCAACATGAGGCTCGAGACATCGGCGCAGGCAATGAGCAGCACCAAACCGACTGCCGCCAGGATCAACATCATGGTCTGTTCGTATTTGGCACCGATGTCGTCGCGCCACGGCGTAATGGCGATGCGCCAGGCGGGATACTTTTGGGGATCGTCGTGCTGCCACTGGCGCGCTAACACGTCGAGAGCGCTCTGGGCCCTGGCGAACGAGATTCCCTCTCGCAGACGCACGGTGACCGTCTGGACGCCCATCCCTCCGGGATTGACGCGAAGAGGGAGCCAGATCTCGACGTCCCCGTACGGGAAATCGAAATTCGGAGGCATCACGCCGACGATAGTGTACAACTCGTCCGAAATGGTGATGGCGCTGCCGAGTACTCTGGGATCGGCGTGGAACTTGCGGCGCCACAGACGATCGCTCAGTACGGCCTCATGATCCCCCTCACCGAGGGGGCGGCCCAGTTGGGCCTGCGAACCCAGGATCGGGAACAGGTCTTTCGTGACGCGGCGGCCGACTACTTGGTCCGGCTCGCCCGCGCCGTAAAGAGTGACATCGTCCCTGGTGTGGGCGGCGATCTTCTCGAAAAGATCAGTTCGCCGGCTGAACGCCAGGAAGTCGTCCGCGAGGATCCGGCCTCCGGTATTGCGGGCGCTCGTCTCCTCGATGCGAGCCAGGCGCGAGGCGGCAGCGTAAGGAAGGGGTCGTAGCAAGACCGCGTCCACGATGCTGAAGATGGCGGTGTTGGCGCCGATTCCGAGCGCCAGGATTGCGATAATGGCAGCCGCAAACAGAGGGTTGTGGCGAAGCCAGCGGAAAGCCCACAGAATGTCGCTGCGCATACTAACGAATTAGTATACAGCCACCGATTGGGCAATTGTCAATCGTCCGGCGGCGTCGTGAATCAACCCACGGTTTCTTCCGACGAGCGAGTTCTTGCAGAGGCGTGTGTAAGGACGCGGCACGCGGCTCGATGACGCTAGCGGCGGCCGTCCCACGGGTCGATGCGGACCGAACGGACCCGGCCGTTGTCAAAGTTGACCGAGCAGGCGAACTGGTACAGGTCGACGCGCCCGCGGCGGCCGCGCTGCACATCGAACGTGCCGATGACCCAGTCGTTGCGGCCGGGGTTGTCGTCCAGGGCAATCTTCCGGAAGTTGACGTCGTCGGTCCGGAAGCGGTCGGCAGCTTGCCGGCGCACTTCGTCACGGCAGACCTGCACGGCTTGGTCGGTGGTGAACCGGCCGCGGCGGCCGCCATCGCGATCGTGATCGCCATCGCGGTCATGGTCGCCATCGCCGTCATAGCGCTGGCCGGGATTCCGCGGGCCGCCGGACACCGCGCCGGCGGCGCCGCCGCCCCAGATCAAATCGAACGTATATCCTTCGGACCCGCCGTCCTTATCTTCGATGCGCACCACGGCCGCTCCGCCGTTGCGGGGGTCTCGAACCAACTCCTGGCGCCCGCGGCCATCGATTCCCTTAAAGCGGAATTCGGCCGGACGATCGGGCAGGACGCCCTCGCACTCGAAGCGCCTCCATTGCGGCGGCTGTCCCCACAGGTTGCGCATGACCGCGCGGTCGCCGCGGACTTCGACCTCCACCGCGCCATCCACCACGACCTCAATCGTGCACTTCCCTTCGAAGGCTCCGCCGCCGCGCACGTTGGCGCGGAACGGAAGAGTCTGGGCGCCGGCCGCTGTCAAAGCCGCCGTTCCCGTGATCCACGCAAGAAGCAGATTCCGGTGCATCGGGAAACCGTCCTTTCACCCGCTATTGTGGCAGATGCGGAGCCGCGAAACGAGGTTACGAAGGTTAGCGGATTTTCATGGGGCGGTTAACCTTGGATGACCCGTGAGCGTATGATCAGGTGCTATTGGCTGCGATCCGCCCGCGATATTCCGCGAAGTCCCTACGCCTGCACCCCCAGCTTCTTCAGAAACGTCATCATCGGGCACCAATTGGTGAATGACGACTGAAACAGGTTCAGCCCCACGAACGCGGTGAATAGAAACCACGCCGGGTGCACCCAATAGCCCAGGGCCACGCTCAACATCACGAAGAAACCAGCGATCAAGCGAAGATAGCGGTCGATATTCATTTACGCACTCCTCCTGCGATTCACGATGAAATAGACGATCGGCACGGTCATGCGCGACAACGCCAGGGAAGCCACCTCACCGGCCATCAAGGCGATGGCCAGGCCTTGAAAGATGGGGTCGAACAAAATGACCGCCGAACCCACTACGACTGCCGCGGCGGTCAACACCATGGGGCGGAAGCGGACTGCGCCCGCGTCGATCACCGACTGGTCGAGCGCCATGCCCTCCTTCAGGCGCAGCTCGATAAAATCCACCAGGATGATGGAATTGCGGACCACGATGCCGGCACCGGCAATGAAGCCGATCATCGAGGTGGCGGTGAAGAACGCACCCATCAGTCCGTGCGCGGGTAGAATTCCCACGAGGGAAAACGGAATCGCCGCCATGATGACCAGCGGCGTCACGAACGACTGGAACCAACCCACCACCAGCGCGTAAATCAGGATCAGCACGGCGCCGAACGCGATACCCAGGTCGCGAAAGACCTCATAGGTGATGTGCCACTCGCCGTCCCATTTCATCGAGTAGCGGCCGGGGTCAAACGGCAGCGCCGCCATGTGCTGCTCGATGGAGTATCCTTCCGGGGATTTGAACTCGTCCATTTTCGGGCCGAGCTTCAAAATGGCGTAGACCGGGCTCTCCATCGCGCCCGCCACGTCGCCGGTCACGTACGTCACCGGCATCAGGTTCTTGTGATAGATGCTCTGGCCGGCCAGCGTGGGGACCTCGCGCACCAGCTCGCGCAGCGCCACCAGACGCCCGCCGCGCCCCGCCACTTTCAGATTGAGGAGGCCGTCGAGCGACGAACGGGTGGGCCGGTCAAGCCGCACCACGATGGGTATGTCCTCCTTCTCGGAATCGACGTGCAGCAACCCGGCCGTGTAACCCGCCGATGCCGCCTGCACGGTGCGCGCGACCTCATCTTCGGAAATGCCGTTGAGCGCGGCCTTCTCCCGGTCCACCATCAGGCGGCATTTGGCCTGGTCGTCTTCCACATACCAGTCCACGTCCACCACGCCATCGGTGCGCTTCCACAGATCGCGGATGCGGCGCGCGATGGCGGTGCGCTCGTCCTGCGAGGGCCCGTAGACCTCGGCCACCAGCGTCTGGAGCACCGGCGGGCCGGGCGGCACTTCCGCCACTTTAATGCGCGCGCCGTAGCGCTCGGCCACGGGAACCAGGCGCGCCCGCACCTGCTTAGCGATTTCGTGGCTCTGCAGCGCGCGGTCGCCCTTCCCGAGCAAGTTCACCTGCAAGTCGGCGACATTGGCCCCGCTCCGCAAATAGTAGTGCCGCACCAGGCCGTTGAAGTTATAGGGCGAGGCCGTGCCGGCATAGGTCTGGATGTTGACCACTTCCTTCTGGTCGAGCGCCGCGCGGGCCAGCGCGTTGGCCGCGCGCTCCGTCTGTTCGAGCGTAGTCCCGTTCGGCAGGTCGACGATCACCTGAAACTCGCTTTTGTTGTCGAACGGCAGCATTTTCACTTTGACGAACTGGAAGTAGAACAGCGAACACGACCCGAGCAGCAGCACGACCACCATCCCCAGAAAGCCCCAGCGCAGGGGCGGGTGGTGGAGGATGGAACCCATCACGTGCCGGTAGAGCCGGGTCAGGCGGTCTTCGCGCTCGCCGTGGGCGCCATCGGCGTGCGATTTCAGAATGCGCACCGCCGCCCAAGGGGTCACCACGAACGCGACCAGCAGCGAGAACACCATGGCCGCGCTCGCGCCTATGGGAATCGGCCGCATGTACGGTCCCATCAGCCCGCCCACGAAGGCCATCGGCAGAATCGCCGCCACCACCGTGAGAGTGGCCAGGATGGTCGGATTGCCGACTTCGTCTACCGCTTCCACGGCCACATCGAACGGCGGGCGGCCGTGGTTGGCGGGCATGCGCCAGTGCCGCACGATGTTCTCCACCACCACGATGGCGTCATCCACCAGAATGCCGATCGAGAAAATCAGAGCGAACAAGGTGATGCGATTCAGCGTGTAGCCGTAAAGATAGAACACCGCCAGCGTCAGGGCCAGAGTCACGGGAATCGCCAGAAACACGATGAGCGACTCGCGCAGCCCCAGGGTGATGGCGATGAGCAGGCTCACCGACACCACGGCGATCAACATGTGCCACAGCAGCTCATTGGATTTCTCGGCCGCGGTCTCGCCGTAGTTGCGGGTGATCTCGACGCTGACATCGGAAGGAATGACCGAGCCCTTGAGCAGATCGACGCGCCGCAGCACGCTGTCCGCCACCGCCACCGCATTGGCGCCTTTGCGTTTCGAAATCGAGAGCGTCACGGCGGGTAGGAACTCGCGGTCCGCGGCTTTCACCATGCGGACGTATTCGGCCGGCTCTTCGCCGCCATCGCTCACTTCGGCGACGTTGCGCACGAAGACCGGCTTTTCATTGGCGACGCCCACCACCACGTTGCCCACGTCTTCGGCCGTGCGCAAGAACTCTCCGGTTTCGAGCAGAACCTCGCGGTTGCCCTGCGCGTAGCGGCCGGAATCCAGCCTCCGGTTCTCCAGGCCGAGCGCGCTCGCCACCTGCAGGGGCGTCAGATTGTAGGCCGCCAGTTTCGCGGAATCGAGCGTCACCCGCACCTGGCGCCGCTGCCCGCCGATCAGCTTCACGGCCGAGACGTCGGTCACCTGCTTGACCGCGTCATCGGCCTGGGCGGCAATCCGCCGCAGCTCGAAATCGCCGTAGCGTTTGCTGGAAAGCGTCAGCGCGAGGATGGGCACATCGTCGATGGAACGCGGCTTGACCAGCGGCTGCGACGCGCCTGGCGGAATCAGGTCGAAATTGGCATAGAGCTTCTGGTTGAGCCGCACGATGCTTTTCTCTTCGTCCTGGCCCACGAAGAAGCGCACAATGGCCAGCGAGCTGCCGGGGCTAGAGGTCGAGTAGATGTACTCGACTCCCGGAATTTCCCACAGCAGCTTTTCCATCGGTTTGGTAACGCGCTCTTCGATCTCTCGCGCGGAGGCCCCAGGCATTTGCACCATGACGTCGATCATGGGGACGATGATTTGCGGTTCCTCTTCCCGAGGCAGCTTCCACACGGCGAATACGCCGATTAGCAGCGCCCCAGTGATGATCAGGGGCGTGAGCTTGGAGGAAATCCAGACGTGCGCGAACCGTCCCGCGGGACCGAGGCTTTTCACGGCCGGACCTCGACGGGCGCGCCGTCGGCCAGCGTGACAGGCGGGGCCACCACCACGCTCTCGCCGGCGCTCAGGCCGGAGAGCACTTCGAGCGCATCCTGGCGCCGGCCGCCCGCGGTAATGAGGCGCACGCGTGCGACGCCGTTCTCCACCACGAAGACAGACTGCAGTTGCCCGCGCTGCTGCAATGCCGCCGCCGGCACGGCCAATATCTGCCGGCCGCCCACGGGAAACGACGCCCTGCCAAACAGGCCGGACCGCAGGTCCTTCATCGCCGGCAGTTCGATCTTGACGGTGTAGGCGCGCGACGCAGAGTCGACCTCCGGCACCACTTCGGAAACCTGCGCGTCGAAGCTGCACTCCAGCGCGTCGAGGGACACACGGGCGCTGCCGCCGGGGCGCACCGCCGCCAGCCTGGATTCGTCCACCTCCGCTTCCAGCCGGTACGACCCTTCCTGCTCGATGGTGAGTAGAGGCGCGCCTGGAGCCGCGAGATTGCCGGGCTCCACGGATTTCGCCGTCACCACGCCGGCGAACGGCGCCGCAATGGACGCGTAGCCGAGCGTGATGCGCGCCGCGCGCTGCTCCTGCTCCGCTTGCGCGATCTTCGACTGGATCTGCGCGCGCCTCGGCACCACCATTTCATAGTTGGCTTGCGCCGATTTCAGCCGCGCCGACGCTTCATCGAACTCCTGACTGGAGATGGATTTCTTCTGGTCCAGATCCTGCATGCGCCGGAAGGTCGACTGCGCCAGGTCCAGGTTCGCCCTGGCCGCGGCGATCGCGTTCTCGACTTCCGGCACGGCGCTCTGCGCTTCGGCCAGCCCGGCTTCGGCGCGGCGGAGGTTGGCCTCCAGATCGCGCGCGTCGATGGTCACCAGCATCTGACCCGCGCGCACGCGGTCGCCCACGCGCGCGTCTACGCGCTGCACGTAGCCCATCACCCGGCTGGCCACAGTGGCCGTGGTGCGCGCCCGCACGGTGCCGGTCGCTTCGTACGATTGCGGCCAGCTCTGGAGCGAAGCTGCCACCACCTGGACGGCCACCGGCGCTGCCATGGAGACCGCCCCGCGACGCGGCTGCTCGCGCCCGCACGAGGCCAGCGTTACCACCGCCACCCACACGATCGTCGTTCGCATTTAGTTCAGGACCTCCGAATCGGCGGAGAGCCGCCCCGCCGCGAATTCCACCATCAGGGCTGCCACACGCTGGTCGTGCACGGCGGCCAGATAGCGCGTGCTGCTTTCCAACACCGCGGTTTCGGTGCGCAGCAGGTCGGTGACGTTGCTGATGCCGGCTTGGTAGCGGTTCTGTGTGATGCGGAGGCTCTCTTGGGCTTCCGCCACGGCGGCCTGGGCCACTTCGATGCGCTGTTCGGCGGACCGCAGGCCGGCATACGCTCGCCGCACCTGCAGCCGCACCGCTGAATCGGCGCGGGTGGCGTCCGCTGCGGCGCGGCGCACGGCGTGGGTGCTTTCTTCTATCCGTGCCTTGTCGGCCTCGCCGTTAAAAAGGTTCCAGCGCAGCGACAGCCCCGCCAGCCAGTTCGCCCCGCCTCGCGTTAGGAAACGCTGCCGGTCGGCCTCGAAGGCCGAATGAAAACTCACCTGCGGCAGCAGCCCCGAGCGCGCCGCCCCGGCCTGGGCTTCGGCCAGATTTACGGCCAGCCGCGTCTGCCGCGCTTCGGGCCGCTCGCGGGCGGCGTCCTGCTCGATTTCGTTCAGCTCGCGATCGGGCAAGGAGGCCGGCTGGAGCCCGCTGGTCAGGGTGTGCGCGGTCTCCAGCGGTAAGCCGAGCGCGTCGTTGAGCGCCGCCCGCGCCACATCGAGATTGGCGGCCCGCTGAATGCGCTGCTCGTTCACCGCCGCCAGGTGGACCCGGATCGAAAGCACGTCGACATCGGTGGACATGCCAGCCGCACGGACCGACTCGGCGCGCCGCAGATCGGCTTCCGCCGAACGCACCGCCTGCTCCGCGGTCTGCAGGCTCTCGCCGGCCAGCACCACATCGTAATAGGCCCGCGCTGCCGCCGCGATGGTCTCCATGCGCACGCGGCGCGCGTCTTCACCGGTCATTCGGCGGCCCAGGTTGGCCGCCTCCACCGCGTGCCGCGTCTGGCCACCGTCGTAGAGCGGCTGGTCGAGTGTCAGTTGCGATTGAAAGTTGTTGAGGGCGTCGGGCCGGTTGAGCGGGCCGAGGGCTAAGTTGTCCGCGCCGAACTGGTGCTGGGTCAGTAGCGAGCTGAAGACGTACACCGGGTTGTTGCCGCGAGTGAAGGACTCGGTGTAGTCGACTTTGGGGAGGTGTCCACTGCGGGCCTGGTTCACCCTCGCTTCGGCCGCCTGCACGCCTTCGGAGGCAGCGGTCATGGCCTGATTTTCGCGCAGGGCCAGCCGGACGGCGTCGCGCAACGCCAGCGGTGGCTGCCCCCACGCCGCCCCAACCGCCAGAAAAACAAGCACTTTCCTCATCACCGAAAGAGATGCGAAACTGCCGGAAAGGTGACAGTGTCACCTTCCGCGGCCGGCTGCATCTTCTGGAGTAGCTATGGAAATCACGGTTCGGCACATCGGAGATGCCCAGTTTGAGGCGCAAGCGCGTGGTCACCACATCATCTGTGATCAGCCCCTCGACAACGGCGGCTATGACGAAGGCATGACGCCCCCCGAGTTCCTGCTGGTGTCGCTCGGCACCTGCGCCGGGTACTACGTCGCGCAATATCTCAGCGCGCACTCGCTGGTTTGCCCGGAACTCGAGATCAAAGTCGTGGCGGAAAAGGCCAAGGAACCCGCCCGCCTGGCTTCGTTTCGCATCGAGATCTTCGCGCCTTCGCTGGAGCCCCGGCATGAAGCCGGCGTCCTGCGCGCGGTCCACAAATGCCTCATCCACAACACGTTGCTGCACCCGCCGGCGATTGAGACCGTGGTTCATTGCGCGGCGCTACAATCGTAGTTTGGACAAGCAGTCTGAAGTGGAGCTCGCGCGCGCGCTGTCGGCGGGAGAGCCGCAGGCTTTCGAGCGCTTCGTCGAGCACTTCCGCTCAAAGATCTTCCATTACAGTTGGATGATGTGCGGCCAGCGGGACGACGCCGAAGAGGTGGCCCAGGAGACGCTGCTCAAGGTCTTCCAGAACTTCGACCAATTGCGCGAGCCGGAGCGGGTCCGCGCCTGGATCTTCCGCATCGCCAAGAACGCCTGCCTGATGCAGCGCCGGAAAAGCGTGTTTGCACCGGACCATGAGCTTTCGGTGGAAGAACTTCCGCCGGGGTCGGAAATCAGCGATGACGGGCATCTTCCCGACGACCAATTGCAGCGCTCCGAGGTCCGGGCCGTGCTTCACCAGGTCATCACGGAATTGCCGCCCATTTACCGCGCGGTGGTATTGCTGCGCGATATCGAAGAACTCTCCACCGAAGAGACCGCCCAAGTCCTGGATCTGACCACCGATACGGTCAAGACGCGGCTGCACCGCGCCCGCCTGGCCATGCGCCAGAAGCTGGATTGCTACCTGCATCAGCATTGCATTGAAGTGGAGCCCATCGCGAGCCCGGCGCCGCTGAGCGAACAGGCCTGGAATCAGCTGCATGCCGCCTGGCGCAACCCGGTGACTTCGGTCACTGCCAGCCGGGAGCCCAAACGCTAATCTAAGGGCAGAGGTAGCAGCAATGCCCTCCGCCGTCGCCCAGCCCGCCGTCAGCCACCCCAAGAAGAAGCTGATTCGGCGCGCGACCCCGGACCATTCGCAGAGCCTGCGCCGCGCTTTTCAATGGGCCTTCCTGATGCTCAACGTCTGGATCGGCGTACAGTTCTATCTCTTTGTGCGCTATTACGAAACCGGCGGCCGAACCATCCAGGCCAGCCGGCCGCCAGGCGTCGAGGGCTGGCTGCCTATTGCCTCGCTCATGAACCTCAAGGTGCTGCTCTCGACCGGCGCCATGCCGCGCCCGCATCCGGCCGGGATGTTCCTGCTCATTGCCTTCCTGACCATATCCTGGCTGTTGCGCAAGAGTTTTTGTAGCTGGCTGTGCCCGGTGGGGACGGTGTCCGAGTCTCTGTGGCGGCTGGGGAAGCAGACCTTCGGCCGCAACTTTTCCATTCCGCGACGGCTCGACCTGGCTCTGCGCAGCCTGAAATACATCCTGCTGGCCGTGTTCCTCTTTGCCGTGGGCGCCATGTCCGCCACGGCCATTGTCGCCTTTCTGGAGGGGCCGTACGGGGTGCTGGACGACGTCCAAATGCTCAACTTCTTCCGGTTCCTCAGCGTCACCGGCGCGGTTACGTTGGGGGTGCTGATTCTGGCCTCGGTCTTTGTGCAGAATTTTTGGTGCCGCTATCTGTGCCCCTACGGCGCGCTGCTGGGCCTGGTCTCGATGGCCAGCCCGCTGCGCATCCGGCGCTCGGAATCGCGGTGCATCGATTGCGGCAAGTGCGCCCAAGCCTGCCCGCCGGCACTGCCGGTGGACCGGCTGATTTCCATTCAGTCGGCCGAGTGCACCGGATGCCTGGAGTGCGTGGCGGCCTGTCCCGCCGCCGAGGCGTTGTGGATGTCCGCGCCGCGCCGGCGCGTGGTACCCGCCTGGGCTTTCGCAACAGCAGTGGCTCTCCTGTTCTTGGGCATTACCGGCTACGGTCAATGGACCGGCCACTGGCGTACCGACCTGCCCAGCCGGATTTACTTCGACCTGATCCCCAACGCCAGCCAGTTGGCGCATCCGTAGATTTTGCGCTTCTTCGTCTCGGCGGCTCGTCTCCACTGCCCGGTCGGCACGCCTGAGGTACGCAGCCGATAAAGGAAGAACCAAGAGAAACAGATGCCCACGAGTGACGCGCCAACTCGATCCCGGTTAAATCGGCGTAGTGTGGCCCTTGCCTTCGAACAGAACGACGATTTGCCCCTCTTTCGACTAAGGCTCACCTCCACTGGCTCGGGGAGCCTTATAGCCCCATGGGTGGGGCATAACCTCACAACTGAGCCAAAAATCAAAAAGGTTCGACTGTGCTTTCGATCACAAAAACTGGGGCTTGATGGCAGAGGAGCGTGTAATTCACGAAAAATGTATCTTGACTGGATTCATAGAAACTAGTAATTTCTTTCATTCAAGGAACGTGCAACCACACGTTCTGACTTAGTGGGATTTCCCGATCAGCTCTAAGTAAGGCCGACGTTCATCACGCCTGAACCAGCGGCGGCGTAGTCGCGCGCCCGCGGCAGACACACGGTTCGCGCGGGTAGTGTGACTGGCAACTGGCGTGGCGCATGGCGCGAGTGTGCCGGCCCGCTTGTTAGAACGATCCAGCAGGTCCCCCGGTAGTTACTTCGGGAAGCAGACAGGAGAGGTGTGTCGGTGAGATGAAACGCGTAACCAGAGACCGCAGGCTGCAGGCCAGTCTCGTCGCGCTGTGTGCCTCAGGTGGCAATCTCCACGTGCGCTTCTTGAGGATCTGAGGAATCCTGTATGGACGCCGAGGATCTTGAACTGCTTAAGGCTAGCATCGGGCGCGTGGTTGTCCTCCGTTGCACAGATGGCGAAGTGCTTGTAGCCGAAATCCACTCGGTCTCGGAAGAGGACCAGGACATCATCTACGACGTGGTTACCTCAAACCGACCGGATACATATCGAAACACGGGCGAAAAAGCCGCGTATCTCATCCCCATCAGTGAAGTGATCTCTGTGGAGCCATGGCACGGAGAGCAGCGATGAATCTCGTGGTCACTCGGGTGGTCTTACTTGCGGCGATGTGCGCGATGTCATCGTCCGGCCAAGTAAGGATAGCGCCCGGAATAGCTGAAAATCTCTTGGCCGAGAAAAGCGATCCGGTTTATCCCGCGCTGGCGAAGCAGACGAAAACCCAGGGCACCGTCAAGATCGACATCACCGTATCCGAGACCGGCGCGGTTGTTTCGACGAAACTGATCGGCGGTCATCCGCTGCTGGTAACTGCCGCCATCGATGCTGTGAAGAAGCGGAAGTATACGCCGTACATGGCGGGTGGAAAAGCGACATCTTTCGTCACGACGGTCGAGATCCCGTTTTCTGTGGGTATCCCGAAGGATGAATACGACCGCCAGCAGGCGGTGAGCGACAGGTACTTCAAGCTGGAAGACAAATGCAGGGGCTTGCTCCAGGCGAGCAAATGGGAAGATGCTGAGCAGGCATGCAGAGATGCTCTCCCCTTGGCACAGCAACTCGGCGATCACCAGGGCCTAACCAAGATGGGTGCGTACGAGCATGTCGGCTATGCTCTGCTGGGCCAGCAGCGGTACGGGGACGCCCTGGAGTATTATAGCCGTGCGTTCGAGTTTGCGCAGTCGAGCCTGAAGGAGACGGATGCTGAACTGGGCTACGCCTACCGGAATCTCGCGATGGCCAACCATGGTCTCCGCAACCTGGATAAGGCGCGGGAGTTGTACAGGAAAGCGGAGGCAATCTTGCAACTCGCCCATGAAAACATCGATAGCGCGGACCTGAAGCAGCGATACGAAACCGCACTTAAGGAAATCCTCAAGTACCATCTGTTGGCCGCCGAAGAAGCGGGCGATTCAGCGGAGGTGCAAGATATCAAGAAGCGGCTGGAGACGAAGCCCTGAAATCCGGTTCCCATGTGGGAGCCACAGTAGAATCAGTGCTCCCGCGAGAAAGCGCCGATGAGCAGTAGCGCCTCGGCGCTCCACCGGCCGCCGTCACCGTCGCCAGGCCCGCACTTCGCAGGCATGGCAGCAGTACTGGCGATCGCTTCTGCCGTCGCTCCGCGGGAACCATCGCCCGCACTTCGGCGCCGGGCACTTGGCGCAGGCGATCATGCCGGCGATCTCCTCGGCGAATCTCTGCCAGATGGCGTCGATGAGCCTCACGGGCCGGTGGCAGAGGGTGAACTGAGATAGTCCTTCGCCGGGCGGGGCGATCAGCTCGAAGCGGCCGCCGGCCATCTTTTCCGTTACCCTCCGGGCCAGATGTTCTCGCGCCAGGCGGAATAGCTCTCTGGGCAAAATGCACCTTCACCAGAACGTTTACTCGGCGGATACGTTCAACAACCTCACGGACACGTACGAGTATGACTACGGCGACACTACCGGCTCGCCGGGACCGCTGCTGAAACACGTTCACACCAACTACGTGACGGACTCCGGGTACACGCAGACGCCGGTTCATCTGGAAAGTTTAGTATCCAGTCAGACCATCGATGGCGGCGGGGCGGTGCTCTCCCAGACCCAATACTGTCACGACGAGGCCACGCCCTCGGGCGGCACGGCATCGATCCCCAGTTGCGGCGCCGCCGGGTCGCAGCGCGGCAATGCCACAACCGTGCAGCGCTGGCGCAATATTGATGGGCTATGGCTGAACACCGCCACAAAGTACGATGCCAACGGGAATCCCATTTCCGTCCAGACTCCCCTCGGTCACACCACTACCAGCACCTACACCGTAAGCGTCTGAGGAACCCATCTTGAGCCGGTGCTGGAGATGGCCGAAGATGGCAGCATGGGAAAAGAGACGGAGCGGTCTGCCGAGATGCGGCGGGTGTTGGAGGAGTACGCCGGCGGCGGATTGAGCCGGCGCGAGAGTTTTGTCAGCAGCGTGGCATCGCTTTGACGACCTTCGATTACTGGCGGCGGGCGCAGGCCGCCAAGCCGCGGAAGCAAGCGCGGCGGCCGCGCCTGGTGGCCGTTAAAGTGGCCGGCGCGGAAGCGGCGGCGGACTTCCGGCTGAGTCTGGCGAACGGACGGCGCATCGAATGCTCGTGGCGGTTTGCCGATGCGGAGCTGGCGCGTTTGATTCGGATCGCCGAAAGAGCCTGATGTTCGGGCTGGGGCTGGGGACCCGGATCTACATCGCGGTGGAAGGCGTCGACATGCGCAAGGGATTCGAAGGCCTGCACGGGTTGGTGCGCGATCATCTGGGCGAAGATCCGTTGAGCGGACACTTGTTCTTGTTCACCAATAAGACGAAGACGCGATTGAAAGCCCTGGTGTGGGACGGCAGCGGATTATGGGTGTGCGCGAAACGTCTCGAAAAAGGGCGTTTTCGGTGGCCAGAAGCGGACAACGTGCGCAGCGTGACGATGCGGGCTGAAGAGTTGGCGATGCTGGTGAACGGGCTGGACTGGAAGCAAACCCAGCCGCGCGCATGGTATCGCAAGAACTCGTGAAAAAGGTCTGGAACATTTTCGCGAGTTCGCGTACTAAGAGGCATCCCCTCTATGGCGGCCTTCGATCCACAGGCGCACATTGCGGTGCTGGAACGCGAGTTGCAGTGGGCGCACCTGAAGATTCAAGTGCTCGAGGAACGGCTGCGGCAACGGCGGATTCAGGTGTTGGGTCCGCGGAGTGAAACGCTGAGCGATCTGCAGCTGGAGCTGCTGGCCGAGGAAGAGCCCAGCGCCACGCGCGATGAAGTGGAGGCCGAAGCGGGGCGCGAACCGGTTCCACAAAGGCCCGCGCGCGAACGCAGACCGCATCCGGGGCGGCGCGCGTTACCGGAGAACCTGCCGCGCATCGAGCACGTGGTTCGGTGTGCCGAGCCGAACTGCAAAAGGTGCGGTGCGGAAACCTCGATCATCGGTTACGACGAGAGCGAAATGCTGGATGTCGAACCGGCGCGCTACTTCGTGCGCGTCACCAAGCGCGAAAAACGCGCGTGCGGGAAGTGCGCCACGATGGCGATGGCGGAGTTGGCGCCGCGCATCGTGGAAAAGGGCTTGGCGAGCGACGTGGGGGTGGGCGAGTTACTGCAGCCGGTGGTCGCAGTCATGCGGCAGGACCTGCTGCGGGCCTCCTATTTACAGGCCGACGAAACCACCGTGCCGGTTCAAATGCACGACAAACGCGGCGCCGATCATCAGGCCTACTTGTGGCAATACGGCCAGCCGGGCGGCGAAACGGTCTTCGAGTTTCAGTTGGGCCGCGGACGCGAGGGTCCGCGCAAGTTCCTTGGTCAGCGGGAAGGCATATTGCAAACCGACGGCTATCAAGCCTATGACGATGTCGGCGGAGAGAAGCTGGTACACGTGGGCTGTTGGGCACACGCGCGGCGGAAGTTCGTCGATGCGGTGAAGGTCAATCCAAAAGATGCAGAGGCGATCAAGATGGTCACACGCATGGACGCCTTGTTCCTGGTGGATCGTCAGGCACGCCAGCAGCAGTCGAGCGTCGAAGAGCGTCTGGCGTTACGCCGCGAGCACGCCGACTCTTGGGCCACCGAGATTCATGACCAGTGCGTGTCCCTACGGAGAGCGGCGCTTCCGAAAAGCGCGCTGGGCCAGGCGGTGAACTACACCTTAAATATGTGGCCGAAACTGCGGCGCTGTTTCGACTATGCCGAAGTCGAGCTGTCCAACAACCTGGCCGAGAACTCGATGCGGCCGGTTGCGCTGGGCCGCAAGAACTGGCTGCACGTGGGCAGCGCCCCTGCGCGCTGGGCCGCCTCCCGAAACTAACCTGGGTTGGTCGGACGGATACGCTGGAGAGCATTGAGAAACTGCCGCCCGGTCAGCAGACCGTGCTGCTGCGAACGATTGACACGTTCCTGGAGAACGCCGCGCTGAAGTCAGCGCGGCGGTGAAGGGGGCGATTTCTCAGCGGGGATTACGAGAGGACTGTCACCAGGATTCCAGTTTTGGGCTTCATTCCGTTCTGGCTCCTGCCATCTCCCTATGAAACGAAAAACCTGTCGATTAGTTCCTCCAACATCTGTCCTTGCTCGTTTGGAGAGTAGTTCTTGTCAAAACCAACAGATGCCAGTTGTGTGGTTAAGCAATCCCTCAGTTGCTCAGCCTGGGCGCGACTCAGTCGGATGGTCACCCTGCGGCCAGGCTCGCCTTCCTGGATTCTGAGCGGGCCAGCGAGCGATTCGTCGCGCGAGACAAGTTCTTTGAGATATTTCAGCTCGTCCGCGGACAGCTGAAACTGGTGGGTTTCTTCCATCATTGCTGTGCCTAATGCGCGCCTGCTCCTGACTCTGGATTCACAGAGACAATGTTACCGGTCTGTGGATTAACGATTACGCGGGCGTCCTTGCCCGTAAAGACTTGAAAGGGGCGCCCTTGTTGATCCACACCGCTTACGATCTTTTTGGGATTCCTAAGTGCGTCGAGGATGGCTTCAGGCCTGGTCCCAGCACGTTTCGCGCTGTCTCCGATTACCCTATCGATGCCGTGAGACGTGAAGCCATTAATCCTCGTGCCGTTCTGGGCAACGATGCCTCCCTCCTCCGCCGCTAATCCCGCTTCGCCCGGAGGTCCGATTGGGATAACCCCACACAAAACACCAGGAGCGCAAGGGCTCAGCGCTTCCTGGGCGACGCCTAAAAGGAACTTGGTAGCAGCGCGGTCCGCACTGATCACCTGCTGATCAGTCCCGTTCTTGGCGATCTCTGCTGGCGTCTGTCCATTGATGGTGAAGCCGTGCGCCTGTGCAAGGCTGCTCCTAGCATCATCAGCTTGTTCCTTTACCGTCTGAGTGAGTCCGATCGCATGCGCGGCGCACCACAACCAGCCGTGCTCCTCTTTATCAACCGTGCAATGCCCGTCTGGATCAGATCCTCGGAGTGGGTTATTCCGGCCGTACGTATACAAGTTGAGTGTTTGCGGATTCGCAAAATCAGCGTACGGGACCGGCTGTGGAGTCGACGACCAGTCCGGGCTGGTAAATCTCCCCTGCGCGCCTGAGAAGTACCTGGCCCCGAAGTAATCGAGGCCCGTCTCGGCATCGCGTTCTTTGCCGGTAAACCGAATCCCCGAACTGTGAGCGGTCGGGTAGCAACTCGGCCGCCCATCCGTGCCGGCGAACAAATCGCCTCCGAACGGCAGGTAGTCGAAACAATACTTCTGCGCACCCGAGTTGTCCGTTATCAGGCGTGTGGAACCGAGATGATCCACACTCACGTACAGCGTGCCGGTATCCGTATTTTGCCCGCCATACTCGGCCGCCAGGTTACCCATGGCGTCGTACACATAGGTGGTGACCGTTCCGTTCACGTTCTTGCTCACTCGATTCCCGTCGCCGTCATAGGCGTACGTCGTGGCCACGCCCAGCGCGTCCGTCTCCGACGTCATCCGGCTCTCCGCATCGAAGCACGAGGTCCTCAGCATCGCCACGCCCGGCATCGTGGTGGCCGCGCACGCCGCTCGCACGGTGCTCCCGGCTGAAGCGGGGATGCCGATCTCATTTCCCGCCCCGTCGTACGCCCAATTGTTGATTCGATTGTTCGCCGAAAACCAACTGGCTCCCTGCGGCGTTTCGATGGTCGGCGCGGAAATCCGGCTGGTGTCGTAGTAGGCCAAGTACCAGTTCCCATTCTGATCATAGCCGTAATTCTGCAGCGTGGCCCCGTTCTCCTGCAGGGCGCCTTGCGTGTTCGAAGGCCCCGCGAGGCGATTCAGCGCGTCGTACACGTAATTCTGCGTCCAGGTCTGGGACCCGCGCGTGATCGTCTGGCTCGCCAGGTTGCCGTTGTTCTGCCCGGTCGTGTATCCGAACCCCAGCGTCAATAGACCTCCGGCCTGCATTTGCAACGGTTGCAGTCGGTTGTTGTACATCCACGTCTCGGTCACGGTGTTGCCCAACCGCAGCGACGAAATGGCCGCGTGCGCCGCGTATTGGATCGGGTTCGAACACGTGTCGGGCTGCCCGCTCGAACAGGAGCCGCCGCCATACTGAGTCGTGGCGCCGTTCACTCCCATGACGCGCCCGCCAATCTCGAAGAAATACGAGATGCCTCGCCCGGATGGGTATGTTTCGCGCGTCAGCCCGTCCGCAAAATTGTACGTGTAGCCGAACGGGTAGGTCTGGCCTGCGGTGGTTTGGGTGCTGGAAAGGGTGCGGCCCAATTGGTCATACGTATAAGCGGTGCCGGATTCCGAGGAACTCACCGACGTGAGATGGCCAATCGACGGGGCCGCCGGAGAGCCGCCGCACGGTCCGTCGTAGCAGTACGTCACGGTGGGCGTGCCGTCGCTGTAGCTCTTGGTCAGCACGCGATCCAAGACATCGTAAGTATACGTTGTCTGGATGCTGCTCGACGACTCGGCCGCGGCCACCTTGGTCGAGAGGTTCCCGTTGGCGTCATACGTGTAGCAAGCGCTGACCGGCCCCGGGCTGCCATTGCACGCCGCAATCTGGCCGACCTCCGGATTGCTTGCCCAGACCAATTCCTTTAGCGAATTGTACCCGAAGCTCCGTGCCTGTGAACCCCTGACGACACTGGTCAAATCGTCCTGTGCATCATATCCATAGGTAGTCGTCACCGGCGATCCAGTGGGATCTTCCACCACTTGCCGGATGCGCCCCAGCGCGTCCGCCTGTTGCTGCGTCTTCTTGCCCGCGGGGTCCGTGTGCAAGACCGTGTCGCCAGTCCAGACGAAGCTTTCCGCCGACCCATCCGCATACGCGATGTTGACCTTCCGATTCTGCCCGTCGTAGCTGTAGGTAGTCACGTTCGAATCGGCGCCCCCGTAACCGGGATTATGGACCTTCCAGGCGCGGCCCAGTGCATCCAATTCAGTCAACGTGATGACGGTTCCTTGCGCCGTTGCGAGCTGGGTCTGCACGGTCCTCCCCAGCGCATCGGCGACCGAGGAGGAATGAATCCCGTTAGAATCGTTGTCTCGATATTGATCCTTTTGAACGGAGACGGTCCGCGCATCGGGATACCCATAGGTCGTTTGGTTCTCAAGCCCGATACCTTGCGCCCGCACCAGCTGAGTCAGGCGGTTCAAGGGGTCGTTGAAACTAGGGGCTGTGACTGTGCCATTGGGGTCTTGGATCCGTGTCGGTTTTCCCAGATCGCAATCGTAGGTGTAGGTTGTCTGCTCATTGAGTGCATTCGTCACGGTGTGCGGGAAAGCGTACCGGCTCCCGCAACCGTCATAGGTAGCCACGGTCGAGTACGTCCGCGGGTTCGTCATCTGTGTCGCGTTGCCGCCCTGATCGTACATCGTCGCGGTGGTAGCGGACGGTCCACCAATATTTCGCCATCGAGTGGCGCTGGTCGGATTGCCGCGGGCGTTGAACCCAGTCGAGTAGATGTTGTTGACGATACCCGAATTGGAAGACACGACCGTTCCGTCATATGAGTAGCTCGTCTGTGCCACCATGGTTCCGGTTGGACTATACGGCGTGCAGGAAGAAGCGGCGTAAACTGCCTGGTCCTGGATCAGGCTGAGCAAGTATACTGGGGGAGAACTGCTCAAATTGCTGTAACCATTGAGGTAGTCCATATGGGTCTGACGAAGCAAGGCGCCCAGCGAACCACTCGTGTTGCCAAAGTCGTATTCACAAAGATCTGACACGCTATTTGTACCATCGGAAGTGTAATAAATGGATTGCTGGGACAGTTTTCCGTTATCGATCACCGTATTCTTCTGAATCACCCGCGAACTGTTCTCCGGCTCGGGGCCAAGGGTGCCGCTCTCGCCGGCCTGCCACCAACTAGGTGCCTGCGGCTCCTGCCAGGTCTGGAGTTGTATCCGCTGGGGCGACGAGCGTTCCGTATGAAACTCCTTCCCTTCGACCCACCAGGAGTACCATCCCGGCTCTTGTGGAAATAGTCCCTGCGAAGCGGCCCCGTAAAAGTAGTGTACTTCGGAGGCTAACACGCCTAGCGTGGGATCAGTCTCGGTCACATTCACTTGCGTGCAATAGCTAATGCTGGCGCAGAGTGACAGCGGATCACCGCCGGGCACGTTGGTTCCAGGATTGAGCTCGGTTAGAGTATAGTTGGTCTTTCGTGTCCAGGAAAATGGATTGCTCGCGTCTGCGTATTCACGGCGCTCGTTCACTCGCCGATAGACGGCAAACAGCCTGCAGGCCGAATTCGGGCTACTCTCTACACCGTCCCAAATGGATGTGGCGAGGACTACGTTCGCGGCGGGGCACCCGGATAGCTGGTTGCCACTGCCGGGACCGAATGCCCAGTTGAATTCGTACGCGCCTCCAGTGGGAAGATCCACACGCGCAATCTCCCCGTACTCGTTGTAGTGAAATTGATAGGAAGTGCTGTCGGGAAGAACGATTTTGCTGATCGCAAGATCGGACGCGAGTGATATAAACGAGGCGTACCCGCCGAACAATTGATATTCTGTCGGCCAGGTCGCATTTTGCAGAGAACTCATCCGATCGTGCCAATAGTCCCGCCGATAGACGGAATAGATGCGCGGCGCTGCGCCTGGACCTGTGGGAGAACTAATCTGATCGTACAAGCCAGTGCACGGACTCGAGCAACCCGCGGCCGGGTCTGTAAACTGATATGAACCCCCGATTTCCACGGTTGCGGTTCGACCAAGGGGATCAGTGATCGAGAAGGCATACTGAAACCCGGAGGCCGGCGTCAGATTGTAGGTGAAGATGGTTTGGTTCCCGTTACGATCCGTAATCGAGTCGATCAGGTTGGCTGGCAACCCATTTTGCCCAACGTTCGATATATACGAAAAATGGTATTTCCTGCCGTCTCGAAAGTATAGTGTGCCGGTGAGCTGAACAGTGATTCCCTCGTTGTAGTACTCGTCATAGATATCGTTGTCCGCGATGAATGTGGCCGCAGATCCATCTACTGTGACCCAGGTCCTGCCCCGGTCGAACGCGCCGAAATGGCCAGTGGGGTCGCTACAGGCCGCATTCAGGTCCGGATTTTGGTTCTCCATAAGTCCCTGGGTGGTGGCGTCGCGGAGCTCAATCTCTGTTCCGTTACCCAATCCAACTGTCAGCCGAGTCAGCGTACCGGTGTAGAAGGGCGTACCTGCACACAACCGCGGAGATTGCGGTACGACTGTGTTTTGATTAGCATGACGCAACGCGATTCCAGCAGGCCGATAACGGTAGTCCCAATTCGCCCAGCCTTGCTGAGAAAATACCCAGCACGTACCTCCCGTGCAGTTGCTGTCCTCGGTACCCAGCCCGTTCCACTCGCCGGTGTATGGAACTTGGAGTGTATACCCGGCCTCTCCCCGACCGCCGATTTCGAGTAGCGGTACTGAAAAGTTCATTTTCCCGGCGTAGAGGTTGATTGTGTCGAGACTGCTCAGGGCGTAGGAGCCTGCCGGTGAACCGGGTTGGAGCCCTTGCGGCGTGAGGGCATCGAAGGCGCTGACCGAAGTTTGCGCAAAGACTGCGGGCGTCAATACCACTAGTCCTAGAAGGTAGTATGGAATTTTCATATTTCGCGCCTACTGCACTCGAATCGTAATTAGCCACGCAGGGTGATCATGATGGACCTCCCGAAGCCGATAGGTTCCGGGAGTCAACTGGACTGACTTTAAGAGCCGATTTTTCACCGCATCCACCGGCTCGGAAAAGGATTGCTGAGATGCCGTGCCGGCAATGCTGTTGCCCGGCATTTTCTCCAACGCCAACGCCAGATTCTGGAAACCACTGCGGTTGAGCATCGCAAACAGGTAACGTCCGGCGGGCAACGAAATCGTTCGCGTCTCGAAGCCCTCCAGGCGAACGACAATCGAAATTGGCTGCGCCCGATTGGGATCTAAAGCGGGAGTCGACTGTGCGGCTTGCGACCAAACGGCCGAAATCAAAATGAGACAAGTGAGGTACGGTACTGCTACGATCCAAGATCTTCCCGATTGCATCAGCCCTCTCCTAACAGCCTTCATAAGTCTGCGGTGACGTTAACGAATTGCAGGCGAGAAATCAGCGCACACCTGGGGCGTTCTAACGAATTACGGTTTCCCCACCGTCCCCGTCACCTGCACGGTAATCGCCGGCGGACCCCCAACCGGCGCTGCGATCCCCGCCGCTGCCGCCGGCGGACCCGCCACCGGAATCTGCCCGCCAGCGCCCAGGGCGTTGCCCTTGGCGTCCGCCAGCGTAAACGAGGCGCTCGTCACCTTCAGGTTCAGCGGCAGTCCCGGCGGAACCACCAGCTTCATCGTCTTCCCCGTCGCGTCCCGCGCGTAGACCATGGCCGGGATGAAGGTCGATCTGCCGTACGAGGTCCCGACCCGCACGTCGTCGGCCGCCGCGTTGGCGAGCAAACCTTGGCCGTCCTGCACCCGGATCGAGAGTTCCACGCCTTGCGACATCACCACCGAAACCCCGCTCGCCGTGGCCCCCGCCTTCACATCCAGAGTCACCGGAACCGTCCATAGGCACGGGTCCAGCAGCGTGCTTTCAGGCTTCTCCACGCACAGCGTGTACTTGCCTGCCGGCAGGTTGTCGATCTCGAAACCGCCCGTCGCCGTCGATGCGGCCACCGGCGGAAACGGGAAGAAGGGAGGCGCGCCGCCCGGGCCGGTCACCCCCGGTGAGACGCTCGACCGCAGGCTCGCCCGCACCGCCGCGCCCGCCACGGCCGCTCCACTGTCATCGGTGACAGTACCGGTAATCCGGCCCGTCTGGGCGAGCGCCCCCATCGTTACACCCAAGAAAACCACTGCAAGCTTTTTCATGATCTTGTGCCTTTTCTCAAATTTCCTGCCCGGGTTCACTCACCGGGCATCAGGGGCTCACCGTAAAGAAGACCGCATTCGATAACACACCATTCGCAAACTGGACATACTCCTCCCAAGAGCCGATAGCCCCCGAGTCAAAAGGACCTGTGAGGTACCAGTACCCGCTGGATGGCATCGTGAAGCCATCCATACATCCCCAGAAGCTCCCGTTCTTGTAAGCGCACAGACTGAATGGCTGATTCAGTTGGTTCGAGTACATCCACATGTAATATGAGTCAGTGCTCTGGAATGACGTCCCCATATTGAGATTGGCGTACGGCGGAGGAGCGGAGACCGTGAACGAGATCGTGTTCGACTGCACCATACCCGAAGCAGGATTGAAGACGACCCACTCCTGCCACGACCCATCCGTGCTCGGGTTAAAGTACCCGCTCTGCGACCAGTTACCGCCGGAATCTGTCGTGTAGTTCAGGCATCCCCAGAACGCCCCGTTCTGGTTAGCGCAGAACTGAAAGGGCGCATTGACCAGGTTCGTCGAGACCGTAACCAAGAACGGGTCGGTATCTTGGAAGGACTGGTTCGAGATTGAAATGAACGCGTACGGCACCACGACGATCAACCGGGATGACACGGCCGAAACGGCCGAGGGGTTCGTTGCCGAGCGAGCCTGCGCGGTAACCGAATAGTTGCCTCCCGATGGAAAGGTGAAAGAAGCTGTGCCGACTGGCAACCATCCGGAATTGCTGCCGTTGCCCCAGTAAAATATGTATTGGACCGGATTGCCCAGATTGTCGACGGACCCGCCCGTACTATAGGTGGCTGTCCCCCCGACTGCGACTGGTGTAGGGCCGCTGGGGATCGACGGCGGCGAAACCGCTTCCGCAATCGTTACGTTCAACGAAGACGACAAAATGGATAGGATCGTCGGATTCGTGGCCGAGCGCGCTTGCGCGGTAACCGCGAAGCTGGTTCCGGACGACCAACTGTGAGAAGCGCTGACCGTGCCGGTTGTCAACCAGCCGGAGTTGCTGCCATCGCCCCAGTTGAACAGATATTGGATCGGGAAGCCAAAGTTGTCCGTAGACCCGCCCGTGCTGTACGTGGCTGGTGCGCCGGCCGTGACCGTGGCTGGCCCGCTGGGAGTCGACGGCTGTGAGACCGCTTCTGTGGTCGTCACGCTCAATGCGGACGACACGGTTGACAGGACAGACGGGTTGAAAGCCGAGCGAGCCTGAGCGGTAACCGCGAACGTGCCTTTGGATGGCCAGTTGTAGGAAGCGCTGGTGGTGCCCACTGGCAACCAACCGGAACTGCTGCCGTCGCCCCAGGTGAACAGGTATTGGACCGCGTTGCCTAGATTATCCGTAGACCCGCCTGTACTGTAGGTGCCCAGCGTTCCGCCCACGACCGTGCTGGGCCCGGCTGGAATCGTCGGCTGTGAGACGAATTCCCCGACTGCTACGTTCAGTGCCGATGACACCGCGGACAAAACCGACGGGTTCGTAGCCGAGCGGGCCTGCGCGGTAACTGCGAAGCTGGTTCCGGAGGACCAACTGTGAGAAGCGCTGACCGTGCCGGTTGGCAGCCACCCGGAATTGCTGCCGTCACCCCAGTCAAATTGGTATTGAACCGGGTTGCCAAAACTTGACGTAGACCCGCCCGTACTGTAGGTGGCTGACGCACCGGTCGCGACCGCGCCAGGGCCGCTGGGAGTCGACGGCTGCGAAACGGCCTCCGTAATTGTGTAGGTGGCGGACGCGATTCCGCTGTCCGCCATGCCGGTTTTGTAGGCAATCGCCTGAAGTGTCTCTGTACTGCTGACTGTTGCCGCGTTCCCCACGGTGCCGTTCGTTTCGCTGGGCGTGGTGCCATCGAGGGTATACCGGATGATCGCGCCCGCAGTGACCGTGCTAATGTTGACCGTCATCGACGAATGATAAGTCCCCGCTGTCTGGTCGAAGGTCGGGGTGGCGACCCCGGGTGGGGGTGGATTCTCAATCGCCACCACACGGCCGCCGAGACGAATGTATTCCCGGCTCGGGTTCGATGGTTGCGCCGGGACAGCCTTGGCCACAAGCAGCAGAAGTACGCAGGAAAGGCTACGGGATTTGCCATGCCAGTATTGGAGCCGAGACAATATGGCTTGATTTCCAAATCGAACTTCACACTTCACCGACGTCGCCCTCCCTCGCATCGTGGCGTCTCAGGTATTAACCCACTGCGACCCAGTGAGAAATAGGAACGATGGGACAAAGTGGGATTATCCTATAAGTTGTGAATTAGTCAAGATATATTTTCATGTATAGAATAGATTGTATTTTGGCTCACTTCATCGGAGGGAGTCGCGAATCGGAGGTTACAAAACAGAGGTTACAAGACAGAGAGTGTACTCGTTCCCGCTCATGCCTGCGGAGGAGTCGGGCGTCTGACGATTTCAGGCTGACGAGAAAGATCTCCAATGGGCCTTGCAAACACCACAGGCGCCTGTCCACGATCCCGTTACGGCAGATCGTCGAGCTGCGCAGGAAACGGTAAGGGAGAGCTATGTCTTGCCTGGATAAGCCCTGGTCATCGAAGTCCCCGTTTCGGGATGGCCGGTGGCGATCAGGCTTTCGTAGAGGCTCAGGTAGTCGCGGGCGGAGTGGGTCCAGGAATAGTCGGCTGCCATGGCATTCTGCATCAGCGTTTGCCACTGAGCGGGTTGGTGGAAGGCCGCTACTGCGCGGTCCACCGCGTCCAGTAGCGCGGTGGGCTCGTATGCTTCGAAGAGGAAGCCGGTGCCGGTTTTCGCAGCCGGATCGAACTCCTGCACGCTGTCTTTCAGGCCGCCAGTGGCGCGCACGATGGGGATGGTGCCGTACTTCAGGCTGTAGAGTTGATTCAGGCCGCAGGGCTCATAGCGTGAGGGCATCAGGAAGAGGTCGGCTCCGGCTTCCACCTGGTGGGCCAGGCTTTCGTCAAACGCGATTCGGACCGACAGGTTTCCGGCGTGGCGCTTCGCGGCAGTCTGGAAGAGGTCCTCGTAGTGCTGGTCGCCTTTTCCCACCAAGAGTAACTGCACAGGGCGGTCGAGCAGATCGGGCAGAACTTGCTCCAGCAGATCGAAGCCTTTTTGCGCGGCCAGGCGGGAGACCATGCCGATCAGCGGCACGTCCGGATCCACCGGCAGCCCGAAGGCGGATTGCAGATCGGCCTTGCAAGCGCGCTTGCCGGAGAGATCGTTGGGGCCGTAGGGGGCGGCGATGAAGGAATCGGTCTGCGGGTTCCAGGCCTCGTAATCCACGCCGTTGAGGATGCCGACCAAGCGGGCGGCGCGCTCTTGGAGCACACCCTCCAAGCCGAAGCCGTGCTCCTTCGTCTGGATCTCGCGGGCATAGGTGGGGCTGACGGTGGTGATGGCATCGGCGAAAGAGAGGCCGGCCTTGAGGTAGTTGATCTTGCCGTAGAACTCGAAGTGGCGCGGGGTGAACAAGCTGCTGTCGAGTCCCAGCAGCCGCCACTGGTCGGACGGAAAGAGGCCCTGATAGCCCATGTTATGCACCGTGAGGGCGGTGCGCACCGTGGACAGTCCGGGATAGCGCTCGGGCTGCGCCTTGAGGAACGCAATGGAGAGCGCGGCCTGCCAGTCGTGAGCGTGGAGCACGTGCGGGGCGCCGATGTGGCGCAACACTTCCAGCACGGCGCGGGCGAAGTAGGCGAAACGCTGGGCGTTGTCCGGGTAATCGCCTTCGGAGGTGCCGTAGGGGGCAGCGCGGTCGAAGTAGCGGTCGGCGCGGATGAAGTAGACCGGGATGTCGCGGCCGAGGGTGGCGGTCAGGACGGCGCCTTCTTCGCGGCCGCCGGCCACGGGAACCTGGAGCTGCATGCCGGTTTCGCGCAGCGCGGAACCCCTCTGGAGCACGCTGCGATAGGCGGGCATGATCAGGCATACCTGGTGGCCGAGCCGTTCCAGGGCGGCGGCGAGCGACGCCACCATATCCGCTAAGCCGCCGGTCTTGGCAAAGGGGACGATTTCGGAGCAGGCCATGACGATGCGAAGCGGCGTCTCGGGCGACCGGCGGGGTGGCGGGAGAGGCAGCAGGGCCTCGAGAGGAGCGGCGTTGGCGTCACTCGTGAACGCGGCTGCGGTGGGAATGTCGGCAAAAAGGTTGTCCTGGCCCTCTAGGGTCTGGAGCCAGGCTTCGTCAATGGCGCCGCTTTCGATCTGCCCGCACAGGCGGTGCATCCGAAGCAGATGGCCTTTGACGCGGCGGATGGCGTAGTCCTCCATGGAGCCGGATTTGATCATGAAGGTCCAGTCGCTGGCCTGGGCCAGCAGGAGCTCGCGGCCGGCCTGATTCAAGGCCCGCCGGGCGAGGCCGGTGGCGTTGGTGCGAGCGGCGCTCAACTTCTCCATGGCGTCGGCGGCGGCATGCAAGTGGCGATAGACCCAGTCGTTTTCCCCGTTGAGCCAGACCTCGCTGAAGCCGTCCTGGCCCCAACTGGAGAGGCACGGAGTGGCGATTTGATTGTCGGGCCACTGGTCGAGGTACTCGGACAGGGTCACGAGGCGCACGGTATTCTGCTCGAGCGCGGTTTTGCGGATGAGGTAATCGAGCCAGCGCGGGCCTTCGAACCACCAGTGACCGAATAGCTCAGCGTCGTAGGGGGCCACGATGAGGGGCGGGCGGTCCATGCTGGCCGATAACTCCCGGATCTGCTTGACGCGCTCGTCCAAGAAGTGTTCGGCGTGAGCGGCGGCCTTGCGCTCGGCCCACTCGGGAACGTACGGTTCCTTGCGGTCGCCCTTACCGGTGATGCGGTGATACTTCAAGCCGGTATCGATGCGGATGCCATCGGGGTGGATGTAGGGGCGGACGAGGTCGAGGTCGAGGTCGTGGCCGATATCGCGGTAGAACTCGCGGTAATCGAAATCGCCGGGATAGCCGACGGCGGAACTCCAGACCTGGCGGGAGGAATCGGGATCACGGCCGAAGACGGCCAAGCCGGAGGGGCAAAAGACGGGGGCAAACACGCCGTAGCGAGGCCGGTGGTCGGCGCGGGTGACACCGTGGGTTTCCAGAATGGTGTAGCGAATGCCTTGCTCGCGCAAGAGCCGGTCGACGCCCGGGTAGTAGCCGCACTCGGGAAGCCAGAAGCCCTTGGGCTTGCGTCCGAACACTTGTTGGTAGTGCTGGACGCCGACGCCGATCTGGGCGCGCACGGCGGATTCATTGACGGAGAGCAGCGGAAGGTAGCCGTGGGTGGCGGCGCTGGCGATGACTTCGACCTTGCCGAGTTCCTGAAAGCGGCGGAACGCGCGCACCAGGTCGTTTCGGTACCGATGCACGAAGGCGTGACGCACGTCAGTCAAGAGGTGGTGGTACATGAGGGCCAGCGGGTGAAAGTCGGGAAGAGATTCGGTGCGGGCGATCTCCTTTTCGGCCAGCTCGATGGTGCGGTCGAGTTTCTTGAGATAGCGCTGCTGCAGCAGCGGATCGAGCAGCATGGACGCCAGGGTGGGGGTGAGGGAGAAGGTGAGGCGGAAATCAATGCCGTCCTCGATGAGGCGCTCGAGAACCAGGAAGAGAGGAATATAGGTTTCGGTGATGGCCTCAAAGAGCCAGTTTTCTTCCAGGAATTCCTCGTGCTGGGGGTCGCGAACGTACGGAAGATGGGCGTGGAGGACGAGGGCCAGGAAGCCTTCCATGGGATCAACCGGCCGAGGTTTTCGACGCTGCGAGTCCCAGCAAAGATGAGGAGAAGCCTGGCGTAAACTGACTGTCGGCGAGTCCGGTCAAGTCGCCGGGGGCGTCCGGGCGGAGGGGGAGAGCAAGGTCGGCTGCGGTAGGCGCCGGCGCTCCCGCGGGCCGTTGCCGCCACCAGCGGAACGCGTACAGCTCGGTCAGCCTTTGGCGCAGGACTTCGGCGGCGTCCACCAGTCGGGGGATCGAGGGGACGGGCGGGACCGGCTCGGCAGGGATCGATAGCGCGTCCATCGGGATATCGGGCAATGGCGCAGCGAAGTTGGTCTCGATGGCGGTTACAGCCTGAACCGGGATTGCGTGCGAGAGGGGTAGGGTCGCAGGAGTTGCCGCGGATGCCGCTGCTGGAGCGGAGCTTGCCGGCCAGGGCGTGGAGGAGCGCAGGGGCGCCAGCGCGACTTCGATCGGCGGCACCGACTCGCCGACGCGGAGAAATCGCTCCTGCACTTCGGCGACCGGCCAGGCACGCGGGGTTTCGACCGAGTTGGAACGCGCCAGTGGAGCAAAGGCGCCGTCCTGGTTGAGGCCGAGCTCGGCGTGATACTGCCGGGCCGGACCCCATAAATGCACATACCAGTTCTTGGCCGGGAGATTCACCGGCACATCGAACGAACTCGGCGGCTGCTCCGCTGTGGTGTCATGGAACCGCAGGCAGGCCGATGTGCCGGGGGCGCTGGCCGAGGCCTTGCCATCCAGATCCCAGTAGGCGTGCACCAGGTACGGGCTAACGACCATCAAGACGACGCGGTTGTGGCCATAGGATTCGGGCAGGTCGCCATTTTCGGGCGCCTGATTTTGCGGAGGAGCGGCGTGTGGAGGCGTCTTCTCCTGCTCGCCCTCAGCGCTGCCGAGGAAGCGGCGAGGACGCCGCTTGGGCTTGCCGGCGTCACCGAGGGCTTCGGCGCGGACCGCCAGAACCGCCCACAGTCGCGTCATAAAAGACCGCGGGGCGGCGAACCAATCCGCAACGAGATTCGCTGGCATCGCGGGCGTCGTCATGGTCTAAGTCCCGGCTGGTGCGTCTTCCATTGCAGGCGTCCGCTGCCGTTACGGAGTCGCTCTGTTTACGTTATAGCAACCGGACGGCGCCGGGCAAGCGGGAGACGGCGCTTAGAAATCGTGCTGCAGGATGGAGGTGGTTCGCCGGCACAGCTCCCGCGCGTAATCGGTCCAGACGCCGCTGCCCCAGTACCGGAAGCAACTGGTCTGGGTGACCAACAGGTAGAACAGCGCGTTGCGGTAGCGCGGCTCGGAGGTCCGGACCCCGCGCGTCTTTTCGGCGAACAGAGCGCTGACTTCCTCCATAGCGGTGAGCACGTGGCCGTATCCTTTCACCCACGAAAGGTTGTTGGTCCAACTCCCGCCGTCCATGTGAAAACGATTGTCTTCCTTGCGCAGATCTTCGATGACTTTTTCCAGAGCCTCGGGGCCGGTGCGTCCTTGGAGCCGGTCCCAGATCCGTTTCTGCATGATCGGCTGGATGGCGGGGAAGTCGGATTCGCGGACGCCCAAGGTATCGAGATACTCCAGGTATTCGGTGCCATTGACCGGAGGCACGTCGGAATACGACGCCTCGCGCATGACTTCCAGGTACTTCGACGGAAACTCGTTCATCATGACGCCGCCGTTTTCCCCATCCGCGATTTGTGACGTCAAGGCCGGAATCGAGCGGCCGGCCGCGTCCAGCCGATGGAGACCCTTGGCCTCATAATAGGGCTGCATCTGGGCGACGAGTTTGGTGTCGCTGCCCTGGGTTTTGATCAGGGCGGTGATGCTGGCCGTCTGCCCTTGGGAGTTGCGGGCCACGAAGCGGTGCGGGAGGTGCGGCTGGCGGAGGCCGCCGCCGTCTTCGACGCGCTCGACGGAGTGTTCCTGCACCAACACCCAGCGGTAGCCGCACTCTTTCAAGGTGCGGACGAATTCATAGGCCACGTCGGGGTGGTTGGGCAGAGCCATCTCGGCCGGCGAGAATCCGCGGATGCGGCCGACGGCCGCGAGGCCGAAAATCGCGGCGAAATGGTGCTGCCAGGCGCGCACGTGCAGGCGAAAATCCTGCACCGGGGTGGACGGCGCCACGGCATGGCCCCAGGTGTTGCCCAGCCACTCGACCGCCCGCCGGTAGTTGCGGTCGCAAGTGATCTTCTTGAGCGCGTCGATGACGTCGTTGTGGCCCATGGCGCGCAGGCCGTGCAGCAGCGTGCCGGAATAATCCAGCATGATGCGCGGCTGCTTGCCTTCGTGAATTAATTCCGGGATGAACTCGCCCATGCGCTTGTAGCACCAGGCGAAGATGCCAGCGTTATAGCGCGCCTCGTCGTTGCCGCTGTCCCGCATGTACTGAAGGTTGCTGATGACGGCCGCCGTGCTGAGGTCGCCGCCGCCGGCCGGAATCAACGGCTGGTGCATGTGCAAGGCGTTGGCAAAGACGCTGCGCGCCCGGCCAAAGTCGATGCCCGACTCGGGAAGGTAAGCGGCGCCCGGCCGAGCCAGAGCCTCGGCGATCGCTGGTTCCGATCCGCAAATGTTCGGCAGCTCGCCGATGTATTCCTGCAATTCAACGCTAGTCATAACTCGATTCTTTCATTGTGGCGCAACCGGAGCCCATCGTCGAATTCAGGAATAATAGACCGCCAGCGTCTGATCCGCGATGGTGTCCCAGGCGAAGGCGGTTTCGGCGGCAACACGGCCATTGCGCCCCATCCAGCGGGCCCATTCAAAGTCGGTGAACAGCGTGCCCAGACCCCATCCGATGGATTCGGGGTTGGCATATACTTTCAGTCCGTTTACAGTGTGCCAGATAAACTCCTGCGGTCCTCCGTTCACGGTGGATACCACCGGCTTGCCCGCGCTCCAGGCTTCCAGAATCACGATGCCGAACGGCTCGTTCCGGCTGGGCACGCAGACCACGTCGCAGGCCTTGTAGAGGTCGGCCAATGCGCCGTTGGCCTGGAAGCCCACAAAGCGCGTGGCATGGGCCACCCCCAGTTGATGCACGCGGCGTTCGATGGCTCCCCGCATATCCCCTTCGCCGGCAAACACGAATTTGACTCGCGGGTAATACCGCACCAGACCCGGAATCGCCTCCACCAGCAGATCGGGGCCCTTCTGCTGCGACAGGCGCCCGGCGAACAGCACAGTCGGGTCGATCGGGCCGATGCCGTAGCGTCTGCGAACCGCGGCCGGATCGATGAACCCATCGAAATTGTGCGGATTCACCCCGTTATAAACCACCCGCACTTTCCAGTCCGGCACCTGGTACATCCACTGGACCTCACGCTTCAGGCTGTAGGATACCGTGATCACCCGCTCGGCCCACTGGGCGCCGGCGCGCTCCTGTTCGCGGATGCGCGCCGACTGGCCGCCGTAGAAGTTGTTGCCGCAGCGCCCGTACTCCGTCGAATGGATGGTCATGATGCCGCGCCGCCGACGTCCCTGCTGGATCCAGATCATGGCGTTGGCCGCCAGCCAGTCGTGCGCGTGAACGATGTCGAACGCTCCGATGTAATTCTCGGTTTCGAACAGGTGATGCACGAAGGAACGGCACATGCCGTTGATCTCGTCGATGAAGTCGCGCGTCAGGTTGAACGGACAGCGGTGATAGTGGACGCCGTCGAGCCGCTGGTAGTAGGGTTGTCCGTGCCCCATGCGCGTGAATACGTGTACTTCGTGGCCTTTGCGGTCCAGTGCCGCGGCCAACTCGGTGACGTGCGCCGCCACGCCCCCCACCGGGATCGAGTGCAGCGATTCCCAACTCAGCAGCGCGATTCTCATAAACCTGCAACTGCATCAAACCGGGGCGGCGGCGGTTCCTGCCGTCGGAAACATCACGATGACCAGGCTAACGGAAGGCGCAGGTTCGTCGGCGTGCCAGTTCCAGCAGTTCCGGCGCGGCGCTTTACGGGCAACCTCGCCTCCGGCTGCTCCCAGCCAAAGGTTGGACTTCTCGGCGCGCCGCGGCGTTGGAATCATCCACGATGGCCCTCACCGCGACAAAAACCACTTCGGGCGACGCCGAAGCCAAAGAACAGAATTTTTCCTAGCCTCACCTACAGGTTGCCGGCTGAATTGAATTCGATACTCGATGGTCCTCTTAATTCTAGTCTCCTCGCTTCGCCCGGGGCAATGGAGGAATCGAGATCTGTTGGGCGGAGCAGACCGGCATTTCGATGGCTCACGAGTTACGGGAACATTACGCTACAATGCGGTTCAGATCCCAACACAACCGGCCGATATGACCGATCCCATCGTAGCCACGGTTGGCGCGGAGGTTTCCGCCGGCGGCGCATTTGCCCCAACCCTGGATGCAGCCGCCATGGCGGCGATTGCCGGCGGCTACTTTAGCGCACCGTTCGACGTCCTCGGGATGCATCCGGTGATCCTGGGCGGACAGCCGGGGCTCGCGATCCGGACCTTCCAGCCGCAGGCTGTATCGTTGTCGGTGCAACGGGACGGCCGGCAGTATCCGATGCAGCGAGTCCATCCGGAGGGGCTGTTTGAAGTTACGTTCCCGGGGGAGGGCGAATTCTTCCGATACCGCCTGTCCGTCACCCTGCCGGGAACCGAGGAATCGCCGGCAGGGGACCGTTATGAGATCGACGACCCGTACCGCTACCCGCCGGTGCTGACCGATTTCGACCTGCACCTGATTGCGGAGGGCAACCACTACCGGCTGTACGACAAGCTCGGGGCTCACCGCATCGAGCATGACGGGACGCGCGGCGTGTCCTTTGCCGTTTGGGCGCCAAATGCGGCGCGCGTCAGCGTGATCGGGAACTTCAACCAGTGGGATGGCCGCCGGAACCCGATGCGCCCGCGCGGATCGTCCGGCCTGTGGGAAATCTTCATGCCCGGGCTGGAACAGGGCGATCTGTACAAGTACGAAGTGAAGACGCACTATCTGGGATACGTGGCGCTCAAGTCCGACCCGTGCGGCTTTCTGGCGGAAATGCGGCCGAACACGGCTTCGGTGGTGTGGGACCTCGAAGGCTATTCGTGGCACGACCGGCAATGGATGGCGGCGCGCAAGCAGCGCCAGAGCCTGGATGCGCCCATCGCGATTTACGAAGCCCAACTGGGCTCCTGGAAGCGGGCGCCGCACCCGGAGTGGGGAACGCGCTGGTTGAACTACCGGGAACTGGCCGATCAACTGGTGCCATACGTCAAGGAGATGGGCTACACCCACATCGAACTGCTGCCGGTCACCGAGTATCCGTACGACGGTTCTTGGGGGTATCAGACGGTCGGCTACTTCGCGGCGACGTCGCGCTTCGGGACGCCCGACGATTTCCGCCACTTTGTGGACACCGCCCATCAGGCCGGCCTGGGCGTGATCCTGGACTGGGTCCCCTCCCATTTCCCCAAGGACGGGCACGGCCTTTCCTTTTTCGACGGCACACACCTCTACGAGCACGCCGACCTGCGCAAGGGCGAGCACCAGGACTGGGGTTCGCTGATCTTCAACTACGGGCGCAACGAAGTGCGGGCGTTCCTGCTGTCGAGCGCGCTGTTCTGGCTCGACAAGTATCACATCGATGGATTGCGCGTGGACGCGGTGGCGTCGATGCTGTACCTGGACTACTCTCGCAATGAAGGCGAGTGGATTCCCAACGAGTTCGGCGGGCGCGAAAACCTGGAAGCCGTCTCGTTCTTGAAGCGCTTCAACGAGGTGGTGCATCTGGAATATCCCGATACGCTCACCTTCGCCGAAGAATCCACGGCCTGGCCCATGGTCTCGCGTCCCACCTATCTGGGCGGTCTGGGCTTTGACCTCAAGTGGAACATGGGGTGGATGAACGACACCCTCGAATACATCGAGAAAGAGCCGATCCACCGCAAGTATCATCAGAACAACCTGACCTTCTCGCTGCTCTACGCGTTTACCGAGAACTTCGTGCTGCCGCTCTCGCATGATGAGGTGGTGCACGGCAAGGGCGCGCTACTGTCGAAAATGCCTGGCGACACCTGGCAGAAGTTCGCCAATTTGCGGGTGCTGTATGGGTACATGTATGCGCACCCCGGCAAGAAGCTGCTGTTCATGGGCGGGGAGATCGGCCAGTGGAACGAGTGGAACGCGCATGATCAACTCCACTGGATGCTGTTGGATTTCGACTCGCATCGCCAGATCCAGGAATATGTGAAGACCTTAAATCGGATCTACACGGGCCAGCCGGCGCTGCACCAGGTGGACTTCAGTTGGGAAGGCTATCAGTGGATCGATTTTCACGACGTCGATAACACCATCCTTTCCTTTATGAGGCGGGCGCGGGATGCGAGCGACTTCGTGATTGTGGTGGCCAACTTCACGCCGGTGCCGCGCGAAGGATATCGAGTGGGAGTGCCGAAGGCCGGGTTCTACCGCGAGATCCTCAATAGCGACGCGGCCTGCTTCGGTGGCAGCAACCTGGGCAATGCCGGCGGTTTGCCCTCGGACCCCATGCCCTGGCAAGGCCAGCCCCATTCCATCCTGCTGACCGTCCCGCCCCTGGCCGTCGTGTACTTCAAGCCGGAGTAGGATTCTTCAGCCGGATTCCAGGCTGCCGGCGAGACCTTTCCATCCCTCCACCGTCCAAGCCCAAGCAAGGGGGGAGCCAAGCGTGAAGATCATCGCAAGCATGGTAGCGGGGGTGTGGGCCGCGGCCGGGTTGGCCCAAGCGGCATCCTTGACGGAGGTGGAGCGGCAGCGCCTCGTCGCCCATTTCGAAATGACCGCGAGCTGGCTCGAGGACGAAACCTCCCACCTCTCGCGCGCTCAACTGGAGTATCATCCCGCGCCCGGCCGGTGGAGCATCCTCGAGGTGCTGGAACACCTGCGCCTGGCCGAGCCCACGTACTGGCAGGAACTGCGTGACGCATTGAAAGAACCTCCGTCGGGTAAGAAGCCTCCCGCCACCGATGCCGACGTCCTCTGGTACGGAATCGATCGCACCGTGCGGCAGAAGACCACGCCCGATAAGGTGCCCGCGCACCCGCCGGCCGGCGTGCAGGCGCCTCTCGAGGCCTTCCGCAAACTGCACGCCGAGATGCTGGAGTACGCGCGCACCACCCAGGACGACCTGCGCGCCCATGTTCTGGAAAAGGAGGGAACCGACGCCTATCAGTGGCTGCTCGGGATCTCCACGCACGAACAACGCCACATCCTGCAGATCCGGGAGATCAAGGCCGATCGCGGTTTCCCTAAGCCCTGAGCGGTGATTCTCCGGCGAGTCGCGTCGCTTCATCCTCCGCCGGAGCGGTCATCCGGCGAAGAAGTCTGGCCGTTACGGACGGCGGCCAACGCCTGATCGATGATCTCGGCCGCCGCCTCCTCGCCGATCGTCGAGTTGATCATGAGGTGAAAGACATGCCGGTCGGGCCACTCGATCCCGAAGTGCTCTTTGATGAAAGCGCTCCGGTCGCGGTCCACCGTTTCGGCCAGCTCCGCCGCGTCGTCGGGGCTCTTGCCCTCCTGTTGCAGCCGGCTCACTTTTTCTTCGAATGGCGCGTAGATAAAAACGTGAAAGGCGTCAGGGCGATCGCGCAGATAGTAGGCCGAACCGCGTCCCACGATCACCGCTTGGCCATCAGCCGCCGCCCCCCTCACCAGCCGTTCGGTCATCTGCCGGATGCTCTCGGCGTCCGCGATTCCCATCCGCGGCGCATTCAGGCTCCCTTCAAAGCTGCCGCGCAGGAAGGCCTTGAAGAGGCGGTAGTGCAGCGGGTCTCTCCGCTCTTCGTGCCTCTCGACGTGCGCTTTCTGGCATTCCAGCCGGCGCGCGATCTCGTCCGTGAGCGACTGGTCCCACAAGGTCCAGCCCAGCTTTACCGCCACTCGCTGCGCGATGCCTGCCGCGCCGCTTCCGTATTCGCGCTCGATGGTCACAACCCGAATCATGGATTCATCCCCTTATTCCGCAATCACGTGGCCGCCGGTCTTCGGATCGTTCTTCCGGATGATGAACGAGAGTAGAAACATGATGCTCGCGGCAACGGCCAGCACCATGAAGGTGTCGACATACGCCAGCGTTTGCGATTGAACCAGCAGCGACCGGTAGGCGCGCCCGAAGGCCTGTGCGTGCGCATCCGGCGCGCTGGCGCCCGCCTGGATCAGCCGCGCGCTGAGCCCTTGAACCTGGTTTCGGAACGCGGGAACGTAGTTCGTGGTGTGGTATGCCAGGGTGGATTGATGAAACTGCGCCCGCCGCGCCAGCAGGGTCGTCACCATCGAAGTCCCCACGCTGCTTCCGATGTTGCGCATGAAATTCACTAATCCCGCAACGTTGTTTCCTTTTTCCGCTGGAGTCCCGATGTACGCCGCCAGCGAGATCGGTACGAACAGAAAACCCAGGCCGAACGCTTGCGCGATCCGAAGCTGGCTCGCCGCTCGAAAGCTGATCAGCAAATCCAGCCGCCGCGTAGAATAATACATCCCCAACGCCATGCACAACCAGCCGAAGGCCATCAGGTATTTCGCCGGGATCTTCGTGGTGAGCTGGCCGACCACCGGCATCTGAAACAGAATGACCAGGCTGGCGCCCGAAAGCACCAAACCGGCCGACTCGGCGGTGTACCCCATCAGCGTCTGCAGAAACTGCGGCATCATCACCAGACTGCTGAACAGCAGCACCCCCAGGCTGAACATCATCAGATTCGACGCGGCGAAGTTGAAGCTCCGGAACAAGCGCACGTCCACGATCGGCGCCTCGTGGCGCCATTCCCACACGATCAGGCAAACGAAACAGATTGCCGAGACCGCCGCCAGCGCAACGATGAAATGAGAACCGAACCAGTCTTCTTCCTGGCCTTTGTCGAGCAGCACCTGGAGCGCCCCGACCGCCAGTGTCAGAAACGCAATCCCGATGTAATCCACCCGGACGCCGGCTGACTTGCGGCGTGCCAGAGCGGGCGGATCCTCCACCATGCGAAAAACCAGCCACAGCGTCATAATCCCCACCGGGAGATTGATATAGAAGATCCAGCGCCACGAGTAGTTGTCCGTCAGCCATCCGCCCAGCGTGGGGCCGATCGTGGGCGCCATCACCGCCGTCACTCCATACAGGGCAAAGGCCAGGCCTCGCTTTTCGGGCGGGAACGTGTCCGCCAGGATGGCCTGCGCCATCGGTTGCAGCCCTCCGCCGCCGGCGCCTTGAATCACCCGGAACAGAATCAACATCCCCAGGCTGGGAGCGATCCCGCACAACAATGACGACGTTGTGAACAAGAAGATGCAGGTCAGGAAGAACCGCTTCCGGCCGACGGTCGTCGCCAGCCAACCGCTGATGGGAAGAACGATCGCGTTGGACACGAGGTACGAGGTGAGCACCCACGTGCTTTCATCGTTGCTGGCCCCCAGGTCCCCCGCCAGGTGCGGCAAGGCGACGTTGGCAATGCTCGTGTCGAGCACCTCCATGAACGCCGCCAGCGCCACCACCACCGCGATCAGCCACGGGTTGTACTTCGGCTTCCAGACTTCCAGCGCATCCGCCATCGGATTACTCGAGCGAGACCGTCGGCCCCACCGACATGCCCGGCCGCAGCCGGTGGTCCTTGTTCTGCCCCGCGTCGAAATTGATGCGCACCGGAATCCGCTGCACCACTTTGACGTAGTTGCCGGTGGCGTTCTCCGGCGGCAGCACGCTGAACCGCGAGCCGCTTGCTCCGCCCACCGCCACGATCCTCCCGGTGTAGGTTCTCCCGTTGGCATCCACCGTGATGCGAACCGTTTGTCCCGCCTTCATTCGGGCCAGTTGCGTCTCCTTGAAATTGGCCGTCACCCAGATGTCGTCCAGCGGAACCACAGCCATCAGTTGCTCGCCCGGGATGATATTCTGGCCCAGTTCCACCGTCTTTTTGCCGACGATTCCGGTTACCGAGGCCACGATCGTGCAGTAGCTGAGGCTCAGCTTCGCCTGGTCCACCAGGGCCTTTTTCTCGGCCACTTGCGCCAGAGCCGACTTGGCGCGGGATTCGCTCACCGCGACTTGTTTGGGAGCGGTCAGCGCCGATTCGATCGATGCCTCAGCCTGCGCGATTCGCTGGTTCGCCTGCTCCACTCCGCTCTGCGCTACCTCGATATTCTGCCCGGCCTCGCGCACCGACGCTTTGCGCGCATCCAGGGCTGCTACCGCCGCCGCCGCCGCCGACACCGCGGTGTCGTACTGCTGCCGGGGAATCTCGTTCTTATCCACCAGCAGCTTGTATCGCGTCACGTCGTCGCTGGCCTTCTGGTAGTTCGCCTCCGCCTCCCGAACCTGCGCCTGCGAGGACTCCAGCCGGTCCTGCGCGGCGTTCAAGTGGCGCTCGGAAGCCCGCAGCAGGGCCGCCGCGTCGGCCCGGGAAGACCGCGCGGTCTTGAGTTGGCTGGCCGTGTTCGTCGTAACAATGGGTATGTCCGTCCGCGAGCTTTCGAGCGCCGCTTCCGCGTCGCTCAGATCCGCTTCCGCTTTGGCCAGCGCCACCTCGTAGTCCTTGGGGTCCAGCCTCACCAGCACATCGCCGGCTTTGACGAATTGCTCATCCTCCGCCCGGACCTCAATCACGTTCCCCGCGATTCGCCCGCTCACTTCGTTGATGTGACCATCCACCTGCGCATCGTCGGTGCTTTCGTACCCGTTCAAGTACCTCCAGAAGTAGGTACCGCCGCCGGCCAGCGCCAATAGAACCGCGGCCACGATCAGGAATCGTGGAAGCCGCCCCCTTCTGCGGCGGACCGTCGTCTCCTTTCCCCCTGCTGCCATGGCTACTTCACCTCCAAGAGTGTTCGGATTCCCTGCTCAGTCCCGCCCATGGCGCGCGCCAGGGCAACCTTCGCCAGATTGTGCGCAAAAAGCGCCGAGATCAACCCGTCGTTTGCGCTCGCCACCGATTCTTGCGCCTGGATCACTTCGATGTTGTCGGTTACGCCGGCCGAGAACCGGTCCCGGGCTTGCGCCAGCGTCTGGTTGGCCAGGTCCAGGCTGTCGCGCGCCACCGCTACCTGGTCGGCGGCCGAGCGAATGTCCAGAAACGCGGAGCGGACCTGGAAGTCGACCTGCCCCGCCAGGTCCGCCAGCTCATCCTGCCGCTGCTTGAGCGCCGCCTTCGCTTGCACGATGTCGGCCGTAATGCGCCCGCCGTCGAAGATCGTGACCTTCGCCGACGCTACGAATGAGAACGTGCCGTGCGAGCTGGCGAGCGTCTTCCCCACATCGCCGTAATCGGCGGTCACTCCCGCGGTCGGGTACCGTTCTCCCCGCGCGGCCCGCACGGCTTCCTCCGCCGCGCGAACGCGCGCCTGGTAACTCTGATAGTCAGGCCGCTGCTCGATCGCCGTTCGCAGGGCCTGATCCTGCGTGAGGGAAGCCAGCGGCGCATACGGCGTCGTGTCCGCCAACCTGAACTCCTGCGCGCCCGGAATCCCAATCACCCGGCCCAGCGCCAGTTTGTCCTTCTCCAGCTGATCTTTCTGCGCCAGCAGCCGCTGTTGTTGTTGCTTCAGTTCCACCTGGGCCCGGAGAACGTCGATGCCCGCCGCCGTGCCCGCGGTTTGTTGATCGGCGGCGCGATCGTAGAGCGCCTGCGACGTCTCCACTTGCGATTGGATCGAGGCCGCCCGGGACGTGTCCGCGACGATCTGCAAATAGGCGTCCGCCGTTGCCTGAACCACCAGGTCGCGCGCGTCCAGCACCGAAAGCCGCGCGGCCCGCGCTCTCTCCTCGGAGGCGCGGTGGTTCTTCCTCGCGCTGTAGTCGAACGGCGTCCACGAGCCGTACGCCCTCACGTCGGTGTAATGAAATGGACCGACGATGGTCGGAATGGAGACCCCCGGAAAATGGAAATCGAACCCAACCGTTTCCAGATTCGATTGTTGGATCGTCTCGCCGGCGCGAGCGTTGAACTGGGGCATCAGAACACTCAACGCCTGGAGACGCTCGCCGCGCGCCGTCTCGCTCGCTGAATCGCTGGTCAGCAATCCCAGGTTGGTTTTCAACCCGCGGCTGATCGCATCACCCAGTGTCAGCGCCAGGGGCGGGGACGATGGGGCGCCGCTCGGCACGCTCCCCAGAAACGGGCTCGGCTGGCCGGCCAGCGTCGAGACCGCCAGCAGTCCCAGGCATCCTACTGCGCATCGCATATGAGCGTGCCTCCTTGGCGTTGGGCCGGGTCACGGTGTCGTCTGAAACCAAGATCCACTGCTTCACCTCCAGCACGCAGGAAAACGGGCGGCGTGGTATTTGGATGCTCCCATCCTGTGGATTTATTCAACAAGCCGCGCTACACCCGGGAAGCCCGAGTCTTCGGCCGCCCCCCGGTGACATCGGTCTAGTCTTTTCATTGTTCTACAGAACAATACCGGTTGCCGGGCCTGCCGCTTCGGCCACCGGCCCCTATCGACTCCGCTGGTTTCCGTCGATCTGCAACGGTGGGGGCGCGATCCTCAGCGGATGTATGCCTCAGTCCGACGCTCGCAGCCCCGCCCCAGGGCTCTCAAGGAGAAGCGATGACACCAGAAACGATTCCGACCGTCGGAGCACCGCTGAACGGCGGCCTGAATTCGCCGGTTGACGACCTGCGGCAAGATTTCGAGCACCACCTGAGGCTGACGCTCGCCAAGGACCGCTACACGGCGACCGACCGCGACCGGTATTACGCGCTGGCGCTGGCGGTGCGCGACCGTCTGGTGGAGGGCTGGATCGCCACCCAGCAGGCGCACCATCGCCAGAACGTCAAACGCATCTACTATTTGTCGCTGGAGTTCTTGATCGGGAGGTTGCTGGGGAATAACGTCATCAACCTCAAACTGGAGGACCGCTGCCGCGCGGCGATGGCGGAAGTGGGCCTGCAGTGGGAAACCCTCCGTGACAACGAGGTGGATGCCGGCCTGGGCAACGGCGGGCTGGGCCGTCTGGCCGCGTGCTTCCTCGACTCCATGGCCACCCTGAGTCTTCCGGCGGTGGGCTACGGGCTGCGCTACGACTTTGGGATTTTCAACCAGCGGATTGTCAACGGCTATCAGGTGGAGCAGCCGGACGAATGGCTCAAGTTGGGCTATCCGTGGGAGATCGCGCATCCTGAGTTTTCGTTTCCCGTGCAGTTTGACGGCCGCGTGGAGAGCCATCCCGGGTCCAAGGGCCGGGAATGGCGCTGGGTGGATACCAAAACCCTGATGGGTCTGCCGTATGACCTGCCGGTGGTGGGCTATGGCGGCAGTACGGTCAACACCCTGCGGCTCTGGTCGGCCAAAGCCGCCGAAGAGTTTGACCTGGATGACTTCAACCGCGGCGAGTATGTCGATGCCGTGGAAAACAAGGTTCTGGCCGAGAACCTCACTAAGGTGCTCTACCCCAATGACAACGTGTTTGAAGGCAAAGAACTCCGCTTGAAGCAGCAGTACTTCTTCGTTTCCTGCTCGCTCCAGGACATTCTGCGGCGTTTCAAATCGGACGGTAATGCCTGGGACACCTTTCCCGACAAGGTCTTCCTGCAATTGAACGACACGCACCCGGCCATGGTCATCCCGGAGCTGATGCGGCTGTTGATCGACCGCGAGGGCCTCGGCTGGGAGCAGGCCTGGGAAATCACGACGGCGTCGACCGGCTACACCAACCACACCATTCTGCCCGAGGCGTTGGAGAAGTGGCCGGTGAGCATGCTGGAGCGGCTGCTGCCGCGCCATCTCCAGATTATTTACGAGATTAACGGCCGGTTCATGCGCGACGTGTCCACTCGCTACCCGTTCGATGCGGACCGCCTCCGCCGCATGAGCCTGATCGAGGAGGCCGAGGACAAACACGTCCGCATGGCCCACCTGGCCATCGTGGGCTCGTGCTCGGTCAATGGAGTCTCACAGATTCACAGCGAGCTGCTGCAGAAGGAAGTGTTGCGCGACTTCGCCGAATACTGGCCGGGCAAATTCAACAATAAGACCAACGGGATCACGCCGCGCCGCTGGCTTCTCAAAGCCAATCCACGTCTGGCCCAGTTGGTGACCGAGGCCATCGGCGACCGGTGGATCACCAATCTGGAGGAACTCCGCCGCCTCGAGCGGTTCGCTGACGACGCCGCGTTTCGCGACCGGTTCCGCGCCGTGAAGCGCCAGAACAAAGAGGCCCTGGCCGGCCACATCGAGCATGAGCTGCGGCTGCTGGTCTCGCCCGACTCGTTGTTTGACGTGCAGGTGAAGCGCTTGCACGAATACAAGCGCCAGCTCCTGCTGGTACTCTACATCGTGACGCTCTACCGGCGCCTGAAGCAGGACCCGTCGCTCGATATCGCGCCCCGCACCTTCATCATCAGCGCCAAAGCCGCCCCCGGTTATTTCATGGCCAAGCTGATCATCAAGCTCATCCATCAGGTGGCGGAAGTCATCGACCGCGACCCGCAGGTTTCCGACAAACTGAAGCTGGTGTTTCTGCCGAACTACCGGGTGTCGCTGGCCGAGCGCATCATCCCGGCCGCCGACCTCAGCGAGCAGATCTCCCTCGCCGGCACCGAGGCTTCCGGCACCGGCAACATGAAGCTGCAACTCAACGGGGCCTTGACCATCGGCACGCTCGACGGGGCCAACGTCGAGATCCTCGAGGAAGTCGGCCCTGAGAACATCTTCATCTTCGGACAGACTGCGCAACAGGTCGAGCAGCGGCTCCCCACGTATCACCCGTGGGATATCTACCACGCCGATGAGGAGATCCGGCTGGTGCTGGAAATGATCGAGCGGGATTTCTTCAGCATGCTCGAGCCGGGAATCTTCAAGCCCGTCATCGACTCGCTCCTCTCGGGCGGCGACCGGTACATGCTGCTGGCCGATATGCGGGACTACATCCGGACGCAGGACCGGGTGGATGCGGCCTACAAAGACCCGGAGGCCTGGACCAAGAAGGCCATCCTCAACGTGGCGCGGGCGGGCAAGTTTTCATCCGATCGCACCATCCGCGAATACGCTTCCGAGATCTGGCACGTGAATCCGTGCGCGGTGGGGCCGGTTTCCGGCCAGCCCGGTCCTCACTGCTGATTCCGCAGCAGCATCCAGGCCAGCGCCAGCCAGGCCGCGATGAACGAGACGCCGCCAAACGGGGTGATGATCCCCAGCGCCGGGATGCGCGTCACCGCCAGCACGTAGAGGCTGCCCGAAAATAGCACAATGCCCGCCAGCAACAGGCCGCAGACCCACCCGGCTTGCCGCGTCGAGAGATAGCCGAGCTTCGGCATCAGGGCCACCACGAGCAGGCCGAGAGCGTGAAAGAAGTGATAGAGCACCGCCTTCTCATAGACGTTGGTGGAGTAGGCGTCCAGCCGGTCCCGCAATCCGTGCGCACCGAACGCGCCCAGGATCACGGCCAGCGCCAGGGCAGTGGCTCCGCTTGCGCTCCAGTTCATGGTCAGGCGCTCCTTAATGGGTCATGGCATAGACCACGTAGTCGACGCCGATGCGGATTCCCAGCGCCGAAAACTTCTCGGGGTACTGCGGGTTGTCGGCATGCTCCCACGAGTCGCCCAAGTCCATGTCAAAGCAGATCGCCACCATCAGGCGGCCCTTGTCGTCATAAATGCCGCGCCAGTGCGGGACCTTGCCGTCTTTCTCCCAAATCTGGCCGGTCTCGAGGTACTGCGCTCCCGGAACCTGGTAGCGGTCATCCAGATCGTAGATGGTGTGAAAGATGGCGTCGGGCGACGGGATCTCGACAATCGGCCGGTCCGGAAACACCCGTTGCATGCTGGCGGTGAAGACGTCCCACTCGATCGTTCCGTGAAAGTCGTCGCACAGGAAAAAACCGCCGCGCAGCAGATATTCGCGAAACGTCTTGACCTGCTCGTCGCTCAAGTTCCAGTGGCCCACCTCGACGCCGTAAAGCCACGGCCAGTCAAACACGTCGCCGGTATCGAGGTTCACCGGTTGCTCGGCGGAGCGGGCGTGGACGCGCGTGAGCCGGCGCAAGGCAGCCGAGAAATGGCGGTCCGAACGCGGGTAGTCCATAGTCCAGTTGGAAGCGCCTTCCCGCCAGTCCCCCAGAAACGCAAATCCGCCGTAATACCGGCTGACTGGAGGATACATGAGCCGCGCAAATACCCACTCCGTCTTCTCCTGGTAGTCGGGAGGCAGCGCGAAGTTCTGATATTCCACCCCGGAGTATTCCCGGAAAGGCTGGATCGCGTAGACCGCCCCCACCGCCAGCAGACCACCCATTACGAGGGCTCCCGCGCGACGAAAGTGGACTGAGGAAAACACGCGATTTCCTTCAGGATAGCATCCGAGGTCGAAGGCCCACCGACGGTCGGGGGGACTGGATTGGATTGGGTGTATACTGCCAGCTATCCAAAGGAGGCGTGCATACGATGGGGCATCGAAACGGAGGGTTCCTAGGGCTGGCGTGCGCAGTGCTTGCAGGGGCGCCTCTCATCGCGACCGGACAGGGGCGGGTCTTGAGCCCACCGATGAGCGCCACCGTGAGCATCGCGGGTAAGACGGTACGCGTGGACTACGGCGCGCCTTCGATGCGCGGGCGGAAGATTATGGGCAGCCTGGTCCCTTATGGCGTGGTCTGGTGCGCCGGGGCCAATGACGCCACCTCATTAGTGACCGATGCCGACCTCGAGATCGCAGGCTTGAAAGTTCCGAAAGGCAGCTACACGCTCTGGACCATCCCGGGCAAGACCGAGTGGACACTCATCGTCAATCGGCAGACGGGGCAGTGGCACACCGAATACAACGAAGATCGGGATCTAGGACGAGTCAAGATCAACGTGAAGACGCTGCCGTCGCCGGTGGAACGTTTCCGGATCCAACTGGCGGCTACCGGAACCAACAAAGGGACGCTCTCGCTGATTTGGGAAACGACAGACGCCTGGACGCTGTTTACGGTTCTGCGCTAACTGGGACGGGAATGGAAACCGCTGCGTGGCGCTGCGAAGCAAAGGCCGGTTGCGGGTGACCGACGGCCGTGGCAGGGCGATGCAGGTGGCGGTAGCTCCGATGCAGCCCGGCCTGGCTCAGGGTGCGCACGACTTCGGTGGCGTCGAACGGCTTGGACAGCACGTCATAGGCTCCGAGGTTGAGTGCTTCGGCCCAGAGGTATTCGTCGGCGAGCCGGGAAGTGACGATCAGAAAGGGTGGATCGGATTGAGACGAAAGGTGCGCCCAGAGTTCCTTCCACGATCCGGCGCCCAAATCACTTTCGCAAATCACGATCTGGATTTTGCCCTCGGTTAAGTCGGCAAGCGCCGAGGACAGGTCGGGGCTGGTTTTCAGCGTCCATTGGAATCCCGGGCACAACGGCCACTGGGAGGAAGAAATAATTTCAGATAAAGCGAGATGATCTTGTTCCACAGGACCAACGGAAAGGACCGTGATATTTCCGGGTTTATTTTCGGTGTCTGATGGCTTCTTCACCATTCTTCTCCTGGGGAATTTTTGCAACTCAATCGGTCCTGGAGCCAGGACATTCGCCGCACTGGTGAGGCTCCAAGAGCTGGCAGGGAAAATTACTTAGCCCACCAGAAGAACCAAAAATCCGGAGCAGGCCACGCCTCGATGCCAGCGCGGCAGCAGCCTAGGTAAAGTACCCTAGTGACCCCAGAATACTCTCTCATAACCGATGATGTCAACGGATTTTCCATTCATTTAGTTTCGTAAATCAATTTGTAATTCATCGATTATTATTTAGATATTGACGTTCGTGACATGGTGTGCCGGCGGATGTCGCGGTTGGGCGCTGGAACGATTCGAGAGGCACCGGGAAGGGGGCTCCAAGTGGCGGCGTTAAATGGTAGTTGCGCGCGTCCACTCTCTTCAGTTATGATTGGAAAGTTTCGCGAGTAGGTGTCTGCTCTTGTGCTACCACCCGTCAGGAGGCGGGTCCGGCCGGGGGCGAGGCCCCGAGGTTTCTCCGGTTACGCCGGAAGAAACATGGGCCTGTCATGAGCAACGAATCCCCGTTGTGGGTTTTTGAGTCATCTGGAATCGGATCGCGAAGAGGAAGGTACGTGCCGACATTCAATCAACTTGTGCGTAAGGGGCGGAAAGCGCCGCGCTGGAAGACGTCGAGCCCGGCGCTGGACAGTTGTCCGCAGAAGCGCGGCGTGTGCACGCGCGTGTATACGTCCACTCCCAAGAAGCCGAATTCGGCGCTACGGAAAGTGGCTCGGGTGCGGCTCAGTCATGGGATCGAAGTCACGACGTATATTCCAGGAGTCGGACACAATCTGCAGGAGCACTCGATCGTGCTCATCCGTGGAGGCCGCGTGAAAGACTTGCCCGGCGTGCGATACCACGTGATTCGCGGAGCATTGGATACGGCCGGGGTTGCCAACCGCAAGCAGGGCCGATCGAAGTACGGGGCCAAGAGGCCGAAGGCGTAGGACAGATATTATGCCACGCAGAAGACGAGCCGTTGTGCGAGAGATAGCTGCCGACCCGGTCTACAACTCCACGCTGGTCGAGAAGTTCGTGAACTCGATGATGTGGCAGGGAAAGAAGACCACGGCGCAGGGCATTTTTTACGATGCCATGGAAAAACTGAAGGAGCGCACCAGCGACGATCCGCTGAAGGCGTTCAAGAAGGCCGTGGAGAACGCGAAGCCTCTGCTGGAAGTCAAGACGCGACGGGTGGGAGGAGCCAACTATCAGGTTCCGATCGAAGTGCCCCAAACGCGGCGCACCAGCCTGGCGATCCGTTGGATCATCGGCAATGCCCGCAGCCGACCGGAGAAGGGGATGCCGGAGAAACTGGCGAACGAATTAAACGACGCCGCGAATTTGCGCGGAGGGGCAATCAAGAAGAGAGATGATGTGCACCGCATGGCGGAGGCCAATAAGGCTTTCGCGCATTATCGGTGGTAACGGCAGGAAGGGTCGGGTTTTAACAAGGTTTTTATGCCACGCACGATTCCACTCGAGAGGATGAGAAATATCGGCATCGCCGCTCATATCGATGCCGGTAAGACCACCACAACCGAGCGGATTTTGTATTACACGGGACGCACGCATAAGCTCGGAGAGGTCCATGAGGGCACGGCGACCATGGACTGGATGGAGCAAGAGCAGGAGCGCGGTATCACGATCACCTCCGCCGCAACCACCTGCGAATGGCGGGACATTCAGATCAACATCATCGATACGCCGGGACACGTCGACTTCACCGCCGAGGTGGAGCGCAGCCTGCGGGTGCTGGATGGCGCGGTGGCGGTATTCGACGCCGTGGCCGGGGTGCAGCCGCAATCGGAAACCGTGTGGCGCCAGGCGGATAAGTATTCGGTGCCGCGCATTTGCTTCATCAACAAAATGGACCGCGTGGGCGCCGACTTCTACAACTCGGTCGAAACCATCATCTCGCGGCTGAAATGCAAGCCGGTCGCTATCGAACTGCCGGTGGGTGCCGAAGACCAGTTCAAAGGCGTGATCAATCTGGTTGAGATGAAAGCCATGTTGTGGCGCGACGAGACGCTCGGCGCGGAGTACGACACGGTCGATATCCCGGCCGATATGCTGGACAAAGCCCAGGAATACCGCGAGAAGATGATCGAAGCGGTGGCCGAGCACGACGACAAGCTCTTTGAGAAATTCATCGAGGGCCAGCCCATCTCGAATGACGAGATCCGCGCCGGCATCCGCAAGGCCACGATCGCGCTGAAGCTTTTCCCTGTCATCTGCGGCTCGGCCTTCAAGAATAAGGGCGTGCAGACCATGCTCGACGCGGTGGTGGATTACCTGCCCTCGCCGCTGGACGTTCCGCCGGTGGAAGGTATCGACGTCGACCATCCCGAAAAGGTGATTGTTCGTAAGGCTTCCGACGACGAACCGTTTTCCGCCCTGGTGTTCAAGATCATGACCGACCCGTACGTCGGCCAACTCGCGTTCTTCCGGGTGTATTCGGGCTCGCTGAAATCCGGTGACTCGGTGTTCAACGTGGCCAAGGGCCGCAAGGAGCGCGTGGGGCGGCTATTGCGCATGCACGCCAACAAGCGCGAAGACATCCAGGAAATCCGCGCCGGCGATATCTGCGCCGCGGTGGGGCTGCGCACGGTTTCCACCGGCGATACCATCTGCGACGACGATCACCCGGTCGCTCTCGAATCGATAGACTTCCCGACCCCGGTGATCCAACTGGCGGTTGAACCCAAGACCAAGGCCGACCAGGAGAAGCTGGGGGTTGCCATCCAGAAACTGGCGCAGGAGGATCCCACTTTCCGCGTCAACACCGATCCGGAGACCGGCCAGACCATTCTCTCGGGGATGGGCGAGCTGCATCTTGAAATCATTGTTGATCGCATGATGCGCGAGTTCGGAGTGGGTGCCAATGTCGGCAAGCCGCAGGTGGCGTACCGCGAGACGGTTCGCAAGATGGCTGAAGCGGAAGGCCGGCACGTGAAGCAGTCGGGCGGCCGCGGCCAGTATGGCGTGGTGAAGCTGCGGATCGAACCCCTGCCCTCCGGCTCGGGGTTCGAATTCGTCAACGACATCTTCGGCGGCTCGATTCCCAAGGAATTCATTAATCCTGTCGAAAACGGCGTGAAAGAAGCCCTGGAAGGCGGCATCCTGGCCGGCTTCCCGATGTCGGACGTCAAAGTGACGCTCTACGACGGCAGCTACCACGATGTGGATTCTTCGGAAATGGCGTTCAAGATCGCCGGCTCGATCGGTGTGAAGGAAGCGGCTCGCCGGGCCAAACCCGTTCTGCTCGAACCCATCATGGCAGTGGAAGTCGTGGTGCCCGAAGAGTACATGGGCGATGTCATTGGCGATCTGAATTCCCGCCGCGGGCGCATCGAAGGCATGGAGTTGCGCGGCACCACCCAGATCATCAAGTCGTCGGTGCCGCTGGCTGAAATGTTCGGCTACGCGACCGAGCTTCGCTCGCGAACGCAGGGCCGCGGCAGCTTCACCATGCATTTTGGCAAATACGAAGAGGTCCCTGGCTCCATCGCCGAGGAGATCGTCAGCAAAGTCCAGGGCAAGATCACGAAATAAGGAGACAGGGTTTTCTTATGGCAAAGGAAAAATTTGACCGCAGCAAGCCGCACGTGAACATCGGGACGATCGGGCACATCGATCACGGCAAGACCACCCTGACGGCGGCGATCACCAAGGTGCTGGCCAAGCACAATCCGAAGAATAAGTTCCGC
>JAIQFS010000053.1 GCA_020073145.1 Terriglobia bacterium
CGGCCAGATTCACAGACGGGCTCGAAGCACCAGATCGAAGCCGCCTTGAAGTGCCCCCGGCGGAGGCTATCTTCTCTCGAATCGCGCCCGTTTTCATCCCTCGTTGTGGCGAAAGCGTAGCGCCGCCGTGGGGGAGTCATATCGTTTCGTTCTTCCGAAAACTAAGGCTCAACTGGCTGTTGCTTCACGTTCCGCCGAAACTTGTTCGCTCTCTCTACGTGTTTGGGAACGGGTTCTTCACCGTCGGCCTGTTAGCGGTTCTCGCCACGCTCGTGGAATTCGGTTGACAGCCGACTCCCAGCCGCCCAGTGTCCGAGGTTGCTCCGCTCAGGTCTGGTGGATCCTCTGAAGACCCGGCCAGCGGTCGAAGTCACCGTCAAAGCTCAGAATGGAACGAATGCCGTGGCGTTCCATAACCGCAATGTGCACCGCGTCGCGGGCCGACATCAACGCAGGGTTCTGTGCGATCTCCCCCGCGCGCATCACCTCCGCTTTCCCGATGGGGATCACTTCGTCAACGATATCCAGCGTAACTTGGAGCGTTGGTCCGATCGCTTCGCGCTTTTCAATAGCCGTATACCGATGGAGAATCTCTTGCAATACTTCAGCGTCTGTGACGAGCCGCTGACCCGCTGCAATCAGGCGCTCCAGGATGATTTGTGCCTCGGTTTTGTGCGGATGGGGCGCTCCCACCAGGTACATCGGGATGTTGGAATCGACGAAGATCAAGCCTGGTACCCTTGCTCGATTTCGCTCAGCATTTGCTCCAGGTCGGCAGTGGGGAACGAGTACTTCGCACCAGCCCGAATCGCCTTCAACTTGGTTTCGGGGTCAATCGCCGGCCGGGTCGCGCGCGCCTCTCGAAGCGCGCGCCGGACCCACTCGCCCACGGTCAGACCTTCACGCTTGGCCAATCGCCGGATGTCCGACATTTCGGGATCGGGAAGCAACACCTGAAGACGCTTACTCATAGAGTGAGTATAGCATAATCATCGAAGGAGTGCGTGGTTCGCCCGACGGAGAGGTAGTTGGAAACCACGTTTTCCGGCGTACCAACCTTGGGCTTCAATGATGGATAAGACAATTGGCGTGTCGATGGGTCGGTTTCCCACCGGCGCATCGATGCAGCTCGCTTGTGACCCTGGCACGAGAAATCGGGGAAGATGACTCTGTGGAGCGTCTCGCCGAAAGTCCACCGGCAATCTCATTCCGCCCGCTGGGGCGTTCGGACTTCCCTCTGCTGCAGAAATGGCTGGCCGCTCCCCATCTGGCGGTTTGGTGGAATGAGTGCTTCGATCTGGCGAGTCTGGAGGCCAAGTACGGTCCCGGCGTGGATGGGCGTGAGCCCATCTACGTTTACCTGATCCAACTCCAGAGCGTGCCGATCGGCTGGATTCAATGGTACCGCTGGCGTGATTTTCCAGAGCATGCCAGTCGATTGGGCGCAAACACGGCTTCGGCCGGCGAGGGGTTCCGAAGGCCGCTTAAACCGTCCCGGCCGGGCTCCGCTCGTCCGCTCCGCTTTGTCAGCCCTCTGACCGCTTAGAATAGTCTCGATGAAACCGCCGTCGGCCCTGGGCACTCTCCTGGCTCTGGCCGCCTTGCGTCTTCTGCTGCACACCGTCACCAACGGCCAATACGGCTTCCATCGCGACGAACTGGCCACCCTGGACGACGCCCGCCATCTCGCTTGGGGATACGTGGCCTACCCCCCGGTCACGCCCTTCCTGGCGCGTCTCGCCATGGACCTGCTGGGAAGCACGCCCGCGGCGGTTCGCTTCTTCACGGCCCTGGCCCAGGCGATCGCCATGGTGATCGCGGGGCTGATGGCCCGCGAGCTCGGCGGCGGCCGCACGGCCCAGGTGATCGCGGCTTTCGCCGCCGCGGTCTCTCCGGTTTCGATCTCGGCCGGGCACCTGTTTCAATACGTTTCCTTCGATCTGCTGTGGTCGGTGCTTGCCGTCTACTTCGTGATCCGTCTGCTGCGCTCCGATGATCCCCGTTGGTGGCTCGCCGTGGGCGCCGCCGTCGGTCTCGGCTTGATGACTCGATACACCATGGCCTGGCTGGCGGCGGGGCTGGCAGCCGGCTTTCTCGTCACCCCCGCGCGCAGCCGTCTCCGAACCTGGTGGGCGGTGGCCGGCGCGGTCGTGACCGGCATCATCGTCCTGCCAAACTTGATCTGGCAGGCCACCCATGGATTCATCTCGTTGGACTTCCTGCAATCCATTCACGCGCGCGATATCGCCATTGGCCGTACCGACGGATTCCTCGGGAAACAGCTTCTGGTTCCCGCACACCCGTTCACCATTCCCCTCTGGATCGCCGGACTGTATTTCTATTTCCGTACGCCCGAAGGGGCGCGCTGCCGCGTCTTGGGCTGGGCCTTCCTCGTGACTCTGATCCTCTTCACCGTCAGCCATGCCCGCGATTACTATACGGCGCCCCTCTATCCCATGCTGCTGGCCGCCGGCGCGGTTCTGGCGGAACGGTGGTCGCGTTGGGCCCGAGGCTTCACCTGGGCCGGACTGGCGTTGGCCTTGCCCCTGGGGGTCGCGTTCGGGCTTCCCGTCGCCCCCGTGAATTCGCGCTGGTTCCAGGCGGAGACCCGGGTCAATGGCGATCTCCGCGAGGAAATCGGCTGGCCGGAGTTCGTGGAAACCGTCGCCCGCATCCGCGACTCGCTGCCTGCCGGTGAGCGCGCCACCACCGGCATTCTCACCGTGAATTATGGGGAGGCGGGAGCGATCGATCTCTACGGCGCCGCATATGGCCTGCCGCCGGCGCTTAGTCGCGTCAATTCGTTCTGGCTCCGGGGATACGGCGATCCGCCGCCCCAGACCTTAATCGTCGTCGGATTCTCTCGCGCATTTGTCGACGCTCATTTCGCGGCCTGCGAGTCGCGGGGAACCATCTCCAACCGCTTCGGAGTGCATAACGAAGAGACCGACTCGGCCAAAAACCTATGGGTTTGCCGCGGCCTCCGCGAGCCCTGGCCGGAGTTCTGGCGGAAGATCAAGGGCTTTGGGTAAGCGGAGCGAACCGCCGGCGCTTGAATTCTTGGGGCGACTCTCGCGCTGACAGCCGCCTCGACCGGTCTCTCATTTCACGCTTGCCTCTCTCCGTGCCTTGGCCGCGCGCCGCATCAGTCGCTTCAGCGTGGGGAGGTGCAGGTCGCGAAGGTGGTTCACGTGAAGGCAGGACCCCACCGCCTTTACTTTCGCTAGTTTGGCAAGAAGGTCCCGGTCTCGCTCGGCATCGGGGCCAATGTACAGCACCAGGCCCTGCTTGCGGGGAGAGAATCCGAGCAGGCAAATTTCACCGGGCTTCCCGTTCGCGTACCGGTAGTGATACTTGTCGAAGCCGATGATGCTTCCTCCCCACATCTTGGCTGGGCATCCGGTGACCTCGCTCATGACCCGAATCAGCGTCGCGCAATCCTGGCACATTTCCTCGCCGGCAACCTTGCTCACGAAGGTTTCGACGCTGGCATCGTTCTCGATGGTCTTCACTTTGGCCATGGCTATTATGATATTCGCCTGGGCCCCAGGTCGGCTCCAAAGATCTGAGGGTCAGCCTCTGCCAACCGGCCCGCGTGAGTTGATATGATCGGCACCAAGCATCTCCGAGTCGGGAGGTTTCGATTCCTATGCGAGGATTCGCACTCACGGTTTTTCTCACCGCCGCCCCGGTCGCCCACGCCTTTCAACCGGCGCCCCCGGCCAACGCTGTGGGTTCCGTCGAAGGCCGCGTGATCGAAGCACATTCCGGTGATCCTGCCAAGCCCGTCCGGAAGGCTCTCGTGATCGTCCGGCACGGCCAGGAACCGGGAGCCGGCGCGTACAGCGACGAGAAAGGCAACTACCGCTTACAGGTGGAGCCCGGGGCGTACACCGTCACGGTCGACCGCGACGGCTACGTGGCCGGCCCGCAGTCGGAAACCAAGACCGTCACGGTGATTGCCGGCCAGACTACATCGGACGTCGACCTCGAACTGGTCCGCACCGGTGTGGTCTCTGGACGGATCGTGGATGCCGATGGGGAGCCGATGCCGCGCGCTAGCGTCCAGCTTCGATCCGTCCGCGAGACTCGAGGCGGACCGTTTCATGGCGCCGTCACCGACGATCGCGGAGAATACCGCATCTTTCAAGTCCCGCCCGGCAAATACCACCTCTCGGCCGCCTACCAGCCCGCCTTCCAGCAGAGAGAAATCAAACTGCAGACCCCCGATGGGAAGGCGGAGGAAAGCTATGCCACCACGTTTTACCCGGGGACGCCTGACCTGGCGCAGGCCTCGGCTCTCGACGTGCCGGCAGGCGCGGATCTGACCGGTATCGACCTCCAGGTCCAACGCCAGCACGCCGTCCGCATTCGCGGGCGCGTCAGCGGGATGCAAGCCGCGCCGCTCCCCATCGTGATCGTCGCGCTGCAGCCCGCCGGTTCGCAGCTCGGCGCGGCGCGCGATGCCGTCCTGCGTTCCCCCAGTGGAGAATTCGAACTGAACGGCGTGCTCCCGGGGAAGTACGTGCTGTCCGCCAATGCTCCCGACATCACCAATCGGGGCGCCGGCGCGTCCGCGCAGCAGACCCTGGTAGTCGGGCAGAGCGATCTCGAAGGCATTCAATTGACGCTGGCCGCGCCCCAAACCGTCAGCGGCCGGGTCGTGGTTCCCGAAGGCCGCAACATCCCGCAGGGGTTGCTGGTGCTGCTGTCCAACCGCGAGCGCGTGAACCGGCAGGCCGGCGGGCTCAGCCAGATTGGCTCCGACGGAGCCTTTACCGTTGCCGCCGTCCCGGCCGGAGACTATGACATCGCGCTGGGCAGCGCTGGCCCCGGTGACGATCTCTATGTCAGCGCCATCCGCAGAGGCGATGACGATGTGCTTGCCAAAGGCCTGCGCGTGAACGGCCCGAGTGCCGAACCAATCGAAATTGTGCTCAAGCCCAACGGCGGCACGGTCGAGGTCGTGGCCCGCACTCCCAAAGGTGACCCGCTTCCCGAAGCGAGTGTGGCCTTGCTGCCCGATGCGCCGCGCCGCGAGCAGAAAGCGCTGTACGGCGCCTGCATGACCGACGCTCGCGGCGTGTGTGCGCTCCAAGGAGTGGCGCCGGGCGATTACCACGCCTTTGCGGCGCCCAAAGATGCGGGTCTCGATTTTTACGATCCCGATAGCACCAAGGACCTGGAGAAACAGGCCAAAGCCGTCAAAGTCGCCGAAGGCGATCACCAGACCGTGGAAATCGATGTCGCGCTGGAAGAGCGGTAAGACCCTCGCGACCGTCCAGCCTTGGCGCCGGCTGGATCGGCCATCACCGGCGCATTGGCCATGCTGGCCAGACTGCCGTTGTGGACCGTGTTTCGCCATGCCCGATGAGCCATGCGACTTCCCAGGAGGATGACGTTCGCCATCTGCGCCCAACGAGCGGCAAGACATGCCCCGCGGCCATCACCCCTTTTCAGAATTTGTATTGGAGATTCACCTGCATTCTACGGGGCGCCTGTGCCGCCACCGCGCGCCCGAAAAACGGCGAGGTGATGACCCCGATGTATGTCACGTCGTTCACATGGTTCAGCACGTTGAATGAATTCAGAGATACCGAGAGCGTTTTCGCGTGTTCCCGAGACTTCGACAAAGCAAAGTCGTGGGACATGTTCAGATCCAGATTGACTAACCCCGGTCCGTGCAGTGAATTCCGCGGAACGTTCGAAGGGCGGTCGTTGACCACGCCGTCGCCGTTGTTGTCGCTTCCTGTGATGACGTTCGCCGGCAGGCCGGAGTAAACCGAGAACCCCAGGCCCAAAGTGAAATATCGTGTGGGTTGCGATGACCCCAGTAGATCCAGCTTATGCCGGCGGTCCTGATCCGATCGTGCCCATTCGTTCGATGGATCATAACTGTTTGCCGGAAAGAACGTGATGCCACTGGTGTTGTTGTACGTCTTGCTCAGTGTGTACTGCACCTGCCCGGTAAAGTACCGGCTCGGTTTTCCGCGAAATGTCACTTCGAGAGCATTGCTCTTTTGATATCCCTCCGACTGCATCTCGCGGACCTGGCCCAACCCCGGATCGGGAACCGCCAGAGAGAACGGCGGCGCTGGCGCATTGGCATTGATGGACCGAAACAAGTCCATACCGCGCGATCCGACATAGGTCGCGCTAAACGTGCTATTTCCCGTAATCTGCTGCTCAATCCCCCCGCTGTACTGAAGTGTGTACGGAATTCGCGCGTGCGGGTCCAGCGTCACGAGACTGGTGGGTGCATCTACGAGTTCATTTGGTGCGACGGGATAGGCTGGACTTTCGAGAATGAACCGACGCAGCGTCACACCGTTGAAATGCAGCAAATCGGAAATCGGTCCGGGCCCCGTGCGGTCGTAAAACATTCCGGCGCCGCCGCGGAAAACAGTCTTGCCGTTGTTGCGAGGGGCATATGCGAAACCAACACGCGGAGCAATATTGTGCCGTTCGTCGTGAAAATAGTTTTGCCAGTAGTACCTCACCCCAAGCGACAGAGAAAGACTCGGCTTGATCCGAATGTTGTCCTCAACGAACGCGCCGAGCACTTTTTCCAGAAATGTGAGGTGACCGTTGCCTCTTTGTAGAAGAAATGTGGAAGACTGGCCGATTTCGTATGCCGCAAGACTGCCGAATGTATATGTGCCCGCAAGGTTCGTGAAATCATCGTATCCACGGCGGCTGATGTCGGGCACGTCGACACCGAAGTTGAGCGCGTGCTTTCCGCTTGCGTAGGAGACAATGTCGGTTCCGTCGAAATGATACTCCGTCCGACGGAAATCGGCCTGCGCTCCTCCCCCGGTAAATGCGCCCTGCACGACGATGGCCGGGTCATCATTCAGGCTTGCAGTTCGGTTATCGAAATGACCCACCAGAAATCGAAGCTGGTTTACCCATTTGGTCGAGATGATGTGGCGGAAGCTGACGTTGATTTCGTGCTCCTGAAAGTTTGTGTCCGTGCCTGCCTCTGGCAGCACCGTTCCGCCCACGCCCTGATTTTGGACCGTTCGCCGCTCATACGAATATCCGACCCAGAATTGATCGTCCGGAGAGAAATCGTGGAAGACCCGGCCCGGCCGAAAAAGTGCCGCGTCGGGTTGGGCACGTTGTCCTGGATCAATCCATTCACCCCCTGTGCATGGACGATTCCCTGCAAGTCTAGAAAATCCTCGTTGAGAGCGGCTAGGAACGTAGTCTTGCCTCCTGGCGTCAAAGGCCCCGTCACCGAACCTTCAAAGTAACGGCGTTGCTCCGGAGGTTTCACCACGGCGAACGCGTTGGTTGCGTCAAAGGTCGAATCCCGGAAGAGGAAATTCAGGGAGCCATGGAATGAGGACGTGCCTCCCTTAGTCGTGATCTCCAGGCGCGCGCGTCCAGGCCTCGCGAACAAGGGGGAGTACGGATTCTGATTGACCTTCACCTCCTGAATGGCGGATGCCGTGACGCCTGGTCCATTTGCCTCCACCCCATTGACAATCAGTGTAACTCCATTTGTGCCGGTGCCGGTGTTGTCGAGGAACCGCGAAATCGTTGCGATGTAGTCCTGGTCGAACACCGGAACGCGGTCGAGCGCACTTCGGTCCAGACTCGCGGAACTCTGATTTCCGCTCATCTCGGTATTGACCTGCGGCGCCAAATCGCTGACTACGGTTACCGATTCGGTGCGCGTGTCGAGCGGCATCGTAATGCGAATCTCGGCTCTCGATCTGGAGCTCATGGACACGTCGATTTTTGTGTCTCGGAAGCCCATGGCCTGGACTAGAACTCGATACTTGCCCGAACTTACATTCTCAAAACGAAACGAGCCTCGATCGTCGGTGACAGTCTGGCCGATGCCCGTCCCATCCTCCCTCGTCAGAGCAAGGTGTGCGCTCGGAATGACTGCCCCTGAGGGGTCGAGAACGGTTCCGGAAACAGTGTAAGAAACCGCGTCACCTTGCTGGGATTTCTGCTGGGCCCATGCGGAACTTGCTGGAAAAGCCAGGACGGCCACTAGGATTAGACATCGCGATTCGAAGTCGTTGGAGCGGGGAAACATCGACACTATTAGCCGAGCGCGGTAAATTCGTCGAAGTAGGCGACGCTATCGTCTGGCGTCCAAGAGGCCAGTTCTACCCGGTTTCATCAAGGTTTGATCCTCCGTCGCGAAGAGCCGCTCGCCATTGTCTTCCAGGGCGGGGAAGCCGTGGTCGGTTCTGCCTACTGCACCGGCTTGCCGTCCAGCACGAACGTCATCAGCTTGGGGAAGATTGTGTTGGCGGCTGGGGCCGGCGCCGGAGCGCCCGGTTCCACATTGCGCGCCACCACCACTCCCATGCCGCCCGCCAGCGCAATGTATTGCTTGCCGTCCAACTCATACGTGATCGGCGGACCCATGCCGCCTTTCAGGCCCGTCTGGACGTCGAGCAGCTTCTCGCCTTTGTCGGCGCTGTACGCCACCAGGCGGCCGTCGGGAATCACCTGGATCACCAGGTTGCCCGCTGTGGTCAGCGTGCCGCCGCCGATCGAGCCGCCGCCGGGTGTCTGCCAGCGGATCTGCTTGGCCACCGGATCGAACGCCACCAGGACGTTGCGCGGCTGCCCTTCGGGCGGCGGCTCTGGGCCGATCGCCGGAGGCGAGGGCAGGGTAGCCGGCGGAGGAGGCGCGAATCCGCCATCCTTGGGCGGCGCGCCGCGCTTCACTCCGAGGTTGCTCTGGTTGGGTTTGACCACGAAATCCGTGTCGACGGCGAAAGTGCTGCTGCTGACGGTCGACGTCGGAACGTACACTAGCCCCGTCGCCGGGTTGAACGACATCGGCGACCAGTTGTGCCCGCCGCCCGGACCGGGTGAGATCTGAATCGGCTCGGTCCCATAATGCGCTTCGGGATTGATGAACGGCCGGCCGCTTCGCTCATCCAGACCCTTGGCCCAGGTGATTTTAGCGAATGGAGTTCCCGAGATGAACTGGCCGGTGACGCGGTCCAGCACATAGTAGAAGCCATCCTTGTTCGCCTGCATCAGCACCTTGCGCGGCCGTCCGTTGATGGTCAGGTCGGCCAGCAACAGTTGCTGGACGCTGTCGTAATCCCACGAATCGCCCGGCACCGGCTGGAAATACCATTCGAGTTTTCCCGTATCCGGTTTGACCGCCAGAATGGAAGCGACGTAGAGGTTGTCCTTGCCTTTGGATTTGCGCAGTTCTTCCGGCCACGGGCCGCCGTTGCCCGTGCCGACGTAAAACAGATCCGCGTCGGGGTCGTAGGCCATCCCGTCCCACACGGTGCCGCCGCCGCCCAGTTTCCACCAGTCGCCCGACCAGGTTTCCGCGGCCTTCTTCAAAGCCGGGTTCTCGAAGGGCTTGGAGGGATCTCCCGGCACGGTGTAGAAACGCCACGCCAGTTTGCCGGTGAGCGCGTCAAACGCTGCGAAGAATCCGCGAACCGGCAGCTCCGCCCCGCTGACTCCGATCAGGACTTTCCCCTTGGCGATACGGGGCGCCATCGTGATGGTGTAATTGTCCTGTGTGTAGGAGACCCGCGCTTCCCACGCCGGCTTGCCGGTTTGTGCGTCGAGCGCAATCAGCCGCCCATCGATGATGGGAGCAATGACCAACCCTTGATACAGAGCTAATCCGCGCTGCACCACGCCGCAGCAGATCTTGGGGCGGACGGCCGCTTGATTGACCTCCGGATCCCAGCGCCACTTCTCCTTGCCGGTGCGCGCATCCACGGCGTAAACAATGCTCCAGTTGGTGATGCCGTAGAGCGCGCCGTTCCAGGCCAGCAGCGTGTTCTCTTGATTCCCTCCGCCGCGCCCGATGTCATACGACCACGCCTGCCCCAGCCGCGATACGTTGGACGTGTTGATCTGGTCGAGCGGGCTGTAGCGGGTCTCCCCCTGCGTGAAACCGTAGGTGGTCCACTCGGCGGGATTCTTCGCCGCGTTCTTCAGGGCAGCGTCATCGACGGACCGGCCGACCTGAGCGGAAGCGACGGCGCTCAGAGCGGCTGCGATCGTCGCGGACAGCAGAAATCGGGACATCATGAAATTCCTCCAACTCCGGTTACTGCGCCGGCGGCGCCGCCGGCAGCGGCGCGGTTCCATCCAGCACGAAAGCCAGCAGGTGAGCGGGTTCCTTCTGGCCGGCCGGCGCTTGGCCGAAGGCGCTGGCGCCGCGCGGGCCGCCCGCCACCGTGATGTACTGCTTGCCATCGATCATGAAACTGATTGGCGGGCCCAGTTGGCTGGTCCCGGTCTGCAGTTCCGCCAGCCTTTCACCGGTGTCGGCGCGGTAGACGATCAACCGGTCGTTGACCGAGGTGAATACGAGATTCCCGGCGGTACTCAGGCTGCCCCCGGCAAACGGTCCTGCGGCGCCTCCTGGCGCGCGCCATTTCTCTTTGCGCGCCACCGGGTCCCAGGCGTATAAGACGTTGCCGGTGGGGCCGTCCGGTCCGATGGTGGAAAGCGTAATCGGTGCGGCGGGCGCAGCTGGGGCCGCCACCGCTGCGGTTGCTCCTTCCACGGCCGCCGGCAAGGCGCCCGTGTTACTGGGAGCGGCTCCCGGCGTCGGGCCGCGGCCTGCGCCACCCCGTCCCCCTCTGCCCCCGCCGCCGCGTCCCGTTCCCATATTCATCAGACCGCGCCCGGTCGGCCCCACATCGGTGGGTTGCGGTTTGTAATCGGGATCGGCCTGATAGATGTAGCTCCCGCCCGCGGTCCCCGGAAAGTACACCAGGCCGGTGACGGGACTGTAGGTCCAGGGCGCCCACACGTGCCCGCCCGAAGGCCCCGGCATCACGCTCACCGGCGCCGTGCGATAGCGCGCTGCCGGATTCACGTTCGGCTTGCCGGTCTTGGAGTCGATCCCGGTGGCCCAGGAAACCTTGGTGATGGGATCTGCCGAGATCACTTCGCCCGTCAGCCGGTCGATGACGTAGAAGAACGCGTCCTTGGGCGCGTGCATGATGACCTTGCGGGATTTGCCGTTGATGTTCAAATCGGCCAGCATCAGGTCCGCGATCGAGTCGTAATCCCAATTGTCGCCGGGCACTTCCTGGTAATACCAAACCAGCTTACCGGTGGCGCCGCGGACCGCCAGGATGCAGTTGGCGAATAGGTTGTCGCCGGCGCCGCGATGCATATCGGTCCACGGGCCCGGCTGGCCTGTGCCGACGTACACGATGTCGGCGTCGGGATCGTACGCCATGCCGTTCCAGACCGCCGCGCCCCCGCCGATCTTCCACCACTCCCCGCTCCAGGTCTTGGCGGCCTCGGCCAGTTCCGGTTGCTCGAAGGGCTTCGAAGGATCGCCAGGCACCGTATAAAAGCGCCACGCCAGCTTGCCGGTTTCCACGTCGTAAGCCGAGAAGAAGCCGCGAATCGCGTATTCGCCGCCGCTGATCCCGATGATGATCTTTCCGCCCTTGATCACCCGCGGCGCCATCGTGATGGTGTACGGCATGTTCTCCGGCGACACGCGCGTCTCCCAGATCATCTTGCCCGTGGCCGCGTCGAGAGCCCGCAGCCGGCCATCCACCACCGGCGCGATCACTTTTCCTTCGTACAGCGCGATGCCGCGGTTCACCACCCCGCAGCAGATGCGCGATTGCCACACCTGCTGGTTGACGTCCGGATCCTGATGCCAGACCTCTTTGCCGGTGCGCAGATCCACCGCGTAAACCACGCTCCACGGCCCGATGCTGTACAGCACGCCGTTGAAGACCAGGGGTGTGCCCTCCTGATGGGTTTGCGGGTTGCCGCCCGCGGCCGGAATATCGTATGCCCAGGCGAGCCCGAGGCGCTTGACGTTGTCGGCGTTCACCTGGGTGAGCGGGCTATAGCGCTGCTCCCCCCAGTTCACGCCGTAGCTCAACCACTCGGCGCCATCCCGGCTGCCGTTGCGCAGCGCCGCATCGTCCACCTGGCGGGCCGGCTGGGCCACGCCCGTCCAGGTCGATACGGCGGCGGCGATCAGGACCGCCAAGAACCATCTAAAATTGCGGGTCGCGGATGACATGAGATTAGACCTCGTATGCTTTCACACAACATATCACAGGCGCCGTGTGTCGGCGCTTGGTCATGCGTCAGCCTGCGTCCCGGACACTTGCTCAGGGTCGAAGCCGTACCAGGCTCGCCACTGGTCGGCAGTCTGCTGGCTGGCTGGCCACTGAAAGCACAGGTGGTAGCCGTCCGGGTCTTCGACCGACAACTGCTTCATGCCGTAGTTCGTCACCACCGGCTCCCCCACCGCGCAACCCTGCGCGCGCAAATGGAGGTAGGCCGCGTCCAGGTCCGCGCAACCGAAGAACAGCGCGGTGTCGCCGTGGGCGGCAACCCGGGCGGGATCCGGAACAGACGGCCGCTGCCCCTCCTCATACGCCGTGTTGAGCATCACTTCGACGCCGTGGAGCCGCAGCAGACCCCATCCGAAGTTGTCTCCCGCCTGTGATGCGGTCACCAGCTCGAACCCGAGCACGTCACGGTAAAAGTGGACGGATGCCGGCATGTCGAACACCTCCAGCAGCGGGGCAACGCCGCGAATGTCGATCGCCATGGGAACCTCCTCTCTCGATGAGGCCATTGTAGAACGGAGGCCTCCGAAGAGCCCTGTGATATACTTTTTCCGCCGGTGGGAGGGCTGTCTATGACGCGATGTTTCGTGGCGGGTTGGATGGCAGCCGCGGCGGCATGGGCTGCCGGCGGATCGTCCACCGTTACCTTCAACAAAGACGTGTTGCCGATCCTGCAGACTAACTGCCAGAGCTGCCACCGCCCTGGCGAAATCGGCCCCATGTCGTTCCTCACCTACGAAAGCACGCGGCCCTGGGCCAAGTCCATCCAGGTGGCGGTCCTCACCAAAAAGATGCCGCCATGGTTTGCGGATCCCCGATACGGTCACTTTGCCAATGATCGCCGCTTGAGCGACGCTGACGTCAAGACGCTCTCCGCGTGGGTGGAGGCTGGCGCGCCGGAAGGCGCTCCGCAGGATAAGCCGGCCCCGGTGGAGTGGCACGATGGCTGGAATATCAAGCCCGACGTCGTGTTCTCGATGCAGAAGCCGTATCAGGTTCCTGCCAAAGGCACCATCGCGTACACCTATTTTGTCGTCCCCTCCGGATTCACCAAAGACACCTGGGTTCTGGACGCGGAAGTCCGCCCCGGCAACCGCATGGTGGTTCATCATGCCAGCGTGCAGGTCCGGCCTCCCGGTTCGCAATGGATGAAGGACGCCAGACCCGGCGAGCCCTACGTTCCGCCCAAGCGCGCCGACGGCAGCGATGCCTTGCCGGCTCCGGTCGACCCCAATGTCAATACCAGCAATGAGTGGCTGGTTGGATATGTGCCTGGCGCCAATAACTACTTCGATCCCGACCGCCAGGCTGCCAAGTTGATTCCCGCCGGATCGGATCTCGTCTTCGAGATGCATTACACCACCAACGGCAAGCCGGCGGAGGATCAGACCAAAGTGGGCTTTGTCCTGGCTCAGCAGCCTCCCAAGTTCCGGCTCCTCACGGTCCCCGTGGCCGGCGCCGACTTCGTGATTCCGCCGGGCGATGCCAACCACGCCGGCCACACCGTCGCCACCTTTGATCAGCCCGTGACCCTCCTGTACTCCCAGCCGCATATGCACCTCCGCGGCAAAGATATGGAAATCCGCCTCGATTATCCGACCGGCGAGTCCGAGACTCTGGTGAGTGTGCCGCACTATGACTTCAGTTGGCAGATCATCTACGTCCAAGACAAGCCACTTCGGGTGCCCAAGGGAACGCGCATCGAATTGTTCAACCACTGGGACAATTCGCTCAACAACAAATACAACCCGGATCCCCAAGCGACCGTGCGCTGGGGCGATCAGAGCTGGGATGAGATGCTATTCGCCTGGGTCGGCGTGGTGGTCCCCAGGGACACCGACCCGGCAAAGGTCATCTCCCAGCCCAAGGTGAACGAACAGGCGGCTCGGTAGGCCGGCTTACCGGCCCAGGAGAACCACCGTGTATCGCATTCTCGTGCTGTCTCTCACAGTCCTTCTTCCCCAGTTGGCGTTCGCTCATCATGGCGGCGCTGAATACGACCTCAGTAAGACGGTTGAGTTCCACGGCAAGCTGACGCGCGTCGATCTGATCAATCCTCACGCCTGGATCTATTTCGATGTCGCCGGCCCGGATGGAAAGCTCAGCCATCACCGCTGTGAAATGCGGTCCGTCCACGTGCTGCGGCGTTCCGGCTGGACCAAGGAGCTGTTCCCGGTCGGCCAGCAGATCACCATCGAAGCGTCGCCCAACAAAACCGATCCCGCGTCGTGTTATCTGCAAACCATCCTGCTGGCCGATGGAACCCGCATGGATCGCTACGGCCAATACATCAAGGCGCCCCAAGGCGGCGTCCAGGAGGTCCGCGGCCCCATCGTTGCGCCCAAAGCCGACCGGCCGCTGCGACGCCCGACCGGCGAACCGAACATCTCCGGCGAATGGGCGCCGGTCCAGCAGGTCATGGTCAACCCGCGGGGCACCGGCGGCGGGTTAGTGCCGCTCGACCAACTGAGTGAATTCAAGCCCGGCGAACGTCGAGCCGGCGGGGGCCCACGCCGCGGCGCGGCAGGTCCCCGCCTCTATGGCGGAAGTGAACTGACCGAAGCCGGAGAGAAAGCCGCCGCCGATTTCAAGCGTGAAGATACCCCGCGCTTCCACTGCCAGCCCACCAGCATCATCTTCGACTGGACATTCGATGGTCCGGTCAACCGCATCACGCAGAATAAAGAGACCGTTGTGCTGGAGTACGGCCAGTTCGGCTTGAAGCGTACCGTGTACCTGAACCGCAAAGAGCACCCCGCCAACCTCAAACCAAGCCGTGCCGGCCACTCGATCGGTCACTGGGAAGGCGACACTCTGGTAGTCGACACCGTGGGATTCCTGCCGGGATTCCTGAGTACCCCGGTCCGCAATAGCGGCCAGATGCACGTGGTTGAGCGCTTTACCCTCGATCCCAACAAGATGGCGCTGACACGCACTTACACCGCCGAAGATCCCGTGTACCTGAAAGGCAAGTCCACCGGCTCGGATACCATCCTGGTTGCGGACGCTCCCTACAATCCGGGCAAGTGCCAGGAATTGAACTTCATCGACTACTCGAAGCAGCCAAAGCCGCCCAGCGGACCGTCCCAGTGACTCGTGTTCCGGGCTTCCGTCATTCGGGGCCGGTTCGCTTGTGCAACAATACCCGCAGGGCGCGTCGGGCTGTCGTTATTTGGACTGAACGATTGGACTCAACCCGCCACCGTCAAGAAGGAGAAGGCCTCATGAGAACCTCGACATTCCTGATCCGGCTGTCCGTGGTGGTGTGCGGTGCAACTTCCCTCGCGTTCGCGCAGAACACTTGTGAACAACTCAAAGCGCTCGCCCTTCCCGGCGTGTCGTTCACCGCGGTTGAGGCTGTGGCCGCTGGGCCCTATGTCGCGCCTGCCGGCGCGGGACGGGGCGCGGGTGGTCCGGTCGCCCCCGCCCGCGGTCGCGGAGCCGCGCCTCCCCAGATGCTCCCAGCCCACTGCCGCGTGGCCGCCACCTTGAAGCCCTCTTCCGATTCCGTCATCAAGATGGAGCTGTGGATGCCCGCTGAAAACTGGAACCGGAAATTCGAAATGGTGGGCAACGGCGGTTGGGCCGGCATCATCAGCTTTCCCCAGATGGCGGCCGCCCTTCGCGACGGCTATGCCACCTCCTCCACCGACACCGGCCATGAAGGCGGCAATGGCCTGTTTGCCCTTGATCACCCGGAGAAGATTACCGACTTCGCCTGGCGGGCCGTGCACGAAACCGTGGTGCAGTCGAAAGCCCTGATCGCGGCCTACTATGGCGGAAATCCGAAGTATTCCTATTGGAACGGCTGCTCCACCGGCGGCCGCCAGGCTCTGGTGGAAGTCACGAAATTCCCCGACGATTTCGACGGCGTGCTCGCGGGAGCGCCCGCCAATCCCCACATCCACCTGCATGCCGCTGGCGTCGAGCGGTCCATCGAATTGATGAACAACCCCCAGGGCGCGCTCTCGCCGGCCAAAGTCGAAACCCTGCACAAGGCCGTGTTGGAGACCTGCGACAAGCTCGACGGCGTCAAAGATGGCCTGATCGGCGATCCTCAGAAATGCCACTTTGATCCGGCGGCCCTACTCTGCAAGGGCGCGGATTCGGACGCCTGCCTCACCGCCCCGCAAGTCGAGACTGTCAAAATCGTCTTCGCTGACGTCAAGACCAAGACGGGCGAAATCATCTGGACCGGTTTCGAGCCCGGCGGAGAGTTGCAGTATGCTTCGTTACGGAATATCCCCACCCAGCCCGGCGGCGGTTGGGACAGCATCCGGATTCTGGGCCACCAGAATGCCAACTACGACTTTCACAAGTTCGACCTCGATAGCGACGTCGCCTTGGCTGACAAATCCGGCATTGATGCCCACACCTTCGATCTGACGCCGTTTAAGAAACACGGGGGAAAGCTGCTGATGTACCACGGCTGGGCCGATCAAGCCATCCCGCCCGGCAACACCGTCAACTTTTACGAGGGCGTGCTCCAGACCATGGGCAAGAAACAGGAAGATTGGTTACGCCTGTTCATGGTTCCCGGGATGCAGCATTGCAGCGGCGGCGCGGGCACCGACCAGTTCAATAAGATGGCCGCGCTCGAGCGTTGGCGCGAGGGCGGCACGGCTCCCGCTCAGATTCTCGCGGCGCACGTTTCCAACGGACAGGTCGACATGACCCGCCCGTTGTGCCCGTATCCGCAGGTGGCCGTCTATAGCGGTACCGGCTCCACCAACGATGCGGCGAGTTTCTCTTGCAAGGCTCCATGACCTTTTAGGAGAATTACAGTACCGGTACGATCTATCTCGCGATACTCTTCCCTTCGGGGAAAATCTGCGCCACACTCGTTGCTTGGATTCGCCTCAGTAACGATCCCAAGCGGGAGTAATTTAGTGGCAGAATATTGGCTTTCCAAGCCGAAAGCATAGGTTCGATTCCTGTCTCCCGCTCCATCACTCCCCCATCCTTCGAGAAGCCGCCGGTAACAATCCTCCCCCTCATGTTCCTGGCGTGGATTCCGCCGGCCACTCCCTGCGTGCGGTTACTTGGCCCGCTGAATCGGCCGGGCGAATTTCGAGGCGGCCACCGCGGCGTTGGGCTGGATCTCGGTCAGGCTATACTCTTCCCGGCCGCTGACCCAACCGTACGTATATTTGTACGGCATCATCACACCGGCAACCGGGCGATAATCGGAGTAGTCCGTTTGCACCGGGACCCGCCCCACCGCCGAGTTGGCATAGTGGATCATCCGCGTCAGCAGTCCGGTCTTCTTGTCGAAATAGAAGGTAGCCACCATCCCTTCATCGCCGATGCCTTGCACCACGTACACGTCGTGACCGTCCAGAGTAGCTGGATAGGTGACCCGCCAGGTCTTGAAGAACTGCTTGAGTCCCCCGGGAAACGCCATTTGCGCGTCCAGTTTGGCCCCTTCCTTGGCGCCCTTGGTCAGCGGATATTCTCCCACTACCGTCAGCGGCAGCATGACCCAGGCATCGCGCCCATCGTAGCTCCGCGCCAGATCGCCTTCGCGTTGATGCACCAGCGTGACCAGTTGATTCGGCGCCTTGGCATCGATTTCTGCCTGATCCGCCTGGGCTTCGCCGAAGAGCTGGCTCGTCCCTTTCGCCGTATAGCTGGTGAGCTTCGCCAGGTTGGCGGCGCCGCCCAGAGCCTGAATATACTTGTCCAGAATCTGATCGGCCGGCGGGGTGCCGGAAGTGGCGGGGGGAGCGACCGGCAGAATGTCGGGCGGCACGAACGTCGGCGTGCTGTAGATGGCATCGATGCCAGGCGTGACCGCAGGGCTTTGCGAGCCGCGATGGCAGGTCCAGCACGTCACCACCTGGCGGCCGCCGAAATTGTCCTTATTGATCGCGTTCACCATCGAGACCATGCGGCGCGCCACCCGCTTGCGCGGCGGGTCGTCTTCCCATTTCGGGTTGGACGTGCCGGCCCCCGTGTGACAGTCCCCGCAGCACACACTCAGCGCCGCGGAAAACAGGCCCATGGTCCCCATGAATTCATCCACCGGAATCCCCTTCAACACCTGGATGTTCTTGAAGGCCACTTCCGACATCTGCGTGTTGGGCCCCTGGCTCTGCGCGAACGCGACGCCCTCGAACGGCAGCGCGCCCAGCCAGGTCTTTGGTCCTGAATGATCGGACGAAGCAATTGACGCATGCCGGGAATCCATCCCGCCTAGCGCGAACGCGATCAGCCACGCGGCCGCGCCCGATACGATCAATCGTTTCGATGGAAGCCTCATCGATACCTCCCCTTTTCGTTCCCTCCGGAAACCGGCCGCAAACCTGCCTGCATGCTGCCGCGCGGGAAGTAACGATGATATAGAGGGCCCCGGAACAATGTCAAGAAGCGGGGCAGGGAAGAGGCGAGATCAACCGCGGCTTGCCGCCGCGTTCATTTCCCGACCAGGTGGTTCACGTCCCGATTATTCTCGTTGCAAATGTACTCCGAGATTTCCCACCCTGGCGCGAGCTGCGCGGACTCGAACACCTTCCACGGCCGCGAATATGCGCCCGGATCGTCAATCGTGATTTCGAGATTCACGCGGCCCAGCTCGGGGCGGGTGAAGCGCTCCGTGATGTGGGCCTTGGAGGTCCGCGGATGGCCTACCAGGTCGAGCCACGCCCGGTCATTGAAGCCTACCGTGTCCACCACCAGAGCGTCGCCGTCCCAATGTCCAATCGAATCCCCCCACCAGGTTTCGATGACGTCGGGGTCATGCGGCCGGCCATCCAGAAACACCTGCCGGTAGCTGTGCACGTTGCCCTCGTACAGAATCAACAACAACTGGGGCGTCTGGACGATTTTCCACGGATACGGGTCTTTGCGCGGCGTTCCCATGGGCAGGCACAGACCCTCTGGGTCGTCTTTGCTGTTGGTGGCGGCGCGCTGCCGCATCAGCTCCACAGCGGAGGGCAGCAGCGGAATATCTCCGGGCTTGAGGTCGCGGGCGATGTTGCGCGCAATGGTGTTGCCGTTCTGGATGGGCGGGTCGCCGGGCCCATACCCGGGTGCATGATAGACGCCCGAGAAGTCAATGTGACCGTCGGCCGTATGCGGCGCAGGCAGGCCTTTGGGAACTTGCGGGCCGTCGTCCCGGCCTTGCGCGGCGGCCGCGCCCGCCAGCGCCAGCAGCATCGCCAGGGCGATCAAGACGCGCAAAAAGACCCGGAACATGCTTTCACTATAACGTTTCACGAGGACCGGAGCGCCGCGGTCTACTCCGCCGGCTCGAGACGGATCAGCGCGCCGTTCTCTTCATCCGTCAACACGTAGACCAGCCCGTCCGGTCCCTGCCGGACGTCGCGGATGCGCTGCCGCATCTCCGTGAGTAACGATTGGCGGGCCGTTTCATCCCAGTTCTGGTCGAAGGTGAGGCGCTCCAGGTGCGGATATCCCTGAGCCGCGCCGCCCAGCATCGCGCCCACCAGCACGTTATTTTTCCATCCCGGGAAACGGTCGCCCGTGTAAAAGGCCATGCCGGAGGGAGCGATCGACGGCGCCCAGAAAACCACGGGGCCGGTCATCCCTTCGCCGAAGTTCGGAATCTTCGGCCCCGTGTACTCGCGGCCGAAGCTCACTTTGGGCCAGCCGTAGTTGGCCCCGGGCTTCAGGATGTTGATCTCATCGCCGCCATACGGGCCGTTCTCGTTACTCCACAAATCGCCGGTCACCGGGTTGAGCGCCAGGCCCAGAGAATTGCGGTGCCCCATCGTGTAGATCTCGGCCTTATAGCCGGCCCGTCCTTCGAAAGGATTGCCGGGAGCGGCCGTGCCGTCGTCCTTCAGCCGCAGAATCTTGCCCCGCAGACTGCCGGGCTCCTGGGCGGCATTGCCGTTAGAAGCTCCGGTGGTCATGTAGAGCATCCCGTCGCGCCCCCAAGCCAGGCGCGAGCCGGAGCCGCCATCTCCCGCCCACGGATCGCAAACCAGTAGATCTTTCACGTCCACCAGGCCGTGGCCTTCCAGGCGTCCGCGCGCCAGCGTGGTGGCCACCATCTTGTCCGACACGTCCTTGGTGTACGTAAGATACACCCAGTGGTTCTCCGCAAACTTCGGATGTGGCAAAATCTCCATCAGCCCCGACAGTCGTACCGAGTGAACCGCCGGCACGCCTGCGATCGGTTCGGGATCGAGCCGCCCGTCCTTGATGAACCGCAGCTTGCCATTGCGCTCCGTCACCAGCATGTCGCCGTTGGGCAAAAAGGCAAGACTCCATGGATGCCACAGACCGGTGGCCAGGGTCACCGTGCGGACCTGCGTGGGTGCGGCTTTCTTCTTACCCTGAGGCTGGCTATGCAGCGCCGTGGGAATCGCAGCGGCCAGCGCCAACATCCCCAGCGAAAGCACTACGAACGGGGCGCCCACCCGTAGAACCGGCGCAGACGTCTTCATGAACGGATCTCCTTCGGAACGGACCATTGGGTTGAAGCTATCATGCGAGCTACGCCGCTGCAACCGACCACGGGCAGACATCGATTCTAGCGACGATGATTCTTGCGTTGGGAGCAGCTATGAGCCGGGGCAGGCGATTCGCCTGCCCGGATCAACTCTCGCGATCGATCTACCCGCCGGCCGTTTACGCCGTGGCCGGCATCTGGAACGGTTCGTCCGCGCTGCCGCCGTAAATGCTCGGCACGTGCGCATTCACAGCCCGCAGATAAGCCGCCAGTTGGCCGCGGTGGTGAATCGCGTGATTGTTCCAAAAACCAATCAACGAGAAATTCGGTACCTGCATGACGCCGAAGAAGTTGATGATTTTCAGCAGTTGCTCGCCTGAGAGCTGTTTCACCCGGGCGATCTTCCCCGGCAATTCTTTCCCGTAAAACGCGACCATGTCGGCAGTGGTGGCGTTCGCCGGCATAGGGGATTCCGCGTGGGAAAAGTCGCCGTTGGCAACGCCTTCCGCAAACCAGGCCTCCGACGCAATCAGGTGCCACGTCAGTTCCCGCATCGTGCGGCCTTTTTCTCCGAGTTTGAAGTCCAACTGGTTTTGGGGTACCGCGGCCACTACCTTCTTGGTGGTTTCGTATTCTCGCTCAATCCCTTCAATCAAGAGGTTCGCGATTGTTTTGGCTTCTGCTGGATTCATTTAAGGCTCCTCCGGCCGCCTATAGTACAACGTTTCAACTCTTCTTGCGAAAGAGTCGGTCGAGACTCCACGGACCCGGGCCGGCAGCCGACAGCCACAGGAACAGAAAGCAATAGAAGACCGCCAGTTCTCCGCCGTTGACCAAGGGCCAGAAGCCTCGCGGCGCGTGCGTCCGGAAATACCCGATCGCCATCTCCCCGGAGAGCAAGAACGCCACCGGCCGTGTAAACAGGCCCACCATTAGCAGCGCGCCGCCCACGGTTTCGATCAGCCCCGCCGCCCCCAGCATCGAAGTCGGCGCCAACCGGTGGCCGCCGATCCCGCCAAACACCCCGAAGAACTTCTGCCACCCGTGCAGCGAATAAGTGAACGCCGCCACGATGCGAAGCAGCGAGCGCAGGTGAGGCTCCAGTGCCGACGTCTTGGTCTTCATCGAAATTCGGTCAGCCTTTGATCTGCGCGATTGCTGTTGCACTCCCTGTAAGTACGCCCCGCAGTCTAGGCTGACCTCATTTTAGAACACCACGCGGACGCTCACCTGCATCCGCCTCGCTTCCGTCCCGTCCGGGGACATGGCGTCGCCGCTGCCTTGCCCGTACGCCGTCGGCGTCAGCGTGATGACCCCTTTGGACTCGGTGAAGGCTTGCGTCGTCATGCTCGTCGGCGACCAACTGTTGCTGACGTTGAATACCTCAAAGTTCAGAGATACCTGGGTCCGGTCCTTGATCGGAATCAGCTTGCTGATGCGCGCATCGTCCCGCCACATATTGGGCTGGTACACGCTGTTCACTGGCCAGAACGGCACCCGGCCGCCTAGCCCGGAGCCATTGATGCTGAAGTTGCTGAACATGCCGGGTACCGGCGTGTCGTTGAGCCGAATGGTCGGGCTGCCATAGGGCCGCGCGCTGTTGATGGTCGTGATCGATGAGAGCTGCCAGTTGTTCACCACGTACTTGTAGAACGCACCCGTCCGGTGCGTAATCGTCGGCGCCCAGACCCACGACAGCGCAAAACGATGACGCTGGTCCTCCGCTCCATTGCCCTTGTCCAGCTTGTAATTCCCGTTGACCAGCCAATAGAAAGAGTTGCTCAGGTACAGGTTGTTGGTGTTCTGGCCGTAACCCTGGCCATCGTCGATCTCGTGCGACCACGTGTAAGAGATGTTTCCCTGCAGCCCGTGCGAGAACCGCTTCTGGATCTGCACTGCAAGTGCGTTATAGAAACTGGTAACGCCGTTTTCATCCTGGTAGATTCCGCCGTAGGAAGTATTCGGCCGCGCCCCGGTCAGGACGGGCGTGGCATAGCTGCCCAGCGAGTTGCCGCCTGGGTCGACGATGCTGTACGTAAACGGCGTCGAGGTCGAAGGCAGGTTGAGGTCGCGGACGCTGTACAGATCCACGCCGCGGCTCCAGATATAGGACACCGTGGAGGAGATGTCCCGTCCCCATTGCCGCTCCACCGCGAACGTCGCCTGCTCCGAATACGGAACCTTGAAATTCGGAGCGGCGAATTGCAAGCTCAACGTCGAGAACCCCGGGTTCGTTGCGAGCGTATTGGGATAGACCGGACCGGCCGCCAACTGCGGCGCCTGCGTCCGGGAAAGAGAAACCGTCGGCACGGTCACGCCGTTGGCCGTAAACAGGTCCTGCAGCGTGGCCCCCGCAACCCGGGCGTAGAACATGCCGTATCCGGCCCGCACCACCGTCTTGTTGTCCACCCGGTAGGCCAGCCCAATCCGCGGCATCAGATTCGTCTTCGGAGAATTGATATAACCTGTCTGCGGAAACGCCGGATTGAAAGCCGTGGGCTGCGGTAGTTGGGCGTACTCATAGCGGGCTCCCAGATTCGCCGTCAGCCGCGAGGTGAGCCGCCATTGGTCCTCTACATAGAAGCCGTAATCCCGGATGCTCCGGTCCACCGTCGGGTCGCCGAAAGCCTGTGAATACGAGTTCCAGTTCTTGGCTCCGGTCAGGTTGCCGGTATAATCCAGCGCGAATGCGTTGACCGTGCTGTAGCTGTAGCTTCCGTTGCGGTTCTGGATGAAATAGCTGTAATCCTCCGCGTCGGCGATATCGGCCCCAAACTTGAGCATGTGCTTGCCCTTCGACCAGGAGGCGTTATCGCCAAACTCGATGCGCCGTTCCCGGGGCTCCACGCGCGGCAGATAGTTGATGGCTCCGATCTGCTGGCCCGCCACCGAAACATCCAACAGGTTCAGCGATCCCAGCAGCGACAGGTCCGGATCGTCACCCTCCAGGTCGCTCAGCCAGCCAAACCGGGCTTCGTTGACGAATGAGTTCGTCGGCACCGAAGTCCAGCTCAACCTTCCATTCCGTACGCGTCCGTAATCGTTGCCATTGCTGTTCACCGCCTGGCCCGTGGTCGACGCGGCCAGCGTGTTCTGCAGCCCGTCGGGCGTCCGGAATCCCATGAAGTTAAAACTCGCGCTGAAGCTGTTGCGATCCGACATCCGGTAGTCGAGCTTGCCAAACGCCAGATCTTGCCGGACCGTACGCGGAAACACGCCGAAGAAGCGCGGAAGCAGTCCGTTGATCGCGGTACATTGCGCAGCCGTCGGAAGGGTCCCGCTGCCGGTGCCGCAGCCCACCCACGTCTGATTCACGCTATCCACCACGCCCGTCTTCACCAGGGTGTCCGCCAGCGGATCGTTGCGGCGCGTAAACTCAGCGTTGAGAAAATAGAACAGCTTGTCCTTCTTGATGGGGCCGCCGATGCTCCCGCCGGCCTGCGTTCGGGAGTCCGGAGGGTTGACGTTGGCATACGGATCGTGCGCCTCAAAGGCGTCGTTGCGATAGAACCAGAAGCCTGTCCCGTGAAGCTGATTGCTGCCGCTCTTCGTTACCGTGTTGACCACGCCGCCCGAGGCCTTGCCGTACTCGGCCGAAAAATTCGCCGAAACTACCTCGAATTCCTGCACCGCATCCTGCGAAATCTGCGACATCACCCGCGTGCGCCCGGCGTTCTCGACGAAGAATTCCTCCGTGTTGTCATTCCCGTCCAGCAGAAACGTGTTCCCGTTCGCTACCCCTCGGAACGTCAACAAACCGAAATTTCCGTCGTTGGTAACTCCGGGAGTCAGCAGCACGAAGTTGTCTACGCGCCGCCCGTTGATCGGCAGATCTTGGATCTGCATCGTGTTGACCACCTGCGACGTATCGCTTTTGGTGTCCTCCACCAACGGCGCTTCCGACGTGACTTGCACTTCGGTCGCGCCCGATGCCACAGACAGGTTGACCTGTAGATCCAGATTCTGGCCGACCTGCAAGGTGGCATCCTTGACCTCCCAGGTGCCGAAACCCGCGGCCGTCACCGTGACCCGGTAGCCCGGTCCCGGCACCAATGCGGGCGCTGTGAACAGCCCTTCCGCGTTCGTCGTGATCGTGCGCAGCGTGCCTTGTCCCGCGCTCCCAATCACCACTTTGGCGTTCGGCACCGAGGCGCCCGATGCGTCCCGGACCACACCGGAAATTCCCGCAACCCCGGCTGCGGCCTGCGCAAAGATGGGGGCGGACAGAATCAGAGTCAACAACGACGTAGCGAGAAAACGGCGCATCTTCTCCTCCTCAAAACGTGATCGAACTCCCCGAACCGGATATGAACAGAATACCAGAGCCGGTTTACGGAATTGTGAATGGCGATCTCCCCGAAAGTTAAATCAAGCGGGTCCTGGAAATACTGGAACTTCGGAAGGCGGAAACCGGGTGGCCGCGTGGGTCCCGTGGATGACGGGGCCCACGCAGTTCCTATGTCAGCAGGTTCAGAAGCTAAATCGTGCCCCCAATTGCAACTGGCGCGGTCCGAACAGGTTCGTCCCGGCGCCGCTGACTTGTTGAAAGTCGGTGCGCGGGAACAGCGTCAGAGTGCGAACGTTGTACTGAGTCGTGTTGATCCCCGTGATCTGCACCCGGTTGGTGACGTTGAAGGCCTCGAAAATCAATTGCAGCCGCATCCGTTCGCTAAATTTGATCTCGCGGGCCAGACGGGCGTCCGCGTTGGCCACACCGGGATTCGTCATCGTGTTGCGGCCGACGAACGGCACACGCGAACTGCCTCCCACCCCCAGCAGACCTCCCAGGATCCCCGCCGGAGACGGGTTGCCGGAAGTGGTGCCGGAATAAGGCCGGCCGTCCGCCAGCGTCAGGATCCCCGACAGCTGGAACCCATGCACGATCCGGCGCAGCGGTTTCGATTGGATGTTCCCGGTCGGCAGTTGCCACACACCGGATAGACTGAAGCGCCGCCGCTGGTCGAAGTCCGACAACGAATAGTCGTTCTTCAGGTCAAACGAGTTCATCGGCGTATTGCTGGCGGTAAACGTCGTGGAGTTCTGATCGTCATCCTGAGCCTTCGACCAGGTGAAGCCGGCCTGCAGTTGGAAGCCCTTCGAGAAGCGCTTCTTGGCCTGAATCACCAGCCCGTTGTACCAGGTGTTGACCACGCTCTCCACCGCCGTCATGTACCCGTAGTTGGTGTTGGGACGCGCCCCGGACCAGAACGGCACCGTAAACGTGCTGGCCGGGTTCGCACACGCCGTCGACGATCCCACCTGCGGCGAGCCGCACACCGTGTACGTGGCGGTTTGCGTAGACGGATACAGGTTTGTATCCACGAAGACCGGCAATCGCGTGCCGCGGTTCAGCATGTAGACCGCGCTCAGCGTGAAGTTATGGAAGATCTCCTGTTCCACGGAGAACTGTGCCTGATAGATCAGAGGCTGAGCAAAATCAGAAGTCGCAAACACGACATCGGACTTCGCCCCGCTTCCGCTCGGGACAGCGGGAAGCACGTTGGGGAACACCGGCGAGCCGGCGCTCGATGGAATGAACGAATACGACTTGAACCGCGTGCCGTTATTGGTCATCAGGTTCACCAGCGTCGAGTTCTGGGTGCGCCCATAATAGACTCCGCCGCCGAGACGAACGACGGTCTTCTGCTTGCCTGACGGATCCCACGAAAGCCCGATTCGCGGACCGAAGTTATTCTTGTCCGTGTTCAGTACGTTGGTCAGCGCTATGTCCGGATTGCCGTTCAAGCCGGGCATCTTCTGCAAGTCGTAGCGCAGCCCCAGGTTCAGGGTTACGGAAGGCACCGGCCGGAACGTGTCTTCGATGTAAAACGCCAGGTCGATTGTGTTGAACTCGGTGGTGCCGCCTGCGCCGAGCGTGTCGAACGCCTGGTAGAAGTTGCTGTAGTTCTTGCCCACGATCCTGCCGGACGGCACCGTGGCCGAGGCCTGACAATTCTGCAGGGGCAGCGGAAACGCCGGGTTGCCGCAGTCCAGGGCAAAGTCGTTCAGCGTGGAGTAACTATACTCCCCGCCGCCGCGATACAGATTGATCATCTGGTCGTGGACGCCCGTCACGTCATATCCAAATTTCAGCGTGTGGCGGCCATGCAGCCAATTCAGGTTCTGCGAGACCTGCCACCGTTTCTCGTCAGGATAAGCCGCGCGAGGCAGGAAGTTCGGCATGCCGAAGTTGAATCCATTCGTTACCCCCACATACGGCCCGGGCCCGTTGGGCAGCTGGCTTTCGAAGTCCCGTCCCCATTGACCGCGCAGATCGCTGAAAAACGTCGGCGACACCATCGCGTTCCACCGTCCGATCACGGTCTCTGCTTTCACCACGTCGGAGCCGTTGGCGCTGGCGTCATACCCGTGCGTGGGCGCGGTCTGGATTCCATTCGGCGAGTCCCAGCGCAGAATGTTGACGGTCGACGAGAACTGGTTCCGCGCCGTCGCATTCCAATCCACTCGGGCCAAACCCACCTGCTGGTTCCCCTCGCGTGCCTGCAACCCCACCATGCCCTGAAAGAAGGCTTGCGCGTTGCTGTAACCCGGCGCTGTCCCCGTGCCTGTAAGAAAGCTAGTGGAATAAGGCACGATGGTGGCCGGGAAGGTGCGCTTCTGCTGGTCGTAACTCAGAAAGTAGAACAGCTTGTCTTTCTTGACCGCGCCGCCCGCGTACGGCCCGAATTGCTGCCGGCGGTCCTTCGGGATCGGCGGGTACCCCAAGTTGATTAACTGCGGGCCGCTGTACGGATTGGCCGCGTTCAGAGAATCGTCCCGCATGAGATAGAAAAACCCGCCGTGCATCTCATTGGTTCCGGATTTGGTCACGGCGTTGACGACACCCCCCGCCGAACGCCCGTACTGCGCTGAGAACGCGCTCGTGCCCACCTGGAATTCCTGGATGGCCTCGGTGCTGATCCCGTACGACAGGCGGGTGCGGCCTTTGGCCTCCGAGAAGAAAGCCTGGTTGTTGTCCATGCCGTCGATCATGTTGTTGTTGTATAGCCCCGACATCCCGCGGAAACTCAGCAGCCCGTATCCACCGTCATTGCTCACGCCTGGTGTGCTCAGCGTGAAACTGTCCCAGCGCCGCCCGTTCATCGGCAGATTCATGACGTCTTTGAGGTTGACTACCGTGCTCACGTCCGTTTTGTCGGTTTCCACCACGGCCGTTGCAGCGTCCACCGTCAGGGTTGTGGCCGTTGCCGAAACCTGCAACGCCAGGTCCACCACCGCCCTCTCGCCCACCGATACCGTGATGCCCTTGCGGAGTAGACTGGCAAACCCTTGTTTCGAAGCCAGGATTTCGTAGTCTCCGGGTTGGAGTCCTACGGCCTCCCAGCGGCCCACGTCGTTCGATTGTAGATTGCGGACCGCGTTGGTCCCTATGTTGCGGACTTCCACCTCCACGCCGGGCATCACCGCCCCGCTCGGATCGGTCACCGCGCCCGAGATGCTGGCCGTGCCCGATGAAGCTTGCCCGAAAGCCGGGGAACCGGCGGCCAGGAACAGAATCAGCGCCAGGCTCATGCCCATGCTGAACTTGACTGCTCGTGTCATTTGAATTACCTCCCCTAAAGCGGTCCGATGCAGCCCAAGCTGAGAACGCAGCCGGGGACAATTTGGGACAGGCCCACCGCCTTCCCAAGGACCGACCCACTCATTTCAGAGTTTAGGGTATCAAAATATCCATACCCCCGCAAGGGTGGTGCTTAGTACCTCGTTAGAACCTCATGCCATACTGGAGCTTGCAACCAGCCTTGCAAACTCTGCCCGATCGCCTGGCTGCCGTCCGCGAGCGCATCGCCCGCGCAGCCGAGCGGGTCCGGCGCGACCCCGCCCAGATCCTCCTGCTGGCCGTCACCAAGGTCTTTCCCGTATCCTTCATCCGTGAGGCCTATGACCTCGGCCTGCGCGATTTTGGCGAAAACTACGTCCAGGAGTTTGAAACCAAAGCGCCCCAGGTCTCCGGGCTGCAAGGCGCACGTTTCCATTTAATCGGCCACCTGCAGTCCAATAAGTCCAGCAAGGCCGCCGAGCTTTTTGCGGTCATCCACACCGTCGATTCCATCAGACTGGCCCGTCGCTTGAACGAAGCTGGACGTTCTCTCGACCTTATGCTCGAGGTCAAGCTCTCCCCTGAACAAGCCAAGAGTGGCGCCACGCCTGAGGAATTGCCCGAGCTGATCGCAGCCGTCCGGGCCTGTCACAACCTGCGCCTCCTGGGGCTGATGACCATGCCTCCCTGGTCCGACGACCCCGAACTCTCCCGCCCGTATTTCCGGGACTTACGCGAACTAGCGGAGCGTCACGCCTTGCCTCAACTCTCCATGGGCATGTCGGGCGATTTCGAAGTAGCCATCGAAGAGGGCAGCACCTGCGTGCGCGTGGGAACGGCCCTGTTCGGCAAGCGGATCAAGGCGTGACCGTTGGGTTTCATGCGCCTCTGCCGCCAGCCCCCACCGGTGTGGCCGACTACGCGGCAGCCTTGCTGGGCGCGCTTCGTCCCTTTGGTCCAGTGGAAGTCGCCTCCGAGCACGGCGATGTCGACCTGTACCACCTCGGGAATAATCCCCTGCATACCGCAATCTACCGCCGCGCCTTGGACCGCCCCGGCGTCGTCGTGTTGCATGACGCCGTCCTGCATCATTTCTTATTAGGCCAGCTCGATGAGACCCGCTATGTCGACGAGTTCGCCCACAACTACGGCGCCTGGAACCGCGGCCTGGCCTCCGATCTTTGGGCCAACCGCGCCTCCGCGGCCTCCGATCCGCGTTATTTCCAATACCCTCTGTTGAAGCGCATCTGCGAGCGCGCGCGCGCCGTGGTGGTCCACAACCCGGCCGCCGCCCGCATGGTGCGGGAACACGCGCCCCAAACCCCAGTGGTCGAAATCCCGCACTTGTTCCAACCGCCCGAGCCCCTCCCGCAAAACGAGGTGGCGCGCTATCGCCAGCGTCTTGGCCTTCCTGCCGGCGCCTTCGTCTTCGGCGCCTTCGGCTATCTCCGCGAATCCAAGCGCCTGGTCAGTGTGCTGCAGACCTTCACGCAACTCCGCCGCGAGAATCCGCGCATCGCCTTGGTCGTCGCCGGCGCGTTCCTCTCCACCGACCTCGAGCGCGCCGTCGCGCCGCTGCTGGCTGAGCCCGGGATCGTGCGCCTCCCGCATCTGGCCGAGCGCGAGTTCTGGTTGACCGCCGCCGCCGTCGACGCCTGCATCAACTTGCGCCATCCGGCCGCCGGCGAGACCTCCGGCATCGCCATTCGCCTCATGGGCCTCGGCAAACCCGTGCTCCTCACCGCCTGCGAGGAAAACGCCCCCTTTCCCCAGGACGCCTGCGTTCGCATCCCCCCAGGCCTGGCCGAGCGCGATTCGCTGTGCCGCCACATGGTTTTGCTACCATCGGTACCGGAGTTGGCCGGCGCCCTCGGCGGACGCGCTGCCGATCATATCCGGCTGCATCATTCTTTGGATCAAGTCGCTCATCGCTATTGGGACACGCTGTGCGAGCATCGCTGCTAACGCTTGGATGCGCCGCTGCACTGTCGGCCGCCACCGCGGTCGAACTGCTTAGCGTTCCCGTCCCCATGCGCGATGGCGCGCGCCTGTCCGCCAACGTCTTCCTCCCCCCGGAGCATACCCGCCTGCCCACCATCCTCATCCGCACTCCTTACGGCAAAGGCGGGGATCTGGTCCCCAATTATCAGGCCTTCGTCGATCGCGGCTACGCCGTCGTGGTCGAGGACGTGCGCGGCCGCTATGAATCCGAGGGAGTCTTCGAGCAGCTCCACAAGGAACCCGAAGACGGCGACGACACCCTCAACTGGATCGCGCGCCAGCCCTGGTCCAACGGCAAGGTCGGCATGACCGGCGGTTCCTATCTCGGCATCGTCCAGTGGAAAGCCGCGCTCCGCAACAACCCGCACTTGAAGGCGATTTTCCCCGTGGTTTCGGGCGACGATGACTACCGCGACCGCTACTACTCTCCCGGCGGCGCCATCAAACTTGGCCACCGCATGGAATGGATGGCCGAGAATCTCAAAGCGCCCGGCTATCGGCTGGACTTCAACCAATTCGTCTGGCACCTGCCCTTGCGCACCGCCGACCTCGCCGCCACCGGCCAGATATCCCAGGCCTACCAGGAAGCCATGAGCCATCCGGCCTTCGATTCGTTCTGGCAGGCCATCAGCACCAAAGAGCACCTGGACCAGATCCGCGTCCCCGTCTTCGCCGTCGGCGGCTGGTACGACAATTATGTGCAAGGCGATCTCGATGCCTACGCTACGCTCCGTCAAAAGACCGGTCTGAACCACATCTTGATCGGACCCTGGCCGCACAACATGTCCTACAAGTTCGCCGATGCCGATTTCGGGCCCGATTCCTCCGTCCCCGTGCGCGGTCTGCAGCTCCAGTGGTTCGACCAGTGGCTCAAGGGCAAGGACACGCGCCTGGCATCCCAGCCCCCGGTGCGCGTCTTTCTGATGGGAGCCAACAAATGGCGCGACGAGCGCGAGTGGCCCCCGCCCGAAGCCCGGCGCCGCGTTCTCTACTTCGATAGCAACGGCCATGCCAATACGTTGTCGGGCGACGGGAGCCTGCGCTCCCGCATGGCCTACCGCGAGGAGCAGGATCACTACACGTACGATCCGCGCGACCCCTCTCCCACCCGCGGCGGAGCCGTCTGTTGCAATCCCCGCGTCTTTCCCTGGGGCCCGCTCGATCAGCGCGGCGTCGAGGCCCGCGAAGACGTTTTGGTCTATTCCACCCGGCGTCTGCGCCAGGACCTCGAAGTCATCGGTCCCGTGAAAGTGGTGCTCCACGTCGCCACCAGCGCTCGAGACACCGACTTCACGGCGAAGCTCGTCGACGTTTTTCCCGACGGCCGCGCCCGCATCCTCACCGACGGCATTCTCCGCCTCCGCTACCGCCATTCCCTCGAAAAGCCCGAACTCGCGCGCCCCGGCGATGTCTATGAGGTCACGATCGACGCCGGGGAGACCGGCAATGTGTTCTTACGCGGCCATCGCCTCCGCGTCGAAATCTCGAGCAGCAACTTCCCCAAATACGACCGCAACCCCAACACCGGCGGCTCCATCCCCGACGAAACCCGTCTCCGGACCGCCAACCAGACCCTCTTTCACGGCCCCGAGCACCCTTCGCGCGTCGAGTTCCTGGCCATCCCGCCCCCCGGCTCAGATTGACTTGCCGCCGCGCCACGCGCTATTTTGCATCTAGAGCCTTATCGAGAACCTGCCCCGGGGCGCGGTAGCCAAGTGGTAAGGCAAAGGTCTGCAAAACCTTTATTCGTCGGTTCGATCCCGACCCGCGCCTCCAATCCGAAAATCCGCTGCCCGGCATCGGATTCCCCCGTTCCGTTCGGCTTTCAAGCAGCGCCATTGTTCAGCCGGCCGCCATTCGGGGGGGTGCGCCCGTCCCTCTTGATCTTTAACGCTTAACGCTATACACTAAATCAATGATTCGCTCCTTTCGGGACCCGGAAGCGGAAAAGCTCTTCCGCGATCAGTTCTCGAAGAAATATCGAGCCTTGGAGCGGATAGCGCGGCGCAAGCTGCTCGAAGTAGACGCGGCGGAAAGCCTGGACGATCTCCGTGCCCTTCCGGGAAATCGCCTGGAAGCCCTCAAGGGGGATCGGAAAGGCCAGCACAGCATCCGGATCAACGATCAATACCGGATCTGCTTTCTGTGGAACGCCCCGCACGCCTCTGCAGTGGAGATCGTCGATTACCATTAGGAGAACGAAAACCATGACGAAAATGCTGCCTCCGATCCATCCCGGCCAGGTTCTGTTGGAAGACGTATTGAAGCCCCTCGACATGAGCGTCAACCAACTCGCCAAGGCCTTGGCTGTCGATGCGCCCAGGCTCAATGAAATCGTGCGGGGGCGGCGCGGCATCACGGCGGACACCGCCCTGCGCCTATCCCGGTACCTGGGAACCTCGGCCGCGTTTTGGCTGAACCTGCAAATGACGTATGATTTGCGCACTGCCGAACAACAGAAAGGCAAAGCCATCGCCAAAGCCATCAAGCCCCGGAAAGCCGCCTGACGGGTTCGGCTCTGACTCTTCGGACTTGATTCGGGCAGCTTCGCCCTCCCATGACGCCCGCGTGAGCCAGGCTCGACCATGCCGTGAAGCCGAGGCAGCGTTAGAAAGGCATTTCATATCGAGCACGGGATCGCGCGGCCACACGGCGGCGCCGCAGAAATTGGGAATCTGGCGCTCGGGAATCGGACCAGGGGACCGGTGAGGAAGGCAACGCTGGGGAGCGCCCGCCGCGGAAAGGCTAGTACTCTTTGCGTTTTCTTAGGACTGGCGAAGCTGTCCCTGTCATTCTCCAATCACCGTGGAAAATGCCCCACCATTCAGCCCCGCCGGTAACGGCGGGGTTCACTTTCCAAATGACCGGGAGAGCTCCCTAGTACCACGTGCGAGACGAGGCCGCGCCTGCCGCTACGGGTAGGCCCCGTCGGTTCCATCCCGACCCGCGCCTCCCATCCCGATGCCTAGCCGGCAGTCCCCTTTGCCGGCGCCAACGCGAGCAAGGCCACTCCGACAACCACCAGCAACGCCACTCCGATCAGCTCTTCCTGGGAGATCATGTTCCGATATGCCTGGAACCCCATGACGCCCGCGTGCGCCAGGCTCGACCACGCTGTGAAGGCGATCACGCTGCGGCTCTCCCAGGGGTTCCGCACCGCCAGCAGCAGGAAAACTCCCAGCGTGACATACAGGCTGAACATCATCGACAACGCCGGCGCCTGCCGCAGGAAGATCACCAAGGGATAGACCGTCGCCAGGAACATCACACCCACCACACCCAACACCACTTGCAACACGCGTCCGCGATTCATGGATTCGCTCCCGAAAACCAGTCAGCCGCGCCTCGATGGAAGATCCCCTTGGCGGCCGCTATAATGAGCCCCAGTATGCCAGAGTGGAAGTCGCAATGCCGGGCTTACCCGGAGCCGTGACCCTCACGGCACCCGCGCAGCCATGCCCAAAAACACCGTTACCTTCGACACCGTCCGCAAAATCGGACTAGCGCTGCCCGGAGTGGAGGCGAGCACGGCGTACGGCGCCATCGCCCTCAAAGTCCAGGGAAAGTTGCTGGCGTGCGTCGCAGTGAACCGCTCGGCGGAACCGGGCTCCCTCATGGTGCGCGTCGATTTCCAAGACCGCGCCGAACTCCTGGCCGCCGACCCGGACGTCTACTACGTGACCGACCACTACGCCCCATATAACGCCGTGCTGGTGCGCCTCTCGCGCGTCACCCCCGAGGTGCTGCGCGACCTGCTGGGTATGGCCCACAAGTTTGTGACCCGCAAAGCCGCGCCCGCCTCGCCCAAACGCAAGCGCCGCTGACCGTCACTTCCCCACCATGTGGCCCGGGTCCCGATTGTTCTCTTCGCAGATGCTCTCGATCAGGTCCGTGTCCGGCAGCAGGGTCCACGACAGGTTGACGCTCCACGGCTTGGTATACGCCACCGGATCGTCGATGGTCACCTGGATGTCCATATGGCCGATCCGGGGCCGGGAGAACCGCTCAGTGACGCGCAGCGATTCGGTGCCGGGCAGCCCGCGCATATCGAGCCAGGTTCTGCCGTTTTGCCCGATGGTTTCCACCACGAACGTGTCCTTATCCCAATGGCCGATGGAATAGCCCATCCACGTGGGCTGCGGATCCTTCGGCAGCGGCCGACCGTCAGTGAAGATCTGGCGGTAGATGGTGCGCGATTCGTGAAGCAGCAGCGTCAGGTCTTCGGTCTGCACCAGCTTGAGGCCGTCGGGGATGTTGTCCTTTTCGGGAATGCCCGACGGCAGGCAGGAAACGCCGGGGTGGTCCTTGCCGTTGTTGGCGATGCGCTGATTGAGGACGCCGCGCGCCCAGGGCGTGAGCGGCACGTCCTCGGGCTTCAGGTCGGCGGCCAGGTTGAGCAGGTGCTTCACGGGATCTTCCGGCAGCCAGAAGCCGGACAAATCGGGCTTCCCATACGACGTGCGCTGGGCGGGAGCATTCAGATCGACATTGCCATCGGGAGTGCGCGGCACGTGCTTCCAGGGGTAAGGGTCCCATTGCGCGCGCCCCGCGCTCGGCAGAGTCAACAACAGCGCCGCAACGGCCAAGGGCAGGCAGAGCGTTCTCTTCAGCATTCGGTTCATATGGCTCTCTCTTCGCAGGATGGGCAGCTGGTTGTCGGCGTCGGCTGAGGCCAATTGCATTTATCAATCATACATGCCGCTGAGGCAATCCCGGCCAACCGGGCTCTCCAACGGAATCAACGCGAAGACGGCGATCGTTCTGGCAGATAATGATGGTGTGTTGTGGTGAATCGCCTGCTGCCCGCAGTAGAAGAAGCCGCATGTAAAGGAATACTCGCGAGATTGAGTTCGCGCATGAGATTCCTGCTTCTCTCCGCCGGCCACGCCAACGACGTGCCCGCGGGCAAGCTCGTATATGCGGCAGAGGATCAACCCCCGTTCGTCGGGTTGATCCTTGACGGCTTTCTGCGAGTCTTCGTCGCTGCGCCTTCTGGCCGCGAGAGCACCATCCGCTATGTGCGGCCTGGTGACCTGCTTGGCTTGGTTGCGGCGCTTTCCGGGCCTTCCGCCACTTGGGTCCAAACCCTCAGCGATTGCCGGATCTGGATCCTGGACCCGGCCGCTCTGAAGCGCATCGGACAGACCGAGCTTCCGATCGCCTGGGTGATCGCCGAAGAATGTGCGCGGCGCGTTGCCGATTTAGTGAACGAGATTTCAGGCAGTGCGTTTGCGACGGTGCGGCAGCGCATCGCTCACCATCTGTTGTCCATGGCGCGCAGCCAGGCGGCGCCCCCGTTTCTCGTCGCGGACATCACGCAGTCGGATTTGGCGAACGCGGCCGGCAGTGTGCGAGAGGTCACAGTCCGTGAACTCCGCGCCCTCAAAGCCGAGGGCCTGGTGCGTCCGCAACGGAAAGGCATTGCGATTCTAGATCCGGACCAGCTGCACAGGATTGCCTCGGAGGCCTTTATCCATGCTGGGTAACATAGGTTCCTGACAGCGGGTCTACCCTGCCGTACGCTGTCCTCATGAAGGACACGGACGACAATTCAACAAAAAGCTCTGGGCAGCTTGGGGATGAGTCGGCGCGGGCGCCCGCTCTGGCCGAACCGTTACTGGTCTACGGCTCCTACGGTCAAACCGGCCGCTTAGTGGCGAAATGTGCCATCGCTCGCGGCCACGAAGTGCTGCTTTCCGGTGCCGGCCGGGATCGCCTCGACCGCCAGGCCGCCGAAATCGGCGCCCGCAGCACCGTGGCGAAATTGGATGATGCATTCGGGCTCCGTCAATTGGTCAGGAATGCAGGCTGCGTCATCCACGCGGCCGGCCCGTTCATCGACACCTTCCGCCCCATGCTGGAAGCCTGCATTGCGGAGAACGTACCCTATGTCGATTTGAACGGCGAATGGGAGGTCTTCCGGGCCATCGAGGAATTGATGGGCCGCCGCCAGCCGGACATTCCGGTTGTCTCGGGCGTCGGCTTCGGCGTGGCAGCGGGAGAGAGTGTTGCCCTGTATGCTGTCGGCAAACTCTTGACCACGGAGCGCATTTGGCTGGGTCTTGCTCCCGATCTCGGACAGCGTTCTCGCGGCGCTCTTCGCTCACTGCTCCAGACCGTGTCCCGCGGCGGCATGGCGGTGCATAACGGACGCCACATCACCGAGCGGGTGGGCCGCCGCTCCTTTCGCGCGACTCTCGCGCGCCGCCGGCGAACGTTTGTCAGCATGCCTCTGGGAGAGCTCTGGGCGGTCCATCGCAGTACCGGTGTTGCCAATATCATCGGCGGAGTGGCGGTGCCGGCGGCGGAGCGGATTCTGCTGCGGTCGGGTCTTCTTGGATGGTTAGGCCGGTCCCCAACCATGCGCGAGTGGTTCGTGAAGCGCCTGGCTCAAGACCCCGGCCCCGGCACCCCGGCGTTTGAGTCCGCCGTGTGGGCGCGGGCAGAGGACCGCGAGGGCGGGGTGTCCGATGCGATCCTGACGATGGGTGAAGGTTATCTGTGGTCGGCGGAAGCCGCGGTTCGGGCAGCAGAACGAATAATCATCCATCGGCGGCCGGGACTGTGGACGCCCGGCCAATACTTCGGCAAGGAGTTCGCGGCAAGTGTGTCCGGTACTCAGTTACTGCAACACACCGGCAGCTAAGGGCCCGTCGCATCCCTAGCCAGCCAGCAGTGCTACGGCTTCCCCAGATGAGCGCGGTCTTTCTCGTTGTCGCTGCAGACGCTTTCGAAGATGTCGGAGTCGGCCAGAAGGTCATGCGGCACCTTGATGGTGAAAGGCCTCGTGTACATCTGCGGGTCGTCGAACGTCATCTCGACATCCAGATGTCCCAAGTCCCGGCGATGGAAACGCTCCACCACGCGCAGGGCTTCGCTGTGTGGGTGGCCCGCCGCGTCCAGCGGCGTTTTGTCGTTGAATCCGGCCGTTTCCACCACCAGCGTGTCGCCCTCCCAATGCCCCGCCGAGTAACCCAAATACGCCGGCAGATCGTATTCCGTGGGAAGCACGCGGCCGTCGGTGTAGATCTGCCGGTGCGAGTTGCCCACTTCATACAGGATCATGGTCAGCCGCGCCGCTTGCACAATCTTCATCGGTTCGGAAAGCAGATCCGACAGCGGAATACCGGCGAATTCCGTGCAAACGTCCGCCGGGTTGCGGTTCGCCGCGCGCTTCCGCAGCAGCGCCGCCGTTTCGGGCCGCATCGGCGAGTTTTCCGGCGGGAAGTCCACCAGGATATCGAGCGCGTACTTGTGCTGCGTCCCGATCTCCATTCCGGGAACATCCACCAGAATGGCGCTATCGATACGCGCGCCGAAGAGGCGTCGCACTTCCGCCACCGGAGTCAGCTCATGCATCCAGACTCCCGAGAGGTCCGGCTTCCCGTCCGCGGCCCGCGGCGTCGGGGCCGAGAGGTTCGGTTTGCCGTCGGCGGTGCGCGGCGTTCCCGGCGTTGGAAAGTTCAGCCATTGCGCTTGCGCGGCAGTAGCGGCGAGTGCCAGGAACACGAAGGGTAGGGCGCTGGGGGTCTTCATCGGTTTCCCAATGCTACTGAAGCCGCTGGGGCAGAAGCAACCGGCGGACGCCGGTAATGGACGCGGTGCCCCCCGGATGCGAGTCACTGGCGCAAAAAAAATTTCTATTCTCGCCGAATCAACCACTTCCTCGTTCCGGCGGCCGGTCGCGCCGCGGCACGCCTGTTACTCTGAAATCGGAAAGAGGCGGGCTCGCACCGTGCCGGCCTCGGCGGTTTTCTCCTGGCCAGGAGTCGTTGCAGTACGGTGGAACTGAACTTCCCGTAGGGCCGTGAACGCCCGTACGGCTGAGCGCTTCCGCAGACGCGGTCGGCGGGAAGAATTTGGAAGATCTTTCATAACACCCGGTGGAGTGCGGATAGCTATTGTCGTCGTCCCATCGGATATCAGAGAGTCCAGCATCGAATCGGCGGAGTAAACGTAGCGCCACAAAGCGATTCCAATGCTCCCTGAAGATGCGATTTAATCCATCGGG
>JAIQFS010000011.1 GCA_020073145.1 Terriglobia bacterium
GATGGTGATGCCGGGGGACAACGTGAACCTGAAGGTGGAGCTGATCACGCCGGTCGCCATGGACAAGGGATTGCGGTTTGCGATCCGTGAAGGCGGCCGCACGGTGGGCGCCGGCACGGTCACCGAGATTATAAAGTAGGCAATTCATGGCGCTGAGAGAACGTATTCGCATCCGACTGAAGGCATACGATCACCGAGTGCTCGATCAATCGACCACGGAGATCGTAGATACCGCGAAAAGGACGGGCGCGACGGTGGCCGGTCCGATTCCGCTGCCGACGTCGCGGAGCATTACCACGGTATTGCGTTCGCCGCACGTCGATAAAAAATCGCGGGAGCAATTTGAGATCCGGACGCACAAGCGGCTGTTGGACATTTTGGAGCCAACCCAGCAGACGGTCGACGCGCTGATGAAGCTCGACCTACCGGCAGGCGTGGACGTGGAAATTAAGGCGTTCGGTAAGTAGGCGAGGCATGCCGCAGCCTGCAACATGGCAGGCGCGGAGAGCCGGCCCACCAAAAGGAAGTAGAGAATGATTCCAGGAATCCTTGGGAAAAAGATCGGGATGACGCAGATGTTCCGGCCCGACGGCCAAGCCGTGCCGGTGACATTGCTCAAGGCGGGTCCCTGCATGGTGGTGCAACGCAAAACGCCCACCACCGACGGATACGATGCGGTGCAGCTCGGGCTGGTGGAGTTTGTGAAACCGCAGCGGATCAACAAACCGGCGACCGGGCATCTAAAGAAAGCCGGGGCGGAGGGAGCGAAGTTTCTGCGCGAGTTCACCCTCGGTCCGGGCGATGACGATTTCAAGCCCGGGGACAAAGTCCTGGTGGATCAGTTCAAGCCTAAGGACAAAGTGGACGTCATCGGCGTCAGCAAAGGCCGCGGGTTCGCCGGTGTCGTCAAACGCCACCACTTTCGCGGCGGAGAAGCTACCCACGGCTCCATGTTCCACCGCGCTCCGGGATCGATTGGCGCTTCCAGCTTTCCGTCGCGAGTGCTTCCGGGCATGCGAATGGGCGGCCACATGGGCCACGCGCGGGTGACGGTGCGCAACCTGGAAGTCATCGATGTGGACGCGGAGGACAATGTGCTGGTGGTGAAGGGCGCAGTGCCTGGCCCCAACGGCGGGTACGTGGTGGTCCAGAGGTCGAAGAGGTAAGGGCGATGCCGACGGTGGACGTAGTCGATTGGAACAATCAAAAGGTCGGGGAAATCGAGCTCGCCGACGAAGTTTTTGGCGCTGAAGTCAACCAAGCGCTGTTGTACGAAGCGGTGCGTCAGTTCCAGGCCGGGAAGCGCGCCGGCACCCACAAGACCAAGGTTCGGTCCGAAGTCGCCGGGTCGGGCAAGAAACTCTGGAAGCAGAAGGGCACGGGGCGTGCGCGGGTGGGCTCGGTGCGCTCCCCTCTTTGGAGACACGGCGGAACGGTACACGGTCCGGTGCCGCGCGACTACAGCTATAAGCTGCCGCGAAAGATGGTGGCGGGCGCGCTGAGGTCCGCACTTTCGGCTAAAGTGCGCGATGGCGAACTGAAGGTGGTGCAGGCGTTCAATTTCGCGGATCACAAGACCAAGAACGCGATGAATGCGCTGGCTAACGTTGTGACCGGCCGCACAGTGCTGGTGGTGGATAACGGTGAGAACCGGAATCTGGCGCTGGGCATCCGCAATCTGGACGGCGTCACGCTGCTGCCCACCAGGGACGTCAACCCGTTTCACGTGCTCGGCCATCAGAGTTTGCTGCTCTCGGAAGCCGCGGCGCGCAAGTTCTCGGAGGCGCTCGCAAAATGAGGATCCAGGAAGTCATCCAGCGACCGCTGGTTACAGAGAAGGGCGTGGAGAAGAAGGACAACGAGCGCACGCTCTGCTTCGCGGTGGCGCTCGACGCCAATAAGACTCAGGTGAAGGCCGCCGTCGAAAAGTTTTTCAAGGTCAAGGTAGAGGAGGTGCGCACCGCGACATTCGAAGGAAAGTTGCGGAGGCGCGGCCGCTTCGCCGGTTATCGCTCGGACTGGAAGAAGGCCTACGTCAGGCTGAAGAAGGGCGAGAAAGTGCCCGACTTCGCGGAGATTTAAGAGATGCCAATCAAGACATACAGGCCGACGACGCCGACGCGCCGCTTTCAGACGGTGGTTTCGCGCGAAGACATCACCAAGGACCGTCCCGAGAAGTCGCTGGTCGAGTCGAAGAAGAGGACCGGCGGGCGTAATAGTACAGGCCGGGTCACGTCCCGGTTTATTGGAGGCGGCGCTAAGAAAGCCTACCGGGTGGTGGACTTCAAGCGTGACAAGACCGGCATTCCGGCGGTGGTGGCGGCAGTAGAATACGATCCCAACCGGTCGTCGCGTATTGCTCTGCTGAACTACGCCGATGGCGAAAAGCGGTATATTTTGCAGCCCGACGGGCTGAAGGTGGGGCAGAAGGTAATGTCCGGTCCGGATGCCGATATTCTGCTCGGCAATGCGCTGCCGATGAAGAACATCCCTGCCGGCACGGTCGTCCACAATATCGAGCTCAAGCCGGGAAAGGGCGGCCAGATGGCGCGCTCAGCCGGATCGCAGGCGCAGTTGATCTCGAAGGAGGCGGGGATGGCGCTGCTCAAGCTGCCCTCCGGCGAGGTCCGCCGAGTTCCCTTGGACTGCATGGCGACGGTGGGGCAGGTCGGCAACGTCGACCACGAGAACGTATCGCTGGGCAAAGCGGGGCGCACGCGGTGGCTGGGCAAGACCCCGCACAATCGCGGGGTATCCATGAATCCGGTGGACCATCCGCACGGCGGTGGCGAAGGCAAGACCTCCGGCGGGCGGCACCCGGTGACGCCGTGGGGCCAGCCGACGCGCGGGTTCAAGACACGCAACAACAAACGCACCGATAAATGGATCGTCACGCGAAAGGCCAAGAAGAGGTAAGGACACATGGGTCGTTCCGTCAAAAAAGGGCCGTTCACCGACACGCATCTGGAAGCCAAGATGGCGGTGCTTACAGCCAGCAACGAAAAGAAGGTCGTGCGCACCTGGTCGCGCCGTTCCACCATTCTTCCGGAGTTCGTGGGGCATACCATCGCGGTGCACAACGGCAAGAAATTCATCCCGGTTTACGTCACCGAGAACATGGTGGGGCACAAGCTTGGCGAGTTCTCGCCCACCCGCACCTTCAAAGGGCACTCGGTGAAGGCGGCCACGGAAAAGACGGCCAAGCCGGCATAAGAGGAAAGTCATGGAAGCCAAAGCGGAAGCACGCTACATCCGAGTTTCCCCGCAGAAAGCGCGGCTGGTGGTCGACCTGATCCGCGGCAAGCAGGCAGGGGCGGCGCTGAACACGCTGCGCGCCACCAACAAGCGCATTGCTCCGGCGGTCGAGAAAGTACTGCAATCGGCCATCGCCAACGTGCAGGACCGGTTCGAAGACGTGGATGTGGACCGGTTGATTATTTCCGAAGCGTATGTGCACGACGGGCCGCGAATGAAGCGCGTGCGGCCGGCGCCCATGGGCCGCGCCTACCGGTATCAACGCCGGTTGTCGCACATCGTCATTAAGGTGGCGGAGAAGGAATCGTAAATGGGACAGAAGGTTCATCCATACGGTTTTCGACTGGGATTCAACAAGCCATGGCGGTCCCGATGGTTCGCCAAGCAAGGCTACGCCAAGCTGCTGCAGGAGGACCTCGAACTGCGGGAAGGGCTGCGCGAACGGCTCAAATCGGCCGGGGTCAGCTCGATCGAAGTGGACCGACCCGGCAACAAGCTGAGAGTTACGATTCGCACGTCGCGCCCGGGGATCATCATCGGACGCAAGGGCGCCGAGATCGAGAAGCTCAAGCAGGACATGGCCAAACGGACCAAGCGCGAAGTCTTCATCGACATTCAGGAAGTGCACAAGCCCGAGCTCGATGCGCAGCTGGTTTCCGAATCGATCGCGCTGCAATTGGAGAAACGCGTGGCCTTCCGGCGCGCCATGCGCAAAGCGGTGGATTCGGCGCTACGTTTCGGCTGCAAGGGAATCAAGGTGCGTGTTTCGGGCCGTCTCAACGGGGCGGAAATCGCCCGCAGCGAGTGGTATTTGCAAGGCCAGCTACCGCTGCACACGCTGCGCGCCGATATCGATTACGGCTTTGCCGAGGCGCGGACCACCTACGGAGTGATCGGGGTGAAGGCCTGGCTCTACAAGGGCGAGATCCTGGATACCACCAAGCGGAGGGGTTTGCTGCCGGAACCGGAGCCGCGTCGCGAATCGCGGGACCGCCGCGACCGGCCCGACCGCCGGCGCGAGCGTGAAACGCACCCCCCTGTTCAGGCGACGGGTTCGGCCATACAGGCGCAGCCTTCGGAACTGCCCCACCCGGCGGCCCGGCCATCGGCCCCGATTTTGCCGCCGTTGATGGCGCCGCAACAGCCCTCCTGGAAGCAGGAGGCCCGGCACGAAACGCATCCGGCTGAAGAGAAGCCCGAAGGCACCCCGCCAAGCGGACCGGCCGAGGGTTCCGGCGAGAAGCAGTGAGGATATAGACCGCCATGATGATGCCAAAGAAGGTGAAGTACCGGAAGCAGCAGCGCGGACGAATGGCCGGTAAGGCGTGGCGCGGTTCCGATATTTCGTACGGCGAATTCGGTCTCAAGGCGATGGAGTGCGCCTGGATCACGGACCGGCAGATCGAGGCCGCGCGCGTGGCCATGACGCGCTCGATCAAGCGCGGCGGCAAGGTCTGGATCCGGCTGTTTCCGGACAAACCGATCACCAAGAAGCCGGCTGAAACGCGCATGGGAAAAGGGAAGGGCGCCCCTGAACAGTGGGTGGCGGTGATCCGCCCTGGGAAAGTTCTGTTTGAGATGGAGGGCGTGGACCGCACGACGGCAGAGGCCGCGATGCGGCTGGCCGCTCACAAGCTGCCCATCAAGACCAAGTTCATCAGCCGGGAGGGCGTGGAGTAAGGCGTATGAAAGCGGATAAAGTTCGCGGCCTCGACGACGAGGAATTGCGGCGGCAGTTGCAGGATATGGAAGACCAGTTGTACCGGTTCCGGTTCCAGATGTCGATGGGGCAGATGGAAGGGCTGAAGAAGGCGCGGGCTATGAAGAAGGACCGCGCGCGGATCCACACGGTTCTGCGCGAACGCGCGGAAGGGAAGAAGTAATGCCCGAGGCACAGGTCAAGAAACAGGGACTCAAGAACGAGAAGGTCGGTGAGGTGGTTTCGGCGAAGATGCAGAAGACCATCGTGGTGGAGGTCAGCCGCCGCGTGCCGCACCCGTTGTATAAGCGCATTATTGGAAAGCGCAAGAAGTTTTACGCGCACGATGAGCAGGGGACTGCCAAGCCGGGAGATGTCGTGCGGATCGTGGAGTGCCGGCCGCTGAGCAAGCTGAAGCGATGGAAGCTGGCCGAAGTGATCCGGCGCGCGGCTCAAGTTGGAGCGCAGCCGGCGGATCTGGACATCAAGTGAACGGAAAAAGTCAAAAAGCCGCAGACGCGCTTAGGATCACATTTGGCTTTTGCCTTTCGGGTCTTTCTTTGGAGCTCTTATGATTGGAATGCGAACAATCCTCGAGGTCGCCGACAACTCCGGCGCGCGAAAGCTGGCGTGCATTCTGCCGCGCGGAGGCGACCTGGGGCTGCGGGCGGGACTGGGTGACGTGATCACCGCCAGTGTCAAGGAGGCCGCCCCGGATTCGCAGATCAAGAAGGGGAAAGTGGTGCGCTGCGTCATTGTCCGCATGCGCAAGGAGACCCGGCGCAAGGATGGAACGTATATCCGGTTCGATTCGAATGCCGCGGTCCTGATTAACGAAGTCGGAGAGCCGGTTGGAACCCGCGTGTTCGGACCGGTGGCCCGCGAGCTGCGCGACAAGAAGTTCATGAAGATCGTCTCGCTCGCTCCGGAGGTGATTTGATGGCAAGTGCAAAATCCAAGATAGCCGAGCCGGTGCGCATCGACCTGAAGAAGGACGACACCGTGAAAGTGATTGCCGGCCGCGACCGCGGCAAGACCGGGCGCGTGCTGCGCGTGGACCGGGAGACGGGCAAGGTTCTGGTGGAGCACGTAATGATCGTGAAGCGCCATACGCGGCCCAATCCCGCCAAGCAGATCAAGGGCGGGATCGCGGAACGCGAGAGCCCCATTACGGTTTCCAATGTGATGATCGTATGTCCGGGGTGTAACAAAGCAGTGCGCATCGCGCATCACATGGATGCGACAGCCAGCGGGCAGGCGCGGCGCACGCGGGTTTGCCGCAAGTGCGGGCAGGCATTGGACCGGAAGTAGGAGTGAGGGATTCATGGCAGCACGTTTGAGAGATCACTACCAGAAAAAAGTCGTACCGTCGCTCTCCAAGGAATTCGGGTACAAGAACCAGATGGCGGTGCCCAAGCTGGAGAAAATCTCCATTAATATCGGGATGGGCGAGGCGACGCAGAACGCCAAGCTGATGGATGGCGCGGTCAACGAATTGGGGCAGATCGCTGGCCAGAAGCCGGTGGTCACCAAAGCGAAGAAATCGATTGCGCAATTCAAACTGCGCGAGGGCCAGTCGATTGGGTGCATGGTGACGCTGCGCGGCGAGCGTATGTATGAGTTTTTCGACCGCCTGGTCAACGTGGCGCTGCCGCGCGTGCGTGATTTCCGCGGGGTCTCGACCAAATCGTTCGACGGGCGCGGCAACTACACGCTCGGGGTCAAGGATCAGTTGATCTTTCCCGAAATCGATTACGCCAAGGTGGAGAAGACCAAGGGCATGAACATTTCGATCACCACCACCGCCCGCACCGATGCGGAGGGACTGGCGCTGTTGCGGCAAATGGGGATGCCGTTCCGGCAGTAGCGCTCGCGACGGCGAGAGAAGAAAGGAAGACATGGCGACCACTGCCAAAATCGCGAAAGACTTGAAACTGGAGCAGATTTGCAAAGAGTCTGCTCGCAGAAAGGCCGAAAAGCGGCCGGGAATCGAGAAGCTGCCGACCCGGCATCGCAACCGCTGCTGGCGCTGCGGTCGTCCGCGCGCGTTTCTGCGCAAATTCGGCGTGTGCCGCCTGTGCTTCCGCTTGCTCGCGCTGAACGGCGAGATCCCGGGAGTGGTCAAGGCTAGCTGGTAGGAGGCGAAGCAGAAGACTCATGATTACTGATCCCATTGCCGACATGCTGACGCGCGTGCGCAACGCGATCCAGGCCCGGCACCCCAAAGTCGACGTGCCCGCTTCCAAGCTGAAGGCTGAAATCGCGCGCATTCTCAAGGAAGAAGGCTACATCAGCAATTTCAAGGTGGCGGAAGAAGGGGCCAAGAAGACAATCAAGATCTATCTGAAGTACAGCCCTGACAACGCTCCGGTGATCTCGACGATTGAACGGGTCTCGCGCCCGGGCTGCCGAGTCTATGTCGGGCAAACGGAGATTCCGCGCGTGCTGGGGGGCCTCGGCATCAACATTCTGACGACTCCGCGCGGTGTGATGACGGGACGCGATGCGCACAAGGAGCGCGTGGGCGGCGAGATTCTCTGCCGCGTCTGGTAGAGCTTTCCCAAGCGAGGTTTGCGAGGTATATGTCACGAATTGGAAAAAAGCCGATCCCGGTGCCGAGCGGCGTGAAGATTCAGGTCGGCGCACAACTGGAAGTGACCGGTCCCAAGGGCAAGCTGTCGGTGCCGATCCCGGAGGGAATCACCATCCAGCAGGCGGACGGGAAGTTGGAGATTAAGCGGGCCTCCGACGAGCACGCCGCTCTGCATGGACTAACGCGCGCCCTGGCGGCCAACGCGGTGCAAGGCGTTTCCGGCGGATTCACCAAGGAGTTGGACATCGTCGGTATCGGCTATCGCGCCGATGTGAAGGGCAAGCTGGCGACCTTTACGCTGGGCTACTCCCATCCCATCGAAGTCCTGCTACCCGATGGTGTCGATCTGAAGATCGACAAGCAGACCCATCTGGTGCTGACCGGATTTGACCGGCAGTTGCTGGGGCAGGTGGCGGCGAATATCCGGGCGTTGCGCAAGCCGGATCCGTACAAGAACAAGGGAGTGCGCTACACGGGTGAAGTGCTGCGCAAAAAGGTCGGTAAGACCGGGGCAAGTGCCAAATGATTCGGAAAATCGAAAAGAAAGAAATTCGGAGCCGCATCCACGACCGCATCCGGCGAAAGCTGCGGGGGACCGCGGAACGGCCGCGCTTGGCGGTGTTCCGCAGTGTGGCCCACATTTACGCGCAGGTCATCGACGACGGCGAAGGCCGGACGCTGGTGGCGGCGTCCTCGGTGGACAAAGGCGCGAAGCCGGCCAAGGCCAAGGGCGGCAAGACCAGCAAGACCAGCGGCGGCAATGTCGCGGCCGCCAAAACCATCGGCAAATTGGTGGCGGAGCGCGCCAAGGAGAAGGGCATCACGAGAGTGGTGTTCGATCGCGGCGGGTATCAATATCATGGTCGTGTCAAGGCGCTGGCGGATGCCGCGCGAGCCGCGGGACTGGAGTTCTAACTAGATGGCTATCGTCAAACGCATCGATCCGGCGACCCTCAACCTCAAAGAGCAAGTGGTTTCCATCAATCGCGTCACCAAGGTGGTGAAGGGCGGCAAGAATCTGAGCTTCTCAGCGTTGGTGGTGATCGGCGATCCCTCGGCCAAAGTGGTCGGCTACGGCGTGGGGAAGGCGAAGGAAGTGCCATCGGCCATTCGCAAGGGCATTGAAGCCGCGAAGAAGGGTCTGCGCAGGGTGCACGTGCTGGAAACGACGATTCCGCATCAGGTGCTTGGTATTTATGCCAGCTCGCAGGTATTGTTGAAACCGGCGCCGGAAGGAACAGGAGTGATCGCCGGCGGAGCGGTACGCGCCGTGATTACGGCCTGTGGCATCCCCAACGTCCTAACCAAATCGATTGGCCGGCGCAATCCGCATAACGTGGTCAAGGCAACCATCGTTGCGCTCGAATTGCTGCGCGACAGAAACGCCGTGGCCGAGTTGCGCGGAATAGCCGTGGACAAACTGTAAGAAAGGCGAAACTGAATGGCAGGCACAATCAAGATCAAGCTCGTGCGCAGTCCGATCTGCACGCCGGAAAAGCACAAGAGGGTCGTCAAAGGCCTGGGCCTGCGGAAGCTCAACCAAGTAGTGGTACGGCCCGATTCGCCGGTATTTCGGGGGATGGTGAAGAAGGTTCCGCATCTGTTGGAAGTGGTGGAGTAAGGAGCGAGAGATGAATCTGACCGGATTGAAGCCGCCGGTAGGGCAGAAAAAGAGCCGGAAGCGCATCGGACGCGGCATGGGATCGGGGCACGGCAAAACCGCGACCCGCGGCAGCAAAGGGCAGCACGCCGGAACCGGATTCGCCCAGAAGCGCGGTTTTGAAGGCGGCCAGATGCCCATCCACCGGCGCTTGCCCAAGCGCGGATTCACCAATATTTTCAAAAAGGAATTCGCCATCGTCAATCTGGGCCGGCTGGAGAAGCTGGATGGCGATTCGTTCGGAGTCGACCGGCTCGTGGAACTCGGAGTCATCAAGAAACTGGGCGACGGTCTCAAAATCCTGGGGTCCGGGCAGTTGACGCGTAAAATCACGGTGGAAGCTCACCATTTCTCCAAGTCGGCGCTGGAGAAGATTCAGAAAGCCGGAGGGACGGCGCAAGTGATCGGCGCGGCCGCCCAATAGCGCCAGGAATCGAAGGGTGTCATGAGGCTTTTGGAAGCGTTCGCGAATATATTTCGTGTCCCCGATCTCCGCAAGCGGCTGATGTTCACGCTGGCATTGCTGGCGGTGTATCGTCTCGGCGCCCAAATACCCACTCCCGGCATCAATCCCAAGGTCTTGGAGGATTTCTTCAATTCGGCCCAGGGGTCGATCTTTGGTTTCTTCGACTTGTTCGCCGGCGGAAACCTACGCCGCCTGACGATCTTCGCCCTGGGCATCATGCCCTACATCACGGCGTCGATTATTCTCCAGTTGCTGACGGTGGTCGTCCCGACCCTGGAGAAGCTGCAGAAGGAAGGCGAACTCGGCCGCCGGAAGATCACCCAGTGGACGCGCTACCTCACCATTATCCTGTCGGTTCTGCAGTCATTCGGTATCGCGCAGGGCCTCCAGACCATGCAGGGCGGCGTCGTGATCAACCCCGGCATCGGCTTCGTGGCCATGACCATCATCTCCCTCACCACCGGAAGCGCGTTCATCATGTGGCTGGGTGAGCAGATCAGCGAGCGCGGCGTGGGCAACGGCATGTCGCTGATCATCTTCACCGGCATTGTGGTCGGCCTGCCCAACGCCATTTCGAATGTTTACCGCAACGCGTTCGTCACCCATGAATGGGGCGTGCTGACCTTAATCGCTTTGCTGGTCATGATGGTGGCGGTGGTTGCGTTCATCGTCCTGGTGGAACGCGGTGAGCGGCGCATCCCGGTGCAGTATGCCAAGCGCGTGGTTGGCCGGCGAGTAATGGGCGGCCAGTCCACCCATATGCCTCTCAAGGTCAATGCGGGCGGCGTGATTCCGGTCATTTTCGCTTCTTCCATCCTCGCCTTCCCGCAGACTCTGGCGGCCGTTCCCGCCGTGAAGAACATGGCCTGGTTGTCGAGCACGCTGCGCAGCATTCAGCACGGCGAGCCGCTTTATTACGCGCTCTTTGTGGCGGGCATTATCTTCTTCTGTTTTTTCTACGTTTCCATCATCTTCAACCCCAATGAAGCAGCCGACAACATGCGCAAGTACGGCGGTTTCATTCCGGGAATCCGGCCCGGCCGCAACACAGCCGATTACATGAACACCATCCTGACGAAAATCACGGTGGTCGGCGGCATCTACCTGTCGATTCTCTGCCTGATCCCGGACATCATGATTTCGGGCATCAAGCTGAATCACCTGCCGTTGGTAGGCAACTGGATCGACACTGTGTTTCCACGGTTCCTGCTGGAAGGGCTCAACGTACAGTTCTATTTTGGCGGCACCTCGCTGTTGATTGTGGTGGGCGTGGCGATGGATACGATCAACCAAATCGAAGCGCAGCTCATCATGCGCCATTACGAAGGGTTTACGCCCCGGTCAGGACGAATTAAAGGCCGCAGGAGCACGTTCTAGGATGGACGCCAGAAGGCAAAAGGCAAGAGGCAAAGGGCAAAGGACGAGAGTAAACCGGAGCCTGGGCGCTTTTGATGGGCGATGCCGCACCAACGACCGCGGCATAGCCGCTGACTCTTTGTGAACGCACTCGTTTTGTTTGGCTCCCCAGGTTCGGGAAAAGGCACGCAGGCCAGGTTGCTGCATCAGTGCCTGGCGATTCCGCACGTGTCGACGGGCGATATGCTGCGCGCGCAGGCGGCCGAGGTGGGGAGTGAAGTGGTCGCCACGATGCATGCCGGCGCGCTGGTTTCCGATCAAGTGGTGAATCGGATGGTGGAAGAGCGGCTGACCGAGCCGGACGCGGGTAAGGGGTTTATTTTAGACGGTTATCCCCGCACCCAGGCGCAGGCGGCGCACCTTTGCAACTGGTTCGATGAGCGGGGAATCCGCGAGTTGGTGATTCATCTCGCGGTTGATTACAATATTATTATCGCCCGTTTGACTGGCCGCAGGCAGTGTCCGGCGTGTGGAACTCTGTATAACATCAATTCCAAACCGCCTCGCGTGGATGAGTTGTGCGATTTGGATGGTCACACGCTGGTAATTCGGGACGATGACGGGGAATCGGTGATCCGTGAGCGTCTGGACGCCTATGAGCGCCAGACTCGGCCGGTGCTGGAGTATTTTCGCTCGGCCGGCCGCCGGATTCACGAAGTGGACGCTAGTAACGGTTCTCCCGAAACGATTTTTCAGAAGATTCGCCAGTCGTTGAATTCGCATGATCGTTCGAAAAACGGCCGCTGAACTCGAAAAAATGCGAGCAAGCGGCCTGCTGGTTTGGCGGGTCTTGCAGAAGCTGAAGGAGATGGCGACGGAAGGTGTCAGTACGATGGACCTTGAAGTGGCTGCCGAGAAGATGATCGCGGAGGCGGGCGCCCGGCCGGCCTTCAAAGGCTACTTCGTGCCAGCCGCCGGTGAGGCCTATAAGTTTGTGTTGTGTACTTCGGTGAACGACGAGATCGTCCATGGGATGCCCAATCCCAAGCGGATCCTGAAGAAGGGCGACATTGTCTCGATCGATACCGGGGTGAAGCTGGATGGATATTACGGCGATTCAGCCATCACGGTGCCCGTTGGGGAAGTGGGCGAGGAAACCGTGAAGCTGCTGGATGTGACCCGCGAGTCCTTGGAGCGGGCCATCGGTCAGGTGCGGGCAGGGAATCGGCTGTTTGATGTGTGCGGAGCGGTGGAGCAACACGTCACCAACAACGGGTTTTCGATCGTGCGGGAATATGTGGGCCACGGCATTGGGACTCAGCTCCATGAGGAGCCGCAGGTTCCCAACTACGTGGACCGCAAGAATGAAAATCCGCGGCTAAAGGAAGGCATGGTTCTGGCCGTGGAGCCAATGGTGAACGCCGGACGGCCAGAGGCCGTGGTGTTGAAGGACCGGTGGACGGCCGTGACGAAGGATGGCAGGAATTCGGCCCACTTCGAGCATTGTGTGGCAGTGACCGAGAACGGTCCGTGGGTTTTGACAAGGCCGTGAAAGTGGAAGCCACGGTGGTGGAGGAACGGCCCCGTGCGGTGTATAAGGTTTTGCTGGAGAATCAGCATCAGGTTCTAGCCCACCTGGTGGGCATGGTGAAACGGAATTTCGTCCGGCTGGCGCCGGGCGACCGGGTCGAGGTGGAGTTGGCGCCGCACGATCCGACGCGCGGCAGAATCGTGCGGAAGCTGGGGAAAACGATATGAAGGTACGAGCGTCCGTGAAAAAGATTTGCGATAAGTGCAAGGTGATCCATCGCGAAGGCGTGGTGCGGGTCATCTGCGTAAACCCCAAACACAAGCAGAGGCAGGGGTAAGAGAGGAACAACCATGGCACGTTTAGCCGGTGTGGATCTGCCGCCCGCGAAGAGGGCCGAGATCGGGCTGACTTATATCTACGGCATTGGCCGTACCCGTTCCCGCTCGCTCCTGCATCGGGCCGGCATCGATTTCGACAAGAAGGTGCGCGATTTGACCGAAGATGAGGTCAACCGCGTGCGCACGATCCTGGAAGAGGAAGGCGCGGTGGAAGGCGATCTGCGCAAAGAAGTCTCGATGAACATTAAGCGCCACATCGAGATGGGTTCGTACCGGGGGTTGCGGCACCGCCGCGGTCTGCCGGTGCGCGGCCAGCGTTCGCATACCAATGCCCGCACGCGCAAAGGCCCGCGCCGCGGAACCATTGCCAACAAGAAGAAGGCCAGCGCAAAGACATAGCGGAGACGTATGGCGAAGGCACCAGCGAAAACAGGCAAGAAGAAGAGCTTCAAGAAAAAAGAAAAGCGCGTTGTCCATACCGGCATCGTGCATATCCAGGCCACGTTCAACAACACCATCGTGACCATTGCCGACCAGGAAGGGAACACCGTCTCCTGGTCCAGCGCCGGCTCGCTCGGATATCGCGGGTCGAGGAAAGGCACGCCGTTCGCCGCCCAGCAGGCCTCTCTGACGGCGGCCAACAAAGCGGTAGAAAGCGGGTTGCGGTCGGTCGAAGTGCGGGTCAGCGGTCCCGGTTCGGGCCGCGAATCCGCCGTACGCGCGCTTTCCACCGCGGGCATCGAAGTCCGGGCCATCAAGGACGTCACTCCGATTCCGCATAACGGTTGCCGTCCGCCCAAGAAGCGGCGCGTGTAGGCGTTCCGTAGCCGCGACCGTAAGGAAGCGGTTTTGATTCAGCCCTTTACGAGAAGGGGCGAGTAGCAGTAAGCGGGAAGAAGGCCGGCCAGGCTGTAAACCGCACCTGAAAGAAAGGTAAGGAGAATCAATTGGCACGATACATCGGCCCGGTTTGCCGGCAATGCCGGCGCGAGGGCATGAAACTCTATCTGAAGGGCGAGCGCTGCCATACGGAAAAGTGCGCCATCGAAAAGCGCAACTTCGTTCCCGGGCAGCACGGCAAGGACCGCAAGGCGAAGATCGTAGGCTACGGCCTCCAACTCCGCGAAAAACAGAAGGTGCGCCGCATCTACGGGGTTCTGGAGACGCAGTTCCGCAATACCTACGAGAAGGCTGCGCACGCGAAAGGCATCACCGGCGACAACCTGATGTCGGCTCTGGAACGGCGGCTCGACAGCGTGATCTACCGCATGGGTTTCGGCACCAGCCGCGCCCAGGCCCGCCAGATCGTGCGGCACGGCCATATTGAGGTCAACGGCCGCAAGTGCAATATTCCGTCGGCGCAAGTCAAGGTTGGCGATGTGGTTTCGGTCCGCGAATCCAGCAAGAACCATCCGACCATTCTGGCGGCGCGCGACGCCACCGCACACGCCCCGGCCCCGAACTGGATCGATGTGGATCGCGAGGCGTTAAAGGGTCGCATTCAGAGCTTGCCCAAGCGGGACGAGCTCGTGCAGATTCAGTTGAACGAGCAGCTTATCGTCGAGTTGTATTCGAAATAAAGATTTTTTGAGGCGGGTTTCAAACCCGCCCGTAATGAGGTTTTCTATGTTTAAAGGCTTCCAAAAACCCAAACGGTTAGTCGCCAATACTGAGACTTTGACGGAACGGTATGGCATGTTCACCGCCCAGCCCTTTCAACGCGGCTTTGGCACCACCATCGGCAACAGTCTGCGGCGCGTCCTGTTGAGCTCCATCGAAGGGGCCGCCATCACGGCGGTTCGCATCGAAGGCGTCGAGCACGAGTTCAGCCCCATCCCGGGCGTCGTGGAAGACGCCACCGACATCATCCTCAACCTCAAGCAGATTCCGTTCAAGATCATGGGAGAGGGTGTAAAGACCGTGCGCCTGACCGTCGAGCACAACGGAGATGTGCGAAGCGGCCAGATTGAGACGGATGCCGACGTCGAAGTGCTCGACCGGGATGTCCACATTGCGACCGTCAGCGAAGGCGGCAAGCTGTCCATCGAGATGCGCCTGAAGACCGGCCGCGGCTACGTCAGCGCCGACAAGAACTTCGATGAAGATCTGGCGCTCGGCTACATTCCCATTGATTCGGTGCATTCACCCGTGCGCAAGGTCAACTTCGCGGTTGAGGCCGCGCGCCTCGGCCAAATGACCGACTACGATAAGCTGACCCTCGAAGTCTGGACCAACGGCGCCGTTTCGCCCCAGGATTCCATTGGCTACGCCGCCAAGCTCCTCAAGGACCACATGTCCATCTTCATCAACTTTGAGGAAGTGGCCGAGGCCTCCGAGGAAGTCTCCGAACGCGGGCTGGACAAGATCAACGAGGTCTTGAACCGTTCCGTGGAAGAGCTGGAGCTGAGCGTTCGCTCTTACAATTGCCTCAAGAACGCCAATATTCAGACCATCGGCGAACTGATTCAGAAGACCGAAGCGGAGATGCTGCGCACCAAGAACTTCGGCCGCAAGTCGCTCAACGAAATCAAGGAGATTCTGGCCAACATGGGCCTCTCGCTGGGCATGCGTATTGACCAGCACGGACGCCTGGTCGCTCCGCCGCCTTCCTCTGGCATGTCCATGGACATGGGCCCGGAAGAGAACGAGCAAGGGCCGTACCCGGAGTAGCTCATGAGACATAAAGTTGCCGGATTTAAACTCAAGCGGCCGGTAGACAGCCGCAACGCGCTCCTGCGGAATCTCGTTACCAGCGTGATTGAGCACGAGCGCGTGATCACGACCGTGCCCAAGGCCAAGGCCGTCCGCCCGCTGGTGGAAAAGATGATCACGCTGGCCAAGGCGGACACGCTCCACACCCGGCGTCAGGCGGCGGCAGTGCTGCGGACGCCGGATTCGGTCAAGAAGCTCTTCGACACGCTCGGCACGCGATTCGGCCAGCGCAATGGGGGCTATACTCGCATTACGCGCCTCAGACCGCGCAAGGGCGACGGCGCCGAGCAAGCCATGATCGAGTTGGTGGGTTCCGAACTCGTCAAGCGCGCCGCGGACCGTGCCAAACGCCGCGAGGAGCGCCTCAAAGCTCAGCGCGAAGGCCGCGAAGGCGAAGAGGAAACGGCAGAATAGGCAGGTGGGGCAGGCATTAGCCTGCCTCTTGCCCTACTTCCGCAAACCCGCCTGCCAGTTCGAAACCACCGTCAATGGCGTCGCGTTCCCTGCCGCGCCCGAGAGAATGATCAGGAACCGCTGACCGTCCGGCGTCACGTCGAACTGGCGCAGCCCGCCGTTCCCAAAATCAGCGCGGAACAGCATTCGCGGCGCCTCGGCCCGAATCCCTTGCGGCCCAGCCTGAAGCGCCACGGCCATCATCATTCCCGAACCATCGCTGGTTTCGTAGTACAGTTCTTTTCCGTCTCCCCGCCACCGGACATCGTAGCCGCTGCCATTAGAGACTTGCCATCGTCCCGCTGGCCCGCCGCTACCAGGGAACGCTTGCACATAGATCTCGGCGTGACCGGAATCGTTCGAGGAGTAGGCCACCCACCGTCCATCTGGGGAGACCGCCCCCGTGCTTTCTTCGAACTGCGTCTTCACTACGGCGATCGGTTTCCGGTCGCCTTCTAGTGGCAGCGCCATCAAGTCCCTTCCCGTTCCCGGGTTTTCCTCGCGGTAGAGCAGGTACTTGCCGTCTTTGCTCCAGCCCAGCAGCGACTTGGGATTTCCGCCTTCGGTCAGGCGTTCCTCCTGGCCGGCCCCGGATGCCGGTTTCCGGTACAGTTGCAACACGCCGCCGTCGCGGGGGGACGAGAACGCCACCTGCGTGCCGTCGGGCGACCAGGCGGGCAATGCGTCCTTGGCCGCGTCGAACGTCAGCCGTGTGGTGATCCCGCCCCGGAATTCCCGTACCCAGATATCCCAGTTGGTTTGGCTCGGTTCCAACCTTTCTAGGGCCACCCGCTCCCCGCCTGGCGCCAGGGCCAGGCTTCGCACCACCTCGGCCGGCGAAGCCGCACCGAGGGTCTTCCCATCCCGGCCGATCCACACCGTCTGCACGGGGGCCGCCGATGGAGCCGCGAAATAGGTCAGCAAACCTGCATCGGACGCCCAGTACGATGCCCGTACCGTGTTCGACGGATTCCGTCCGATCTCCTCCGCCACCGACACCGGATCGCCCCCAAGTTCCAGCGAATCCGCGTTGAAGCGTTGGGCCACCAGCGTCTGGCCTTGCAGCCACAGCAGGTACCCCGGATACGCGCCGCGAGGCGAAACATACACGGCTTTGGCGGACGTCCGCACAATCTGCTTCCGTTGTTCCGGATTGCGCAGAGAACTGGCATACACCCCTTGCACCTTCTCGTCCGCGCTGGCGACGAAGTACAGAAAACGGTTGCCGTCCGCAAGGAACTGCGGGTACCCGTGGCCGGACTCCTTCCCCGTCACTTTGGTGAGGGCGGTCACGCCGCCACCCGAAGCGGAAACCCGCTGCAGGCCCGCCGCGCTGCCAAATAGGATCACGCCGTCACGGTTCCAGGCGCCTGTGGGCGTCACCGCGGACTGCGCGGTTTCACCCAGCGTCAGCGGAGCGCCGCCGGTGATCTCGATCCGCTGCAGCTTGCCTTTCGCAGAAAAGACCAGCGACCGGCTGTCGGGGGACCAGGTGGGATAATTGGCGTCCTCCGTGCTAGGCAACTGCCGCGCCGCCAGTGAATCCAGCGGCCTCAGCCAAAGGGAAGGCGCCAGCTTGCTGCGCACCGTAACCACCACGTAACGCCCGTCCGGCGAGACCGCGAAGCCGGCGTACTCATCGGTGAAGGTGGTGTCCGCCGGCGCGGGCAGAAGAAACTTCACAGCCTGACCCTCGGGAGGCGTTTCGCGAAAATGCACGAACCCCAGAGCTGCTAAACCGGCCACAGCCGCCGCGGCCACCGCCCAAGGCCACCACGCGAACCGCGCGGCCGGTACCGCTACCACCGCCGCCGCCGGAGCCGCCGTTGCGTCCAGCAGCAGCGCCACTCCGCTGATATCGCGCAGCCGTTTCTTCGGGTCCTTCTCCAGGCACTTCTCGATCAACCGCCGCACCGCCGCCGGCGCGCCGCTCAAATCCGGCTTATCCCGCACCACCGCCGCCAGCGTCTCGGTCAGGTCCTCGCCTTCGAACAACCGCTTGCCGGTGAGCAATTCATACAGCACCACCCCGAACGCCCAGATGTCGGCCCGCTTGTCCACATTGCCGCCCTTGGCCTGCTCGGGCGCCATGTACGCCGCGGTTCCCAGAATGATGCCTGCCCGCGTCGCCGCCATGCTCAGCGTCGGCGAATTCTCCTGCGACGCTTCGCCGCTGGCGGCCGTAACTATTTTGGCCAGCCCAAAGTCCAGCACCTTGACCGTGCCTTCGGGGGTGACTTTGATGTTTCCCGGCTTCAGGTCGCGGTGCACGATTCCTCGGTCGTGCGCCGCTTCCAGCGCGTCGGCCACCTGCCGCGCAATCTGAAGGGCTGCCTCCAGTTCCATCGGCCCCTGGGACGATGCGCCTTCCACGTACTCCATCACCAGGTAGTTCGGGCCGACGTCGTAGAGCGTGCAAATGTTGGGATGGTTGAGCGCGGCCACCGCCCGGGCCTCCCGCTCGAAGCGCTCGTTGAAGCGCTCCTTCGAGATCTTGATCGCGACGTCCCGCCCCAAACGCGGATCCCGCGCCCGATACACCTCTCCCATCCCACCAGCACCGATCGCCGACAGGACTTCGTAAGGACCGAGTTTGTCACCGGTTTGGAGGGCCATGAATCCCATCAATTCTACTCCAGCAGCCACAGCCCTTGGAATTTCTTTTCCGTTTTCTTCCGGGGGAAGTCGCGGCGTTTCCGGCTGCTCTAGATCAGGACGGGAGAACCGCCTTAAGTCTTCTGCGAGTGAATCGACTGCGGCCGGCGCGATTCAGGTCGATGCGCTCAGCGCCGGGTCGGAACGGCGTTCGCCCCAGTCACGGTCCGCAGAGCCTGTTCCAGTCCCTGGGACGAGAAACCGTAGGGGCCGGGTAGAGTCTTGAAGATGACCCGGCCATCGGTGCCGATCAGGTACAGGCGATCGGGCCAGCCTGTGTAGGCCTGTTCAATCCGGTTGTCCATGCCGTCCAGCAAGGCGGGAATGCGAATGCCCAGGTTCCGGACACAGGCGGAAGCGGTTTCGGTCCGCTCACCAGATGTATGAGCCGACGCGAACAGCACGCCATCGCGCACATTGGCAGCCATTTCCCACAAGTCCGTGGGATGCGCTTCCTGAATATAGACAACGTAAAACGCCACACGATCCCGATACTGGTCGAACAAACGGTTGAGCGCGGGAACCTCCCGGCGAAATGGCGGTCACGTGTAGCTGCCAAACACCAGGACCACGGGGCGCTCGCGCCACTCGGCGGAGAGGCGGACCACGCCACTCTTGTCCAAGCGGGGCAGCGAGAAGTCGGGCGCGGCGTCTCCGGCGCGCAGGCTGCCCCGCCGCGCCGACATCCAGAGCGGCTCAAACGGCAGCACGATCATGGCGACGCTGGGAACCTTCGCCATGATGGCGCCAAACCTCTCCGGAGTTTGGTGCATCGCCGCGTAAAGGGCCGCCGTGCAGACTCCATACGCTAAGAGTAAGGCCCCAAGAATCCCGGCAAGCAGCTTCCGCCGTCTCATCTCAGGCTATCCTATTACTTTCGAACATAGCCGTGCAAAGCGGTGCGCTTGCCGCCTTCCTGATGAGCTTCGGGCGACAACGCGTGAACGCCCGTCGCGTCGATCCAGCGGTTATAAAAATTAAAGAGGGCGCAGACGGAAATCGCGAAATAGATGGCCTCATCATCCCAGCCGACAGCATACAAGGGTTGCATGTCGGACGGGCTGATCCGTGGGGAATCGCCGTTCACTTTATCGATGAATCGAAACAGCGCCTTTTCCTTTTCCGCCAAAGGCGAAGTTTCCAGGTCGCGGAGCACGCTCCACACCAACTCTTTGCTGCCAAGCAGTTCCACCGCGACCGCGGCGTGTGCGTGCAGTCAAAACGGGCAATCGTTGCGGTACGAGGTGTACGCCGCGATTAGCTCCCGCAGGCCCGGCTCGATCGGCGCCGGGCCGCGCATAATCTCTTGAGTGAAGCGGGCGAGGTGGTCCGTGGCCTCGGGGCGGAAGGCAAACAGATGCCAGATCTGCGGGTATTCCTTGCCGGCTCCTCGCATCGCTTGGATGTTGTCGGTGTAGGGACCCGGACGTGGGTTGTTTTCGACACCAGGCAGAAACATCGGTTTCACGGCGCTTCCTCCCATCGACTCGAAAAAACTGACCTCCTGAGAGCTTATCACCGCTAGCCGGTCTCACGCGTTCATCCGATAGATCGGCCATAGGTTCCAGCCGCCCGAAGCGGCTACACTAACGGTGGAGCATCGACTGATGAGAGACATTCTTGCGTTTTCGGCGACCCACCTGGCATCCCTCATTCGGGAACGGCAGATCTCGTCGGTCGAACTGGTGCAAGCGCACTTGCAGCAGATCGAGCTTCTGGCTGCCCATGTGAACGCCACGGTTGCCGTCTGTTCGGAAACCGCATTGGAGGAAGCCCGTCTCGCAGACGAAGCCACAGCCCGGCGGGAGTCCGCAGGGCCCCTTCACGGAGTGCCGTTCAGCATCAAGGATTCGATCGCGATGGCGGGCACTGTCTGCACGGCGGGGACGTGGGGCCGGCGCGATGCGGCCGCGTCACGCGAAGACGCGACGGTGGTGGCGAGGCTGCGAGGCGCCGGGGGGATCCCGATTGCCAAGACCAATCTGCCCGACCTCTTGTTTGCGTTCGAGACGGATAACCTTCTGTTTGGCGCGACGAAGAATCCGTACGATCTGTCCCGAACCAGCGGAGGAAGCAGCGGAGGTGAGGCGGCCTTAATCGCGGCCTGTGGTTCTCCGTGCGGCCTGGGTAGTGACGCGGCCGGGAGCGTTCGCGTGCCGGCGGCTTTCTGCGGGATTGCCAGCCTGAAGCCCACTTCGGGCCGCCTACCGCGCACGGGGCACGTTCCCCCGGCGGGCGGCTGGATCGAGACCTTGTGGCAGATCGGCCCCATGGCCCGTCACGTGGAGGACCTCTGCACGGTGATGCGGGTGCTGGTGGGGGGGGACGGACAGGACGCCTCGGTCATCGACATGCCCTTCAACGACCCCGGCAATCTCTCACTTCGGGATCTGCGGATCGCCTTCTATACCGGCAATGGGTTTGTGCCGACGACCGGCGACGTGGCTCACGCGGTCAGCGCGGCCGCCCAAGCTTTGTCCTCTGAGGTCACGTGTGTCGAAGAGGCGCGGCCGTCTTGCCTGGCGGACGCGTACGACCTGGAGATGAAACTGCTCGGCCCTGATGGCGGGGACGCTCTTCGGCTCTATCTCAAACAGGTGGGTTCCGACCGGCTGCACCCGCTGCTGACTGCCTGGCTTGACAAGTTAGAACCCTATCGGGGCAAGCTTGACGATTTCGCCGGTTATTGGGCCGAACTCGATCAATACCGCGCCGGGATGCTGGCGTTCCTGCGCCGTTACGACGCGATCCTCTGCCCGGTCTATATCCAGCCCGCATTGCCTCACGGAACCTCGACGCAAGACGACAAGTTTCGGGGCTTCAGCCACACCATGGCCTATAACGTGACGGGGTGGCCCGTGGCGGTTGTGCGCTGCCAGACATCGGGCGAAGGCTTGCCGATTGCCGTGCAAGTGGTCGCGCGGCCCTTTCGTGAAGATGTCGCGTTAGCCATCGCTCTGCGATTGGAAGAACGCTTCGGCGGATGGAAACCGCCGGTTTCGGCAATGTAGCGTGTGCGGTAGCCTTGAGGGTATGTTCCAAAATGGTGAGGCAGGCTGGCATCGATTTCTGCCTCAGTCTCAAGAGGGGGATGTCGGGAGCCTGTTTGCCGCCGCTCATTCCGCCTGTTCGGTATTGATCACCGGAGCAGGCGGTTCCATCGGCTCGGCGCTGGCGCAGGCGCTCGCACGTGCCGGAGTGCGACGCCTCGTGCTCTTGGATTCCTCCGAAGCCCGCTTGAACGGGATCCAGCGGCGCCTGGCGCAGACCCCGGCGCCCGTCGAAATGGCCTTAGGAAGCATCGACGACGCAGGCTTCGTGGATACTCTCCTCAGCCGACATCGCGTCGACGTGGTCTATCACGCGGCGGCGTGGAAGCACGTGCCGCAGTTGGAAAGCAATCCGTTTTCGGCGGTGCGCAATAACGCCCTGGGAACCTTCACGCTGGCGCAGTCGGCCCTCCGAGCCGGTGTGCCGAGCGTGACGCTGATTTCAACCGACAAGGCCGTGAATCCGCGCAGCATCATGGGCGCATCCAAGAGAATCGCCGAGCTGGCCGTGACCTCGCTGAGCGACCCTGCCTGCCGGATGAATGCCGTCCGCTTGTGCAATGTGATCGGCTCGAGCGGCAGCGTGGTGCCGATCTTCCTGGAGCAGATCGGGCGGCGGCAACCGCTATCCGTCACCGATCCGCGAGCCAGCCGTTGGTTTCTCACCACGCAGGAAGCGGTGGGGGCAATTCTGGGCTGCGGAGTGTCGGGTCAGCATGGAAAGATCCTGCTGCCCCCGGTGGGGCTGCCCGTACGGATCGCGGAGTTGGCGGAGTTTCTCATCCGCTCGGCCGGCAGCGCCGCAGAAATCAGTTACATCGGTCTACGGCCCGGTGAGAAGCTGACGGAAGAGTTGGTTTTTGAAAGCGAGCGCGAGGTGGGAACAGTGGGATCGCTCCGAGTTCTAGAGACTTCCCGGCTTGACCGAGGGGAACTGACCGGGCTGTTCGCGGATCTTGGCAGCTCCATTCAGCTTAGCGATCTAAGCGGATTGCTTCGGGCCGTGGGTCGCGCCATCCCCGAATATGTACCGAGCAGCCAACTCCTGGGGCAGGTTGTGGCGGCTGCAGGCGCTACCGCATGAAGCGCAGGATCGCCGTTCTGACGACTTCCCGCGCCGATTACGGCCATCTGTATTGGCCCTTGCGCGATTTGTCAACTTGTCCGGATATCGATCTCAAGATCATCGCGATGGGGCCTCATCTTTCGCCGGAATTCGGCAATACCGGACGGGAAATAGAGAAGGATGGGTTCTCCATCGAGGTCCGCATCGAATGTCTGCTGAGTTCGGATAGCGACATTGGTATGGCGAAGACCATCGGCGTGGCCACTCTGGCCCTGTCCGACTGTCTCGGCCAGATGCGTCCGGACCTGTTGTTGTTGGCCGCGGATCGCTATGAACTGCTCGCGCCGGCGTCGGTGGCGCTCGCGCTGCGAATTCCGATGGCGCACATTGAGGGCGGGGAAGTCAGCGAAGGGGCCATTGACGATGCGGTCCGGAATGCACTGACCAAGCTGTCTCACGTGCATTTCACATCGACGGCGGCGGCACGCGCCCGCGTGATTGCCATGGGAGAAGAAGACTGGCGGGTCCACTACGCGGGAGCCCCTTCCCTGGACCATGTGCGCCGCAGCCGGTTACTCTGCAAGGAGGAGGTCGAAGCGCGCCTCGGCTTTCGTCTGGTGGGGCCTTCCACACTAGTGGCATATCATCCCACGACGATCGCGCGCGATACCACTCGCGAGGCCGATGCGGTCTTCGAGGCCTTACAGTACGTCTGCGGTCAGATCCTTTTCTGTTACCCGAACAGCGATGCCGGAAGCCGTTCGTTGATCGACCGAGCCGAACGGTTCGTGAGCGAGCGAGGGAACGGCAAGGTCTTCGTGAACCTGGGAGCTATCGAATACTGGAGCTTGCTCAAGCAGGTGGAGCTGATGCTGGGGAATTCGAGCAGCGGGATCATGGAGGCGGCTTCCTTCGCGCTGCCGGCGGTTGACATCGGAATCCGGCAGCGGGGAAGGGAACGGGGCCGCAACGTGATCACTTCCCATGCCTCCGTTGACGCCATTCTGGATGCGGTGAAACTAGCGAATAGCGCTGAATTCCGGGAATCTTTACAGGGCATGGACAACCTTTACGGCGATGGCAGCGCGGCACTCAAGATCCTCAACGTGCTACGCAGTGTGCCCCTGGGCGAAGAGTTACTGGTCAAGCGATCCTTATGAGAATCAGGATTCCACTTTCCGCGCCTGACGTTTCGGAAGCGGATATCGACGCCGTGGTGAGCGTGTTGCGCACCGCGCGACTGAGCATCGGCCCAAAAATGGAAGAGTTCGAGCGCGCCGTGGCCGATTACGCCGGTGTCCGCCACGGTGTGGCCGTGAGTTCGGGGACAGCCGGTCTGCATCTCAGCCTTCGGGCCTTGGGGATCGGCGAAGGCGATGAAGTCATTCTTCCTTCCTTCACATTCATCGCCGCCGCACATGTGCTCCTGTACGAGAGAGCAATTCCCGTATTTGCCGATATCGATGCGGTCACGCTCAATCTCGACCCTGAAAAACTCGAGGAATTAATCACGCCCCGCACGCGCGGTATCGTAGTGGCTCACACGTTCGGATATCCCGCCGACCTGCGAGGCATTCTGGATATTGCACTCAGGCATGGGCTGCCAGTCCTCGAGGATGCGTGCGAGGCGATCGGGGCCGAATCTCACGGGCGCAGAGCCGGAGGCATCGGGCAGGTCGGGGTGTTCGCGTTTTATCCAAACAAGCCAATCACCACGGCCGAGGGTGGGATGGTCGTCACGGATGATGGCGAACTGGCGGAGACCATCCGGGCGCTTCGCAATCAGGGCCGCAAGGACACTGACGGATGGTCGGATCATCGCTTGTTGGGGTACAACTACCGGCTGTCCGAGCTTCACTGCGCCCTAGGCGCGTCGCAGATGCTCCGGTTGGACGAGATCCTGCGCCGCCGCATGGATCGGGCGCTCCGGTATTCACGGGAGCTCCAAAGTATCCCCGAAGTGATGGCGCCACCCCTTGTAGCCTCCGACGGGCGGGTGTGCTGCTTTGCTTTTGTCGTCCGCCTGACCGACGAGTTCACGCAAGCGGATCGAGACGTCATTCACGAGTACCTCACCGAGCATGGCATCGGCTGCGGGCGCTACTTCGCCCCAATCCACCGGCAGCCGCTGTATGCCCGTTTTGCGGAAAGAACGAGGGGCGGCCTGCCTGTGACCGAGCACGTGTCCGTACGCACACTGGCGCTTCCGTTCTTCAACGCCATCACGGACGGACAGATCGCCGAGGTCTGCGAGACCTTGCGCGAGGGCATCGGTCGGGCGCGGCGGAGCGGCGCTCATTCCACAGCAGCCGACGCGGGATGCAGCAGATAGAGCAGATTGCCCTGTACGCCGAAGCGCCGGATTTGGCCGGTCTTGTAGTCGATGACAAATCGCCGATCGATGGTCAAACCGGCGGCATGGGCGAGCGCCCGGACCTCCCGGTGAGTGAACACATGACCGGGCACGCGGCACTTCACGCCAGCGATGTTCCAGGCGACCAGGACATCGCCATTGTTCTCGGACGGGCGGATCCGGTCTTGCAGAAAGCGGAAGCCGGTGCGGGCTGGTCCGTAGAGTGCAGCATTGTAACGATGGTTGACGTCCACGAAAATGAGCCCTCGGGGCGCTGTCAGTCGAGCAAACTGACGCATGACTTCGACCCGGGCGGCGTTGGGGAAGATGTGCCCGAGTACATTCCAAAGGCAAACGATCACGTCAAAGCTTCCTTTCAGGGAATCGAGCTGTTCCGCGCGCCACGCGAGGAACTGGGGGGCCGCCGGGTTGCGGCGCTGCATCCCCTGGGACGGCTCTAGCAGAACCAGTTGAGTCAGGCCCCGAGCCTGGGCGATACGCAGGGCGCGGCGGCCGTCGCCGGCTCCTACATCCAGAAGAGAGCGGCTGCCGGCGGGTACGTGAGAGATGACAAGCTCGTCGACCCGATCGAGATATCTCATCCGCTGTTCGGACAGCTGCGAGAAGTTGGAAGCCACGCGATCGTAAGCGGCGACGGGGTCGTCCGTGTCCATGCGGATCAGAGTTGACGGACCACCAAATGTTGTCCGGCCGACACGTCCGTCAGCACCTGGCGAGCGCCCGCAGGCCAATCGATTTCCACCCGGGTCGCTTTTTCGTCCCGGCCCAGCCCGAAGGTGAGGGAGAGGTCACTGGCGGAACAATAGCTGGAACCGCTGTGCACCGTCTGCCACTGCGTCCCTCCCGCAGTGGTCACTCGCACGACGGCTCCGATGCCATCACGGTTTGAGCGCGTGCCTTCGAGCTTGACGTTCAGCCAATGATTGATGTTCGCGCCATCGTTGCGATACAGATACGCAGGGCCGTGGTTGGTGGCGATGAGCACATCCAGGTCGCCGTCACGATCATAATCACCATAAGCCATTCCGCGCGCCACCATCGGCGTAGGGAACGCGTCCACTTCCTCGAACATTCCTCCGCCGCGATTTCTCAACAGGAGCGGCGTCTGCCGATAGCGGACCTTCGGCTGTACCCGCTCGATCGCTTCATCGAGATGGCCGTTAGCCGTCAGGATATCCGGATAGCCGTCCAGATCGTAGTCGAAGAAGAATAGCCCGAACGTCAGCTTCAACAAGCTGGCGCGCCCCACGGTGGACCGGGGCGCCTCGTCCACGAATAGCCCGTTGCCTTCGTTGTGGTACAGGCTCAGCATTTGATTGGAAAAATTGCCAACAATCAGGTGCGGCCTGCCCGAGCGGTCATAGTCGGCGGCATCCACACCCATTGCCGCGCGCGCGACACCGTCCTCGCCAAAGGCGACACCCGAAGCCAAACCTACTTCCTGAAACCGGCCGTTTTTCAGGTTGTGGTACAGCTTATTGGGCTGGGTATCGTTGGACACAAAGAGATCGGTCCAGCCATCGCCATCATAGTCAAACGGCGTCACGCCCAGCGCCTTCCCGTTGGGGTCACCCAAACCGGCCTGCTCGGTCACGTCGGCGAACTTGCCTCCCCCCAGATTCCGGTACAGCTTCGACGACGTGCCCTTGTAAGACTCCGGCGTACAGTAAGACTTGGTCGCGCCGTCCAGAGAACACCACAGATCGGCCTGGGGAGTCCACTGCACATAGTTGGCGACGAAGAGATCGAGCTTACCGTCCAAATCGTAATCCAGCCAGGCGGCGCTGGTGCCAAAGCTGGCGTTGTGAAAGCCGGCCTCGGCAGTAACATCGCGGAAGTGTCCCCCGCCTTCGTTGTGGAACAGTCGGTCGCCCCCGAGCGTGGTGATGTACACATCGTCGCGGCCGTCGTTGTCGTAATCGCCGATGGTTACTCCCAGGCTGTAGGCTTCGAAATCCAGCCCGCTGCCCTTGGTGATGTCCTCAAACGTTCCGTCGTGGCGGTTGCGATAGAGAGCCGCGGTGGTGTGGCGGCCGTGATCGGTCCAATCCTTGCCGTTCACGATCAGAATATCCAGCCAGCCATCGCCATCCGCGTCGAAGAAGGCGCAGCCCGGCCCCAGCGCCTCGGGCAGCCACTTCTTCCCGTCACTTCCGGAATTGTGCTGAAAGTGAAGGTTGGCCTGATTGGTGACGTTGGTGAACCGAACCGGCGCCTCTGTGGGACGCGGGGGCGCCGCCCGGCATCCCATTAGACAGACCAGGCTCAGGAGCATGATCGTGGATCGGCTGTCTCTCATTGTTATCCTCGGGACTCAGCTGTCTGGGCTGGGCCGTCAATTGCTGGGAGGCCTCATCGGCCTTGAAACGCCGGAACAATGCCTCTTCGCGCGTGGCCTCGTTGGTCCTTCCCAGCCCGCGGTAGCAGAGCATCAAATCGTAGTGTGCCTGCACATCCTCGGGGTCCACGGCCAACACCTGGTCCAGAGCCGCGACGGCTTCCTGGTAGCGGCGGTCGAGAAACAGGATGCGGCCGATCTGGTTCAGGACGACGCGGTCTCTTGGATACTGCTCCCGAACCTGCGCCAGGCTTTGCAGCGCGCCTTCGTAGTTGCCGTCGGCCTTCTGGATCAGAGCCTGGAAATACTGGGCGCGCGCCAGGTTGGGACTCAGTTTCAAAGCCTGCGCGACGAACGGACGCGCCGCGCCGGTTTCACCCTCTTGGATCAAGACCCGAGCGACGTTCACCCACCCGTCGGCATAGGAAGGTTCGATCTCGGTAACCTGGCGGAACGCGTATTCGGCTCCCTTCAGATCGCCTTGCAGCAGCAATCCAATCCCCCAGTCATTCCAGCGCTCGCGGTCCAGCTTGCGGGCAACCGGCTGCCACAGCGGCTGTCCCACGCCAACGGTCGCTTTGGCGGCAGCCAAGGTGACGATCGGCAGCTCCGGAACCGGCTTGGAGTCAAAGGTGTACTGGCGGCTGTCGAAATCGAGACCCGCACGGCCAGACTGAGCCACTCCCGCGTAGGCGAACTTGGTGAAGTAGTCGCTGAACTTCCGGTAGTTCAAGCGCGCTTCCAGGGTCACCGGCCCTTCCGCATCCTTGGGAATCGGCAAAAGGAAATGCACGGTGTCCGCGGCGCCCGGAGGGATCAGCCGCACGTACAACACGCTGCGGGCCTGCCAGGCATTACGCTTGTTGATCGGGTTGCCTTTTCCGTCCAGTTGGTAGGAACGGTAGAAGTGCGCGCCCTTTTCCACCGGCCCCCGTCCGTTGTCCTCCACGCGTCCACTCCAGGTGAGCACCCTGCCCTTGGCGTCCAGTGCCTTGAATTCCAGCCACACGTCGAAGGCGTCCACGGTGCCGGCCGGGAAAAAGTGCCCGATTTTTCGCGTTCGCACGACCGCATCGACTCGGACGGTGGCGCCCGGCGCGAACCGAACACCGGGCGCATCGAGCGGCGCAGCCACTCTGCCGACCTCGCGGAGGACCGCGGGCGCATTGGCTTCCGCTTCTTCACCTACTGCGAATGTGGATGATAAAGCCAGGGAGTCCGCGGCGCGCCGCAGCATTTCGGTTTTCCCTTTCGTTTGCGTCACCTCCGTGGCCGCGAACAAATCCACGGTAATAAATCCCGATTGGAGAAAGTCCTCTGTGGCCTTCAGCTGTGTCGCATCATGGTTCACGGATGCGACTGCGGTGTTCGCCGCTGCGAAGCGATGCGAATGGATCATGCCTCCGTGATTGCCTGGATCGTGGGATGCTACCAGCGGCATATGGCAGGTGCCGCAGGCCGCCGCGTCGGGAGGATAGTAGAAGGACCGCGCGCCCTGTCCCGATACACCGCTTGCTTGCCAGTTGTCGTATTCGTCGAATCCACGGAACCAGCGGTAATGGTTCACGGGCTCGTCGAGGTGAACCTTGTGGCAGGCCGAGCAGTATTCGGCCGAGTCCTGGCGCATGAAAGCTTTCATGAATGTGCGCCGGTGGGGCTCCGGATTCAGGTAGGTTACGAATTGATCCAGCTTCTTGATCCATGGATTCTTGCTCGAAGCCAGCCGGTGCAGTGGAGGATATTGGATGGTAAAGTCGCCATTGCCCATGGAGCCATCCACATGGGCGATCGAGTGGCAAGAAACGCAGCCTAGCCCGTTTTGCGCCTCCGGCGTATCCACCTGCTCTTTGATGGGGCGATCGAACCGGCCGTTGAAGAATACGGCGTGGTCGTGACATCCGGCGCACCATTTACTGCCTTTTGTTCCGCTCAACTCCTGCATGTGCTCGATCGAGCGCCGATAGAACTGGTTGTTGAACGAAGCGAAGTGATGCATGGAACTCTTCCATTGCTGGTAGATGTCCTTGTGACACTCCCCGCACAACGCCGAGTCCATAAAGAAATCGGAGGGAATCAGGCCGCCCGTATTGGTCCTTGCGGAAGAAGGCCAGAAGGGCGACTTCGGGCCGGCGCCTTCTCCGGCCATGGAAACAGGAACCGTTTGAGAATTGCGGATGCGCTCCGGGGCGCGGCCGAACCGCAGCGCTGCTGCCGCGATAGCAAGCGTCGCCAGTGCGGCGCGCCAGCGGGCGGATGGCAGCAGCAGGGCCAACCCGGTTACTGCTAGTACGATGTGTCCCCACAATGCCAGGCGATGATCGGTGGTGGCGCCCTCGACCAGGAGGAATCCGCCTAGAAGCGCGGCCGCAACTAATAGCGCCGTTTTCGGGCTGCGTCGCCACTGCCAGCACAGCACCAGAACCCCGGCGAGCCCCAGCCCTACGTGCAGCAGGACGTTGCCCACGTAAAAGATGGTGGCCGAGGGCAATGCGGCCACGTACGCGGCGTTCAGCAGCAACAGCGCGATGAGCCAGTTCTTCTTCATCGCGGCTCCAATGGCTCGGTTAACACCTGTGCCGGTCGCGTGTTGTAGGTGCGTTGATACTCGTCATGAACCGCATCTCGCGGGTAGCGTTCGCCAGCCGGATAAGGATACCGCGACATCCCATGGAACGGCAATGGGAGCACACTCTGGGAGAAAGCTGTGTTGGGGTCGCGATCCTTGGCCCAGCCGTCCACCTTCAGGAGAAAGTCCCGGCTCCATCCCTGCGGCAAAGGAGGCAGCCGACCCCCATCGAACTCGATCCTCAGCTCATCGCCTGAGCCCATGATCACCAGACGGTCGTCGGCATCCCGCAATAACTCTTCCACCGAGCCCAGTCTTGTGTACAGACCCGGCGTGGGATTCCAGAAAGAGGTCGCGGAAACACGGCCATAGTCGAACCGGTCCGGCTGCAGGCGCCGGGGGTCCACGCGTGTCTCCGAGAATCCGCGAAACTGCAGGTCTGCGGACATCACAGGCACCAGCTCCGGTGTCGCTCCCGCGTTCGACTCTCCTTCGCTCAAAAAGACGCGGTCCCAATAGACGCACAGATTCGTGACGATCCGGACCCTGCGACTCGCCGCGGGAAACCGCACCGGAACTACAATCGTCTTGGGCTTACCTGCCGGCATGCCCATGTCCGGGTCCGCGGTGATCCAACGGCCGTGGCCGTCTTGCACCTGCAGGTAGGGCATCACCAAACCCACCTTGGTCTCCTGGGACGCGCGGCGGAAGGTGCTGCCGTCCGGCCAATCGACCCATCCGCTCAGCACCAGGATCGCGGCGCCGGATGGCGCGGCCGTCCCGAAGTCCAGCTCCAGCGTGTGCAGGTCCGCCACACCGGTTTCCGAGCGCCGGAACTGGTTGGGATACCGCTGGTCGATCGCCAGCAGTAGCGGCCGCACATCCCGGCCTTGATCGTCGCGAGCCGACTGGGGATCGATCTGCCGCTCGACGCTGAACAACCGGAATGGGGGATAGGGCGGTCCTTTGAATTTGTCGTTGGTGAAAATCTCGGTGTGGACGGGGTGATCGACAGCGAGCAACTGGATTTGATCGAGATACGAGACCTCGCTCAACTCCTCGGTAATGTGGACGTTGTAATGGCCGCGCACCGGCCGTAGCGACTCGCCTGGAATCCGCACATACTCAACATGGTTCACGGGGAAATAGCTGCCATCGCCATCGCTGGCGCCCAGCGGAGCGACGCCCAGCACGTCGGTGATGAACTCGAATCGGCGCCCGTTCCATGTCCACACCATGGGGCAAGAACCGGACAGGCGCTGGGCTTCGACGTAAGTGTGGGTCTGATTCGTCGGCTGCCGGACCTCGTTCTGGATCAGCCCGTTGGGCCAGGTGATGCGAACCGTATCCACCGAGGCATGATCGCCGGCATCGAACAGCAGCGGCACGCCAGTGTAGAATTCGCGGCGATACAGGCTGCCGGCTTTGATCTCCACAAAAGCGTCCTGCGCCAGCTGCAGACTCCGCACGCCGGTCAGGCGGACGCCAATCCAGTGCCGGTCCAGAGGACTCTCGTTATGCATGAGGTGCACGGTACCGCTCGCATCGATTCGGGCACGATCCAGGCGGCCGTCGCCATCAAAATCAGCATTTACTTCGGTACGAACCGGCGGGTTCCCCTGGAATGCCTCCACGCTGTATCGGCCGCCGAGCCGATCGCGATACAGAACCGGTGCGTGGTCGCGGTAGTACACGGCGAGATCGAAAGCCTTGCTGTCCGGAAGAAGGCGGGTCTTCTGGGCGCCAGAGACCGCGCCCTGGATGAATGGGAAGTCGCCGGTGCGATTGGTCCATCCCGCGGCGCCCTGGTTTCGCAAGAGTGCTGGCCGGTCTCCCAGTAATACCAGGTCCAGGTCGTAATCATGATCGTAATCGAGCCACACCGCCCTCTCGAAACGGCCAGTGGGCAGTTTCGCAGGGACTCGCACAAATGTGCCCTTCCGGTTGCGGTACAACGCGGGACCGGCTGTCGTCAACACGCACAGATCCATGAAGCCGTCGTTGTCAAAATCGCCGGGGGCCACGTCAAGGATGCCCGTCAATCCTTCCAGTCCGGTGACGGCGATAAGTTGCTGGCCGCGCAAATACAGCCGGATTCCCGTCGAGGACCACACCAACAGATCGGTTGCGCCGGTCCCTGCGGCGTCGATCAGGGTGAGTCCCGCGGTGGCCGCGTCTACGTTGTCTTTGAACTGCGTTTCGGCAAAGGTGGGTTCCGGCAAGGCGGGAGCGGCAATGCGGGCCTCCGGAGGGTCGTAAATTTCGGCGTACACACACCATTCCACGTCTTCCGCCGTCACCCAGCTTTTCTGAATCGTTTGGATGCGTTGAAAACCGGCCAGGTAAGCGTCGGCCTGCGCCGCACTGCCGGTCACACGATATAGGTTGTAGAGCTGGAAGGGCGCAGCCGCAAGTAGTGGATCCAGCTCGGCGGCTTTCGCGAACTGCGCCTCCGCATCCGCGTTCCGGTTCAGTTGTCGATACAGGGCTCCAAGCTGATAATGCCCGATGGCCTCGTCAGGCACTCGCGCGATCATGCCTTCGAATTGCGCGACCGCCCGGTTCACGTCGCCCCGGTGCTTATAGTAGATCCCGAGGTTGAACCAGGTATGCGGCAAGGAGGGATCCTGGCGCTGCACCTCGATCAGGAGCCGCACGGCTTCTTCGTCGGGTCCCGAAGCCCGCAGCAAAGCGAGGGCGAAGTTCAGCTTCTCGCGGGCCGAGTCCGGCGCCAGATCGAGCGCCTGCCGGAACTCGTTCACCGCTTGCTGTTGGGTGGCGGGATTCTCATAGAGCGCCTTGCCGAGATTGCGGTGCTGCGTTAGAAGTTCGGTGGTATCCCGGCGCGAGCACGATCCCAGAGTGAGAAGGGCAAGCCCCGCCGCGAGCGCCCAGCGAGACCGGCCTGAGAGCCGACGAGGCCTCATGGGCGTGGTGTCACTTGTGCCAGTTCCTGGTCGATCTGCGCCAGCAGCGCTGGAGGGCCTTCCTGGCGCACCCGGTTTCTCGCCTGTTCCAGATACTGACGCGCCTTGGCGGCGTCGCCCGTGGTGTGATAGGCCTCGGCTATCAAGACCAGGCGGAGTGCGGAGTACATGTCCTCGATCGGAAGAGCCTCGAGCAATGCGGGTATCACTTCGCGGCCCTGGCCGTGAATGATGAGCAACCGCCACAGGTTCATCTGAACCGCGCGATCGGGGCCTTGGGCCAGCGCTAGTCGATACTGCGCGATTGCCTCATCCGGCCGGCTCTGCCTTTCTAGTATCTCGCCAAGCTGGGCGTGAGCCTCCGGATAATCCGACCGCAGCTCCACGGCCCGTCGCAGCGCGGCTGTGGCTGCATCGTACTTTCCCTGGCGCGCCATGGCTGCGCCATAGTAGTCGTAAATAAGTGGGACTTGCGGGTTGATTCGTTTCGCTTTCGAATAGAGGTCGTCCAATTGACCGTCGAACCGGTCCAGGAAACGCGCCAGGTATAGGAGGTTCAGCAGCACCGTAAAATTTTCAGGGTCTTTCTTGAGAAGGGCTTCGTTTAGTTGCGCCGCCTCCTCGATCCGTCCCTTCCGGGCAAACTGGTCGCCCTGCGCGAGGCGGTAATAGACGCCAGTTGCCATCGCGCTAACCTGGTCGGCGATGGAATCGCTAGCTGGCGGATGATCGGCGGCGTATCGTTGAGCCAAGTCGAAGTCTCGAGTCGCTTGCGCGTCTTTCCCTAGCCGCCGTTCGGTCGTGGCTAACCCGTAGTAGGCGGCGCCGAAGGTCTGGTATGCCCGGCAAGCCCGGCTGTAAAAATCCTCGGCCCCGGACAGATCCCCTTCGGCGAACTTGACTCGAGCCATGCCGTAAAGCGCCATGGCGGATCCCGGATCTTCCGAAAGGAGCGACTTGTAGAGGTCGCCGCTTTCCTTCAAGCGGCCCAATTGAAATAGCAGATCGCCTTTTCTGAGTGCCGCTGGCGCATAGTCGGGACGGATGCGCAGCGCGGCCGACAGTGCGGCCAAGGCCCTCTCGGATTCGGACAGCTGTTGATACACGACCGCGAGATAATAGCGCCACGCGAATTCCTTCGGCTCCAGGCGGATGGCTCGCTCGTAGGCGAGTAGGGCCGGTTGATAGACCGCATGCGCCTGCAGCACCATTCCCAGGCGTCCGGAAGCTTGCGCGCTCGATGGGTCGGCGGCGGCTTGTTGGTGAGCCGTCACGATGGCATCGCGCACCTCGGGATCGAATCCGGCCACCTGCGGAGTGGGCACCGGCGGCACCGGACCCGCGCAGGAACAAAGAACAACCGCGGTGAGAATCGGGACCGTCAGTGCGAGACTACGCAACACCCCGTTTGCGGGCATGTTCACCCAGGATTGTTGACAGTCTATCACGCTTATGCAATTCTGATCGGGTGAAATTGAGGGCGGTATTGCTTGCCCTGACTGCCCTCTCGCTCGGGTGTCAGTCTGCGCGCCATAGCGCTCCTCCATTTGAAGACGTCGCCAAACAGACCGGCCTCGACTTTTGGCAGTCTTCCGGCGCGAGTGGAGAATTTCTTTTGCCCGAAATCACGGGATCGGGCGGCGCCTTACTGGATTACGACAACGATGGGGATCTGGATGTCTATTTAGTCCAAGGCGCACCGCTCAATCCCCGGAGTCCAGGCAAGCTGGTCGTCCCGTTGCCGCCCGGCTGGAAGCCGGGTAATCGGCTCTTTCGAAATAATCTCGCCCGCACCGGCAAACTTTCGTTCACGGATGTCACCGCAGAGGCTGGTGTCGGTTCCAGCGGCGCGGGCATGGGCGTTGCCGCCGGAGATTACGACAACGACGGCTACGTCGACCTGTACGTGACCAACTTCGGCCACAACGTTCTCTATCACAACAACGGGAACGGCACCTTTACGGACGTGACCGGCGCGGCCGGGGTGGAATCGTCCGGATGGTCCACCAGCGCGGCATTCATCGACTATGACCGCGACGGCTATCTCGATCTGGCGGTGGTGCATTACGTCGAGTTCGACAACCGCGCTTGCTATCTTCCCTCGGGCCGGCGGGAATATTGCGGGCCGCAGGTGTTCGGTAGAACCGTCACGCAACTCTACCGGAACTTAGGCAACGGACGATTTGAAGATGTCACCGTGGCTGTCGGGCTGAACTCGAAACGTGGTCCTGGCCTCGGTATCCTGACCGGGGATTTCGCCTCCAATGGGTGGCCTAGTTTCATGGTTGCCAACGATGGCGCCGCCAATCACCTGTGGCTGAATGAACCGCGGAGTCCAGGCGGCAGTCCGAATGACCGGGTGTTTCGTGAAGCGGGATTGGTGCGCGGACTGGCCTATGCCTCGGACGGCCGTGCTCGCGCGGGCATGGGGCTGGCGGCCGGGGACCTTTATGGGGATGGCGGGGAGAGCATTGTCGTTACCAATCTCCCCAATGAAGGGTTTACGCTGTTCCAGCGCCAGGCGGCTGGAGATTTCATGGATTCCACGGTCCAGGGCGGAATGCTCCAGCCGTCGCTGCCGCATACGGGTTTTGGCGTTGGCTTATTGGACATCGAGAATCGCGGCCTGCTGGATATGTTCAGTGCCAATGGAGCCGTCCTGTCGGTTCCCACAGCGCGCCCGGATGATCCTTATCCCTATGGGGAGCGCAATCTGCTGCTCCGCAATCTTGGGAAAGGCAAGGGTTTTGCGGACGTCACTGCCTCTGCGGGGCCGGCGCTTGCATTTGTCGACGTGGGCCGGGCTGCGGCCTTCGGCGACGTGAACAACGACGGTGGAGTCGATATCCTGGTGACCAACAATAATGGCCCCGCGCGCCTGCTATTGAACACCACCCCGGATCGCGGGCACTGGATCCAGCTTCGGCTGGAAGGAGTCCGGTCCAACCGTTCGGCCTACGGAAGCGTGGTCGATCTGATCCGCAAGGATGGGACGTCGGTCAGGCGTTGGGTTCGCGGAGACGGAAGCTACCTTGCGGCTAACGATCCTCGAATCCACTTCGGGCTAGGCCAATCGACCGAAGTGGAACGGATTCAGGTCCGATGGCCGGCCGGGGGGTGCGATTCGTGGAAGCAGATCGCGGCGGACCGGATCCTGACCCTGCGCGAAGAAAGCGGCCAATCCTGTCAGTCAGCTCATTAAACCGGACCGCTGGGGGCGCGCGGGGTCGGAACCTGGTTAATTAATGGCATCTCACGTTCCAACTTCAGTCAAATCCGGAAAAATGCGTTGACCCTGGGGTTATCTTTCGATATACTCCAGCAGACTGGAGCTCGTCTCACCCGGCACCTTGGCTGAAGGTGGGCAGGCTTCTTTGGAGGGGTCCAAATATGCGTTCGTTGTTCGTCGCCGGTGGTCTACTTTTTTGCGCTCTGCTTGGATTTGCCCAAGTGAACGGTACGATTACAGGTACGATTTCCGACCCGGCGGGTGCTGTGGTCCCGGGCGCTGCCATTCAAGTCAAGAATACCGATACCGGCGCAGTGTTCGCCGGCGGTACGTCGGCAACCGGCAACTACGTAGTCTCGTTGCCGCCCGGTAAGTACGAGCTGGATGTGACCGTGCCCGGATTCAAGAAGTTCATTCGCCAGAACCTGCAGATAACCTCTTCAGTTGACACACGATTGGACGTCACCCTAGATGTCGGCGCGGCTACCGAGTCGGTGACCGTCGAGGCGGCAGCCCCTCTGCTGAAGACGGAGAGCGGCGAGGTCAGCCACAGTGTGACCGGCAACGACGCGGACGAACTTCCGGTGCTCTCAATCACTGGCGCCACTGCCATCTTGGCCGGTAATGGATTTGGGAACATCCGCGATCCGCTGGCGGTTTCGTTGCTGGTCCCTGGCGTCAACTACGCCGTGGACGGCGGCATCACCGTGAATGGATTGCCCGCCTCATCCGAAGCGATCCGCATCGAGGGTCAGGACGCCACCAACGGCACCTGGAACCAAAAGACGCAGATCAACCAGAGCGGTATGGACGCCATCCAGGAAGTCTCGATCCAGACCAGCAATTTTGCCGCGGAGTATGGACAGGCCGGCGGCGGCTATTTTAACTACACCATGAAGTCGGGAACTAACCAGCTCCATGGAAGCGCCTATCTCTACTCGGCCAACGACGCCTTGAACGCAGGCTTGCCCTTTACCGACGCGGGTATTACCAATAGCCAGCGGGCAGGACAGCACGTCCGGAACGCGGACCGCAAGTTCGATTTCGGCGGTACGATCGGCGGACCCGTCGTCATCCCCAAGGTGTACGACGGCAAGGATAAGAGTTTCTTCTTCTTTAACTTTGAGCGGTATCAAGAAAACCAAAGTTTCACCCCGCAAGAAACGGTTCCTACCGCTGCCGAGCGCGGGGGAGATTTTTCCGGTATCCTGAACCCCTTTGGCCTCCCGTTCCCCCTGGCCCTGAGTTCTGCAGGTTTCTTTGGCCCCCCGTCTAACGATGCACTCGGCCGGCCGATGTTCTATAACGAGATCTATGACCCCAACACCACCCGAACCCTAACGAGTGGCGCGATTGTTCGCGATCCCTTTCCGAACTTTCATATTGATCCAACCCGCTTCAATCCGGTTGCCTCAGCCATACAGAATCTGATTCCACAGGCCAATGCGCCCGGCCTCAAGAATAACTTCAATCTGGGTTCGTATAGTGACTACCAGCACACCACCAACTGGTCCATTAAAGCGGACCATTCGTTCAGTCCCACCATCAAAATATCGGGGTATTTTTCGCATATCCTGACCTTCAACCCCAATCTCAATGGCATCCCCGGACCGGTTGAACAGCCATCGGCAACCAACAACTCTTCGAGCACTGTCCGGATCAACTACGATCAAACTCTGAGGCCGACGTTGCTGCTGCACTTGGGGGTTGGTTACATCCACACCTATATCCCCTCCGGGGCTGCCAACTATAACGAAAACAGCCTGGGGTTAACAGGATATCCCGTTTCGAATTATTTCCCCAATGTCACCGGCTTGAGCGATTTCTTTACCGGCGGCGTGAGTTTGGCGGCCGGTCCCTTTGGCGGCGGCACCATCGGTCCGGCCGGGTTCCTGCAGGATGTCTGGGATGAAAAACCCACCGCGAATGCCAATTTGACTTGGGTCAAGGGCAACCACACCTATAAATTCGGCGGCGAGATGATGATCGAAGGGTTCCCGGATAAAGGTGTGAACCGCGCCAATGGTAATTTTGGCATTTCCCCCACGGAAACCGGGAATCCCGACGAGCAACGGGTGGGGTTGAGTGGGAGCACCGGGACCACCGGGTTCGGCTATGCCAGTTTCCTGTTGGGCCAGGTGGACAACCTGAATATCAACCCGGCCACCCAATCCAAGTTGGGCTATCACTCCTTTGCATTCTATGCCCAGGACAGCTGGAAGGTCACCCGAAAGCTGACCCTGGATTATGGCCTGCGCTACGACTTTGAGTCCTACTTGAAGGAACAGTACGGCCGCATGCCGAATACCGTGTTCAACGTGATGAATCCGGTAACGAATACACCCGGGGCGACGCTCTTTGAGGGATATGGCGGCGGGCGTTGCAACTGCGCCTTCTCCCATAGTTATCCGTTCGCGTTCGGTCCGCGCCTGGGGGTCGCCTATCAGGTGACGCCCAAGACGGTACTTCGAGGCGGTGTGGCGCTTCAGTACGCCCAAGCATCGAACAATGCGTTCCTGTCCTACAATGACACCGTGTTCTACGCCGTCAGCGGGCCCTCCTACGGCCAACCGTTCATGACTCTGGGTCCCAATCCTTACGCGCCGGGCAATCCTTTCGGCAACCCTGCGCTCGTCTATCCGAACTTCAACGCTGGCGTTTTCCCCGTCCCGACGGGTGGTTTGTTACCTCCGGATTCTCCGTTCATCAACATCGACCGGAGTTCCCGGCCGCCCCGAATTTTCAACTGGAGCTTTGGCCTCCAGCGTGAGATCACACCCAACCTCGTCGCGGAAGCCACCTATGTGGGCAATCGCGGAGTCTGGTGGACGGCGCCCGAGCTCGATGCCACCGACTACAATGCCCTTCAACCTTCAGACTTGGCCCGGTGGGGACTCAATATCCACAACCCGGCGGACCAGCAGCTCCTGCTAACGCCGATCAATTCGCCGGCGGTGGTTGCACGCTTCCCGCAATTGGCAAATCCCAACAATGTGTACAAGGGATTTCCTGGGAGTCAACCCTTGAACCAGGTGATCCGCCTGGCTCCCCAGTTTCTCGGCGTGCCCCCGTTCCTGGGTCCGCCACTGGGCGACACCTGGTACGATTCACTCCAAGTGAAGGTCACCAAGAGGTTTTCGCACGGGTTGAGCATCCAGGGTTCCTATACCTATAGCAAAAACGAGGTTCTGGGAGTCAGCGCCTCTACGCAGTACTTCACGCCGGGCACTCCGCTTGTCAACGACGTCTACAACCGCGGCATCAACAAACAGTTGGCTCAAAACACGACGCCCAGCCTGTTGATCGTTTCGGGGATGTACGTGACGCCGCGGTGGGGCCAAAACAGGCTCGTCAAGAACGTGGTGGGCGGCTGGCAGATCGCCGCTGTGCTGCGTTATCAGAATGGCGCGCTCATTCAAACTCCCCCGTCGGTTAACAACCTCCTGACGGAACTGGATCGCGGGCCTTCCAATAACCCGGCTCTGTGGGGGGGCGGAAATACCTTCTGGAACCCGGTTCAGGGTCAGTCTTGTCTGTCGGTGGATCCCAATCAGAAGGGCTTCGATCCGAGTTCGACTCTCGCGCTCAATCCCAAGGCTTGGGTGGATCCGGGCCCAGGGAACTTCGGTGCTGCCGCGCCGTTCTATAACAACTGCCGTTGGCAGCGGCAACCGCAAGAGAGCATGAGCTTCGGCCGGAACTTCCGCATCAAGGAGAGAGGGAACCTGCAATTCCGCATCGAGTTCCAAAACGTCTTCAATCGCTTGTTCTATTCCATGCCGTCGGTAGGTAGTTTTGGGGCAACCAATCCCACCACGCCGGCAACGAACACGAACCCCAACAACGGGTTGTCCGGAGGCTACGGCTTCGTACCCTACATTAACGGAGTGGGCGATACGCCGCGCACCGCTCAAGCGGTGATCCGATTCACGTTTTGAGGTAACCTTGCCCGGTTCGCTGGCCGCTCGGAGTTCCCGCGCGGCCAGAACCGGGCTTTCTTGCGTTTTGGGGTTGATTCTTCTTCAGACTTTGAACTGAATCCCTTGCGCGAGTGGCAATTGTGTGGACCAGTTAATCGTATTGGTCTGCCGCCGCATATACGCTTTCCACGCGTCGCTGCCCGATTCTCTGCCGCCTCCGGTGTCTTTCTCGCCGCCGAACGCTCCGCCAATTTCCGCGCCGCTCGTCCCGATGTTGATGTTGGCGATGCCGCAATCGCTGCCGCGATGGCTCAGGAACGTCTCCGCCGCAACCAGGTTGGTGGTGAACAACGACGACGAAAGCCCTTGCGGCACGTCGTTGTGCCAGTGTATGGCCTGGTCCAGATCGTCAAACTCGACTACGTAAAGAATGGGCGCGAAGATTTCTTCCTTCAAAATCGGCATGTCTGGGCGCGCGCGAACCAGCGTGGGTTGCACGAAACAGCCCATAATCGGCTCGCCGCCAAATAAAACTTCGCCGCCTTGCTCACGAATTCGGCGGAGTCCGTCCATCATGTCCTCGACGGCCCGGCGGTTCACCAGGGGCCCCATCAAGGTCGTTTCCTCCATCGGATCCCCGATGTTGACCTGACGGTAGGCTTTTACCAACGCATCGGTGGTCTTCTGAGCGATTCCCCTTTGCAGAAACAACCGCCGTGTCGTGGTACAGCGCTGCCCCGCCGTACCCACGGCGCCGAACAGTACTGCCCGCAGCACCAGATCCGGGTTGGCGTCATCGGCGACGATGATTCCGTTGTTGCCACCCAGCTCCAGAATGGTTCTTCCCAGACGGCCCGCCACTACCTCGGAAACGTGACGGCCTACTTCCGTGGAACCCGTGAAACTGATCAGCGGAATCCGCCGGTCGTGGATCAGAGCCTCACCCACTGGCTTACTGGCTCCGATCACCAGGTTGAACACTCCCTTCAATCCGTTCGCTTCCATCACCCGGTTGCAGATCTTCTGTACCGCGATGGCCGTTAGCGGAGTCTCCGAGGAAGGCCGCCACAGGACACAATCTCCGCACGCTGCCGCGATCATGGCGTTCCACGACCATACCGCCACGGGAAAATTGAAAGCGCTGATCACCCCCACAATTCCGAGCGGGTGCCATTGCTCGTACATGCGATGCGCTGGCCGCTCACTGTGCATCGTCAAGCCGTAGAGTTGGCGCGACAGACCCACGGCGAAATCCGCGATGTCAATCATCTCCTGCACTTCACCTAACCCTTCGGGCAGGATCTTTCCCATTTCCAACGTCACGAGGGCGCCAAGATCCGCTTTATGAGCCCGCAGTTCGTTGCCGATCTGGCGTACTACTTCGCCGCGCTTCGGGGCTGGTACCATACGCCAGTCCAAGAACGCTTCTTGAGCGCTAGCCGCTACCCGCTCGTAGTCCTCCGGCCCCGCCCGGAGGACCTTAGCCAGAGGTTCACCGGTGGCAGGATTGATGGATTCGATCTCGCCACCCGACGGATCGGCGATCCAGTCCCCATAACAGGCGCCGGAGTTCACCGGCTCAATGTGAAGTCTCTCGAGGATGTCGGGAATGGGACCAAGTGACGTGGGCACGCTTCCATTTTATCGGTAGGTGGATGAGGAAGCGGCGGGCGTTTGCTGAAGAATCCGACTTAGACAGTTCTGTCAGCCTTGAGAAAGAGCTGGAATACGATCTTCAGCACGTGGGTTCCTGGCCGGAAACCGAGAAGCGGCGCTGGTAGTGAGGCGTCCGTCTCGAACGCCACGACCAGCGGAAGGTTCGCTCTAAGGCCCTTGGAGGGAGCGACGAAAGGACACACAGCAATGCGGCATGGCGCTTGGGTCCAATTCTACAGCAGACACGGACCTGGTTCTCCGGCCAGTCGAACGCTGGTAAGGAACCGATGCATTCAATCCCGCTCTAGAGCATCCGACAGCGACACTCACCCCTATTGCCTCGGTTTGCCGGGTCTGAGGTCCGGCTAGTGAATCAACGGTAGCGTGAACCAGGGAGATTCCCAACGTATCTTTTGGCTAGTGTGGAACAGCACATGAAGCGCATGGGCGGCAGATTGCCTTCAGAGCTGGTTCTCATATTGCTCGAAGACCACGCGCACGAGTTGGCCTCGCGTGCGCACCCCGGTCTTCTGGAACAGGCTCTGGACGATAGCCTTGACATAACTTTCTGAAATCTGGAGCCGCCATGCGATCTCCTTATTGGACAGGCCCTCTAAGACGAACCGCAGGACTTTGCGCTGGCGGTCGTTGAAGATGGGGGAAATCACTTCTTCGGTGGTGTTGCCCTCGGAGCCGATCCGGCCGAACGACCGGTCGACGAAGGTTCCGCCTTGAGTCACCAGACGTACGGCTTCCTTCAACTCTTCAAGAGGTGCTTGTTTGAGGAAAATGCCCGATACGCCCTGACGGAGAAGGCGCCGCGCCTCGTTCTCACTAACCCAAGCGGTCACCACCAGCACCCGCCCATCGAATCCGGCTTCCCGAGCGGCGGGCACGAATTGCGACGCACGCTCTGCGCCCAGATCGTGGTCGAGTAGGACAATATCGAAAGGACGTTGCGAAAGGATCTCTAGCGCCTCCCGGATGCTTCCGCAGTGCTCGACCTCGATATCCGGTTCCGCCCCGAGGGCACTCGACACGCTCTCGCGGAACAGAGTATGATCATCGACCAGCAACGCGCGATGAACTTGCTGAGCTTTCGGCATCGCTCTGTATTCCACTCTCCTCCGGCCAGAGTTCCACTGCAAAACAACTACCCGACGGCTGGGGCTCATACCGTAATCCCCCGCCGTGTGATCTCAGAATGGCCCGTGAGATGTACAGCCCCAAGCCGGCGGAGTGCGCCCCGGGCTGAAAGGGCTTGAAGAGCTCTTCGGGATGCGCGACTCCGGGGCCTGAGTCATAAAACCGGACGACCACCACGTCGCTTTCCAGGCCCGCGGTAATCCGCAAGTGCCGGCGCTCGCAAGGTTCCAGGACGCATTTGATGTTGCGTGCCAGATTGACGAACACCTGAAGCAGGCTGTGATGATCGGCCTGTACCAACGGAAGACCATCGTTCAGCTCCCACACCACGTCGATATCGGCGTCTCGAAGGAGGGGCTCGATCACAATGCGGGTTTCATCCAGCAGCGTGCCGAGATCGGTTACGGCCGACTCCCTCTGCGAAGCTAGATGCAGCCCGGATGTCGCAATCCGTTCGAGCGCGTGGATCAGGCTTCCGAGCGCCTCGTACTGCTTATTGTCGGCGGTTCCTTCGAGCATCCCCAGAGCCCCATAGGAGGAAGCCGCGGCAGAGGCCAGATTGCGGATCTCGTGTGATAGGGCGCCCACCAGAACGCGCGAGGTGGCCAGCATCGAATCCAGACCCGCTCCCTCCCGGTCGCGCAGGTTCTCGGAAGCGTCCCAAATGACAGCGGCCAGCCCCGGGCCGCTGGAGGTGCGATACGTCGAGAACCAGACGTGAGCCAGGAAGACCTCGCCGCTGCGCCGCCTCGCGTTGCACTCCACATTGGTGCGCATGTTTCCCGCCGAATGTTGGCTCTGCAGCATGCGAGGCAGGATGGGCAAGTAAGGCGTCACGTCCGTGCCGCGCAGACTGGCTTCGGTGAAGTCCAGCACCTCCCGTGCCGATTCATTCGCCAATAACACGTGTCCGGAGCTGTCGAGAGTCAAAATCGCCAACGGGCTGGTTTCAATCAGGGTACGGACCTGGGACTCCGCGTCCTGCCGCCGCCGCACCTCGATCTCCAACTGGTCCAGATGCGCTTTCAACTGGCGGCGACGCTGGTTCAGTTGCACGACAAAGAAACCGGTCATGGTAAATCCAGCCAGAGTGGCCAGGATTCGGCCGCTCGCCCCCGCGGACCACTCGAGTGGGTCAAACGCCTCCCGCAACACACTGCACAGCCCAGCCAAAACGATGATTTGAAATCCGTTCAGCGCCGCCGCCGAAATCAGGATGGGGAACAGGTATAGAAACCCCATAGAGGCGGTCGGCAACAGGAAATCGACCCAGGCGATCAGCGCGACCATTACCCCGGCGATGACGCAGACCGTGACCCTATGAGATTCGGCGTACTCCAGAAAGCTGTCGAGTCGTGTCATGATCGTAAGACCGATCCGGCCAATTACGGCTCACGCTACCATCATAACGTGCTCCCCCGACGTGGCAAACGTATCCTTCGGGCCATCCTCTTGGGAATGGCCGGCTTAGCCTTAGGGTTCTACGTTCTCGCGATCGCCGGATTGGTGGCCTTGCGGTGGCTCGACCCTCCCACCACTACCGTGCAGGTCGAGCGGCGGATGGAAGCCTGGTTACGCGGCGAACCCTACCGCAAGCATTACCAGTTCGTGCCGCTGGCTGCGATTTCCCCTCATCTCCGGCACGCGGTTGTTTCCGCCGAGGACGGCCGATTCTATGAGCATCATGGAATCGATTGGAAAGAAGTACAGCAGGTAATCGACCAGGACGTCGAGCAAGGCCGCCTGGGCCGCGGTGGATCGACGATTACCCAACAACTGATCAAGAACCTGTTTCTGACCACCCACCGCAACCTCCTGCGCAAAGGGGTGGAATTCACTCTCGCGCCCGTGGCCGAACGCCTTCTCCCGAAACCGCGGATCCTGGAGTTGTATTTGAACTTGGTTGAGTGGGGACCTGGGGTGTTCGGCGCGCAGGCGGCGGCTCGCGCCTGGTACGGAACGACGGCGGCGCGGCTGACGCGGGAGCAGTCCGCGCGCCTAGCCGCCCTGCTGCCCGCACCCTTGCGCCGCAAGCCTGCCCGCATGGACCGGTACGCCGGAGAGATTCTCCGGCGCATGTCCCAACGCGGTTGGTAACCGGACTCCATAACGACGCATAGGTACTAGGTCCCGACCTAGTATGCATAGATATTCCGAACGGATAAAGTTTGAATATTCTCTACTAAAGAGATCATTATTAGCTGGGTGGTTTGCGGCTCCCCAAACGGAGTAAGCCACGGGTTGTCTCGCGCCAGCGCCGAAGGAGTCTGACCAACATGCTCGACCAAGCCGGAGTTGCCCCCCGCTTCTCCATTGCGGTCTTGGGTGTTAGCCCTATACCCGCCGACCAACGGGTCCTGCGTTCGATCTGCGCGAGCTCGAAGTGGAATTGGAATGGCGTCGCAACCTTGGAGAGAGCCCGCCTCTGGATGACACGCCGGGGCCTACCCGCGGTAATCATCTGTGAACGAGACCTTCCCGATGGCAATTGGAAACTATTGTTTCAAGAGACCCAAGCACTGGCACATCCTCCGAAGTTCGTCGTTTCATCGAGGTTGGCAGACGAGTATCTTTGGGTGGAAGTCTTGAATCTTGGCGGGCACGATGTGCTGGCCATTCCCTTTAGCGATCGCGAGGTCTTCCACGTAGTTCGGAGTGCCGCGGAATCCTGGTTGGGGCGGTGGGGGACCAATCTACAACGTCAGAAGGCGTACGGGGCGGGAGGCGGCGCGATCCACTAGGCCTGACCCGAGAATTCCATATGGTCCCGAAAGAGAGCAGAAAGAGGAGGTCAAATCCCATGGGAAGAGTGTTCCTTTCGAAAGAAAAAGAACGAGGAAAAGAGAATTCAAATGTCCGAGATTCCCGTACTGCGGAAACGGATTTGAGTTCCCGGGACGCAAGCGAGATCGCCCGGCTGGCTTACTCATATTGGGAAGCACGCGGGTGCCAAGGAGGCTCGGCGGAGGAAGACTGGCTTCGCGCGGAAAACGAACTTGCCGAACCTGCCACAACGGGAAGCCACCAGCCGCCACGGTCGGAGATCGCACGGGAACCAGTGCTCGCCCGTCGGGCGGGCAGTGGGGCACGCTAGTGTCGCCCGTAAAGCGAAAAGAGCCTCCGGTCACAAGCCTGCGGGTCATTCTGGCACGCAGGGAAGGGGCCGCCAAGCTAACCGACTACGCGAAGAACGAGATGATCTATGTGCAGGGAGACGCGGCTGACGCCGTTTTCTATCTGGACAAGGGCAACATCAAGCTGACCGTCAGCTCGCCAAACGGCAAGGAGGCCGTGATTGGGATATTGGGTCCGGGTGACTTCTTCGGTGAGGCTTGTCTGGCAGGCCGGTCCCTTCGCGTGTCCAGCGCTGTCACTCTTTCGGAGTGTTCGGTGATGCAATTGGCCCAGCCCCTGTTGAAGCGGCTGCTGCAGGAGGAGTCGTTGGTTGCCGAGGCCTTTGTTGCCTATGTGCTCGCCCGTAACATTCGAATCGAAGAGGATCTGGTGGATCAGTTCTTCAATTCCTGCGAGAAGCGGCTGGCGCGCCTGCTCCTGCTCCTCGCCAACTTCGGCTCCGAGGACTGCCCGGAATTGGTGATCTCTAAGATGAGCCAGGAGACGCTGGCCGAAATGATCGGTACCACCCGTTCTCGGGTGAATTTCTTCATGAACCGGTTCCGCAAGCGGGGCTTTATTGAGTACAACGGCGATATCAAGGTCTACCGTTCGCTGCTTAATGTGGTCCTGAACGACTGACCGCGCACATTCCCTCAGCTCCCCGACTCGAGAATACCTTCACCATCCTTCATCCAGAGCAAGATCCTGACGGTGGATTCGGGCCGCCTTGGGGACTCTGGAGCGCCGAACCATGGACGAGATGTGTGCGATTTGGGACGCTCGGCAGGAACCTGAAGCATGCTAAATTCTGTACGCCGTTGAGGATTTCCACAGGGCGCAGGAATATTCTAGCGGGGTGAATCCCTGTTCGGGGCAGCGTGCACCTGAGCAACCTCATGAAACCAGAATCCCTTAGCGGAGTGATGGAACTTAAATTCCATTACGTTTAGTACTTATGCACGATTTAAATCCTCAAGAATAGGCCGATGAGTGTGTGACACCCCTAATTGGAGCTACGGCCCCAAATTTACTGGCTGAAGAGAGACGATTTTCGGTTAAAGTATTCTTGGGAATGAACAAACCATCGAGATCGCCACGTGTTCGCGGTCAACGGCAAGGGTTAGATCTTGCGCGAGTTTTGGTAGTGCACGGAGAGTTGACGCCCCGTTTAGCGTTACAGACCATCTTGCAGGCCGGAGGCTATACCGTCGACGTTGCGGGTACTCCCGCAGAGGCTCTCACCAAGATGGACGAGCGCCCTTACGAACTGGTGCTCAGCGATGCCCGATTTGGCTCCAGCGAAGCTGGGCCCGATTTGTTGGCGTATGCGCGCGTCAAGGATTACCGCCCAGCCACGGCGTTGATTACCTCCTACGAACCATACTTGCGGAGGCGCGCTGCACGACCGAGCCAGCACGTGTCCGTTTACACAGAGAATCTGCCCTCCTTACTCGGTAAGGTCGCGGAACTGATTGGAGTCCGGGCCAGCCGCCGCTACCGGCCGCTCCGTCAGGCCGTGTAGCACTGACTACAGACGGACTATTTTTTCGGACCGGAGCCCCTTGAGGGCATTGCGCGTGTCCACGATCAGCCGGGCTCGCCTCGTCAGCGCCGGATAGTCGAAGCTGGAGTGGTCTGTGATGATGACCACACAGTCGGCCGCCTCCGCAGCCTCCTCGGGTTGGGCCAGCAGAGTGAGGCCGTCGAGATGCAACACGGGCACATGGGGATCGCTGAAGCTGATGATTGCGCCCATCCGATTGAGGAGGAGCATGACGTCCAACGCCGGCGACTCGCGAACGTCGTCAATGTCTCGTTTGTAGGCAACCCCGAAGACGTGGATGCGCGAGCCGCGCACCGCCTTGGTGGCATTATTGAGTGCGTCCCGCACTTTCTCCACGACAAAGTGGGGCATCTGTCCGTTAATGTACCCCGCCAGTTCGATGAACCGTGCCTCGATCCCGGCCTGCTTCGTTTTCCAGGAGAGATAGAACGGGTCGATGGGGATGCAATGACCGCCTAAGCCGGGACCGGGGTAGAAGGGCATGAAGCCGAACGGTTTGGTGGCCGCCGCGTCGATGACCTCCCAGACGTTGATGTCGATTCGATCGCACATCATCGCGATCTCATTGGCCAGGCCGATGTTGATCATGCGGAACGTATTCTCGAGCAGCTTTACCATTTCGGCTACCCGCGTCGAACTGACCGGAACCACATGTTCGAGCGCTTGGTCGTAGAAGAGGCGGCCCAGCTCGGTGCAGGTTGCGGTACAGCCGCCCACCACCTTGGGGATGTTGGCGGTTTGGAACTTAGGATTGCCAGGGTCGACCCGCTCGGGCGAAAAGCATAAGAAGAAGTCGCGGCCCACTTGCAGATCGGGCGTCGCCAGCGTCGGTAGCACCAGCTCATCGGTGGTGCCGGGATAAGTGGTGGATTCCAGGATCACCAGCATCCCCGGGTGAAGGTGCGCCGCGATCTGCTCGCAGGCGGACACGATGAAGCTCATGTCCGGATCCTTGGTTTTGCGCAGCGGAGTCGGAACACAGATGTTGATGGTATCCAGGTCCCGCACCGCAGCGAAATCAGTGGTGGCTCGCAGTTTGCCGGAGTCGACGAGCGGGGCCAGGGTTTCATTGGAGATATCTCCCACATAGGAGTCCCCGGCATTCACCCGTTGGGTCTTGGCGTCGCTCACATCGATTCCGGTTACGGTAAAGCCTGCCTTAGCCAGCTCCACCGCAAGAGGAAGCCCTACGTAGCCCAGGCCGACAACGCCTACGCGCGCTTGGCGGGAGCGAATCTTTTCCGCCAGATCCTTGGCGATCGCGTCCATGATAATTGGTTCTTTTGGCATAGGATGAACGTGCTACTCCTGTCTGAAAAAGTTGCCTTGGCCGATGATTTCGGCGGGTCCGGTCAGATAGGCTTCCTGCTCCAACCGCAAGTCGATCGGTCCAGCCGGCGTGTTGACGCGCACCGGGGAAGTCGCCGCGCCGCGCGCGGCTGCAGCGGCAGCGGCACCGGTCGAACCGGTTCCCGAACTCATGGTCTCGCCCGCCCCTCGCTCGTAGAACCGCGCCTCGATGGTGTGCGCGTCAACCCCCCTCCAGAATGACACGTTGGTGCGGCCGGGAAAGTGCGGATGGGACTCGATCTCGGCACCCAGGGCGCGCCAGTCGAAATCGAAATCGGTTACGGGCACGGCGCATTGCGGATTCCCCACCCACAAGAGCGTGACATCCCGCGGTCCGGCTTTGAGCGGCAGAGCAAAACGCTCGGCTTGAATCTCGACCCGCCCCATGTTCATTTCAAAATCGAAAACCAGCGCGTCGCGCCGCAACAGACGTAGCGTCTTGATCCCCGCCCCAGTTCGGATGCGCACCGTCTCGGTGGCATAGCTGTGATGAATCAAGAAAGCCGCCGCGCACCGCGTGCCGTTCCCCGAGATCTCCGCCTTGCTGCCGTCGGAGTTGAAAAGCTCGATCGCGCTCTCGGCCTGCGACGCGGAGGGCGGCGAAATCAGGATCCATCCGTCGCCGCCGATCCCGGTGTGCCGGTCGCAGAGGTCGCGGGCCAATTCCGCCAGGTCCGCCGCCGGGGCCTCGCTCCGCCAGGTCAGCAGAAAATCGTTCTTGGCCCCGTGCGCCTTGGTAAACGGAATCGTCATTTGGCTGAGGGTTCGAGAGTCACCGCAGTCCCGTACGCCAGCACTTCGGTCACCCCGCCCATGATCTCGGTGGCGTCGTAACGAGCCCCGATGACCGCATCGGCGCCCAGGTCCGTCGCGTGTTGGATCATCAGGTCAAAGGCATCCGACCGCGTTTTCTCGCACAGTTTGCTGTAGAGCGAAATGTTGCCGCCTACAATGGTCTGCAACCCGGCTCCAATCGTGCCTACGATGGAGCGAGAGCGCACCACGATGCCCCGCACCACGCCAAGGTTGCGCTTCACCCGGAATCCCGGTAATTCGAACGCGGTGGTCACGTATTCATGCGGAACCATGTCTGCCTCCGATGCGCCGGTAGATTTCGATCGCCGGCGAGTCTTTGATGGGGATGGTTTTCTCCAGCCGGTACCGGATTCCATAGCTGCGAGCACGCTCGACGCTCTGCTCCACGGCATCGCCGCCGATGGCCAGTGCCCATTCCTGCCAGAGGAAGATTTCGGGACGCCGCACGGTGGCCAGCCAGAGCAGGCCGTTGTCGTTGCTTAGGCTTTCTCGCAGAGGAATCCCAAGTTCGCGATAGACCGCTCGAAATTCACCCGAAGCGCTGAGAATTCCAGACCCGCGGTCATATCGAGGCGCCAGGTACTCGGCCGTTTCTCGCACCCAGGTGCGTCGGCCTTCCGAATTGACGCGCGATTCCTTCCAGGCCACCCATTGCTCGGGGCTGGAGTGAAGGGCCCAATATCCGACGCCCGCGGCGGCCACCACCACGGCCGCGGCGACGTGGGCCCGACGGGGCGACAGCGCCACCAGGCCCGCCGCGGCCAGGGACAGCAGCGGAAGCGCCGCCAGTCCGTAGCGCGTGTTGTAGTAGGTATTCGGCCAAAGCGTAGGCACAAAGATCGGAGTAGCCGCGGAATGCATGCTCCACACGTAGAACAGCGCCGGCAGCGCGAATAGGGCCACCGGCCAGAATACGCGTTTCACCAGCGTGGCCGCGATTCCAGCCAAGCCGATCCACCACAGTCCGGCACCGGCACACAGTTCCGCCGCAGTCCGAAAATAAAGCCAGGACAGCGCCCAGTTGCCCCGCCCCGGATAGGTCGCTGGTCCTTGAATGGCGATCGCCGAATAGGGTCCGCGGTAGAACTCCAGAAGGTCTCCAGACAGCCACCAATTGTGGGCCAGCCAATAAGCCGGTCCGAGGGTCGCTAGAATGCCAAAGAGCGCCGCCACTGCCCACCGCTTCCGTGTCGCCTGAAAAAGGAAGTAAGCCGCCACGAAGGGGATGAGAAACCAGGCTTCATACCGGGTCAGCGCCCCCAAGCAGCAAGCCACGCCTGCTCCCGCAACGGCGCCCCAGCCCTGCGTTTCCTGGAATCGGATGGTGAAGTAGAGGAGGGCCATCAGGCAGGCGAAAAAGATCGCCTCCGTCATGGCGGTGGATTGCAGGTAGAGCAGATTGGGATTGCCGGCGAATACAGCCGTGGATGCCGCCGCCGCCGCGGAATCGAAGATGCGGCGCACGGCGGAGAATAAAAATCCTCCCGCCACTACGAACGAAAGCGCAGATGGGAGCGCCGCGGCGAGACCGTTCCGCCACCAAGTGTCGATGGCGGCCAGCGGCGCCAGCAGCAGGTGGGGCAGGGGAAGCCAAACGGTGCCGATTTGGTCGTATCCGGGTGTTCGCGAATCGACGATCCGCCGCGCGATGTCCCAGTGCGCTTCCGCATCGCCGTAAAAGAAAAGTCCGCCGTGAGCGGAGAACAACCAGACGGCGGCCGCGCTGCTCGCCGCCAGCAGCGCCAGACAGAGCCCTGGGAACGTCAGCTTCCGGGCTGTTAGAACGCGGTGCAGTTCTTGAACTCCTGGTAGCGGGCCTCGACTTCGTCGTGGCTCAGCGTCCGAAACCGGTCCACTCCGAATTTTTCGCAACAGAAGCTCCCCATGACGGAGCCGTAGATCACCGCACGCCGCAATTCCGCCATGTCCATGTGGCCTTCCTTCGGCCGGATCCCGTGACCCGCCAGATACCCCATGAAACCGCCGGCAAAGCAATCGCCCGCGCCCGTGGGGTCGAAGACTGTTTCTAACAGGTATCCGGGCGCCATGAAGTGGTGCCCGCCGTGGAACAATACGGCGCCGTACTCGCCCCGCTTGATCACCAGCGTCCGCGGACCCATCTGATGGATCTTGGCCGCCGCGCGCCGGAGGTTTTGCTCGCCGGACAGCAGCCGCGCTTCCCCGTCGTTGATCAGCAGGAAGTCCCAGGTCTTCAAGGTCTGGAGCAACTCGCCGCGGAAATCGTTGATCCAGTAATTCATGGTGTCGCCGCCGGTGAACTTCACGCCGCTCATCTGCCCGTGGACGCTGCGTTGCAGCGCTGGCTGAATGTTGCCCAGCAACAGGTAGGGCGCCGCGCGGTATGGCTCGGGAAGCTTGGGCTTGAAATCCGCGAACACGTTGAGGTCGGTTTGCAACGTGGTCCGGTCATTCATGTCGGACGAATACACGCCCTTCCAGAAGAAGGTCTTCCCGCCTTTCACCGTCTCCATCCCGGCCAGGTCGATTTTGCGCGAAGCCAGAAGCTGGCGGTCCTGGTCCGCGAAATCATCGCCGACCACAGCGACTATTTTCACGTCGGTGAAATAGCTGGCGGCCAGCGAGATATAGGTGGCCGCGCCGCCCAGCATGCGGTCCACTGTTCCATGGGGCGTTTCCACCCCGTCATACGCAACGGATCCAACCACGACGAGTGACATGTGTAAGAGAAGATTGTAGCGCAGGGCCAGGGCACTATTCGGGGAAAATCTGGTGAGTCAGGTCTTCCGGCTTCGGTGAGCGATTGGTGGCCCACCAACCCGCGGCGAAGGCGGCCGCGGCCAGGACCCACACGGCCAGAGCGATCGTGTCCAGCGAATGCCGCAGAGCCAGCGCGACCCCGCAGGCTGCCGCCCGCAATACCCACGCATAGAGCCGCGAGACCCTCTGCTGGCCGTTTCGCACGGCCGCTCCTGAGCGCCCTGCCATATGGGCGAACAGCACACAGAGCACGCCCAACACGCCGCGCAGGAATTCGAACGAGGCCGCCATCGAACTAAAGATGGCGCATGGGGCGCACATTTGCAAGAGGGCGCCGAAGAACGGCTCTTCGCGTGGCCCGCAAGGCCTCGTGCGCGGCCGCCCCCGGCCGGCTGGACCCATTGCCAGCGGGTCCGCAGGTTACCAACCTGCCCTACAATCTCCGCTGGGGTGCGGTTTAGTGGACGCGGCGGCGGGTAGGCGGTTTAGGCGATCGTCTTCCCCATGGCGATGCCGTCTCCTCCATCTTCGTAGTATCCGCGGATCAGCCGTATCCGGCGAAAGCCGTACTTCTCGTAAAAAGTCCGTGCCGGCCGGTTGGTCACTCGCACCACGAGGTGGATCCGGCGCACGCGGCGCCGGCGGAGCCGCCGAAGGGTGCTATCGAGTAATGCCGAGGCAACTCCCGCCTGGCGCCGGGCCGGGTCCACCGCGACCGAGACCAGTTCCGCCCGCGGGCCGGAAGCGGCTCCCCGCAGACTAGTCATGATGTACCCACAAACTTTCCCGCGGGATTCTGCCACCAGGAACAGTTTCGGCCAGCGTTCCCGGTAATATGCAAATAGCTTGCGGTCATAGGCTTCCGGGCCGAAGCTGGCTCGTTCGAGGGCCAGGATGCGGTCCAGATCGCTAGTACGTACCGGATGGATGCGGTATTGCACTCGCATGCGATATCCTCTATTCTGATGCAGTTGGAGGCAGTTGCAACAGGGTGGCCGCAAAAAAGCTCAGCAAACCGTCTCCGGCCCTTGACAACAATTTCGGACTCCCCCATACTAAAGCCATGTTGCAACTGAGTGGCAACAGAGGCCAACCGGAAGTCCTCCCGACCCTGGTGGATCTGCGCCGCGGAGACGCCGCCATTCTGGAAACCATCGATCTTCCCCGGGAGGAGGCCCGCCGTCTGATGGAGCTTGGGTTCTTGCCCGGCACCCAGATCACCGCGGGACGCAGCGCTCCAGGCGGGGACCCACGGGTGTTTCAGGTGGACGGTTCCGAAATCGCGCTCCGGCGGGAGACCGCCCGCTGCCTGCGAGTCAAACTGGAGCGCAAAAAGAGGCCCGTGTGAGCGATTGTCACGATTGCGCGGCCTCGTCGGTGGTGACCTTCCCAGGTCCCGCCCAGACGGTTGCCGGCAATGCCCGCGTGGCCCTCATCGGACCCCCCAACAGCGGAAAGACCACGTTGTTCAATCGCCTGACTGGCCTTCGTCAGAAGGTGGCTAACTTTCCGGGCGTCACGGTCGAGCGGCACACGGGAGTGGCCGTGCTTCCGGATGGGCGCGCCATTCCAGTCATCGACCTTCCCGGTCTCTATAGTCTTTCGCCCCGCTCCGAAGATGAGCAAATCGCATATGATGTACTGACCGGGCAACGCGGCGACACTGGCAAACCGCAGGCTGTCCTGCTGGTTCTCGATTCCACCAATCTGGCCCGCCACCTGATGCTGGCCGCACCGATTCTGGCGCTGGGCATCCCGACGCTGATCATCCTCAACATGGCGGATGACCTCCGCAAGCGCGGCGGCCATGTCGATTTGACCGCCCTATCGGCCGAATTGGGCGCGCCCGTGGCCTTGGTCAGCGCGCGCCAGGGCGAAGGAATCGATCAGGTTTTCGAGTTTCTGGCGGGGGCCATGCCCAAGCCCGCTCCCAAATACTTGCCGATCCTCCAGGATGTGCCGAAGTGCCGCCAGTGGGCCGGGCGCATCGGCCAGGAAGCCCGCTACCATGCGCCTGCGCCCCCCAAGTGGACCCGCCGCCTGGATGCCGTTTTCCTGCATCCGGTGGCCGGGCTGCTCATTTTCCTGGCGGTGGTGGTGGGCGTGTTCCAGACCATCTTTACGGTGGCCGACCCGGCCAAGGACGCGGTCGATTGGGTCATTCATCTTACCGGCAACTGGGTTGCATCTGTGCTTCCCGCTTCGCTGTTCCGCTCGCTCCTGCTGGATGGCATCTGGACCGGCGTCGGCTCGGTGGTGGTGTTTCTGCCGCAGGTCCTGCTGCTGTTCCTGTTCATCGGAATCCTGGAAGATTCCGGCTACCTGGCGCGCGCCGCTTTGATTGCGGACCGCACCATGGCGCGCGTCGGGCTGCAGGGCAAGTCCTTCATTCCATTGCTTTCCGCCTATGCCTGCGCGGTCCCGGCCATCATGGCCACCCGCACCATCGAAAACAAGCGCGACCGCATGGCCACCATCCTGATCGCGCCCTTCATGACGTGTTCGGCGCGGCTGCCGGTCTACACCTTGATCATCGCCGCGTTCATCCCCGACCGCCCGGTGCTCGGCCGGTTGCTGGGGGCGCGGGCCGTCACCATGCTGGCTCTCTACGCCTTGGGCTTCCTGGCGGCGGTGGTGACCGCGCGCCTGCTGAAATCCTCCATTCTGAAGAGCGGCCGCACGCCGTTCCTGCTGGAGATGCCGTCGTACCGCTGGCCGACCGTGCAGTCGCTCGGCCTGCGGCTCCTGGACCGCTCTGTGGTCTTCCTGCGCCGCGCCGGCACCGTCATCCTGCTGGTGATGGTGGTGCTCTGGGTGATGGCTCACCTGCCGCTGGTCGGCGGCCACCCGCCCACCATCGATCACAGCCTGGCCGGGATGCTGGGCCACACCATCGAGCCCGCCATTCGGCCGCTGGGCCTAAACTGGAAAGTCGGAATCGGCCTGATCACGTCGCTGGCCGCGCGCGAAACCATCGTGGCCACCCTTGGCTCGATTTACGGCATGGATGGGCAAACCAACGATGCTGGCCTGCAGACCGCCCTCCAGCACGATCTCTCGTTCGGCGGCGCCGTGGCCCTGCTGGTCTTCTTTGCCTTCGCCATGCAGTGCATCTCCACCATCGCGGTGGTGCGTCGCGAAACCGGCGGGTGGAAGTGGCCCGTCCTGCAATTCACTTACATGGGGGCACTGGCCTACGCGGGTGCGTTCGTCGCCTTTCACGTCCTGCGGTGACAGAACAGGCCTGAAACCTGCAGCGCCATGGTTTCATAGGCCGGGAAGCGAGGCGGCTGCGTCCTGGAACACCGTGGTGAAGAAGTCGCGGGAACTCGGCGATGCGCCGACGTGCAGGGTGTCCATCCCCTCTTCCACGAATCCCAGGTAGCCGTCCCACCCCAGATCGTCCAACACGAAGCTCAGGCATTCGTATTCGGCCGGAGGCAGCCCCGCGTAGTCGATGTCGAACACCTGCCCGGTGCCGTGCGAGCGCGCTTCGCTGCGCGACGTCCGCACCGCGTATTCTTCTGGCTCCACCAGCGAAGTCACTTCGAGCGGCCGGAAGCGCTCGCCCTGCGGCTTCATCTCTTCCCACAGGCGGCGCGTCTCGAAGGCGATGTAGGTCAAAGCGCCGACGGCCGCAGGCGAGGCCTGCGAGAAGAACTCCAGATCGTCGGGGGAATCGGGCTCGATGCGCAGACGGTACCCGAAGAAGTCGGGGCGGTCGAAGGGCCGCACCAGGGCCGTGCCCATGCCGGCGCGGATATCGTCGTCGGTGTTGAACCGCAGGTCGTCGCGCTTGAGCCACACCGAGAGCCGGTGGGGCGCGCGGCGCTGCAGGCCGGCGGCTTCGGCGAACTGCATCTTGTACTGGTCGGCCAGGGATTCGAACCCATCGGGATCTTCCCGGTAAGACGCCAGCAACTGCTGGGCCCGCATAATGCGGAACCAGTAGGTGGGCGAATAGTCGCGCTCCATCTGCATCTGAATCGCCTGGTAGAGCTCGCGGTTCCGGGCCGGGCTGCAGGAGAAGAACATGCGCGCCACGGTGAACTGGTCGGGGGGAATGCCGCGGGCGCGGCGGGTCAGCTCCTGCATTTCGGCGGCGCAACCCTCGCCGCAGTGGTAGGCAAAGATGGCCCAGTCGCGGCCGCCGAATTTTTGCTCCATGGTGGCCAGGTAGCGGGCGGCGGCGGGGATGGCGCGTTCGGGCACCAGGCGATCATCGCGGCCGGGGACGGTGTACGGGACTTTGTGGCGGACGGTGCGGGTGACGAGCTTGCCCTTCTTGTTGCGGACCTGGACCTTCTCTTTGACGGTCCGGTACCGCGTGGCGCGGACCACACGCAGCCCGATGCGCCGCGCGGTGGCCTGGGACATCTGCATGATGCCTCTCGGACCGGTGATGCTGGTGGCCTTGGGATTGCCCCAGCTTTCCAGATAGACGACGGCTTCGATCAAAGAGGCCGGCCAGCCGCTGCGCTCGGAGGCCTGGCGAAACAAGGCTTGCAGTTTCTTGTCATGGGTAACGCGTTTCGCCCCGGGCACGGCCTCGGGATCGCGCAGGATGCTGAAGGTCTGCGACTGGATCATGAGCTCGGTGCGGGTGTCGATGGTTTCGTCGGAAAGATCGTCGCGCGAAGCGCCGATGCCGGAGAGAGTGTGAGCGGGCTGGAAGTAATCGGGGGCCGCGGCGTAGGCCAGCGGCAGGAGGCCGAGGAGAACGGAAATCGCGAGTCGCATGGCTCACCCTTAGTGTAGTGCCCCGGCGGCGGATTCTGTCACCGCATTTGCCGCGTCGGGCGGCGCATGGCTCCGGGAGCCTTGCGCAGCGCGTAGCGCCCAAAGCCGGAACCTTGGGCGTCTCGTGATATGCTCACGGCAGGATGAGGGCGCTGTGGGCATTGGCAGGGGCTCTGACCGCGTGGGCGGCCGTCACCGAAGTCCATCTGCCGTTCCGCGAATATCCAGGCATCGAGTACAACGATTTTCCGCTCCCGCCCGATTACCGGGAGCAGACTGAATTCGCCTTCGCCCGGCTGATGTACCCGCCCGCCCCGACAGCGCGCTTTGACCGCAGCGGCAGCCGCAATGGCGGCAGCGGCTGGACCCAGGGCTACTCCAGCTGGACCCAGGACTACCCGCGCGCCGACCGCCACTTCGTCGCCGCGCTCCGCCGCCTCACCCGCCTGCACGTCCGCTCCGTCGAGCAGTCCGTCAATCTCGATAATGGCGATCAGTACGACTGGCCGTGGCTCTATGCCGTCCGCCCGGGCGAATGGAAATTGAGCGACGCTGAGGCCCGCGCGATGCGCGAATACCTGCTGCGCGGCGGCTTCTTCATGGCCGACGATTTCTGGGGCAGCGCCGAATGGGCCGTCTTCATGGAGAGCTTGCGGAAGGTCTTTCCGGACCGGCAGGTGGTCGACATTCCCAATCCCGATGCCATCTTTCATCTGGTCTTCGATTTGGATGACCGCTACCGCGTGCCGGGCGCGTGGGGCGTCTATTCTTCCCAGCCGTATCAATACGACGGCAGCGTGCCGTATTGGCGCGGCATCTACGACGATAAGGGCCGGGTCATGGTGGTCATCGTAGCCAATTCCGACCTGGGCGATTCCTGGGAATTCGCCGACGATCCGGGGTATCCGGAAAAGTACTCCGCCCTCGGTATCCGGATCGGCGTAAACTATATTGTTTACGCCATGACGCACTGAAGACTCCCGGGACCCTGACGACCATGAAATTCGGCGGCTTTTACGAACATCAGCTTCCACGCCCCTGGGCGCCGGATTCTGAACACCGACTCCTCAAAAACGCGTTGGAGCAAGTGGAACTCTCCGACCGCGGCGGCTACGACTACATCTGGGCCACCGAGCACCATTTTCTGGAGGAGTACGCCCACTCCTCCGCGCCCGAAGTTTTTCTGGCGGCGTGTACCCAGCGCACCAGGAACGTGCGCATCGGGCACGGCATCGTGCAGATGCCTCCGTACATCAACCATCCGGCGCGCGTGGCCGAGCGGGTGGCTACGCTCGACCTCATCAGCGACGGCCGCGTGGAATACGGCGTCGGCGCTGGCGCCACCGAAACCGAACTCGGCGGCTTCCACGTTCCGCAGGCCGAAAAGAAAGAGATGATGCTCGAAGGCCTGCGCGCCGTGGTGCGCATGTTCGTCGAGGACCCCTTCGGCGGCTTTGAAGGCAAGTACGTCACCGTGCCGCCGCGCAATGTCGTGCCCAAGCCTCTCCAGAAACCGCATCCGCCGCTGTGGATGGCGTGCTCCAACCGGGCCTCGATTCTCCAGGCCGCCCGCCTGGGCGTGGGCGCGCTGACTTTTTCCTTCGTCAGTCCGGAAGAAGCCAACCAATGGGTGAAGGATTATTACGCGGCGTTCGAATCCGAAAGCGTGCCTGTCGGCTACGCCGTCAATCCCAATTTCGCTGTCACCTGCCCGTTCTTGTGCGATCGCGACGCACGCCGCATGGGCGAGCTCGGCATGGAGAGCTACGGCTTCTTCATCTACGGCCTCGGCCACTACAGTTTCTTCGGCGACCACGAGCCCGGAGTTACCGACCTTTGGGACGAGTTCAAAAACCACCCCCACGACTTTGCGCCGCCCGAAGGCCGCATCCAGGATTGCGTCGGGACGCCGGAAATGATCCGCAAGCGCCTGCGCGAGTTCGAGGCCGTGGGCATCGACCAGGTGATCTGCCTGTCGCAGGCCGGCAAGATCCCGCACGAGCTGTTATGCTCGTCCATCGAGTTGTTCACCAAAGAAGTGCTGCCCGAGTTCAAGGAGCGCGATCAGAAGTGCGCGCGCCAGCGGGCGGAACGCAATGCGCGCCTCTCCGAAAAGGCGATGGCGCGCAAACCGAAGGTGGAGGCGCCGCCGGCCCGGACCGTGATTCACGCCGCCGGCCATCACTAGGAAGCGGTGTGGGTAGCATGGCATCCTGCGCGGCGGTTACCAACCGCCTCAGTCCGGCAGGCTGCCCCACGTTTCCTGCGCTCTCCGCGGCTTAATTCTCGGAAGGCATCGCCAGGTGGTCCACAACCAAGACTTCCACTAAACGGCGATCCGGCTCCAGTCTGAGCCCGAGTTGTTCTCGAAGCGCCGTCACCAGCGATGGCGCTTCGGCGTCCGGCCCGTTCGTGGCGGCGAGTCCCGACGGCAGCTCGCGAGTCCATTCCAGTTGGTAGTCGTAGGTCCCCGTAAGGCCCGTCTCGTCGAAAACCGGGCGTCCGGCGAAACTGGAGAGCGAAAGCGCAAGCTGCGTCATGGCGGCCTTCGCGACCGTCAGGCGGTTCAAGGTCGCACCCGGGCGCAAAGTCGTCGAGGGAACGTCAGCCGCGCTCACCTTTAGCTTGGACCCACCCGCGGCGACGCGTAAGGCGAAGACGGGCATCTCCTTGTTTTCCCGGTGCAACCTCAACTCAAACCGCTCCGACAGGAAGGTTTGGAGCATATGACGCATTTGGTCCGGAGTGGGGGTGGCCTCGCCTTCCGCCTTGGCATCAATATCGTAGAGGAAATCCAGGCCCCTTCCTGCAATCCAATCCGGTCCGCCCACAATCTGGTAGGCCTTGACGTCGTAAGCTCGCATGATAATGAAGGTGACCGAAGTCCCCCGGATTGTTACTCTGGGGCCGGATATCGATGTCCCCATGCCGGGGGACGGGCCGGCAAAGGAATGGCGCTTGACGGATGCCACCTCGAATGCGGCTCGTGGGGGAACTTCCTGCCGAGGCTGAGTCTGGCTTTGGTGGGCGAGGCAGAACCCCGCTAGCAGCACGGAGGCGAAGCCCCCGGGTCTTAGAAGCAATCGCCGCGTCCTTGGATCCCGCAAGGGAGTGCCCTCCATGATCGAGTCGAGCCTATTATACCGAGTGAGTGACATGCCGCTTCGGGCCTCTTGCCGGGCGCCTGGAGGCGAACAGGGTCAGTCGGGGCCCAGCGTAGTTCAGGCAGCTGGATCGAGAAGAACGCCTCCACTTCTGGTTTAACACTGCCGGTGAACGCGCCTGACCACACCTTGAGCACTTCGCCGCCCTTCCCCACAACGATGGTTTGAGGCGTGATCCCGAGCCGGTACTCGCGGGCGGACCTCGGTGACACGTCCGCATATACGGGAAAGGCCACCTTTCGAGTCCCGAGGTAAGTTGTAACGTCTTTCCGGGAAGCTGTGGTGATTCCTATGAACCGGAACCGGCCATCTGGCCGGGACGCCAGTTGATTGATACTGACGAGGTTTCTCTCACACCAAATACAGGAAGGCCCGAATACATAGAACACCGTCGACACGCGATCGTCAAAACCAAGTAGGACATCGTGCCCACTGAGATCCCGCGCCGCCAAGGCGGACACCGCCATCCCGTCGCGGAGTTGCGGGAGTGAGTTCGCTGCGTCCAGCGAACTTTCCAATTTCTGAATAGCAGCTCGTTGGACGACGTTCAGACCCAAGGAAGCGGCCAATACACCAATCAATGGAAACGTCCGCCATTGGAAGTGAGATATCAACCGCGCGATCACCCTAAAACTCCTCGTTCGCCAAAGGCTGACGGGATCTGCTGCCTTTACTGGAGCGGCATCCAGGAGATCTCCGATGGACTACCCATGCCCACGAGGGAACTGCCGTCTGCTCCCACAATTCCGACAAACGCGGAGTGCCAGCCCAATGGCTCGACACTCACCCATTGACTATCATCGGTGTCGAGGCGGAATATGGCGTTGCGGAAGTTGATATAGAGGTCATCGTTATCCGTGAACACAACCCCTGACGTCAGCCACCCGTGATCGCTGTCCGATGGCAAGTAAGGCAGGCGGCGCGTCTTCATCAATTCTCCGTTGGCGGCAAATTCCAGCCACTGCCGACACGAGGGAAGGAAAACACCCACGCGATTCTTTGCCGCCACGAGCTGCTGCGTGGGATGCGAGTGGCTGCACTCACTGTCCGGCCACTGAAGGTGCTGATCCAGGAGGTTGCCCTTCCGGTCGTAATGGCGGAGCGTCGAGTGGGGGGCCGCCGTGTTGAGTTTACGCCCGGGACCCAGTTCCCACCCCAAAACCCACACGTCCAGATCCGGCCCGATGGCTATGTTCGTTGCCTCGAAAGGCGATGTCCGGATAATCGTTGCGGTCCCCCCTCCGGGCGGGAGCCAACCCCAAAAGCCTGCCACCGCGCCCGAATCCGCAAATACGACTCCGGCTATGGCGATCGTGCCTGCATTCGAGATGGCCGCGTCGCGGATCTGCACTGTAGATGCATCCGGAATCCAGACCCGCTGTCGAAAGAGGATGTGGCCGTCACGGTCGTAGACGTGAAGATTGTCGCTCGTCTCGGAGGCTGAGGTCTCGACTCGCCACCAAAGCAAGGCGTTTGTAGACCATTTCGGCACACGCCAGCCAGGCCCCTGCGTGGGCGGCGTAATGGTGACAACCCGTGTTGGGCTGGCGAGACGCTGCGCTGTGGCAGGACACCAGATCAAACAAAATGCCGCGCCAGCCAGAACCCTCAGCGACCTTTGACGCGTCACTCTCGTCATACCCATCGAGTCACACTGTGCTAATTCTTTCGGTCTTCTAGCCGCAGTCGCATGGAGCTGGGGCACAACAAGCCCCGCCCGCACCACACGGATAACTTACAAGCATCGCACCGCATGGGCCGCCTCCAGCAACATTATACGTGGGACACCCACCTCCGCCGGAGTACGACGGATCATAGAAGAAATAAGCGTAGATTTGTTCGTAATACCCGCCCCACAAGCTTGGGCATGGGCGGTCGCAGGACTGACCCACGCAAGGGCCGCTCACCATACTCGCGACAACAACCCTTCTTTTCGAGCTGCATTTGAACCACACGCCGAGGTTTGGCCGGCCCTGCTTCTGGAGTAGAATCCTTGCAATTCTGCCGCTGAAATCGCAGGCGACCCGGAGCCCTCGAAAATCGAGGCCAATGGGACGCCGGATTCGGTCTGAGTTTGATATTTCCAGGAGAAGCCGTCGGCGTTAGGCGTCCGGAGGAACACGAGCCCTGAAACTAGCAATGCGCACAAGATCGGAGCCAAGCGGGTTCCTCGGAACGAGCCGGACACAAGACCGCGCTTTGTGGCGATCAATCGCCTCACTCGGTCAAACATGAAACGCCTCCCAATCCTTTCTAAACCAGTGGCCCCAACTCCTCGGTGCCAACACCTGCGCTCTTTCTTAGGAGCATCCTAGTGTTAGCGTATTCTCACCGAATCATAATGGGAAAAGCAATAAGGAAAACAGCTGCATAAAGGAAACACACGCGACAATTCAAAGTGTGTCAAGTTTCGGATTTGCGTGCCGAAGCGCCAGACGTGCAGTACCGGCGGCCGGGCGCATGGTTCCCACGGAGGAGCTGGTGTGCGGGATGATGGCGTGGAGCGGTCGGCAGGGCCCTTGGTTTTCTGTTATGCTCATCCATCGAGCTGTTCAATAAAGAAGTGCTGCCCGAGTTCAAGGAGCGCGATCAGCAGTGCGCGCGCCAGCGGGCGGAACGGAACGCACGCCTTTCGGATAAGGCGATGGCGCGCAAGCCCAAAACGGAAAGTACGCCGGCCCGGACTGTGATTCACGCCGCCGGCCATCACTAGGAAGCGGCGTTGGGCAGGATGGCATCCTGCGCGGCGGTTGGCAACCGCCGCCGGCCGATTGCCAATCGGCCGCAGCTTGCCAAGCGGCCCCACAACACGGGGTGAGAGAGGGAAATATGATCGCAATCGACGAAAAGACCATTACCGATGTCGCGCTGGCTCAGATGGCGGGGACGCGGGATCCACGCCTCAAAGAGATCATGGCGTGCCTGGTCAAACACCTGCACGCCTTCGCGCGGGAGATCGATCTCACGCCCGAAGAATGGATCGACGGCATCAAGTTCCTGACGGCGGTGGGGCAGACCTGCACGCCGTACCGGCAGGAGTTCATCCTGCTTTCCGATACGCTGGGATTGAGCAGCCTGATCAACTCCCTGCATGACCGGCGCGCCCTGGAAAACGGCACCAAGACCAGCCTGCTCGGGCCGTTCTACCGCCAGGATTCGCCGCAGCGCAAGCTGGGTGAGTCGATCGCGGCCAACCCTGGGCCCGCGGAGATTTGTATCCATGGACGCGTGGTGGACACCGCCGGCAAGGGCATTCCCAACGCCTCCGTCCAGATCTGGCAGACCGACGACGAGGGTGTTTACGACCTGCAACGCAACGATCCCTCGGTGATGGATCTGCGCGGCACCTATCACGCCGATGCCGAAGGCCGCTACAACCTGCGGACCGTGCGCCCGCTGGGCTACATGATCCCCATGGATGGCCCGGTGGGCGATATGATTCGCGCCCAAGGCCGCCACGGGTACCGCCCCGCCCACATTCACTTCCTGATCGGCGCACCGGGGTACCGGGAACTGGTGACGGCGCTGTATCTGCGCAAGGATGATCACATCGACTCCGATACGGTGTTCGGGGTCACGGATTCGCTAGTGACGGAGACGACGAAGAACGATCCGGCGTCGCCGTTTCCGAATTTGCCGTCGATTTCATTTGATTTCCAACTTGCGGCGGCCAAAGCGGAGGACGCCACGGGCCGGGTGGGTGCGGATCCGTCGCAGATCACCAAGAAGACGGTGCAAAGTTCACACTAGTAACCAACTGGAAAAGCAGACTTTTCGCTTTCTGCGCCGGTCGGGGCGTACACGCCCTCGATCGGTGGATTAGAATAGAGTCTAATTCTAAGACCCCCCCCGGGAGGGGCTCCTTGGCGGAAAGATCGAAGCCGGACGAAGCGCCGAAAGAAGCGAGGCGGGTCAAGGCCAAGCCGAACTCGTCTCCCGTGCGCCTCCCCGTTCGCAAAAGCGTGCGCGCCGCCAACCACCCGAAACGAAACCAGACGTTCCCGATTGTCGGCGTGGGCGCTTCGGCGGGAGGGCTGGAGGCGTTTACGGAATTGCTGCGGGCCCTGCCGGCGACCACCGGCATGGCCTTCGTGCTGATCCAGCATATGGATCCGACCCATGAGAGCATGCTGCCGCAATTGCTGGCAAAGGCCACCAGCATGCCCGTGCTCCAGGTGCAAGACGGGCTGAAGGTGCGGCCGGATCATGTCTACGTCATTCCGCAAAATGCGAGTATGACCATCCAGGGAGGGATCCTGCACCTGGAGGCCCGCCATGCGGACAGCGCGGGCAAGATTCTCCCGATCGACGACTTCTTCCGGACGCTGGCCGAAGAGCGAAAGACGGCGGCCATCGGGGTGGTCCTGTCGGGGACGGCTTCGGACGGCACCCACGGTCTGACCGCGATCAAGGCGGAGGGCGGGATCACGTTCGCACAGGATGAGGAGTCGGCCCGGTTTCCGGACATGCCGCGGAATGCCGTGGCGGCCGGCAGCGTCGATTTCAGTCTGCCGCCGGCCGAGATCGCCGCGGAGCTGGCCCGCATGGGCCGCCACCCCTACATCCGGGCAGCGGAGGAGGCCGAATCCGAGGCTGCGGAAGAACCCGACGAAACGCTGCGCCGGATCTGCATTCTGCTGCGCACGGCGACCTCGGTGGACTTCCACCTCTACAAGTTGGGAACCGTCCGGCGGCGGGTGGCGCGGCGCATGGCGCTGCGCAAGGTGCATAGCCAGGAGAAGTACCTCCAGCTTCTGCGCGAGGACCAGGCCGAGGTGGATGCGCTGTATGAGGATATCTTTATCCATGTGACCGGGTTCTTCCGGGATCCCGAGGCGCTGCACGCGCTGCAGCACACGGTTCTGCCGAGGATTCTGGAGCACCACACGGGGAACCAGCCGGTTCGCGTGTGGGTGCCGGGGTGCTCCACCGGGGAGGAAGCGTACTCCATCGCCATGGTGCTGATGGAAAGCCTGGAGGCGCTGTCGGCGCGGATGAGGATTCAGATCTTCGGCACCGACATTAGCCACGCGGCCATCGAGCACGCGCGCACGGGCATTTATGCGGACGCGGCGATGGCGGGCGTCTCGGAGGAACGGCGGCGCCGATTCTTCGCGCGCGTGAAGGAGGGCTACCAGATCGAGAAATTCGTGCGGGATCTGTGTATCTTCGCGCGACAGGACGTCACCAAGGATCCGCCGTTCTCGAAGCTGGATCTGATCAGTTGCCAAAACCTGTTGATCTACCTGGGTCCGGTCTTGCAGAACCGGGTGGCGGAGACGTTTCATTACGCGCTACAGCCCCATGGCTGGCTGCTGCTGGGGAAATCGGAATCCATGCGCGCTCAGAGCCACCTGTTCACGGCGGACGAAAACAAGCTCCGGCTGTTCACGCGCAAGCCGGTGCCGGCGCGGCTGTATGTGGGTCCGTCGATGATGGAGTTCGCCAAGCCACAGCCCACCACTTCCGCCGGCGAGCCCTCGCCGTCGGCCGACCTGCGGCGGGAAGCCGAGCGGCTCTTGCTGGAGCAATACGTGCCGGCGGCCCTGGTGGTGGATGCCGATCTGCAAATCGTCCACTTCCAGGGGAAGACCAGCCCGTACCTGGCCCCGGCGACGGGGCAGCCGAGCTTTCACCTCTTGCGCATGGTGCTGCCCGAGTTGGTGGGAGAGCTGCGCACGGCCATCCACGAGGCCAAAAAGAAGGGCGCCGCCGTGCGCCGGGAAGGGATCCGGCTGCAGCACAACGGCGGCGTGCGCACCGTGGATCTGTACGTGGCGCCGTTCAAAGGACGCGGCTCCAAGGAGTACGATTTTCTGGTGGTCTTCCAGGAAAAAGGGCCGGAGCAACCTGGAACGGCCGAACGGGGGCGCTTAGCCGGGAAGGGCCGGGAGCCTGGGCAGGTAGCGCGGTTAAAGCGTTCGCTGGAGGCGGCGTACCAACAGCTCCAAACCCTGACGGAGGAATACGAGGCCACCAGCGAAGAGATGCGAGCGGTCAACGAAGAGGTGATTTCGAGCAACGAGGAACTGCAAAGCACCAACGAGGAGTTGGAAACAGCCAAGGAGGAATTGCAGTCGTCGAATGAAGAGCTGATCACGCTCAACGATGAGCTGCAGAACCGCAATGTCGAGCTCGGCCAACTGGCCAACGACATGAGCAACCTGCTGGTGGGAGTGGAAATTCCGATCGTCATCCTGGATAGCGAGTTGCGCATCCGGCGCTTCACGCCGTCCGCGGAGAAGGCGTTCAACCTGATCAGCGGCGATTTCGGTCGTGCCTTCACCAACCTGGCGATCCCGCTGGACGTCACCGACTGGAAGGAACTGGTGACGGGAGTGGTGGCGCACCGCCGGTTCGTGGAGCGGGACGTGCAGGACCACGAGGGTCACTGGTACAGCCTGCGCATGCGGCCGTATCAGGCCGGCGAGCACCGGGTGGAAGGCGTCCTGATGGCGCTGTTCGACATCGACACGGTCCGGCGTAGCGTGGACGCGGCTCGCGAAGCACGCGACTTCGCGGTGGCGATGGTGGAAACGGTGCGGGAACCGGTGGTGGTGCTGGACGGGGATCTGCGGGTCATCAAAGCGACGAATAGCTTCTACGAAACCTTCCGGACATCGGCGGCAGAGACGGAGGCGCGCGGTTTCTTCGAGCTCGGCGGGGGCTGGTGGAACGTGACGGGGCTGCGGGAGCGTCTGCAGGACGTGCTGCGGAGCGATGAGCGGCTGGAGGACTTCGAGGTGGCCGGGGAGTTTCCGCCCCTCGGCTACCGGTGCATGGTACTCAACGCGCGGCAGATCCGCCGGCAGTCCGGACGGCCGGCGTTGATTACTCTGTCCCTCGAGGATGTCACGGAACGCAAGCAGGCGGTGGAAACGCTGCAGCAACGCGACCGCGCGATCCAAGAGGCCAGCGTCCAAGGCATCGTATCGGCGGGGCCCGATGGCCGGATCGCGATGGTGAATCTCCGGGCGGCGGAAATGTTCGGCTACAACCGCGAGGAGTTGCTGGATCTGCCGGTGGAAGTGCTGCTGCCGGAGAGCCTGCGGGAGTCCCACGCCGCGCGGCGCGCCGGGTATCTGGCCAACCCCCAGACGCGGCCCATGGGGGCGGGGCTCGATCTGCGCGGGCGCCGCAAAGACGGGAGCGAGTTTCCCATCGCCATCCAACTGAGCCACATCGAGACCAGGGGCGGAACGCACGCCATCGACATCATCACCGATCTGACGGAACGGAGGGAGGCCGAGACAGCGCTGCGACGCAGCGAGGAGCGGCTCATGCTGGCCCAGGAGGTGGCCGGCATCGGGGTTTGGGAGTGGGACGCCGGGTCGGGTGAGGTGCGTTATTCCCAGGAATGGGGTCCGTTGTACGGCCTTCCGCCGGGGGCACAGGTTTGCGTGGATGAGGAGTGGCTGGCGATGATTCATCCCGAAGATCGCGAACGCCTTCGGGACCTTCAGGAACGAACCCTGCAGACCGGCGAGCCCTACCAGGCAGAGTTCCGCGTGTTGTGGCCGGACGCCAGCTTGCACTGGCTGCTGGGGCGGGGCAGCGTCTTCTACGATGAGAGCGGAAATGTGCTGGGCATGCTGGGCGTGACCATGGAGATCACCAGCGGGAAACAGGCCGAAGAGGAGCGGCAAGCCCTGCTGTTGCGGCTGGCCACGGCTCAGGAAGAAGAGCGGCGGCGCATCTCCCTGGAGCTGCACGACGACCTGACCCAGCGGCTGGCCGGCCTGGCGATGGAGCTGGGCAGTCTGGCCACCGAATTCCCGGCCGCGTCCGAGCGCCTCAAGAAACGCCTGCGCAATCTGCAGAGCGGCGTGGTGCAGGCGTCGGAAACCGCCCGCCACGTGGCCTACGAGCTCCACCCCTCCGAGCTCGATGACCTGGGGCTGGCGGCGGCCCTTCGCGCGTACTGCGAGGACTTTGGCCGTGATGGAATCACGGTCGAGGTTACCAGCCGCGACCTGCCCGACAAGCTGCCTCGCGAAATCGCCTCCTGTCTCTACCGCGTCACCCAAGAGAGCTTGCGCAATGTGGTGAAGCACGCCAAGACCGACCGGGCCTCGGTCACCGTAGAGCGGAAAGGAGACCGGATTCTGCTCCAGGTGCGGGATGCGGGCGTCGGCTTCCCGGTTCCGTCCCTGGGCGCAACCGGGGGGCTGGGCATTCTGAGCATGAGAGAACGCGTGAAGGCCGTCCATGGCCGATTCGCGATCCGGGCGAAGCCCGGAGAAGGCGCCGAGATTTCCGTGGAGATCCCCCTTCCCGGAGGCAATCCATGAAAGTGCCGTGTGTCGTTCTGGCCGATGACCATTCGTTGATCCTGGCCGGTGTCCGGAGCTTGCTCGGAACCTTCTGTGAAGTTCTGGAGCAAGTCGGGGATGGCCGCTCGCTGGTGGATACCGCTCTGCGGCTGCGGCCGGACCTGATCCTCCTCGACGTCAGCATGCCCATCCTGAACGGAATCGACGCCGCCCGCCAGATCAAGAAGGCCTGGCCGCAGGCCAAGCTGCTGTTCCTGAGCGTGCATTCGAGCCCGGTCTATTTACGCGAAGCCCTGAACGCCGGTGGTTCCGGGTATTTGCTCAAGTCTTCCGCTGCCGAAGAGCTGCGCACCGCGGTGGAAACCGTGCTCAGGGGAAAGATTTACATCGCCCCGGCGTTCGGCGCTAGTATTGTGCACACTTTGTTCACGCCGACCGGCCGGCGCCCCGGTGCGTCCAACAAATTGACCGGCCGCCAGCGCGAGGTATTGCAGCTGATTGCGGAGGGCCGCTCCAACAAAGAGGCCGCCGCCATTTTGAACGTTTCCGTGAAGACCGTCGAGTTTCATCGCGGCCGGATCATGACCAAGCTCGGAGTGCATACGGCGGCTGAACTGGCCAGGTGCGCCATGCGGGAACGCCTGGTGGGAGAATAGGGTTCCTCAAGCGGACAGTATTTCGTCGCCGCGTCCGTGGGATTCCATCTGGCGGACCACCATGTCACGGTAGATGCCGCGGGCATTCATCAGATCCTCGTGGGTACCGCGCTCGATAATGCGGCCATCCTCCATCAGCAGGATCAAGGTAGCGCGGCGGACCGTGGAGAGGCGGTGGGCGATGACAAAGGTGGTGCGTCCGGCGAGGAGTGCGGCCATGGACGCCTGAATGAGCTGCTCGCTTTCGGTGTCAAGGTTGCTGGTGGCCTCGTCGAGGATGAGGATCTGGGGAGAGGCGAGGATAGCGCGGGCGATGGCCAGGCGCTGCTGCTGTCCACCGGAGAGCTTGACACCGCGCTCGCCGACAAACGTATCGTAGCCGTCGGGAAGCTTGACGATGAACTCGTGCGCGTTGGCGCGGCGGGCGGCGTCCAGCACTTCGTCATCGGTGGCGTCGAGACGACTGTAGGCGATATTGTCGCGCACCGAGCCATCGAACAGGAAAACATCCTGTTGAACCAGCGCCAGCAGGCCGCGGTAGGAACGCAGCCGGAAATCGCGGATGTCGGTTCCATTGACCAGGATGCGGCCGCGGGTGGGGTCGTGAAACCGGGCGACGAGATCGGTGACGGTGGTTTTGCCGGCGCCGCTGCGGCCGACCAAGGCAACTACCGAGCCGCCGGGGACCACCACGTTGAAGTCGTGAACCACGGGCCGCCCCTCGCGGTATTCGAACTCGACCTGATCGAACCGGATCTCCTCGACCACCAGCGGCGCATCGCGGGCGTCGAGCCGGTCGGGTTTATCGGTGTCCATGGCCAGGAGTTCAAAGACGCGCTCCATCGCTGCGAGCGAGCGCTGCAGTTCGGAGAAGGTATTGACGATGTTCCACACCGGGTTGAGCAGCAGAAAGGTGTACCACTGAAAGGCCATGATGTCGCCGATGGAAGCGCCGCCGCGGAGGTTGAGATAACCGCCGTACCAGACGATGACCACGTTGACGGCGCCCATCAGCAGGTTCCAGGAAGTCCAGATGACCATCTCGCGGCGCTGGGCGAACATCTCCTTGCGGAGGATGGTATGGCGCCCGCGAAGGTAATCCAGCCTTTCGCGGACCTCGCGGCGAAAGGCCCGGACGACGCGAATTCCGGAAAACGTTTCGCCCACGCGGCCATCGATATGTTCCGCGTCCTTACGAAGGGAACGGTAAATGGGCCGAATCCGTTTCGCGGAGATGAAGCTGATGAGCATCACGCCGGGGATGATGGCCAGGGCGGTTAGGGCGAGACGCCAGTTCAGCGCCATCAAGATGAACACCGCGACAATCAGGCGGATCACCGAGACCGATGGTGACACGATGGCCATCTGGAGCAGGCCGGTCGTGGTATCAACGTCGCCGGACAGCCGAGAGAGGATGCCACCGGTCTTCATGTCCCAGAGCTTGGGTAAGGGCAAGTGCAGCAAGCGCTCGAAGAGGGAGTGCCGCAGTGCGAGCATGATGCGGGTGTTGACCAGGCGCTGGCGGTAGTCCTTGAAGGCGTTGATCAGGTTGGAAGCGATGATGAGGCCGAGAAACAGGGCGCCGGCCGCGTTGAGGCGCGCCATTCGGGCTCCATGATCGAGGCCGCCGATCAAGAGCACGCGGTCGATCATGAACCGCATGAACAGGGGTTCGAGCATCTGCAGACCGGCCACCAGCAGCGCGAGGACGAAGAGTCCGCCCACAGCGAAGCGATGGGGCCACAGCCAGCGCAGGTATTCCCGCAGGTAGCGTCGCCGCTGCCGCCGGCGCGCGAGGGTGGTTTCCGCCGCGGCCGGCCCGCCGTCCGGGGGGGCACCGCCTTCCACTTGCGGCGCGCGTTCCGCGGTCTCAATCGCTTCGTCGAGGCGACGCCGCCGGTAGTCCTGCACAAACGCGCGATAGCGTTGCTGGGATGACAGCGGCCGCTTCATGATTGTTTCCGGGGGCCGGCTGGCCAGGCTCTAGGCGCCAGAGCAATGCTTCACCGGCAAGCAGGCAGAACTTTAGAATATCACCGGCAAGTGCCTGCAAGGGCGCAGCTTCTTTGCCAGCGGAAGGCAATCGTCTTTACCGTAAGCTTACCCTTCCATACTCCTGAGCGGCCGGCCCCGCGCCCCATTCTGGATTCAGGAACTGGAAACCAAACAGATTCCGGAGGAACTGGGTAAATGAAAAAGACGATACTGCTCGCGATGACTGTCGCCGGACTGGCGATGGGCGCCGCCAAATCCTATTCGATCACGCTGAATGAGCCTGCTCTGCTGGGCGCCATGCCGCTGGCATCCGGCGATTATCGGGTGGAGGTGGCCGACCAGAAGGCCGTGGTTCACAACAGTAAATTTCATGGCGAGGCCCCGGTGAAGGTGGAGAGCGTAGACTACAAATACATCAGTACCAGCGTGCGGTACGACACCAGCGGCGGCAAGCTGCGCATTCAGGAGATCCACATCGGCGGCACGAAAACCAAATTGGTCTTTGATGAACAGTCCGCGCTTGCCGCAAGCACGAGCCAGCGCCCTTAGGGGGCCAGGGTGGCCGGCACGGGGGCGCAGTCGGCGAGGAACTGCGTCATCTGCGAGGACTCCACTTGCGCCGTGCCGGGCCGCCACTTGTTCACCGTCTGGCGCAAGGCGGCCCGGAAGGACGCAGTTTCGCCAGTTCGAACCAGCACCGCTTCCACACAGCACTGCAGCACTTCGGCCGGAGGCGGTGCGGCGGCGCCGGTGAAGGCGACCAGAATGGGATCGCACTCAGCGGCCGCGCCCTGCAGCCGGTCGAGTAGGGCAAGCGGCGAGGCGGCGACAAACAAAACCCGCGGTTTCGCGGCCGGCTTGTGGCCCGGGAAGATCCACACAGCGCCGCTGGTCAATGCCAGGATCTGATCTTCGGCGAGCTCGGGAGCGGCCGACGGACCTCCGGCGTGAGCGATGGCGGCGGCCGCGAGGAGGGCCTGGCGGGCGGCTTGGTGGTGGGGCGCGCGGAATCGCAGGCGCGTCAGGGCCTGAGTCCACAACCGGCGGAACGTGGCCGGGGCCGAGACCGAACGCGCGAGAAACTTCAAGTAATTGATTTCGAGGATCGACTCGAGTTCCGCGGCCGTGTAATAGCGCGACGTGGTGGCACGGTGCCGGTGCTCCACGCCGGCGGCCGCCACGTAGACCGAAGGCCAGCCGCGCTGCCAGGCGCGGTAGCCAAGATCCAGATCTTCTACGTAGGCCGGCTCATAGATCGTATCGACACCGCCGAGCTCCCGAAATTTGCCAGCGTCGTAGAGCGAGCAACCACCGCTACCGTAGAGCACATAGGTCAGATCCTCGCCGGGCAGCGGCTCGTCACAACGCAATGGAAAGTCATCGGGCCGCGCCTGAGCCATCACCGCCTTTCCGGTTTCCTCGCGACGGACGCCGGGGGGGAATCGAATCTGGGCGGTAGCGCAGAATAGATCGGGAACTTCGACAAAAGCGCGCTCGAGCGCGGCGAAGAAGCCCGGATCGAGGAGCATGTCGTTGTTCAGAAAACAGAGGCGCGCATAGCGCGCGGCCGCGGCCCCGCGGTTGACGGCGCGGGCGAACGACAGCGGCTCCCGCGAAAGCTCCACCCGCACTTGTGGCCAGGAACCGCACAGCCACTCTCCGGTGCCATCCTCGGAACCGTTGTCCACCACCACAATCTCGGCGGTAGTGGGCAGGTCTCGGACGATGCCGGGCAACTGCCCAGCCAGCAGGTGCCTTCCATTTCGGGACGGAATCACCACGGAAATCCCGGGCTCGGCTGGTCTCGCCGCCAACGGCGCCGTGGTCCGATTTCTGCGCCGCGACCAGCCCGCGAGGCGGGCGGCAGCGTACGCGACCTGGATGCGCGGCTGCAAGCTCAGATCAATCGAGGCGGAGGCGTGGCCTCCCCGCTTTCCGGGCGCTGGTTCCAGAGCGCGAGCGACTGCAGGGCAAAGGCGGTGGAAACGGGGTTGACGTAGGGCAGCCAGGCGCCGGCTCGCCTCCCGAAATAAAAGCCCCCGTCGATTCGCGGATCGGCGGAGGAGGCCTGGAACCCAGCCAGCAATGCGGCCTCACGCTGTGCGGCAGCCTGGTCGATGGGCACGGCGCCCGCCGCATGAGCGTACAGACGGATGCGCAGCAACTGCGCGTAGACATCGGAACGTTCGAATTGGGATTCCGCTTCCTGCAAGTGCGCGCTGACGCGCTGAATCCCGTCACAGATTGCCGCGGCGCAGCGCTTCTCCCCGGCTCGCGGGAGCATACCTTCGAGGAAGTAGAGAAAGGCGTGCAGACGGTCGACCACTTTCGGGAGATCCGGATGGCCGGGCAGGAAAGACGCGTATCCTCGCAAGGAGGCTTCCAGCACACAGTCGTAAGGCTCACGAAAGCTCTGATCGCCGGTCGCTTCGGCCAATTCCCACCAGGCCATGGCGGACTTCAGCTGGTAACAGCCCGGGGCGCGCGACCACCGCACGGCATCGCGATCCATCGGGTGTTTTTCCGGCAGCGTCAGAATCGGGTGATAGACGCCGTCGCCGGCGGCGAAATCAACAGCCATCGCGCGGCCGAGCGCGCCAGCCACCTCCAGAAACTCCGCTTCGCGAGTGGCGTGCCAGGCGGAGAGCAACCCTCGCACTACGATTCCGCAATCGAAGAAATACGAGAGGCGGCCTTCCGGACCGGGATCGACCTCGAACGGCATGGACTGACCGTCCCAGGCCGAGCGCGTCAGGAAATGGGCGGCCGCCAGGCCCCGTTCGAAGTACTCGCGTTCGCCGGTGGCCGCGTGAAGATCGAAGAGCGCGCTGGCGGCATAGCCCGTAATCTCAGTCGAGACGGGCTGATGCCGCTCCAGATCCGCGCGGTAATAGCGGGCGACGCCGCCTCCGGGTTCCTGGATGCCGGACCGAAGAAACCAGCGGCCCGCGCGGGACAAATCAGTTCGCAAGGGCAAGCCGCTATTTTATCGCAGCATCCAAATCCCCACGGCGAGAGTGAAAACCGTGAGTGGGACGCCGGCCTTGGCATATTCGCCGAACGAGATCTTTACGGCGTGCCGGGCTTTTTGGACGACGATGAGGTTGGCAACTGACCCCAGCACCGTCAGGTTGCCGGCCAGAGTGGAGGACATCGCCAGCGTCAGCCACGTATGGGTCGCATCCGGAACATGGGAGATGAATCCCTTGAACACCAGTACGGCCGGAACGTTGCTCACCAGGTTGGAAAGCAGCGCGGTGAAGATGCTCATGGGGGCGGTGCGTTCCAGGTGGTACCGCGAAGCCGCCGCGAACAGATCGGTGGCCAGGCTGGTCTTCTCGATGGCGGCGATGACGATGAACAGGCCGATGAAGAGCACCAGCAGGCTCCAGTCGATTTCACGGTAGACGCGCTCGGGCTTCAGACGCCGCGTGATCAGGAGCAGGGCGCCGGCGATCACGGCGACCTTAGGCACAGGCCAGCCGGCGAAGAAGAACACCATCATGGCAACGGACACGCCCAGAGATTTCCAGAGAAGCGCACGGTGCACGCGGACCGGGCGCCGATCGATCGCTAGAAACCCCTCGTCTCGGAACTCCGCGCGGTAGACTAACGCAATGGTGACGACGGTCAGCACCAGGCCGGCCGCGGCCACCGGCGCCAGGCGGGCCGCGAATGCCGCGTACGGGATGCCGGAAAAACTCCCGATCATCATATTCTGCGGATTGCCCGTGATGGTGGCGACGCTGCCGACATTGGAAGCCATGGCCACGGCCAGTAAGTACGGGATGGGGTTGCGGCGCAGGCGTTCGGTGATCTCGAGCACCAGCGGGGTGAGCACCAGGCACATGGTGTCATTCACGAAGAAGGCCGAGAGGACGCCGGAGACCAGGACGATGCCGGAGAGCAGAAGCAGCGGCCTGCGCGCTCGCTCCACAACCCAGGCGCTCACCAGGGTGAAGAACCCCGAGAGTCGCAAGTTGGCGACCACGATCATCATGCCGAACAGCAGCATGATGGTGTCATAGTTAATGGCCGCGTAGGCTTCTGCCACCGTCAGGACGTTGGCGGCCAGCATGAGGCTGGCGCCGATGATGGCGGCGCCGGTTCGGTCGACCCGGAAACCGGGCAGCCGGCCCACGGCCAGCACCAGGTAGGTGGCGCCGAAGATCGCGGTTGCGGTCAGCACGGGCCGCCGGAGAGCGCCGATATAATGAAACAGGGTTTCTGGCAAGACGGAACTATGAAATATAGGCGCATCCTTCTGATTTTCGCACTGGCTGGGGCCTGCTTTGCGCAGACCCGCGACGCGCAGTTCAATGCCTTGGCCGATCGCTTTTTCGACGACGTGCTGTTCCGCTACGATCCGGCGCAGGGGACGGCACAGGGTTTTCATCAGTACGATGCGCTGCTGCCATCGGAATCGCGGGCGGAAATCGAGGCAGAGACCGCCGCGTTGAAGAAGTGGGAAGCCGACGTCCGCGCGTTTGACCCACGCGGCCTTTCCTCCTGGGCCGCCGCGGACCGCGAACTGATGCTGGCGCAGATCCAAGGCCAGTTGCTCGGCATCGAGTCCATTCGCAATTGGGAAAAGAACCCGGATGTCTACTCGTCGGGCGTCACCAGCGCCATCTTCGTGGTGATGAGCCGGAGCTTTGCGCCGCCGGCCGAGCGGCTGAAGTCGGTCATCGCGCGGGAGCGGCTGATCCCCCGGGTGTTTGCATCGGCCCGCGAGAACCTCAAGAACCCGCCGCGCATCTACACCGAGATCGCCCTCGAACAACTGCCCGGCATCGAGAGTTTCTTCCAGAAGGATGTGCCGCTGGCCTTCCGGCAGGTCACCGATGCCGCACTGCTGGCCGAGTTCCGCAAGACCAACCAGGGCGCGATCGACGCGCTCCGTTCCTATGAAACTTGGTTGAAAAGCGATCTGTTGCCGCGGTCGAAGGGCGATTTTCGCATCGGCGCCGAGAACTACCGCAAAAAGCTGCTATACGACGAGATGGTGGATCTGCCGCTCGACCGGCTGCTGGAGATCGGCTATCAGGATCTACGGCGCAACCAAGCCGAATTCCGGCGGGTCTCGGCGCAAATCGACGCAAAGCGGACGCCCCAGCAGAATCTCGATGAGCTCGAAAGCGATCATCCCCCGGCCGGGCAGTTGCTGCAGACCTTTCGCGGCGTGTTGGGGGGGCTGAAGGATTTTCTCCAGACCAAGCATATCGTGACCCTGCCGTCTCCGGTTTTGCCGATTGTCGAAGAGACGCCGCCGTTCCTGCGCGCGCTGACGACTGCGTCCATGGACACGCCGGGCGCTTACGAGAAGGTGGCCAAAGAAGCGTTCTTTAACGTGACGCTCCCGGATCCCGGATGGACCGCCAAGCAGGTGGACGAATACCTGCAGGATTTTAACCGCGGAACCATCATCAGCACCGCCGTGCATGAGGCCTATCCCGGACACTACCTGCAGTTTTTGTGGTTACAAAGCTTGCCGAGCAAAGTGCGGAAGCTCATGGGGTGCAGCACCAACGCCGAAGGGTGGGCGCACTACAGCGAGCAGATGATGCTCGACCAAGGCTACGGCAACGGGGATCTGAAGCTGCGGCTCGGGCAACTGCAGGATGCGCTGCTGCGTAACGCGCGGTACATCGCCGGAATCCAGATGCACACGGGTACGATGACGGTGGAGCAGGGCGTCGAGTTCTTTGTCAAAGAAGGCTACCAGACGCGGCCCATCGCGGAGAAAGAGGCGAAGCGCGGCACCTCCGATCCGACGTACCTGTACTATACCCTCGGCAAGCTGGAAATCCTGAAGCTGCGGGACGATTACCGGAAAATGAAGGGCGCGCAGTTCTCACTTGAGGAATTCCACGACGCGTTTTTGAAGCAGGGCGTGGCCCCGCTGAAGCTGGTGCGCCGCGCGCTGCTGGGGAACGATTCGCCGGTGCTGTAGGCGCGATCCAGGCCCTTCGCACCCCGCGCCGGACCGTGATTACGCCACCGGGAGCAGCAAGTGTGCGAGATAGGTGGAGCCGAAGGCGAGAGCGGTTCCGATCGCCGCGCCCGCCAGCACGTCGCTCAAGAAGTGCATCCCGAGCAGAATGCGCGAGGCCGCCACACTCACGGCGCAGAACAGCAGCCCGATTGCCAGCGTGGGATAAAACTGACTCAAGCAGACCGCCACGGTGAAGGCGGTAATGGTGTGGCCGGAGGGAAAGGAAAACTGGTCGGGCGGCAGCAGGGTGGCCCAGCAGTGCGGCTCGATGGCGCACGGGCGCTTGCGGCCGGTCATCTTCTTGAGCCGTAGAAACAGGGCGATGCCCACGCCCGCCGCCAGCGCCGCCGAGGCCACCGCCAGGAAGCGCTGATCGCCTCCGAACAGGAGTATGACGAGCCCCATCCCGTACCACAGCCAGCCGTCTCCGCCGCGGGTGGCGCACAGCATCCACAGGCGGATCCAGCGCGGAGCCGGCCAGCGGTTAATCCGCAGCATGAGGTTATGGTCGCGTCGGGCGATGAAGGTGAGCATTGCGGCTCTAGTCATAGTGTCCCGGGGCGGCCCCTGTTTCCGCAAGGGACACCCGTCCTCGCCCCACTTATAGGCCGGAAAGGCTACAGCTCCGTGACAATGACAAAAAACATCTGTGAAGCCGGATGTTTTGAGTACCATAACCTGTGCCGCATGACACAATCGAAGTGTTGAAGAAGCTCGACTTCATCTTTTTCGATGCCGGCGGCGGCCACCGCGCGGCCGCCAACGCCCTGCGGGATGTGATCCAGAGTCAGCAGAGCCCCTTCCAGGTCCGCCTGGTGAACCTGCAGGAACTGCTCGATTCCATCGACGTGTTTCGCCAGCTCACCGGCCTCCGTCTGCAGGATCTCTACAACCTGATGCTCAAGAAGGGTTGGACCCTCGGCTCCCCGCAGCTCACGGCCGGTATGCACGTGGTGATTCGGATGTTTCACCGCAAACAGGTGCGGCTGCTCGAAACGCTGTGGCGCGAGAACCAGCCGGATCTGGTGGTTTCGCTCATTCCCAATTTCAATCGCGCGCTGGGCGAAAGCCTGCGGCGCGCGCGGCCGGGCGTGCCGCTCGTGACCGTGTTGACCGACATCGCCGATTACCCGCCGCATTTTTGGATGGAGTGCCAGGAGCAGTACTTGATCTGCGGCTCGGATCGGGCTGTGGAGCAGGCGCTTGCGATGAAACACGCGGAGTCTAAGGTGTTTCGGGTGTCGGGCATGATCTTGAACCCAAAGTTTTACGAGATGGCGCCGTTGAGTGCGGAGCAGCGCGCGGCCGAACAGGCGCGGCTGGGTCTGGATCCGGCACGTCCCGTGGGCCTGGTCCTGTTTGGCGGGCAAGGCGCGGCGGTGATGCTCGACATCGCTCTCAAGGTCTCCGGCCGGCGGCAGCTTCTACTGATTTGCGGTCACAACGAGAAGCTGGCGGCCAAGCTGCGGGCGCTGCCTCACATGGCGCCGATGTTTGTCGAGGGCTTCACCAAGGACGTTCCGAAGTACATGCAGTTGGCCGATTACTTCATTGGCAAACCCGGCCCGGGAAGCCTCAGCGAGGCCGTCGCCATGCGATTGCCCGTAATTGTGGAGCGGAACGCGTGGACCTTGCCACAGGAGCGCTATAACGCCGAATGGGTGCGTGAGCAGGGCGTGGGCATCGTGCTGCCGAATTTTCGCCGCATCGCGGATGCGGTGGACGAACTGCTCGAGCCCGCAGCTTACGCGCGCTTCCGGTCGGCCACCGAGCGTCTGCACAACCGCGCCGTGTTCGAGATCCCCGAGATCCTGGAACGGATTCTCCGCCTCGCCAATGAGGCACAGTGACAGGCAGCCTGCTTGCGGTCGAGAGGCTCGGTCTGACGGTTGAAACGCCCGGCAAGTGGGCGGCCCGCCCGTCGATTGCTATAATCCGGACAGAAGAGGAAGCCATGCCGCGTTTCCTTGGTACGGCTCTGGCGCTGTTGTTCGGTTGCGCCCTGGCCCACGCCCAGCACGTCGTCTTTACGATGCGCACCCATCCCACCTGTCCCGTGCTCATTGCCTCGCTGGTCCAGTCCAAAGACTTCGGATTTCAGGCCGTTACCCTGCTCGACGACTCCCCGAAAGCCATCGATTCGATGATGCTCACGGTGGTGCTGACCGTGGGGTCGCGGGAGGAAGTGGTGGATGGCGGCCGCGTGTTCGCCATGCTGGCTCCCGGAGATCGCAAGAGCGTGGATGTCTTCCTGGGGCGGATTCAGGCCCTCCAACAGCGGGTGCAAGAGCTCCGCCTGGCAGAGGCGCGGGCGATCATTTACGTCGATTCCGTCGACTTCTCGGACGGGACCCGGTGGGACGGCCGGGAGCCTGTAGTCGGGCCGGGCGGAGACGTCCCCTTGCGCAAGTAGGCTCGGTCAGTCGAATTCCAGCCGCGGCTTGGCCTGATCGGCTCCTACCCGGCCGGCAACGATTTCCGCTTTCAGATAGTTCTCACCGCGCACGGGAGTGCCCGCCATCCGGCGCAGCATCGCGATCTGTCCCACGTGCGTGAGAGCATCGGCGACCGGCCCTTGAAAGAGCCGCTCCGGCGGCGAGCCCAGCGGCGCTCCAGAAGCCAGGCGGCGATCCAGCGCCGCGAGGGCTGCGAAGAACCGGGCCGTTCCTTGATCCCAGGCGAGGACCGGCGCATTATGCCACTCCGGCGCGCCTTCCGCGAGGCTGAGCGCCCAGTCCAGGAGATCGCCGAGATGCGCCAGGACTTCTCCCGGCGTACGAGTTTGCGGCCCGGCGCGAAAGGTTGCGAACTCCGGCGGAGCGCCGCGGAGCGCTTTGCCGCCGCGGTAGGCAAGCGTAGCCACAGTGTGGCGCAGCAGGGAAGTCTGGTCGGGTTCCATGGTTATCTCCCGAAATCGATGAAGCCGCGTTCCGGATTGGTGCTTAGCAGGGTCACGCGGATGCGGTCGCCAACGTCCAGGCCCTGCTCGCCGCGCATCAGGCGGCCTTCGACCGGCGGGTCGAGCGCCCGTACGAACACGCCCTTCGGCGTCACGCCCGTCACCACGGCGGAAAAGGAATCTCCCACGCGGCGCCCTAGCGCCACCGCTGCGATGCGCTTGCCCATGGCGCGCTGCACTTTTCGCGCGGCATCCTCCTTCAACGTGCAGTTGCGGGCGATGGCGTCCAGTTCGTCGTCAGTGTAGGGCTTGACCTTCGAGTCCAGCGATTTGACCAGCCGCTGCGTCACCAGGTCGGCGAAACGCCGGTTGGGCGCGGTGGAGTGCGTGTAGTCATGAGCGGCCAGCCCGAAGTGCCCGGGAGCCGGATCGCCGGGTCGGTCAACCACATACTCGCCGGGGCCCATCAGCTTCAGCACCGAGAGGGATACATCGGCGTAGTGCAGCGGATCGGCATCGCGCCGGCGCAGCAGGAAACCGTTGAGCGCGGCGGCGTCGGGGGCAGACGGAAGCGCCTCGCCATATCCGCGGGCCAGAACTACGATCCGCGGCCAGCGCTCAGGATCCTTTACCACGCGGCGGATGGAGGAGATTCCCGCATCGCGAAGGGCGCGTGCCATCGACTCATTGGCCGCGATCATGAAGTCTTCGATTAATTGCGCGGCGCGGTTGTGTTTCCTCGTGGTGAGGCCGCGCACCTGGCCATCGGTGATGACGGCCTCGGCCTCCGTGCGGTCAAAGCTCAACGCGCCGTGACGGTGGCGGGCCTCGGCGAGGCGCTGCGCCGCTTCATCCTGCAGCCGGAGTTGGGCCTGGAGATCGGCTGAAACGGCTACCTTATCGGGCGCAGGAGCGGTGTTCTCGAGCCAACTGCCGGTGGCGTTGTAGGTGAGCTGCGCTCGATTGCGAACCAAGGCGCGATAGCTGCTGCTCGACTGAATCTCGCCATCGGCCGCGATCGTCATCTCGATAACCACGGCGGCTCGGTCTTGATTCTCGTTTAGGGAGGTCAGGTCGGTCGACAGGCGCAGGGGCAGCATCGGGAACACACGCACGCCGGTGTAGACCGTCGTGGTTTCCTGAGCAGCGTAGCGGTCGATGGGAGTCGCGAGAGCGACTGAGGCCTCCACGTCGGCGATGGCTACCAGCACGCGGATGTTGCCGCTGGCGCGATCGGCCCATTCGATCTGGTCGAGGTCGCGCGAATCGTCGTTGTCGATGGAGGACCACAGCAGGGCTCGGAGATCGCGCAGCGAGGCATCGGGACGCGGATCGATCGAGGCGAGCTGCTGTTCAACGCCGGCGGGAAAGTCGGGCGTGAAGCCGTGATCGATCATCTCCTGGCGGGCCGCGGCTATCAAATCAAAGCCCTGGTGAGTCATGCAAATCCGAGGGTAGCATGCAGGCCGGAACTATAATGTGGGGATGCTGGCTCGTCTGTTGCTCTGCGTGGCCTGCGTGGCTGGACTGGCCGCCGCGCAGAATGATCTCAACGCTCCGTTCCCGCCGCACCGCATCGCCGATAACCTCTATTACGTCGGCTCCAAGGGCCTGGCAACTTATCTGATCGTCACGCCGCAGGGCGACATCCTGATCAATTCCGGCTACGAGCGCACGGTGCCGGTGATCCTCGGCAACATGCTGAAACTCGGCTTCAAGCCGACCGACGTGAAGATCCTGCTCGCCAGCCACGCCCACGGCGATCATGTCGAAGGCATGGCCACGCTCAAGGAAGAAACCGGCGGGCGCGTCTTCGTGATGCAAGGCGACGACCAGGTGATGGCCAAGGGCGGGGAAGGGCAGTACCTCTACAAGGACCATTGGGCGCCGGTGAAGGTGGATCGCGTGCTGCATGACGGCGACACGGTGACCTTGGGCAACACCACCCTGACCGCGCACTGGACCCCCGGCCATACCCGCGGCTGCACCACCTGGACCTGGAAGGCCAAAGACAAAGGCAAGACCTATGACGTGGTGATCGTTGGAAGCGTCAACGTGAATCCGGGATTTCAGCTGGTGCACAACCCGGATTATCCCGAGATGGCCGACGACTATGCGCGCACGTTTCGGGTGCTGAAGTCGCTCGATTGCGATATCTTCCTGGGCGCGCACGGCGCCTATTACGGCATGGAGGAGAAGTACGCGCAGTTAAAGGTCGGGGTGAAGGGCAACCCGTTTGTGGATCCGCAAGGGTACCGGAGGTTCGTGGCCGACCGCGAGAATGCATACCTCGACACGCTCGAAAAGCAGAAAAAGCCCTGAGCGCAAGAACGCTGGCGTGTGACGGGCAGGCCACAACCGGGCTTCGGAGGCACTGGCGGGCCTGGTGAAACCTGTGTCAAATCGAAGGCGTCCCAGTTGGCAGGGAAACTGCATCGGTACTTCATATGCTCAGGGATTCGATCGGATTGGTTCTCGTATACGCGGTGTTTGCGGCCGGATCGGCCGCCGCGGAGGGCCTGCGCGGGGCGCGGAATTTCGCCGGCGTGTGGGAAGCCCGCTTCGACGGAACGGTGATCTGTACTCTTCAATTGCAGGCCGGCGAAACGATGAGCGGGGCCTTGCGCGGTTGCAGCATTCAAGTCAACCAGCAGGGCGAATTGATTCCGGCCGCCATGGCGCGGCGAGCCGGCGAGGAATGCCCCATCCAGAATATCCGGGTGCAAGGCCAGACGCTTTCCTTCGAAGTGAATAGTCCCGCGGATGCGATGAAGTTTGAACTGGTGATGACCGGGGAGGATGGGGCCGACCTTCGCTTCGTCCGGACCCCGATCAAGATCCAGCCGATTCACTTCGAGCGGCGGACGTAGAATAGCTCGTGCGCGGCCTGAATGTGCTCCAGGGGTGCCTGTCGCCCGGGTTCCCCTGGTGTCCCGAAACCGAAGTTCGCGTACGGAATCTGCGATTCAATGAACTTCCAACTCACGACACTAGCGCGATGCCGAGGAGTGCGGGTGTGCGAGGACCATACCAGGGCCGGGTTCCCTACACCAGCCCTAGCTTCTTTCCCACCTTCCGGAAGGCCTCCAGCGCGCGGTCGAGCTCGGCCTTGGTGTGCGTGGCGGTGACGATGGTGCGCACGCGCGCTTTGCCTTTGGCCACCGTCGGGAAGCCGATTCCCGTCGCCAGTACCCCTTCTTCGAACAGCGCCTGCGACAGCTCGTGCGCCAGCTTCGCTTCGCCCACGATCACCGGCGTGATGGGCGTCTCGCTCATTCCCGTGTTGAAACCGGCCGACGCCAGCCCCGCCTTGAAATATTTCGTGTTGTCCCACAGCGCCTGAATGCGCTCCGGCTCCTGCTCCAGCACGTCGAACGCCGCCAGGCAGGACGCCGCCACTGCCGGCGGGTGCGACGTCGAGAACAGGAACGGACGCGCGCGATGATACAAATACTCGATCAGGTCGCGGCTGCCACACACGTAGCCACCCAGCACGCCGACCGCTTTGGACAGCGTTCCCACCTGCACCTGCACCCGGCCGTGGACGCCAAAGTGATCGATGGTGCCCCGCCCGCAGCGGCCCAGCACGCCGGAGGCGTGTGCGTCATCCACCATCATGATGGCACCGTGCTTCTCGGCCGCTTCCACCAGGCCGGGCAGCGGACCGATGTCGCCGTCCATCGAGAATACGCCGTCGCTAATCAGCAGCTTGCGCCCGGATACGCCGTCCAGCTCCGCCAGAATCTTCTCCGCCGCCGCTACATCTTTGTGTGGAAATACGTGGATCTTGGCGCGCGAAAGCCGGCAGCCGTCGATGATGCTGGCGTGGTTCAGTTCGTCCGAGATGATGTGATCTTCCGGCCCGAGGATGGCCGACACCGTTCCCGCGTTGGCCGCGAAACCGGATTGAAATACCACGCAGGCTTCCACGTTCTTGAACCGGGCGATGCGCTCTTCCAATTCCAGATGCAGGCTCATGGTGCCTGAAATGGTGCGCACCGCGCCCGAGCCTACGCCGAATTTTCGCGTGGCTTCGAGGGCGGCCTCGCGCAGCTTGGGATGGGTGGTTAGCCCAAGATAGTTGTTGGAAGCAAGGTTGATGACGTCTTTGCCGTCAAATCGCGATTCCGCGGCGCTTTCCGATTGCAGAACGCGCAGCCGCTGATAGGTGCCTTCCTGACGCCACTGGTTGAGTTGTTCCGTGAGATACGAAAGAGGATGGGCCACGAATTCAGTCTAACGCCAGTCAGTCCGAAGCCAGCCTTCGATAACGGCTCGCGTAGTGGACCAGCGGAGCGCCATCTTCGATCCGCGTCCGCACCACCCGGCCGATCAGAAGGTCGTGGTCGCCCGCGGTGATGCGTTGGTGCGTTTCGCATTCCAGGATGGTCAGCGCACAATCGAATACGGGCGCGCCGGTCTGTCCGGGGCGCCACGCCACTCCGTCGAAACGGTCGAGGCCTTTGGTGGCAAAACGGTTCGAGATGTTCCGGTCTTCTTCCCTCAGAATATTGATTCCAAAGTGCCGCGCCCGGCGAAAAGCCTCAATCATGGTGACTTCGTGGCCGAGACAGATCAGAATCAGCGGCGGGTCCAGCGACACCGACGTGAAAGAACTCACAGTGAGGCCGTGCGCCGCGCCGGTTTCATCGGTGACCGAGGCCACCGTCACCCCGGTCGCGAACCGCCCGCAGGCCTGCCGGAACTCCTCGCTCGAAACGGACTCCATCCCTCTCTCCAGCCCCTCGCTTGACATTGAGATAAATTCAATCCTATCATGTGGTTGTCGATAGCGGGAACCAGCTCGCCCCGTGCCGTAGGAGGAGGCTGACTTGATCAAGCTGGACATCATCAACGAAGTCGTCAACAGAACGGGCATCACCAAGACCAAGGCGGAAATGGCCGTCGAGACGGTCTTCGAGTCCATGAAGAAGGCTCTGGAGCAAGGGGACCGCAGCGAACTGCGCGGCTTCGGCGTGTTCAACGTGAAGCCTCGCAAGACCGGGATCGGGCGGAACCCCCGCACTGGCGCCGAGGTTTCCATCCCGCCCGGAAAAGCCGTGCGGTTCAAGCCTGGCAAGGAGTTACAGACGCTGCAATAACCTGCGGCACTCCTCATCATCGTGTCTTCCCAGGATTTTTCTCCTGCGCCCTATCCCTTCTATGCTGAGGAAGGGCCCGGTGCTGAGGTCGTTGCGTCTCCCGTTCGCCCTCGCGACCGTTACTGGCTGCACGCCCTGCTGTTCGTCCTGACCATGCTCACCACCACCATGGTTGGCGTGGCCCTGCAGGCGGATTTCGACCGCAACCTGGCCTTCGATGTCGAGCACAGCTTCGAGAGCTACGCGCTGGTCTGGCAGCATCCGGGGGCGCTCCTGGGAGGTCTGCCGTTTTCGCTCACTCTGGCCGCCATCCTGCTCGCCCACGAGTTCGGACATTATCTGGCCTGCCTGTATTACCGGGTCGACGCTACGCTCCCCTACTTCTTGCCCGCGCCCTCGCTCATCGGCACCTTCGGCGCTTTCATTCGCATCCGCTCCGCCATCTATTCCAAGCGGGTTCTGTTTGACATCGGCATTGCCGGCCCGCTGGCCGGTTTCGTGTTCTTGCTTCCCGCGCTCGGCGTAGGCTTGGCGTTTTCCAAGGTGATCCCCGGGATCGCGGGCCAGGGGAATATTCACTTCGGCCTGCCCGCCTTGGAGTGGCTGCTGGAACGCGCGATTTTTCCCTCGGCCCATTCCGCCGACATCTACTTGCACCCGGTGGCTCGCGCCGCCTGGATCGGTATCTTTGCCACCGCCCTCAACCTGCTGCCCATCGGGCAACTCGATGGCGGACACATCCTCTATGCCCTGGCTGGCGACCGGCATCGCCGGATCTCAATGGTGGCGATTGCCGCGCTGGTCCCGCTGGCGTTGTTCTGGTGGGTGTGGCTGGTATGGGCCGCCGTGCTGTTCTGGATGGGCCGGCGCCATCCCGTGATTCACGATCTCAGTGACCTCGGCCCCGGCCGTCGCAGACTCGGCTGGATCGCGCTGGCCATCTTCATCCTCTGCTTCATGCCTGCGCCCATTGCCGCCGGCGGCCTGTAGACCGCTATGAAGATCACCGCGACCATCATCACCCTCAACGAAGAGCGCAATATCGCGCGCGCCATTGAGAGCTTGCGGTGCTGCGATGAGATCCTCATCCTCGACAGCGGCTCGGTGGACCGCACCGTCGAGCTGGCCCAGAAGTTGGGCGCCCGGGTCATCGAAGCCGGTTGGCGCGGCTACGCCGGCCAGAAGAACTGGGCCGCCGAGCAGGCCGCGCACGACTGGATTCTGTCTCTCGACGCCGACGAGGCCCTCAGCGAGGCTCTCGAGGCCGAGATCTGGAACGTCAAAAAGAACGGCCCTCAGTACGACGCCTACACCATGCCGCGCCTGGCCCGCTATCTGGGAAAGTGGATCTTCCACTCGGGCTGGTATCCCGACCGCAAGGTCCGGCTGTACCATCGCTCCAAGGCCAAGTGGGTGGGTGACGTGGTGCATGAGAGCGTCCAAGCGGACGGGTCTGTCGGTCACCTCGACGCGAATATCCTGCATTTCACCTGCGAATCGCTCTCCGAACATGTGAAGAGCCTGGACCGCTATACCACGCTGGCGGCGCAGGAATTAGTTGCGCGCCAGACCCAGATCGGCCTGTGGCGTCTGATTCTCGATCCGCCCTGGACTTTCGTCAAAACCTACTTCTTTCAGCGGGGCTTTCAGGACGGGCTGGAAGGCATGATCATCGCCTACATGGCGGCGTTCTACACCTTCCTGAAATATTCCAAAACGAGAAACATGAGCTGATGCGCATTCTGCACCTCGACGCCGGCAAGGAAATGCGCGGAGGCCAGTGGCAGGTCTTGCGGTTGATCGAGGGGCTGGCGGCCGAGGGCGTGGCGTCCACTCTGTTAGCGCGCGACGCGACCCCCTTGTTCGAAGCCGCGCGGCAGAGAGGCTGTCAGGTCGAGATCCTCCGGCCGGCGCGGGTTGCCGCGCTGGCGCGCTCGCACGACCTGGTGCATGCTCACGACGCTCGCAGCCATACCATCGCCGCCTTGCTCGGAAGCGCTCCGTTGGTCGTGGCCCGCCGCGTGGCTTTTCCCGTGGGGTCCCGTTGGAAGTACGCGCGCGCCCGGCGTTATATCGCGGTCTCCGCATTCGTCAAGGCGGTTTTGCGGCAGGGCGGCGTGCCGGAAGAGAAGATCGCCGTGGTCTATGATGGCGTTCCGCTGCTGGAACCCGCGCACGGCGCCGCAGTGCTGGCTCTGGCCAACGCCGCCGACGCTCAAAAGGGCGCTCCGCTCGCGGAAGAAGCGGCTCGCCTCGCGGGCGTACCGCTCCGCTGGACCACCGACCTGGAGGGCGATCTACGCGACGCCGCTCTGTTCGTTTACATCACCTACAGCGAGGGCCTCGGCTCCGCGTCCTTGCTGGCCATGTCGGCGGGCGTCCCGGTCATCGCCAGCCGAGTCGGCGGCCTGCCGGAGATCATCCGCGACGGCGAAAACGGCCTGTTGGTGGACAATACCGCCCCGGCCATTGCCGAAGTGATCAGGAAATTCACCGATTCCCCCGATCTGGCTGCGCGCCTGGGGCTAGCCGCCCGTCAATCCGTTCAGGAAAACTTCACCATCGGCCGCATGGTCCGCCGTACCATGGAAGTCTATCGTCAGGTGCTCACGTGATCCCATCCCTGATTGCGCTCTTATTCGGGTTGCTGATCGGCAGCTTTCTCAACGTATGCATCTATCGCTGGCCGCGCGATCTTTCCGTGGTCCGCCCGCGCTCGCACTGTCCCGCCTGCGAGAAGACCATCGCCTGGTACGACAATATCCCGCTCGTCAGTTACGCGCTATTGGGCGCCAAGTGCCGGTATTGCAGAGCGCGCATCTCGCTGCGCTATCCGGTGGTGGAATTGCTCACCGGGCTGTTGTTCTTCTACTTTGTCCGCGCGCTGGGAGCGACGCCTGCCGCCGCCAAGATGTGCGTGTTCTCGGCGCTCCTGGTGGGGTTGGTCTTCTCCGATCTCGAGGAACTGATTCTGCCCGACGAACTGACCCTAGGCGGCGTCGTGCTGGGGATCCTGTTCGCGATTTTCGTGCGCGTGCCGGAGAGCCTGCCCTCCTTTGCGTTGATCGTTTTGACCCACGCGGAATTGACGGGCCGGGCGCAATGGCTCACCGAAGCCGTGTTCGGTGCGGCACTCCCGGCGTTTTTTCTGTGGCTGGGCGGATGGATCTATGAGCGCGTGCGCCACCGCGAAGGCTTGGGCTTGGGCGACGTGAAGCTCATCGCCATGGTCGGCAGCTTCCTTGGTCTGAGCGGTGCGTTATTCACTTTGATGCTGGGGTCGATCGCTGGCTCGGTGATCGGCTACGGGTACATTCGCGCTACGGGAAAGGACGCCTCCAACTACGAACTCCCCTTCGGCACGTTCCTCGGAGCCGCCGCCCTGGTCATCGCGTTGCTCGCGCGAACCCTCCTCGGTTCTTAGCATGCCCGGATCAACCATCAGGACCGGCCTTTTGGGACGTTCTACCATAAGAGAGAGAACCGTGCCACATCCGCCCAACCGGGTCCGGATCCCCGACCTGATCCGCAAGAAGACGCTCGGCGAGAAGATCGCGATCCTCACCGCCTATGACGCCACCATGGCGCGGCTCCTCGACCGCGCTGGCATCGACGTCCTGCTGGTCGGAGACTCCCTCGGCACCGTGATCCTCGGCCATGAAACCACCGTTCCGGTGACGCTCGAGGCCATGATTCATCACACCCGTGCGGTGGCCCATGGTGCGTCGCGCGCGCTAGTGGTGTCGGACCTGCCGTTTCTGACATACCAGGTCAACGTCGAGGAAACAGTCCGCAACGCCGGCCGTTTGATCCAGGAAGGGGGCGCGGCTGCCGTGAAGTTGGAGGGCGGCGAGCCCGTGGCCGACCGTGTGCATCGGCTGAGTGAGATCGGGATCGCTGTCATGGGCCACCTCGGCCTGACCCCGCAGTCCGTCCACCGGCTCGGCGGCTATCGCGTGGTGGGGAAGACTCAGGAGGAGGCGGAGCGGCTGTACCGCGACGCGCGCATCCTGGAGCAGGCGGGAGCGTTCTCCGTGGTGCTCGAGTGCGTGCCGCCGGACGTGGCGGCCGCCATTACGGCCGAGCTCAAGATCCCCACCATCGGCATCGGCGCAGGCCCCGATTGCGATGGCCAGGTTCTGGTGAGTTACGATGCCTTCGGCCTCTTCGACGAGTTCCAGCCCAGCTTCGTGAAGCGCTATGCCAACCTCGCCGAGCAGGTGTCCGAGGCCACCCGCCAATATATTGATGACGTGCGGCAGGGCCGATTCCCCGCCGCCGGGCAAGGCGTGGATGCGGTCTCCGATAAGGCCCGATGACGTGCGTCCGGACGATCGCCGAGACTCGCTGTCATGTGGCGGAGGCGCGGCGTACGGGCCTCGGTATCGCCCTGGTTCCCACCATGGGTGCCCTTCACCCCGGGCACGGGGTGTTGATCGATTGGGCCCGCCGTCCAGCCGATTTCAGGGTGGTCAGCATTTTCGTGAACCCCACTCAGTTTGACCGTCGGGAAGACTTCGAAGCCTACGCCATCAACCTGAATGCCGACCTGGAGTTTTGCGCCGCGCGCGGGGTCGATCTGGTCTTCGCGCCTTCCGCCGCCGAAATGTATCCGGTTCCTCTGAGCACGCGAATCGAGGTGACCGGTCTCGCCGATCACCTGTGCGGCCCGTTCCGCCCCGGCCATTTCCAGGCTGTCGCCACCGTAGTCGCCAAGCTGTTCCAGATCGTGGCGCCCGATCGCGCCTACTTCGGAGAGAAGGACGCCCAGCAACTGGCGGTCATTCAGCGCATGGTGGCCGACTTGAACATGCCCATCGAAATCGTGCCGGTGCCGACCGTCCGCGAGCCCGATGGCCTGGCGCTGAGTTCCCGCAACGCGCGCCTCACCCCGGAACAGCGCGCCGCCGCTCCAATCCTTTACCGCTCGCTCGAACGCGCGCTCCAGAGCCTGGCCGCTGGGTCTCGCTCCGCTTCCGAGGTACGCCAAACCGCGCTTGAGGTTCTCGCAGAGATTCCGCCCCTGCGCGTCGAGTATCTGGAAGTCGTCGACGCCGCCACACTGGCGCCAGTCGAGACGGTGACCGGCCCCGTGCTCATTGCCGCTGCTGTCTGGCTGGGCGCCACCCGCCTCATCGACAACGTGGCGGCGGATGTCAGGCCCTAACTTCACAAGGTGAATAGTCTGGGCCGCCGGCCCGAGATTTTGGCGCGCTTCCCACCCGTGATCCGGTGTTCGAAACTCCTTCGTAGTGGACTTGCCGCGGGGCCTGTGCCATACTCATGTGGTAGTCCAACAGGAGTAGGGGTTGATGGCCGATTCGAAACTCGACCTTCTGCAAGGCACGCTGGACCTGATGGTGCTTCAGACCCTGGAAACCATGGGCCCGCTGCACGGCTACGGCATCGCGCGCCGGATTGAGCAGTTGAGCCAGGACCAGGTCCTGCTCAACCAAGGGACAATCTACGCCTCATTGGTGCGTCTGCAGCAGCGCGGATGGATTTCGGCGGCGTGGGGTGTTTCGGACAACAACCGCAAGGCGAAGTACTACTCCATCACCAAAGCCGGAAAGCGCCAGGGCAAGCAGGAGAGATCCCACTGGCTCCGCCTGGCGGCGGTCATGGGGCGAGTCCTTGCCGGCGGAGAGGGCGGACTGCGCTGACCATGCTCCGCCGCGCCTGGGCCCGTCTGCTCTCGTTCTTCCGCAAGCAGCAGCTTGACCGCGATTTCGATCAGGAACTGGCAGCCCACCTCGAGTTGGCCACTCAAGATCATCTGCGCCAGGGGTTGACGTCACCGGAAGCCCGCCGCCGGGCGCTGATCCAACTGGGCGGAATCGAATCTACCAGGGAGGTCCATCGGGAAGCGCGAGGCCTCGGCTGGCTGGACGATATCCTCCAGGATCTGCGGTATGCGGTGCGGGTGCTGCGGCGCAGTCCGGGAGTCACCACGGTCGTCGTCCTGTCACTGGCCCTGGGCATCGGCGCGAGTACGGCCATCTTCACCCTGATCGATCGACCCTGTTGCGGCCGATCGCCGTGAAGCACCCAGACAGGCTCCGGCTGCTGACTTGGCGCGAACAGTGGGGCGGATGGGTGGCGCCCAATCTGGGGTATCTTTCTCCGGCCTTCGGCACCATCTACGAGCAGCGCGAAACTCCGGATGGCGGATTGATGCACACGGACTTCACTCCTCGGATCTATCGGGAGTTTCTCCGCTACAACACGGTCTTCGAGAGTCTGTTCGGGTTCAAGGAATTAGGCCGCGCCACCGCCGTGGTGGATGGAAACGCCGAGCCAGTCAATTGTTTCCTGGTTTCCGGAGACTTCTACCACGGAATGGAGCTTTCCACCGTCATCGGCCGCGCGATCCGACCCGAGGATGACGTTTCGACAACCGCGGGCTCCGTGGCGGTGATCAACTACCAATATTGGACCAGTAGATTCTCGCGCAGCTCTTCGGTCATCGGGAAGACCATCACCCTGAATCAGGTTCCAGTCACCATCATCGGCGTAAATCCCGAGTATTTTACGGGAATCGAACCGGGCGCGGCCTTTGAGATCTGGGCGCCCCTGCATCTTCCTCCGGCGGTTTATGGAAATCTCCAGCACGGCCCGGATTTCAAAGCCCAATCGGAACGTTCGTTCCTCGAGGAAGAGAAGGCGTGGGCGCTTCCGATCATGGGGCGCTTGAAGCCCGGTGTCTCGGACTCACGCGCGCAGAGCGAGTTGGACGCGCTCTTTCAGCCGCAGGTCGATGCCAACCCCGGCCCGCTGAGCAGCTTTTTGAAAGACCCCGCGAAACGCCCGCGTTTGATTCTGCAATCGGGTGCCCGGGGCGTGGACTATCTGACGGACCGGTATGACCGCATGCTGCTGGCGCTGCTTGCTCTCTCCGCCTTGGTGCTGTTGATCGCCTGCGCCAACGTGGCCAACTTGCTGTTGGCAAAGTCCGCCGTGCGGCGGCGTGAAATCAGTCTGAGGCTCGCGCTGGGCGCGGGAAGAGGGCGGATCGCCCGGCAGTTGCTGGCGGAAGGCTTGTTGCTGGCTTCCATCGCCGGCGTGGTGGGCGTGGTTTTGGGATATTGGACTCGTAACGGGATTCCCGCCTTACTGGCGACCCCCTGGCGGCCAAGCCCGTTCGATACGGCATTCGATCCAAAGGTGCTGCTGGTCTCGGTCGGGATCACCCTGACCACCGGCTTGCTGTTCAGTCTGGCGCCTATGTGGCAGGCGCGGCGGGTGGAGGTGCATGACGCCTTGAAAGAGGGGACCCGTGGCGCCGCCGGTCTTTCGAAGCTGCGCATCGGACGGCTCTTGGTGGCGTTGCAGGTCGCCTTGTCCGTGCTGCTGTTGGTGGGCGCTGGAATCTGCGTCAAGACGTTCGTGAATTTGAAGAACGTACCGCTCGGCTTCCAGCCCGACGGCTTGTTGCTGTTTAGTCTCGATCCTCCGCGCTTGTGGGACCCGGCGGAGAGTATGGGCGTCTTGCTTACCGGACTGCAGAAGAATCTCAGTGCAATACCCGGCGTTCAATCCGCCGCGTTCTCCGCCAGCCGTGCGGGCACCGCGATCGCCGGGCAAAACCAGAAGGGGGATCGCACCTTCGATGCCTATGTGCGAGTTACGGTTGTCGGAAGCCACTTCTTCCAAACCATGGGAATCCCCATTCTGCAGGGGCGGGCGATTGAGGAACGAGACAGCCATCGCAATGCTCTTCAGGCGGTGGTGGTCAACCGGGAGTTCGCTCGCCATTTCTATAGTGACCAGAATCCCCTCGGCCAAACCTTCAAAGACTCCGGCGATGTGACGTATCAGATCGTCGGAGTGTGTGCCGACTGGCGCTTCGAGCACTTGCGCGACCCCATCCGCTCTGCTTTCTACAGCGCCTGGATCCAGTCTTCGGGTGTTGGCCGTGTCGATTTTGAACTCAAGATTGCGGGTCCGCTGGCCGGCGTCGTCAGACAAATTCGCCGCGTGGTGCCCTCCGTCGATTCGAACCTGGCAATGGCCGATGTGCGTACGGGAGTGCAACAAGCCGACGACGCCCTGGCCCAGGAACGATTGATGGCCTCGCTGGCGGTGGTCTTCGGCGCGCTGGCCTTGGTCCTCGCGATCATCGGCATCTACGGCGTGATGGCCTACGCGGTCGCGCGGCGGACCAGTGAAATCGGCATCCGCATGGCCTTGGGAGCTCGGCCCCGCGCCATCGCATGGATGGTCCTGCGCGAGACCCTGTCCGTCGCCGCCGCCGGCGTGGCCGTCGGGGTTGGCTTGGTGTTGAGCGTAAGCCCGATCCTGGACCACTTTCTCGCGCCCGGCTGGAACAAGAGCTTCACTTACGGAACCAGGCCGAACGATCCCCTGAGCATCGCGATCGCGGCTCTGGTGCTGGCCGGGGCGGCCTACCTGGCGGCCTATTTTCCGTCTCGACGGGCAGCGAACGGAAATCCGATGTTGGCCCTGAGGCATGAGTAACGGGATGACCCGATTTCGCCGGACCTGGGCCCGTCTGCTCGCGTTCTTTCGCAAGCAGGAGCTCGACCGCGAATTTGATGAGGAACTGGCAGTCCACATCGAGCTGGCCACCCAAGACGAGCTGCGCCAGGGAGTCCCGTTGCCGGAAGCCCGCCGCCGCGCTCTCCTCAAGCTGGGCGGCATCGAGCCTTCCAGGGAATTGCATCGCGAATCCCGCGGCATCGTTCGGCTGGACGGCATCGTCCAGGATGTCCGTTATGCCACTCGCGCCGCTCGTCGCAGCCCCGGGTTCACGGTTACCGCCATCGCCATGCTTGCCGTCGGGATCGGCGTCAATGCCACCGTCTTCACCGTGACGAATGCGGTCCTTTTCAAGGGATTCCCGATGGTGGAAGCCAATGATCGCCTCCTGTATATCAGCAATGTTGGCGGCACGAATGGCGGCGGTTGCTGCATCTCCTATCCCGATTTCGAGGACATTCGGGATCAGGCGCAGTCGTTCCAGGCGATGGGGATTACCCACGGAATCGGGAGGATCCTGGTCGACGAGTCCGGATTTCCGGACAACATCGACGTGACCGAAGTCAGTGCCGATACCTTCCGAGCGGTTGGCCGGAAGCCGATTTTCGGGCGGGACTTCGTGGCCGCGGATCAGGCGTCGGGCGCCCAACCGGTGGCCCTCCTGAACTACGGGTTTTGGGGCCGCCGATATGGAAACGAACGGAACATCGTCGGCCGGGTAGTCCGGATGAATGGCACACCGACCACCATCATCGGAATCATGCCCGATGGATTCTCGTTCCCGCAAAAGACCGATGTGTGGGTTCCGCTCGTCGAGACCGCGAGAGTGATGAACCGGGGAAACACCGACACCTGGTTCGCCTTCGGGCGCCTCGCCGATGGCGTCACGTTGCAAAGCGCGCGCGTGGAAGTGGAATCGATCATCAAACGGCTGGAGACCGAATACCCGGTCACCGACCAGCGCTTCCATCTGACGGTACAGAATTTCGCTCAGTTCTTTATCGGCGCCAGCGCCGCCAGGGTCTACGGATCCATGTGGGGCGCGGTGGGCTTTGTGCTCTTGATCGCCTGCGCCAATCTGGCGAATCTGATGCTGGCGCGGGCCATCGGCCGGGCGCGCGAAATCTCGGCCCGGATCGCACTCGGAGCCGGCCGCTGGCGCATCACCAGGCAACTGCTGATCGAGAGCGTCATGCTATCGGGGCTTGGCGGCTTTTTCGGCTGGTGGATCGCTCAATGGGGTGTGCAAGCTTACGCTCGCGCGATGATTCATAAATCGTCCTGGCTGATCGTCGACTACGCCATGGACCGTCGCGTCCTGGGCTATCTCATCGCCATCTCCATCGGAACCGGAATCCTGTTCGGGCTGGTCCCGGCGCTTCGGCTCTCCAAGTTCGATCTGAATGCCGCGTTGAAGGACGGCGGCCGCGCAGCCACCGGCGGAGCGCGCGGAAAGCATCTCTCCGCCGTTCTCGTGACCGGAGAAATGGCGCTTGCCGTCGTGCTGCTGGCCGGAGCCGGGGTCATGATCCGTAGTTTTCTGAAAATCCGCGCCGCGGATCTCGGAGTCACCACCGCCAACGTGCTCGCCGGGTCGGTCGATCTCCCGCCCGCCCGGTATCCCCGCCCGGAGCAGAGAATTTCCCTCTTCGACCGTCTCGTCACCGGCCTGGATGCGATGCCCGGCGTGGAGTCGGTGGCCATGGCCGAAGTTCTTCCCTCATGGAACACACGCCGCGTGCCCTACGAGATTGCCGGTGGTCCGGCATACGAGGATAAGAATTTTCGCCGGTCGAAGCTGCTGGCGCTGAAAGTGAGTCCGGCGTACTTCCGAACCCTGGGCGCGACCGTACTTTCGGGCCGGGACTTCAACGATACGGACTTCGCTTCATCCCCTCCCGTGGCGATTGTCAATCAGCGTTTTGCGGCCAGCTTCTGGCCGGGAGAGGATGCTCTCGGGAAACGTCTCCGCCTGTTCAACGGAACCGCGCCGCAACCGTGGAGGACAGTAGTGGGCGTCGTTTCGAACATCATTCAGAATGACCAAACCCGGCAAGAGTTCCAGCCGCTGGTGTATCTGCCCTACCGCCAGGAACCGGGAGGCGGCATGTGGGTCTTCGTGCGAACTCACGTCCCGCCCGCCAGCCTGGGAACCGCCTTCCGGCACGAAGTGGTCACGCTCGATTCGGACCTGCCTGTCTACGGCCCCTTCCCGCTGACGGAACGTCTGGAGCAGTTTTGCGACAACCGGTTCTACGGAACGCTCTTCCTGATCTTTGCCGCGATCGCGCTCCTGCTGGCATCGGTGGGCCTCTATACAGTCATCGCGCATTCAGTCTCCCAGCGAGCGCAGGAAATTGGAATTCGGATGGCGCTGGGCGCAACGGCGCCCGATGTACTGAGACTCGTATTCCGGCAGGCAATATTTCCGCTAGGCGTGGGGTTGACCATCGGGTTGGCCGCGTCTTTGGCCGTCAATCGAGTCCTCAGAGCCGAGCTGATCCGCGTTTCGCCAGATGATCCGATCGCGCTGATCGCGTCATCGGTCGTCTTGGTTTTGGCGGCCGTGCTCGGGTGCCTGATCCCGGCGCGCCGCGCCGTGCGCCTCGATCCGGTGACCGCTCTGCGGCATGAATAGCAGTCCTTTTTCGGCGGCGAATGGCGGACTCCGCCCGGCTCCCCCTGCCCCTACTTCCCCATGCTGTGCTGGCCGCCTCCGGTCTCGCAAAACCGCTGTCGCTACCAGCTGATCGTTTGGCCTCCCCCTGTGCTGCTGAATAGAAATGATAGAATTTATCGACGTAGAGTAAGATTTCTTCCTCAGGGTAACCGATGACCAAACTAATCGCGATGCTGAGTATTGCCGGAATCGCCGGCGCGCAGGCGCCATCGGCGCCGTCGGATCCTCACCCCGGAGAGCGGGCTGTGATCGTCGATGTGCTCGTCCGGAACAAGACGGGGCCCGTCTCGGGTTTGACGAAGGATGATTTCACTCTCCAGGACAAAGGGAAGCCGCAAACCATCGCAATCTTCGCCCCTACCGAGGCCCGGGACCCCAGCGCCAAACCGTCGCCTCTCTCCCCGCTGGTCGGGAACAACAAGGTGACGCGTCAGGGCCTGCCGATTCAGGCCGCCACCGTGGTCCTGTACGATCGGCTGAATACTCCGGCCGCAGACCAGGCTTTTGTCCGGAAGCAAGTGCTGGCCGCCTTGAGTAAGCTCCCGGAAACCGCCACTTTCGCGTTCTACTCGTTGGGACGGTCGCTCGCTGTGGTCCACGACTTCACCGAAGATCCGGCTTCGCTCATTCATGCCGCGGAGCGCTTGAGCGCGGCGCCCCCGCAACCACCCCCGGCCAACCCCGCCGACCAGACCATGCAAAAAGCCCTGGAGGACGCGCTGCAGCCGGAGCAGGGTATCGATATGCTGTTCCGCGTAGCCACCACCACTCGCGCTTTTCAGTCCATCACCCGCCATCTGGCCGGGTTGCCAGGACGCAAGAGCATCGCCTGGATCACCCGTACCTTCCCCCTCACGTTTGGCGCTGACGTCAACCGGCGTGAAGAATTGGTCAAGGAACTCAACGCCTTTACCGAGACGCTGCTGGATGAGGATGTCGCGCTCTACTCCTTGAACCCCGGGGGTGTCGGCAAAGGCTACAAAGACAACACCACCTCCAACACCGATCAGGCCCAGGTCCAGGAGGGCCAGTTGTTGACTGGGGCCAATGCGTCGATCGCCCAGGATTCGGGCACGCTCTCGGATAATTCCACCATGGAAGACGTCGCGCACACTACTGGCGGGCTGGCCTTCTACAACCTCAACGAGATTGCCTCGAAGGTGAACGACGTGATCGCCGATGGCGATCTGACATACAGCCTGGGGTTTTATCCCACCAAGCTCGACGGCAAGGCTCACGATTTTGGAGTCAAGGTGAAAGCCTCGGGAGCGACCCTGCGATTTCGCAAGAAGTACCTGGCCGCCAAGGAAGACCTGCGGCTGCAGACGCCCCCGATTCCCCAACTGGCGGCCGATCCGCTCGAAGCCACCGCCATCGCCCTCGTGGCCGCTGCGCAGCCCGACCCAGCCCACCCCGGGTCTCAGAAGGTCGACGTGTCGGTGAACTTGAACGATCTGACGCTGCAGCACGCCGCGGACCGCTGGACCGGCACTTTTGAAATGGGATTGTCAATCAATGGGACGATGGGCGCGACCGGAGCGGTGAAGGTGTACAAACTGAATCTAACCGACGACCAGTTCCATCAGGCTCAGAGATCCGGATTGATCGTCAGCAATACGATCGATACCGGGAATCAGCCGGTCTACCTTCGCGCCATTGTCCGCGACAATACCAGCGGCTCTGCGGGAGCAGTGCACGTACCGCTCCCGTCGAAGTAGCCGGACGGCCTATCGAGGAGAAACTCGCGCCATCGCTGGCGCGGCAGCCGGGGTTGGAGGCCCTACTTCCCGCGCCCTTTCGCGCCCTGCGCGATCGTCGGAATTCCGATGATCCAGTCCTTGTCGCCTTCCCGGGATACGGTGTAGAGCGTCTTGCTATCCGGCCCGCTGAACGCCACGCTGATGACCCCGCGCGGCGTCGGGATCAGCCCCAGATACTTGCCGTCCGGCCCAAGCACCTGCACCCCGGCATTGGTAGTCACGTAGAGGCGTCCGGCCGAGTCGAACGTGCTGCCGTCGCCCCCGCTGCCGCCCTCCAGCTTCCCGAATTCGCGCTGGTTGGTGAGCGAGCCGTCCTTCTCCACGTCGAACTCCGCCACCGTCGCTCCGTTGGTCACGAACAGATGCTTTTCGTCGGCGCTCAGGACGATTCCGTTGGTCCCCAGTTTCTCGCCGTACTGCGTGATCTTGCCTTTCGCGTCGGTGTAGAACAGGCCGCTCCCGCCGCCGGTGTTGGTGAAGTACACGCCGCCCTTGCTGTCGGCCGTCAAGTCGTTCATCACCCCGCCCAGGCAATCCAGGGGGTCGTCGTTGTACCGGTTGGCCAGGGTCTTGCGCTTGGGCGCCAGTTCCTCGATCGATGGGTTGAGCCCCCGGTTCACCAGGAACAGGGCCCCTTTCGCGTTCATCGCCAGCGCGCCGCCCGTATTCGTTCCGCGATACGCCACTGAGACTTTCCCGTTCCGATCGAGCTTCACGACCTCGCTTTTGTCGTTCTGCGCGATCAACAGCCCGCCATCTTTGGTGCCGATGATGCCGTCGGCATTGTTGCCGTCCACTTCCCAGATCTCTTTCCATTGCTGCCCAGCGGCGATGACGCCGGGAATCTCCATCACCGTGTATGGCCGCGGACCGGCCGCCGCAGGGGCTCGCCCCGCTCCTCGTCTCGGCCCGCCACGCCCGCCTCGCGCCGGCGGCGGCGTCTTGCACGCCTTCAGCACCTCCGGTTCTCGAGCGTCTTGTCCGGCCTGCACGCCAGGCCCCGACCGCTGTCCGGTCGGAGGCTGAATCTGGCACCAGGCCGCCGCTGCACCGAACGCCAGCGTGATCGTGAGCATTCCCGTCAATTTCATGAAACCCCTCCAGCTTCCGCGTTCCAGAATATCAAGATCGGGCGTAACGGGGGCCGGCTCCGCCCGCATCGCCGCTTCCCGCCGCCACGGGCTGGCAGGCCGCCTCCACTTGTTACATTGTTACACTTGCGGACCCCGGGGCCAAGATACGATATAGTGTAATCTTGCCTTGCTGCTCTCGCGGCGGGGAATTCTGGACAGGTCAACTGGAGGTCACCGAAATGAAACGCTGGATCCTGACTGTTGGAGTATTGGCCCTATCGGCCGGCGCGTTCGCACAGTCATCTGAGGAAATCGACAAGGCGCTGTCTGCCGCACCCGCCCGTCTGCGCGATGCAGCGACGGTCGTTAAATGGAAGTCTGACTACACCTACGACACGGTGAAAAAGGGGACCAACAATCTCGTCTGCTACGATCGCTCGGGCCTTCCTGGACAGCAGGCATTTTCAATTGAGTGCACCAACCTGGGCAACTTGCCCCGGGCCGCCCAAAATCTGAAGTTTGAGGCCATGGGCGCCCAGAAACAAGCCATGCTCGATGCCGCGGAAAAGGACGGAACCCGCGTGAAACCCGAGTACGGATCGGTCTGGTATCACCTGATGGGCGCCGACAAGGATCACGCTCGAACCCACATGACCATCGCCGTCCCCGGCGCCACCGCGCAGACCACCGGCCTGCCCGAGTCCGGCACCAAAGGTGGTGTTTGGATCATGAATGCCGGCACGACGACCGCCCATCTGATGGTGCCGGGCGAATAAACGGACGTCGGTCCACGGAGCGGTCCAGCACGGTCTTCACGAACGACCGGCTCGACGCTCCGTTTGGCCGGTGTCGATTTGACCGCTCCAGCAACCCTCGCAAAGCTCTCCGGCCGGCCGTGCGCTCTCGAGAGCGTACCGGGTGATCCGTATGTCTCCGGCCTAAACTCTTCTTCGACTGCCTCCTGTCTACAAGGGTTGTGCCCCGTGGTGTTTGCCTCAGCCGCCTGTCTTGCGCCGGGGGCGCACCGGCTTGTCCCAAAAAAGAAGTGGCTATAATAAACGGGTCGAGCTTCCATCGGTTCATAGAAGGGACTACCGAACACATGAGGCCAAGCGAACGAAAGACAAGGTGGTTCCGGCGCAGGATCGTCGAGAGTGCGGCCATGGTGGCGGCCGGGCTCATGGGCGCGGGGTTTGCCGCCGCCCAGCCGGCTCCCGAGCAGCCCCTTCTGGCGGAACAGGTCTTCAAGAACGTTCAGGCCCTTAAGGGAATTTCCGTGGACGATTTCATGGAGACCATGGGGATCATGACGGCCGCCCTGCAGTTCGATTGCTCGGATTGCCATGCCAATGCGGGCACCGACAAGGTCGACTGGGCCGCCGACACGCCGCGAAAGCGGACGGCCCGCCGCATGGTGACCATGGTGGCCACCATCAACAAGGACAACTTCGGCGCGCGCCAGATGGTCACCTGCTGGACATGCCACCGCAATCGCGATCGCCCGCTGGTCACGCCCCTCATGGAGACTATCTATGGCATGCCCAGTTTGGACCCCGATGATGTCCTCGTCCAGACTCCTGGACTTCCCTCGCCGCAGTCGATCCTCGACAAATATATGGAAGCGTCCGGCGGGGCCACGCGTTTGGCCGGGCTCACCAGTTTTGTGGGCAAGGGGACCAGCGTGGGGTTCGGTGGATTCGGCGGTGGCGGCGATGTTGAAATTGTGGCGAAAGCTCCCGACAAACGCGCCACCATCATCCTGTTCAAGCAACAGACCGGCCGCGGAGATCAGATCCGAACCTACGACGGCCGCGCCGGCTGGGTGAGGACCCCGCTCAATGTCCTCGGAGAATATCAGTTGAGCGGCGGCGACCTGGACGGAGCACGGTTCGACGCGCAACTCTCCTTTCCCGGTCAGATCCAGCGCATTCTCACCAATTTGAAAACCGGCCCGCCAACCTCAATTGCGGATCTCCCGGGGCCCGACAGCCAGACGTCGCTCCAGAAGGACGCGGAGTCCGGCAAGAACCACAGTGTCAACGTGGTGCAGGGGACCGGGCCGCGGGGCCTGCTGGTCACCTTGTATTTCGACCGCCAGACGGGTCTGCTGTTGCGGGAATTGCGTTATGGAAATTCCCCCATTGGCCGCGTTCCCACCCAAATCGACTATGCCGACTACCGCGCCGTCAACGGAATCACGCTGCCGTTTCAGATTACCTATGCCTGGCTCGATGGACGCGATTCGATCCTTCTTCGTGAAATCCAGACCAATGTGCCGGTGGATGAAGCGAAGTTCGGCCGGCCGGCTCCGTTGAAACCTCGTTAGGCCCATTTCTGGTGATAATGGGTAGACTCCATGACCGATCCAAAACTGAGGGTCTTGCTTTCCTCCGCAAAAATCCAGGCGCGCATCCGTGAGATGGGCGAGACCATCTCGCGCGATTATCCCGCCGGCAATCTGCACTTCATCTGCATTCTCAAAGGCGCCTGCTTCTTCCTCACCGATCTGGCGCGCGCCATGAAGCGCGACGTGTTCGTGGATTTCATGGGCATCTCCACGTACGGAAAAGGCAAGAGCAGCTCGGGTGAGGTGAAAGTAACCAAGGACCTGGATATTTCGCTTGAGGGCGCCGACGTGCTGGTGGTCGAAGACATCGTCGACAGCGGCATCACGCTGAATTACCTGATCCACATGCTGGAGCAGCGCAAGCCGAAGTCACTGCGCATCGCCGCTCTCTTGGATAAGCCCGAGCGGCGGCTGCGGCCCGTGCCGGTGTCTTATGTCGGGTTTCAGATTCCGGATCAGTTCGTCGTGGGGTACGGCCTCGACTACGCCGAGAAATACCGGAATCTCGACGATATCTGCGTCCTGGAAGGCGTCGGGGAAAAGGAGTAACGCGCCAATTAACGCGCCGCTTCGCGCTTCTTCTGAAAGTGGTGTTTCACGTCGGGCCAGAATTCCTTGAGCACATTCGAGAGGCCGTCGGCAGCGCACTGAACTACCAGCTTCTCGAGGTTCTCGGAGGCCGTGCGCGTGTCCGGATACCAGGCATTCGAAACGGCCGTCGCAACCGCGTTGCCGCCCCATTCCGCGAAATTGAAGGTGCGGCGTCCGGAGTCGGTCCGCGTGACCAGAATCTGGCCGAAGGCGGACAGCAGCCGCCTCCCTTTGGAACCGCGGCTCATTCGGAAATACCGGGGATCCTCATGCAGCAGGCTGGGCATGACGCCCTCCGTCATCATGTTGGAGATCACCTGGTCGCCGTAGGATGTGGCGAGGCGTCGTGAGTATCCTGCCATCCCTTGACCGAACGAGGGGTTCCGATCCTCCATCTGGTATAAACCGGCGAAAAGCCCGGAGGTCAAACCCAGCGGCACTGCGAACGAATCCTTCACTGCGATGGTCATCTTGTACCGCGCGGTGATCGCCATAAAGGGCAGGGAAGCCTCGGTGGTGCGATTGTTTGGAATAAACCCGAAAGCCCGCTTGTCCTCCGGCGGCGGGTTCGCCGCGGAGTTTTCTTGAGCGAAGGCGCCCGGTACAAGCAAAATCAGGGCCAGGAGGCAATGGCGCAAATACATGTAGACGTATAGATGGCAGGGGCGGCGCCGCTGGTTACTCACTGCAGGAAAGATAGCGCATGTTCTTCCGGATCGTGTCGAACCGCCGAAGTAAATTTTTGGGAACTAGGGAGTGTTATCGGATGGGTGATGGCGGTGCAGAACGTGAGCCGAGATATCGGGCCAGAACTCGCGGAAGACGTTGGTCAGCGCATCGCGGCTCATGGCATATCCGTATTTTACGGCTAGGGCGCCGAGGGTACGGTCCGCGCTCGGGTAGTAGCTGGCCGAAATGCCTTGCGCCATCCCGCGGCCGAAGACCTCAGCGGCATTGAAGGTGGCGTGCCCGTGGTAGTCGGGAGTGATGAGGATGCGGGAGGCTGCATAAATCGCGCGCTTAAGGGCCCCTCCCTCGCCCTTGGCGTAATAGCGCTCGTCTTCATGGAGGATGGTGGGCAGCGCGAAAATCACCAAATAATTGCCGTCGGTTTTGTCGAGGAATCCTCGCCAATAGTACCGGGAATAACCGATCAGCCCACTGCCAAGTGCCGGATGCGAGGGCTTTGCGTGCGGCCACTCCACTCCCCAGGCCATCAACGAAGTGACGCCCACAAAGAGGAAAGACGAGCGGTCAAAGCTGTTCTGCGTCGCGATTTTAAACGCCTGTTTTGCGGTCGGCGGCGGCGCAATCGCCCCGGCGCTGACGGCGCGGTAATTCGGCATGATGCCGAGGATGCGCTTGGGCTGCTGCCTTAAGGCCGGCCGGGTTGAATTCTCCGCGGGAGCCGCTGGCTGTGCGGATTCGGCCGCCGGCGGTGTCAATTCGGCCCCCGGCGGTGGTGCCGGCGCCTGGTCTTGCGCGAAACACACTCCGACCACCAACACGAAAGGACTTGAGTAGGCCCAAAAACGGTGGCGCACGGTCATGAAGCGTTAGATGGAAGCGAACTCCCGCAAGGTTCCCGGAAATACGTCTGCTCCCATTTTAGACTAGACTGACTCCATGCGCCGGTGGCTGACCGTATTTCTCTTGGCGGCCGGACTGGTGATCGCCTACGTCGACCGCACCAATCTCTCGGTGGCGTTGGCCGCGGCGGACTTCAAGCAGTACTTTCAGCTCACCGATGCGCAGCGCGGCCTGCTCAACTCCGCCTTCTTCTGGAGTTATACCCTGCTGCAGATTCCGGCCGGGCTTGTGGTCGACCGCTTCGGTGTAAAGCGCCCCATTACACTGGCACTGCTCCTGTGGTGCGGGATGAGCGCGGCCACCTCGGCGGCCACTCTGCTGTGGCAGTTGATCGCGATGAGGCTGCTCTTGGGAGTCGGCGAGGCCGTGGTTTTTCCAGCCGGGCTCAGTTGGATCCACCGCAACGTGGACGAGGAACGACGAGGCTTGGCGGCCGGCATTTTCGTCTCCGGCACCAAGTGGGGGCCCGCCATCGCTGCGCCGCTGGCTGCCTGGTTAGTGAGTCATTACGGTTGGCGCAGCATGTTCCAGGTGATCGGTTTGGGTGGGCTAATCTGGCTGCTGCCCTGGATGTGGCTGGCTGAAGAAGGCGTTCGCCCGCCCAGACGGACGGCGGGGCCAGCCCCGCCCATCTCCCTGGCCGCTTTATTGCGGTCCCGGATCATCTGGGGAACCCTCATCGGCACATTCTGTTACAACTACTTTCTCTTCTTTTCCATTACCTGGCTCCCGGCCTATTTCGTGGAGCGCCGAAACCTGTCGCTCGACTCCATGGGGATCTACACCATGTTTACCTTCGCCGGCACCGGCGTGGTGGCCATCCTGGCGGGCGCGGCCGCAGACTGGTGCATCGCCCGCGGCGCCGACGCCGCTGCCACACGCCGATGGTTCACCATCGCCGGCCTGCTTGCCGCTTCCACCGAAGTGTTTGGGGCTCTGGCCGAGTCCAACCATCTGGCGGTGTTCTTCGCCATCTTCTCGATGGCCGGCCTCGGACTCGCCACCGCGAATTATTGGGCCTTGACGCAAACGCTCGTTTCCCGCCAGGCGGCCGGACGCGTGGCCGGCTTGCAGAACACGGCGTTGAATTTGGCCGGAATTGTCGCGCCCATCCTGACAGGCTGGCTGAAGCAGGTCACGGGCAGCTACACTGCTCCCATGCAAGCCATCTGGGTCGTGCTGTTATTGGGCGTGGGCGCCTACCTGGTTCTGGTCCGGCAGGCCGCGGTGGAGCCGGTGGCGGTGGCTTCGGGATCGTTAGAGTGACGCCAGCCCATCCGCTCCCCTCGAATCCCCTCAGGCCGGCGCCGGCCGCCTTACTTTGGGAGTAGACAGCGCTTCTCCCGGTTTGGTACACTTCTTGCTGTCCCTTAAGAACATTGCCCAGTGGGAGGTTCGTTTGCCTTTTTTGGGACGGACCGCTTGCACCAATGAGGTAACATGGCACGCCAACCCGGTAAACACTATCAATCCGCAAAAAAGCAGGTGGAGACCCGCGAGTATTTGCTCGAAGAGGCGGTCCCTCTGCTGAAGAAGATCAAGTTCGCCAAGTTCGACGAAACCGTGGAAGTTCACATGCGGCTGGGTGTCGACCCCAAACACGCTGACCAGATGGTTCGCGGCACCGTCCTGATGCCCAACGGGCTCGGCAAATCGAAGAAAGTGCTTGTCATCGCCAGCGGCGACAAGCAGAAGGAAGCCATGGACGCCGGCGCCGACTTTGTGGGCGGCGAGGACATGGTCAACAAGATTCAATCGGAGAGCTGGACCGATTTCGACGCCATGATCGCCACCCCGGACATGATGCGATCGGTCGGCAAGCTCGGCAAAATTCTTGGCCCGCGCGGCCTGATGCCGAATCCGAAGACGGGCACCGTTACCCAGAATGTGGCCCAGGCCGTCAAAGAGGTCAAAGCCGGCAAGGTGGAGTTCCGTGTCGACAAGACGGGGATCATCCACGCCCCGGTCGGCAAGATCAGCTTTGAGGCCGACAAACTCGTCGAAAATGCGGCCAGCCTGATCTCGGCGGTGATTAAGGCCAAGCCGGCGGTGGCCAAAGGCAAGTACGTCAGGAGCGCGACTCTCTGTTCCACCATGAGCCCGGGCGTGGCCATCGATACGGCCCCGTTCAGCGTGAAGGCGACAGCCTAGACCGACAGGTGTTTTCATGAAAAGCAAGGACGACAAGCAAAAAGATATTGAAGCTCTACGTCAGGATTTGGAGCGATCCAAGAACCTGTTCGTGACCGGCTATGAGAAGTTGCGCGTCGAACAGGACTTCGAACTGCGTAAGGTGGTCCGCGGCGCTGGCGGTAAATACCGGGTCATCAAAAACAATCTGGCCGAGAGGGCTTCGGAAGGAACCGCCGCCGAGCAGGTGTTGAAAGGGCTGCGCGGGATGACTTCGCTGGCCTACACGACCAAAGATCCGGTGGCTCTGGCCAAGGCGCTGACCGCCTACGCCAAGAACAATCCGAGTTTCACGTTCAAAGCCGGGTTGGTGGAAGGCCGGGTGATCGACATCAAGGCGATCAACGATCTGGCCACCATGCCGTCCAAGGAGCAGATCTTCTCCAAGCTGCTGTTCCTGATCAATGCGCCGGCGCAGCGCCTGGTGACGGTCATGAACGCCGTCGGCCGGAACCTGGCGGTAGTCGTGGATCAAGGCGTGAAAGAGAACAAGTTTCAGGCGTGACCGGACCGAAGGCCGGGGCGCAATGATTTTTTGAATACGAAGGAGTTGAGAAATGGCGGACATTAACGCAATTGCGGATCAGATCCAGGGCCTGACGCTGCTGGAGGCCTCCCAGTTGGTCAAAATGCTGGAGGAGAAGCTGGGAGTTTCGGCGGCAGCGGCCGCTCCTGTGATGGTGGCGGGCGGTGCGGCGGCGGCGGCAGCGCCGGCGGCCGAAGAAAAGACCGAATTCACCGTGATCCTCACCGGAGCCGGATCGAATAAGATCAACGTGATCAAGGCGGTACGCGAGGTCACCAGTCTCGGGCTGAAGGAAGCCAAAGACTTGGTCGACGGCGCCCCCAAGCCGGTCAAGGAAGGCGTCAGCAAGGAAGAAGCCGAGACCATCAAGAAGAAGTTTGTCGACGCCGGCGCTACCGTCGAAGTGAAATAGGGTGCAGGTGGCGGACGGCTGGAGGGTGCCCTTCGGACCCCGCCCCAAGAGTTTTTTGTGGGGTTTGACGGAGGCCGTAAGGCCTTGTTAGACTAGGTAGTTGGGCGTTGGATTCAGCCGGATTCGATCCCCATTGGTGACTGTGATCTCCGAATCCTGGTACTTCAATTGCAGTTCCCGCGAAACTGCAGAGAGGAGATCTCTGCCCGTTTTCGTTGCCCAAGCGAACGTTCTGGATTTTGAGGTCTCTAATTCCACAAATCTGATCTTCATCGCGCACAGTTCTCCGGAACCTGTTCGAGGTCTGCCCCTCGATCCTCATTCGGCGCTGCAGGAGGTTTCTCCTCCCGCGGCGCCGTTGGCTTTGTGCTGGTAAGCGCAGTTTCTTGGCTTTGGCTGTTCGGCCCTCAGGAGTAGAAGAATGGATATTCAACACAACGGCGCGGCCCCCGAGCGAGTCGATTTTTCTAAAATCAAGACCTCGATCCCGATTCCCAACCTGATCGAGGTGCAGAAGAAATCGTATGAGCGGTTTCTGCAGATGAACCTGCTCCCTAATGAGCGCGAGGACATCGGGCTGCAAACCGTATTCAACTCGGTGTTTCCCATCTCCGATTTCCGCGGCGTCAGCGATCTGGAATTCGTCGACTATTCCATCGGAAACTGGGAATGCAAGTGCGGCAACCTCAAGGGACTGCACCATCTGCGCTCCACCTGCCGGAGTTGCGGCGCTACCATCCGCACCGATCCGTTCCATGCCGGCGACATTCTGTGCCAGCACTGCGGCACCTTCAATAAGAACGTGGTCACCTTCTGCAACAAATGCGGCGACCCAGTCGGCCTGCAGTTGAAATACGACATGCTCGAGTGCCAGGAGCGCGGCATGACTTATGCGGCGCCCCTCAAGGTCACCATCCGGCTCACCGTCTACGCCAAAGATCCGGAAACGCAAAAGAAAAGCGTCCGCGACATCAAGGAACAGGAAGTCTTCTTCGGCGAAATCCCGTTGATGACCGACAACGGAACTTTCATCATCAACGGCACCGAACGCGTCATCGTTTCTCAGTTGCACCGCTCCCCCGGCGTATTCTTCGAGCGCGTGCCGGCGCAGGGCTACTTCCTCGGCAAGATCATTCCGTATCGTGGAAGCTGGGTTGAATTCGAGTACGATCTCAAGAACCTGCTGTACGTCCGGATCGACCGGAAACGCAAATTCTACGGCTCCGTCTTCCTCCGCGCCTTGGGCTATAAGACCGACGAGCAGATCCTCCGCGCCTTCTACCGCGTCAGCAAAATCACCCTCAAGGACAAAAAACTCCTCTGGGCCGTGGATGAGAGCTTGGTCGGCTTGAAACTGTCCCACGCCATCGGCACCAAGAACGAGACCATCGTGGGGCAGGGCAAGAAGATCACGCCTTCCCTGTTTAAGGAAGTGCAGAAGGCCAAAATCCAGCAGGTCGAAGTCGCCTCCAATGACCTCGAAGGCGCCTACGTCGTGGCTGACGTGGTCGACATGTCAACCGGCGAAGTGCTGATCGATGCCAACAGCGAATTGACCCCGACCGCCCTCACCAAGTTGATGGATGCGGGCATCGAGGAATTCGAGATCTTCTTTCCCGAGCGCGACGACGTCGGCACTGTGATTTCGTCCACCATCCGGAAAGACAGCGCCGTCAAAACCCAGAACGAGGCGCTAATCGAAATCTACCGCAAGCTGCGCCCCGGCGATCCCCCCACGCTCGATACCGCCACCCAGTTATTTCAGGGCATGTTCTTCGACGCCCGCAAGTACGATTTCTCGCGCGTCGGCCGCATGAAGTTCAACATCAAGCTGCACGACAACGCGGAATTCGCTCCCGCCGGCTGGCTCGCGGATGGCAAGAACAAGAGCCCGATGGACCGCCGTACGCTCGACCAGGACGATTTCCGCGACACCATCAAATACCTGCTGAAGCTCCGCAGAGGCATCGGCGCGGTGGACGATATCGACCACCTCGGCAACCGCCGCGTGCGCGCGGTCGGCGAACTGCTCGAGAACCAGTTCCGCATCGGTCTGGTGCGCATGGAGCGCGCCATCAAAGAGAAGATGTCGGTCTACCAGGAAATGTCGACCGCCATGCCGCACGACCTGGTCAACGCCAAGCCGGTGATGGCCGCCATCCGCGAATTCTTCGGGTCCAGCCAGCTCTCGCAATTCATGGATCAGACCAACCCGCTGTCGGAAATTACCCACAAGCGGCGCCTGTCGGCCCTGGGGCCAGGCGGTCTTTCGCGCGAACGAGCCGGGTTCGAAGTCCGCGACGTGCATCCGACCCACTACGGCCGCATCTGCCCCATCGAAACGCCGGAAGGCCCCAACATCGGGCTGATCTCGTCGCTCTCCTGTTTTGCCCGGATCAACGAATACGGCTTCATCGAGAGCCCGTACCGTAAGGTCGAAAAAGGCACAGTGCGGGATGAGGTTCGGATTCTCAATCCCGGCGACACCAACTTCAAGGTCGGCGATATCCTGCGCCGCTTCGAAGCCGAAGAAGCCAACCGCAAACTGGGCGCCAAGAAACAGCCCGCCGAATTTGAAGCTCACTGCGAGTACCTGTCGGCATGGGAAGAAGACAAGTACCTCATCGCTCAGGCGAACGTGGAATTGGATGAGAAGGGCCGCATTGTTCCCGACCTCTCCAACGCGCGCCAGGCCGGAAACTTTGTCCTCAAGCCGAGAGATGAAATCGAGTACATCGACGTCAGCCCGAAACAGCTCGTCTCCGTGGCCGCCAGCTTGATTCCGTTCCTCGAGAACGACGACGCCAACCGCGCTCTCATGGGTTCGAACATGCAGCGCCAGGCCGTGCCGCTGCTCCGCGCCGACGCCCCCTATGTGGGCACCGGCATGGAGAAGGTGACCGCCCGCGATTCCGGCGCCGTGGTCCTCTGCAAGCGTTCCGGCGTGGTCGATTCGGTCGACTCCGAACGCATCATCGTGCGCGTGGAAGGCGCGGCCCATGAAGGCCAGCTCTCGCGCGAAGTGGGCGCCGATATCTACCAGCTCACCAAGTTCAAACGCTCCAACCAGAACACCTGCATCAACCAGAAACCCATTGTGCGTGTGGGGCAAAGAGTCCAAAAGGCCACCGTGCTGGCCGACGGCCCTTGCACGGATCTGGGCGAACTGGCCCTCGGGCGCAATGTGCTGGTGGCCTTCATGCCCTGGCGCGGCTACAACTTCGAGGACGCCATCCTGGTCAGCGAAAAACTGGTCAAGGAAGACTACTACACCTCCATCCACATCGAGGAGTTCGAAATCGAAGCTCGCGACACTAAGCTGGGGCCGGAGGAAATCACTCGCGACATCCCCAACATCGCCGACTCCTTCCTGCGGAACTTGGACGAAAGCGGTGTGATCCGCATCGGCGCCACCGTGAAGCCGGGCGACATTCTGGTGGGCAAGGTGACGCCCAAGGGCGAAACCCAGCTCACTCCCGAAGAAAAACTGCTGCGCGCCATCTTCGGCGAAAAGGCCGGCGATGTGAAGGACGCCTCGCTCTACTGCCCGCCGGGCATCGAGGGCACCATCGTCGATTGCAAGATCTTTTCCCGCAAAGGCCAGGAGAAGGACGAACGGTCCAAGGCCATTGAAGAAGAGCAAATTCAACGCTTGCAGCGCAATCTCCAGGACGAAATCCGTATCCTCACCGACGAGCGCGCCAAGCGTTTGGCGAATCTGCTCGACGGCAAGAAGCTGCTGGCCGACCTGCACGACGAAAAGACCAACAAGCGCCTGCTCTCCAAAGACACCGAGCTGACGCGCGACCTCATCGAAAAGATGAAATCGCGCGATCTGAAACGCATGCGCCTTGCCAACAAAGACCCGCGGCTCAACGAGCAAATCGACGAAATCGAAGAGATGACATCGCGCCAGATCGCGGTGCTCGAGAAGATTACCGATGAGAAAATCGCCAAGCTCCGCAAGGGCGATGAGTTGCCTCCCGGCGTCATCAAGCTGGTGAAGGTCTATATCGCCATGAAGCGCAAGCTGTCGGTGGGCGATAAGATGGCCGGCCGCCACGGGAACAAGGGCGTGATCGCCCGCATTCTGCCGGAAGAAGACATGCCGTACCTGCCGGACGGAACGCCGGTCGAAATCGTGCTCAACCCCCTCGGCGTCCCGTCGCGCATGAACGTCGGCCAGATTCTGGAAACGCACCTGGGGTGGGCCGCCAAGGCGCTGGGGGTGCAGTTTGCCACCCCGGTCTTCGACGGCGCCACCGAGCGTGAAATCAAGAAGGCCTTGGCTGAGGCCAAACTGCCGAGCTCCGGCAAAACCATCTTGTACGACGGCATGACCGGAACGCAGTTCGAACAGCCGGTGACCGTGGGCTACATTTACATGCTCAAGCTGTCGCACCTGGTGGACGACAAGATTCATGCGCGCTCCATCGGGCCGTACTCGCTGATCACGCAGCAGCCCCTGGGCGGCAAGGCTCAGTTCGGCGGCCAACGCTTCGGCGAAATGGAAGTCTGGGCCCTGGAAGCGTACGGAGCCGCGTACATTCTGCAGGAACTGCTGACGGCGAAATCCGACGACGTCTATGGCCGCGCCAAGATTTACGAGGCCATCGTCAAGGGCGAGGCCGCCATCGAACCTGGTGTTCCCGAATCGTTCAACGTGCTCATCCGGGAATTGCAGTCGCTCTGTCTCGATGTCGAATTGATGAAGAAGCCGCGCGAGGTCGTGGACACCGCGCTGGCGGCCGACTAACGGCACAATGCTCCGCCTTGTGCAAGCGATCGGCTCGCCGGTCGCCTGGGTTGGATGTGGTTTTAGGGATTAGAAACTGGAGGCTACTTTGAGATCCTCTCCGTACGATCGGGCGAATTTGATTGCGGATTTTGATTCGATCCGCATTTCTCTGGCTTCTCCGGAGAAGATCCGGAGTTGGTCCCACGGCGAAGTAACCAAGCCGGAGACCATCAACTACCGGACCTTCAAGCCGGAGCGCGACGGGCTGTTCTGCGCCCGCATTTTCGGCCCGACTCAGGATTGGGAGTGCTTGTGCGGCAAGTACAAGCGCATGAAGCACCGTGGTGTCATTTGCGACAAGTGCGGCGTCGAGGTCACGCTGGCGCGCGTGCGCCGCGAGAGGTTGGGCCACATCGAGCTCGCGAGCCCTTGCTCGCATGTTTGGTTCTTCAAGGGCCTGCCCAGCCGCATCGGCCACCTGCTCGACATCACCCTGCGGGAGCTCGAGCGCGTGCTCTATTTCGAGGCTTTTGTCATCGTCGATCCGGGCGAAGTGACCGGCCTGAGTAGAGGCGAGGTCATCACCGACGAGAAGAAGCGCCAGCTCGACCAGGAATTCCCCGGCAAATTCGTCGCCATGATGGGCGCCGAGGGCATCAAGGAACTGCTCAAGAAGATCGACGTGGAGGGGCTCAGCGAGTTCATCCGCGAGAAGATGAAGACCGAGCAGTCGCAGCAGAAGAAGCTGAAGTACGCCAAGCGCCTGCGCGTGGTCGAGTCTTTCCGCAAGTCGGGCAACAAGCCGGAGTGGATGATCCTGGACGTGATCCCCGTGATCCCGCCGGAATTGCGCCCGCTGGTACCGCTCGATGGCGGCCGGTTCGCCACCTCCGATCTCAACGACCTCTATCGCCGCGTCATCAACCGCAATAACCGGTTGAAGAAGCTGATGGAGCTGCACGCTCCCGACGTGATCGTCCGCAACGAGAAGCGCATGCTCCAGGAAGCCGTCGATGCGCTCTTCGACAACGGCCGCCGCGGCCGTGTGTTGCGTGGCGCCAACAATCGCCCGCTCAAGTCGCTCTCCGATACCCTCAAGGGCAAGCAGGGCCGCTTCCGCCAGAACCTGCTCGGCAAGCGTGTGGATTACTCCGGCCGCTCGGTCATTGTCGTCGGTCCCGACCTCCGGCTCAACCAGTGCGGGCTTCCCAAGAAGATGGCGCTGGAGCTCTTCAAGCCCTTCATCTATCATCGGCTCGAGCAGCGCGGCCACTGCACCACCATCAAGCAGGCCAAGGAATTGGTGGAGCAGCAGGATCCGGTGGTCTGGGACATCCTGGAAGAGGTCATCAAAGACCACCCCATTCTGCTCAACCGCGCTCCCACGCTGCATCGTCTCGGCATTCAGGCGTTCGAGCCCGTGTTGGTCGAAGGCAAGGCCATCAAGATTCATCCGCTGGTCTGTACCGCGTTCAACGCGGATTTCGACGGTGACCAGATGGCGGTCCACATTCCGCTTTCACCCGAAGCGCAGATCGAAGCGTCGACGTTGATGCTGTCGTCGAACAACATTCTGTCGCCCGCGCACGGCACCCCGATCGCCGTGCCCACGCAGGACATGGTGCTCGGCTGCTACTACCTCACCAAGGCTCGTCCGGGCGCCAAGGGCGAAGGCCGCACCTTCGCTTCCACCGACGATGTGTTGATCGCGCTCGAGATGGGCGAAGTGGAGACCTTAACTCCCATCAAACTGCGTTATACCGGCCGGGTGATCGATCTGGTGCACGCGTTCGACAGCCAGAACATCCTGCACACCGAACCCATCGAATTCAACAAGCAGTACATGGAGACCACCGTCGGCCGCGTGATTTTCAACGATTCCCTGCCGCAGGACATGCCGTACATCAACGGCCTTTTGAAGAAGAAGGGTCTGGGACAGATGGTGCAGTACTGCTACCTGAAGTTCGGCCTGGTGGTCACGGTGCAGATGCTGGACGAAGTCAAGGCGCTCGGCTTCCTGTATGCGACCCGCGCGGGCATCTCCATCGGCATCGATGACATGGTGGTGCCGGGCGAGAAGGTCGGCTTGGTCCGCGACGCCGAAAAAGAAGTGGTGCTGGTCGAAAACCAGTATCAGGACGGCGCCATCACTCACGGCGAACGCTACAACAAGATCATCGAAATCTGGTCCAAGGTCACCGAGCGCGTTTCCGACGAGATGTTCCAGGCCATGGAAGAGGACGACCGCACCGGCCGCTATCTCAACCCGATTTACATCATGGCCGACTCCGGCGCCCGCGGTTCCAAACAGCAGATCCGCCAGCTCTCCGGGATGCGCGGCTTGATGGCCAAGCCGTCCGGCGAGATCATCGAGACCCCCATCACCGCCAACTTCCGCGAAGGCCTCGATGTGTTGCAGTACTTCATCTCGACTCACGGCGCCCGCAAGGGATTGGCCGATACCGCGCTCAAGACCGCCGATTCCGGCTACCTGACGCGCCGTCTGGTGGACGTGGCCCAGGACGTCATTATCAGCGAAAACGATTGCGGCACCACCGAAGGCATCTACGTGGAGCCGATCATCGAATCGGGCGAAATCATCGAGCCACTGCGCGACCGTATTGTGGGACGCGTGGCGCTCGAGGATCAGAAGGACTACGAAGGCAACGTGATCGTTGCGGTGAACCACGAGATCACCGAAGACCTGGCCGCGGCGATTCAAGCGGCCGGTATTGAGCGAGTGAAAATCCGATCCGTGCTGACGTGCGAGTCGAAACGCGGCGTTTGCGTCGCCTGCTACGGCCGCAACCTGGCAACCGGGAGGCTAGTGGAGCGCGGCGAGGCCGTCGGCGTGATCGCGGCGCAGTCCATCGGCGAACCGGGCACCCAGCTGACCATGCGTACGTTCCACATCGGTGGAACGGCGACCCGCGTCAGCGAGCAGTCCACCCAAGACGCCAAATCGGACGGGTTCGCCCGCTATATCGGCATCCAGACCGTGAAGAGCAAGGCCGGCGAGCGGATCGCCATGAACCGCAACGGCATCATGGCCGTGGTCGATGATAAAGGCCGCGAAAAAGAACGCTATCCGGTGGTGTACGGCGCCCGTGTGCTGGCGGAAGACGGGGCTCCCGTTAAGGCCAACCAGATTCTTCTGGAGTGGGACCCGTATACGTTCTCCATCCTCACCGAAGTCAGCGGTGCCGTGCACTTCAAGGACCTGATCGACGCTCTCACCTTGCAGGAACAGGTGGATGAGGTCACCGGCATGTCGCAGTTGGTGGTCATCGATTCTCCGGACGAGAAGCGGCAGCCGACCATCGTCGTGCGTCCCGAGGGCGCGCAGGGTTCTCGTTCGGAAGCCAAAAAGTATCTCATGCCCACTCACGCCCACCTCATGGTGCGCGACGGGGAAGAGGTCCACGCCGGCGATGTACTGGCCAAGATCCCGCGCGAAACCACCAAGACCAAGGACATCACCGGCGGCCTGCCGCGCGTGGTGGAGCTGTTCGAAGCGCGCAAGCCGCGTGAGACGGCCATCATCGCGGAGATCAACGGCGTCGTGAAATACGGCGAAGTCACGAAGGGGCAGCGCAAGATCTTCGTAGTGGGGGACGACGGGGAGCAGCGCGAGTACTCGCTTCCCCGCGGCGTCCACATCAACGTTCAGGAAGGCGAGCGGGTCAAGGCCGGCGAGCCGCTCATGGACGGCCCGCGCAATCCGCACGACATTCTCGACGTGCTCGGCGAAAAGGAGCTGCAGAAATACCTGGTGAACGAAATCCAGGAGGTCTACCGGCTTCAGGGCGTCAACATCAACGACAAGCACCTGGAAGTCATCTCTCGGCAGATGATGCGCTGGGTGAAGGTCGAAGACATCGGCGACACCGATTTCCTGCCAGAGGAAGTGCAGGACAAGTTCAAGTTCCGCCTCGAGAACCAGAAGGTCATCGAGGCCGGTGGCCGTCCCGCGCAGGGCAAGGCCGTCCTGCTCGGCATCACCAAAGCGTCGCTCTCGACCGATTCGTTCATTTCCGCAGCCTCCTTCCAGGAGACCACGCGCGTGCTCACTGAGGCCGCCATTAACGGCAAGGTGGACTACCTGCGCGGCCTGAAGGAGAACGTGATCATGGGCCGGCTGGTTCCCGCCGGCACCGGCATGGAGTATTACCGCCGGGTGAAGATCGAAGGCGAGGACGTGGTGGAAGAACCAGTGACGGAAGTGCCGCTGGACGCCATTCCCGGCTACGACGAGGAGACCCGCTTGCAGTATGCCGGCGGCCTTCCGGAAGACACCGGCGAGGAGTCGTTAGCCGAATAACCGCTGCCCGTTGAACCGCCGGTGGTGCCTGGTGCCCCAGCCGGCGGTTCTTCGTTTGACCTCCCTGGGCGTGCATCCAACCGTTAACTCCCGACATCATACCCTTAGCTGTTCTATGCCCGCGGTGCTTTGGCAATCGGCGGTCCGCCGTGAGATATTGAAGGAAGACTACTCGCCTGTCGAAGAGGTTATTTGAGAAGCCTTTTGGTGTTTCTAGCCCTAGCCTGTGTTGCGTTCACTGACGCGGCGCACACTTCCCAGTTGGCCGTGATTGTTCTGAACACGTCAAATTGGGGCGGTGGACACCTGCCTTCCGACTGGCAAATCAAGGTGAACCACGGGAAACCGGAAGTCTTCGTGTGCCATGAAGACAACAGCTCCTGCCTGCTCTTGAAGAGCGCCAAATCGTCGTTTGCTCTGGAACATGAGGTGGAGGTCAATCCTTACGCAACTCGGTTTCTCACCTGGCGTTGGAAGGTCACCCAGCTACCCGCCGGCGGGGATTTCCGGCATGCGGGCACCGATGACCAGGCCGCCCAAGTCCTGGTGGCCTTCTCGGACCGCCACGTGTTGACGTATATCTGGGATACCACAGCCCCCAAAGGGACTGCGCAACTGGCCAGCTCCATTCCCCTGGTTCACATCTTTGCCGTGGTCTGCGAATCCGGCGCCGCGGATGCGAATCGCTGGCTCTCGGAGACTCGCGACGTCGCCACCGACTACGAGCGGGCCTATGGCAAAACCGCGCCCCAGGTCAAGGGGCTGCGCCTCCAGATCAATTCGCAGCACACCGGTACCGCCGCCGAAAGCTACTTCGGGGAAGTGGCATTTCGCGCCACCGCCCAGTGATGACCCTGGTCACGGGTGCCACTGGATTTATTGGGAGTCATCTGGCCGAAGCCCTACTGGCCCGGGGGGAGAGGGTGCGGGCCTTCGTCCGCCGCTCCAGTTCCACCCGCTATCTGCCTGCCGTCGAACTTTCCTACGGTGATCTGGTCGGCGGTGCCGGCCTCCCGGAAGCGCTCGCCGGCGTCCGCATGGTATTTCACGTGGCCGGCGTCACCAAAGCCCTGCGCGCCCAGGATTATCAGACTGGCAACGTCCGGGCCACGGAGACCCTGGCGCGCGCGGTGGCGGGGCAGGGCATCCGGCTCGTGCACGTCAGCTCCCTCGCAGCCATGGGCCCGACTCCTGCGGCGGCGCCCCTGACCGAAGAGGCGCCGCCTCGCCCGTTGACCCGCTACGGAAAGTCGAAGCTCGAAGCCGAGCGCGTGGTGCGCGCATTGGCGCCCGAAGCCGTAATCGTCCGTCCGCCAGTTGTCTATGGACCGCGTGATTCCGGAGTCTTCCAGGTATTGAAGCCGATCAGCCGCGGGTGGTCTCTGGAGATCGCTGGTGGCGAACGCTGGTTCAGTGCCATCTACGTGAAGGACCTGGTGGAGGGGCTCATCGCCGCTGCGGCCAGTTCCCGGGCTGCCGGCAGGACTTATTTTCTGGCCCACCCCAAGCCGGTTTCCTGGAGCGAGTTGACGGCTGCCGCGTCCCGCATCATGCGCACCCATCTGCGGGTCCTCCGGATCCCCGTGCCCCTGGCGAAAACGGTGGGATTCGGTGCCGAGGTGTGGGCCCAGATTTCACGCCGGCCCGGCATCCTCTCGCGCGAAAAGATCGCGGAGGCCCAATGTCCGGCCTGGACCTGCGATTCGCGGCGGGCTGCCGCCGAGTTCGACTTCCAAGCGCGTACCTCCCTCGATGATGGGTTAGCCCAAACCCTGGCCTGGTATAAGGAGGCCGGTTGGCTTCGGTATTGACCCCTGAGACCCGTTTCTGGCCGGTGGACAAGGTTCTCCTGGCGTATTTCGCGTTCGCCCTCGTGCTGATTCTCGGCTGGTGGACGACGGTGCCTGACGCCGCTGGCCTGCTCACCGCTCACGTGCTGGGAGCCGGGCTCCTGGTGTACCAGGTCAAACGCCCCAATCCCACCACTCGCGTCTTCCACCATTGGTATCCCTTGCTGTACGTGGCCGCCTGCTACAAGGAAATGGCCCTGTTCATTCCGGCCGTCCGTCATTGGGAGGCGGATCAGTGGCTCGCGAACCTGGACGTCGCGATCTGGAAGGCCCATCCTACGGTCTGGCTGGAGCGGATTCAAACGCCGGCGTTCACGGAATTCTTGCAAGTGGTCTATACCTTATTTGTGCCGATGGTGCTGCTTCCCGCGATTCTCCTGTGGAAAAGGAAGGGTCTGAAGGAGTTCCAATATTTCGCTTTCTTAATCGCCATAGGCTACCTGGTCTCCTACGTGGGGTACCTGGTCGTGCCGGCTCGCGGGCCCCGTTTCCTGCTCGCTCATCTGCAGCATGTGCCGTTACGGGGCTTGTGGCTCTTTCAGGGCATGCAGGGCGCTCTGGACCGGCTCGAATCGGCGCATTATGACTGCTTTCCCAGCGGTCATACGGAACTCACCATCCTTGCGTGGTGGAGCACCCGCCAGTTCGGAAATCGATGGTTCTGGCCTTCTTTTGCCTACACTCTGAGCATCATTTTTGCTACAGTTTATCTTCGATACCACTACACGGTTGACGTGATGGCGGGGGTGCTTGTGGCAGCCATTCTTCTTTTAGCCACTCCCGCTTTATATAGAAAGCTAAAATAAGAGGGACTTGGTTGGGAGGAATCGAAGTCGTTGCGACGGACAAACGCGCACTGAATGAGTTCGTGGAGCTGCCGTACCAACTCTACCGGAACGACTCATTTTGGGTGCCGCCCTTGCGTATCGCGGTCAAGGAGTTGCTCGACCGCCGGAAACACCCATTCTACGCGGACGCCGAAGCCGAATTCTTTGTGGCGCGGCGGGGGGGCCGGGTGGTGGGGCGGATCGCCGCCATCATCGACCGGAGCCACAACCGCTTCCAGGAGGAGAACGCTGGGTTCTTTGGCTTTTTTGAGTGTATCGACGATGCCGGGGTCGCGGAAGCTCTGCTGACTCGCGCCCGGCAGTGGGTATTCGATCGGGGAGCCCGGTTTCTGCGCGGCCCGGTTAGCCCCTCCACCAACTATGAGTGCGGGATGCTGATCGAGGGTTTTGATTCCAGCCCCATGGTCATGACCACGTACAACCCGCCATACTATCCCGCCCTGATGGATCAAGTGGGGTTGCGCAAGGCCAAAGACCTGCTCGCCTACCTGAGCAATTCCGCCAAAATCCCCCTGGAGAAGATCGAACGCGCCGCCGCGCGAGTGTACAAGAAGACCGGGGTCCGCGTGCGCTCCATCAACCTGAAGGATTTTAGGGGGGACGTGGAGCGGGTTTGGAACGTCTATCGTGCGGCGTGGAGCCGCAATTGGGGCTTCGTGCCCATGTCCAAGGAAGAATTTCTTCTGATGGGCAAGGAAATGAAGCAGATTCTCAAGCCGGACCTGGTGTTGATCGGGGAAGTGGGGGACCGCATGGTGGGTTTCGCGCTGGCGTTACCCGACGTTAACCAGGCTCTCAAACCCGCAGGTGGATCCCTGTTTCCCACAGGACTGCTCAAAATCCTGTATCATCAGCGTTTGATCAAGAGTGTCAGAGTCCTGGCGCTGGGGGTCGTGGAGGAACACCGGGCGTCTGGGCTGGCGGCGGCTTTTTATGCGACACTAGTTCGCAATGCCCGGAAACTCGGTTTTGGCGACTGCGAAATGTCCTGGATCCTGGAGGACAACGTGTTGATGAATCGCTCCCTGGAGGTGATGGGGGCCAAGCGGTACAAAACCTACCGAATTTACGAATGGAGCTGAGGACCATGCGTGTACCGAGTGCCGAAATCGCCGGCAAGAAGAAAGGCAGCGGGTCGAACGATGTCTTCGAGAAGTGCCGCACCTTTACTCGTCCGGGCGATCTGCAGTCCGCCGGGTTGTACATGTACTTCGAGGTCTTCGGGGATCGCGACGGGTGCGAGCCGGGTGAGGTGCGGCTGGGTGGACGCCGCGTCTTGATGTTCGGTTCCAACGACTACCTCGACCTGATTACCCATCCCCAAGTGAAAGAAGCCGCCGCTCAGGCCATCCGCAAGTACGGCAGCGGGTGCAGCGGCTCCCGCCTGCTGAACGGAACCCTGGACCTGCACGTCAAGCTCGAAAGCGAGCTGGCTGCCTTTGTGCACAAACAGGCCGCCATCATCTTTGGCACCGGTTTCCAGGCCAATTACGCAACCCTTTCGGCTCTCACCGAAAAGGGCGACGTGATGATTTGCGATCACAACCTGCACGCCAGCCTGGTGGAAGGCGCGTTACGGTCGGCTGCGCGCACGGTCCGTTTCCGTCACAACGACATGGAGCACCTGGAGCGGTGCCTCGAGAATTGCCCTCCGGAAGAGAAGATCCTCGTGGTGAGCGAGGGAGTCTTCAGCATGGAAGGCGACATTGCCGACTTGCGCGGCATTCTGAAGCTGGCCAAGCCCTATGGCGCGCGGGTGTATGTGGATGAGGCCCACGGCATCGGAGTGCTCGGCCCCACGGGCGCCGGCGCCGCCGAGCATCTGGGCGTGCTGGACGATATCGATATCGTGATGGGGACCTTCAGCAAGTCGCTGGCCTCGGTGGGCGGATTTATCGCGGGCGAGAAGGCCGTCATCGATTACCTGAAGCACACCGCGCGGCCCTTTGTTTTCTCCGCCAGTCTCCCAGCCGCCTCGGTGGCGGCGGTCGCCACGGCCCTGAAGATCATGAAGAAGGAGCCGGAACGGCAACGCCGCGTCCTGCGGATCGCCGGCCTGCTGCGCGAGGAACTGCGGAACCGCGGGTTCTCGGTGCTTCCCGGCGAGACGGCCATCGTTCCGGTGGTGATCCGCGAAGAGCTGGATCTGTGCCGCTTGTGCAAGAGCTTGCTGGAACAGGGCATCTACATCAACCCCGTGCTCCGGCCGGCGGCCGCACAGAATCTGCTGCGAATCTCCTGTACCGCCGCCCATACCGAGAAACACGTAGACCGGCTGGTGACGACCCTGGAAAAGGTGGCGCGCGCGCTGGACATCGAGCGCTAGGTTCGGAGAAGCGGGTCGTGCCCTCGGTCAAGAAGAAATCCCGACGGCGGACCGAGGTTCCCAGCGCCCCTCTCGCCCCCACCCCGACTCCCAGCCCGGGATGGTGGCAAACTCAGGCGGCTCCCTTTTTAGCAGCCCGGGCCTTCCTGCTGGCGATCAGTCTGATCGCCGTCGGTGCGTTTCGCATTGTGGCCGCTTATCCTGAGACCGGGATCACGTTCGATGAGCCGGGCCACATGGCCTGCGGCTTGCAATTCCTGGCGGAACACGTCTATCGCTACGAGTCGCAGCACCCCCCGCTGGCGCGCGTGATGACCGCGCTCGGGCCGTACCTCGACGGTGCCCGTCCCATGGGCGTGGCTGACCAGAACCAGGAAGGCGTGGCCGTGATGTACCGCGATTCCCACGTGCTCCGAACCCTGATTCTGATGCGGCTGGGAGTGCTGCCGTTCTTCTTTCTGGGATGTCTGGTGGTGTACTTCTGGTCCGCCCGCTTTTTCGGAAAGCCGGTGGCGGTGATGGCAACCGGTCTGTTTACTCTGTTGCCGCCGGTGCTGGCTCATGCTGGTCTGGCCACCACCGACATGGCGCTGGCGAGCTGCCTGGGTTTGGCGTTCCTGGCGCTCCTCCGCTGGGCGGAACATCCGGCACTGCCCCAGAGCCTTGGGTTGGGTTTCGCCACCGCGTTGATGGTGCTTTCCAAATTCACCGCGCTGGCTTTCTTCCCGGCCGCCGTCCTCCTGGCGCTCCTCGCGTATCTGGCCACCAGGAAGCCGGGTCTGGGAGAGGTGATGGCTCTGGCAAAAGCGCGCGCTCTCCCGTTTGCCCTCGCCGTCGCCACCGGCGCGGTGCTGATTTGGGCCGGTTATCTGTTCTCCTTCGGCAAGGTTCCCGGGTGGAATGTCTCCCTCCCCGCTCCGGAGGTCTTCGACGGCGTGCGGGTTGCTCTCCGTCACAACGACCGCGGCCACCTGGCCTACCTGCTCGGCAACATCAGCCAAGACGGATGGTGGTATTACTTTCCCGTGGTTCTGGCCGTGAAGACGCCCCTAGCGTTTCTTCTGCTCCTGGCCGGGGGGATCGGGATCGGTTGGAAACAGCGCCACAACACCGCATACTGGCTTCCCTGGGCCCTGTCTCTGGGGATTCTGATTCCCGCCATGATGGGCCATGTCAACATCGGCGTCCGCCACATCCTTCCCGTCTACATGGGCTTCTCCATTACGGCCGCCCTGGCTCTGGTCCAACTCTTCGCGGCGGCCCAGTCCCGGATCTGGACGGGTATCGTGGCTGGAGTTCTGTTGGTTTGGCTGGTGTTTTCCGGTGCTCGCAGTCATCCCGATTACGTCGCTTACTTTAACGAATTCGGCGGCAGCCACCCCGAAAATATCCTGGTGGATTCGGATCTGGATTGGGGGCAGGACACGGTGCGGCTGGCCCGTTGGCTGAAAGCCAGGTCCATCACCGACGTTTCCTTCGTCACCATGAACCTGACCGCGAGCCGCCTGGCGGCATGGCCGGGTCTGCCGGCCGTACGCCCCATCCTGGCGACCTCTCCCGCCGAGGGCTGGACCGCGGTGAGCCCCACCATTCTGATCTTCAACGAATACGGCCTCGATCACAAATACCCCAATTTGAAGCCCTGGTTCGAATACATCCATCCGGTAGACAGAGTCGGGTCGCTCTTTTTGTACTACATCAAACCGGGCACATTACCGCCTAGGTCCTGACCGGCAACCGGGGGCCGGCCGGTTCCCGAGAGGGCGGTGCTACCCTATCAATGGGATGAAGGGCAAATGGGCGCTGGCGTCGATGGCGGCAATTGCAGCGGGAGTGGGCGTCGGCGTCTATAGCATGCGGCACCGCGCGCCGGCCGCTCCCCCGGTTTCTCCGGCCGCCCCGGCTGCCCTGGCGGCGCCTCAGCAGATCACCGTGACAGGAAAAGTTCGCGCGGCCCATGTGGTTGGGGTGGGCGCCGCCGTGCCGGGCACCATCGATGCCTTCATGGCCGACGTGGGGGATGAGGTCTACCAAGGCCAGGAGCTGGCCAGTGTTGGCAGCACGGGGCTCGAGAGCGACCGCACCGACGCTGCCGCGGCCGCGCAGCAGGCGCAGACCCGTGTGGAGGGGGCCGAAAAGACGGTCAGCGGGGCGCAGTTGGAGGCCTCGCGGGCCCGCGCCGACGCCGTGCGGGCGCGCGCGGATTTCGATCGTGCGAACAAGACGTACGAGCGGCAGAGAACCCTGTTCGCCGCCGGCGCCACCCCGCGCCTGACGTTCGAGAAAGCCGGGAGTGAATACGAGAGTGCCCGCCAGGCGTTCGACGTGGTGGACCAGGCGGCCCGTTCCGCCGATCAACGCGTTCAAGACACTCTCAAGGAACTCGAAAACGCCCGCAAAATGCTGGCGGACAAAAGCCAGCAACTGGACGCCGCCTCCTCCGCCGTGGATGCGGGCATGGTGCAGGCTCCCGTGGACGGCTTGATCGTCGGCCGCAAGGGTGAAGTCGGCCAGTCCGCGCAGGGCTCCGGCGACGAGTTATTTCAGATCGCCACCAATCTCTACGATCTGGAGGTAGCGATCGAGCCCAAGCCCGAGGTGTTGCGGCGCATGCGCCCCGGCCAGCCGGCGCTGGTCATCATCCCCGACCTGCAAGGCACCGGCATCACCGGCCAGGTGAAAGCCATCCAGGGCAATCAGGCGGTGATCGGGTTCGAAAGTTCCCTACCGGCGATTCGCCCCGGCATGGTGGCGGACGTTCGCTTACGGCCGGAGTGAAATCAGGAGCTGGGCCGGAGGTAGAATGAAGACGCACTCATGGAATTCCTCGCCACCAGTCTTCTGGAACTGATCACGCAAACCTCCACCAACCTGCCGCCGGACGTGCGCGCCGCCATGGCGCTGGCCGCCGGTACGGAGACGCCCCACACGCAGTCTTCGCAGGCGTTCAGCATCATTCTCTCGAACATCGATATGGCGAAGGATGATGAAGGCCCCATCTGCCAGGACACCGGCATGCCCACCTTCGTGGTGCACACGCCGGTGGGCGTCAACCAGATCCGCCTCAAGAAAGCCATCCATGAGGCCGTGGCGGAGGCCACGCGGCGCGGCAAGCTGCGCCCGAACTCCGTCGATTCGCTCACCGGCAAGAACAGCGGCAACAACCTGGGCGAAGAGACTCCGGTGATTCACTTCGAGCAGTGGGAAGAGAACGAAATCGAAATCCGCCTGATCTTGAAAGGCGGCGGTTGTGAGAACAAGAACATTCAATACTCGCTGCCGTGCGAACTGGACCACCTGGGCCGCGCCGACCGCAATCTGGAGGGCGTGCGCAAGTGCCTGTTGCACGCGGTGTGGCAGGCGCAGGGGCAGGGATGCGCGCCCGGGGCGTTGGGCGTGTGCATCGGCAGCGACCGGGCGCACGGTTACGATCTGTCCAAAGGCCAGCTCTTCCGCACCCTCGACGACGTCAACCCGCACCCCGAGCTGGCGAAGCTGGAAGCCGAAGTGATGGAGGAAGCCAACCGCATCGGCGTGGGCGCCATGGGATTCGGCGGCAAGTCGAGCCTGATCGGCTGCAAAATCACCGCGGCCAACCGGCTGCCCGCCAGCTTTTTCGTCTCGGTGGCGTACGATTGCTGGGCCTTCCGACGCCTGGGCGTGCGCCTGGACGCCGCCAGCGGCGCCATTACGAAATGGCTCTACCGCGACCCCGAGCGCAAAGTGGAGCGCATGGCGCGCGGCGAAGGATTTCCGCTGACTGGACGGGAAGTGGTGCTCACGCCGCCGCTGACCGAGGCGCAAATGCGCGCGTTGCAGGTGGGGGATGTCGTGCTGATCGACGGCGAAATGTACACTGGCCGCGACAACGTTCACGCGTATCTGATGAAGAACCCGCCGCCGGTGGATCTGCACGGCACGGTGCTCTACCACTGCGGCCCGGTGATGCTGAAGGAAGGCGAGCAGTGGAAGGTGAAGGCCGCCGGACCCACCACCAGCAGCCGCGAGGAGCCGTACCAGGCGGATGTCATCAAACGCTACGGCGTGCGTGCCGTGATCGGCAAGGGCGGCATGGGCCCCAAGACGCTGGGCGCGCTGAAGGATTTCGGCGCAGTGTATCTGAACGCCATCGGGGGCGCCGCGCAATACTACGCGCGCAGCGTGGAGCAGGTGTTGGGCGTGCACTTGATGGAGTTCGGCATCCCGGAAGCGATGTGGCACCTGCGCGTGAAGGGGTTCGCCGCGATTGTGACTATGGACGCGCACGGCCACAGCCTGCACGCGGACGTGGAGCAGACCACGGGCGCGGCGCTGGAGACATTGCAGAAAGCGTGAGTCGGCTGCTAGACTAGAATTTCCACGGCCAGGTAGCTCAGTTGGTAGAGCGCAGCCCTGAAAAGGCTGGCGTCGGCGGTTCAATTCCGTCCCTGGCCACCACATTTTCAATCACTTGCAAGCCTCGAAAATCCGAAACCGGTTCCAATTGGTTCCAATTTCGGCTCGCGCAGATTGTGTCTCAGGCCAAGATGTGGGCTTTACCACTCGGGCCGGGTGTGCAGTTTAGGTGGGGTCCGCCACCGTGGCGGGCTCGTTGCTCCAATCGAAGACGATTCGGAACGGTCCCAGGGGCGTAGGCCATTCAAGCACGCGAAGGCGATCAATCATCTCTTGGCCGTTACGCCGCGTCGGCGATGTCGTTACCACTGTCTCGAAGGATCTGTTGCAACCGTGGCAGACGGATTTGGCAGGGTGATTCAGTGAGCCAAAAGCGACCAGCGCTGTTCCGGGGGCGGCACTTCCAGGACGTGATCATCGTTTTGTGCGTGCGGTGGTATTTGCGGTACTCGCTCACCTACCGTGACTTGGAAGAAATGATGGAGTAGCGCGGTCTGACCGTAGATCACGTCACGATCTGGCGGTGGGTGCAGCGCTATGCGCCCATCCTGAGTGAGCGACAGGGGCGGGAACGACGGCATCCGAATCGATCCTGGCGGGTCGACGAGACTTACGTTCGGGTTGCGGGAAACTGGGTGTACCTGTATCGAGCCGTCGATTCGACCGGGGATACCATCGATTTCATGTTGTCGCCCAACCGGGATTTGGTGGCGGCCAAGCACTTCTTGCAGTTGGCGTTGCATCGAACCGGCCGACGGCCACGAGTGATCAACGTGGACGGCCATCCAGCCTACGCCACGGCGATTTCGGAATTGAAACAGTCGGGCGAGTTGGGAAGACGGTACCGCTGCCGGCCGTCCCCATACATGAATAATGTCCTGGAACAGGACCATCGATTCATTAAGAAGCGAATCGCCGCCAGCCTCTGGTTCCGATCCGTGGGAGGCGCTCTGAACACGATCGCCGGATATGAGTCGATGCAC
>JAIQFS010000086.1 GCA_020073145.1 Terriglobia bacterium
GCGCCGCTTTCGCGAAAAACCGTCCCTCTCCAAAGCGCGCCGCTATGTCGCGGCCGGACACTTCTATTGGAATTCGGGAATGTTCTTCTGGCGCGCGGACGCTCTGCTCGGCCAGTTGCGTCGGCACCTGCCCCGCACCGCTTCGGTCCTGGCTTCCCTGCCCCGGTTTGGCGCGCGCTCCTTTGCCGCCCAACTCCAGAAAGCCTTCCCCCTCTGCGATAACATCTCGATCGACTACGCGGTGCTCGAAAAAGCAGATCCCGTCCACGGCATTCCCGCCCCTGATTTCGGCTGGAACGACGTGGGAAGCTGGAACGCCGTCTACGAGTTGATGCCGCGCGACAAAGACGGCAATGCCAGTGCCCACGATTCGATCTGCCTGGATGCCCGCGGCAACTTCGTGGACGCCCGCGGCAAACTGGTAGCCCTACTCGGCGTGGAAGATCTGATTGTGGTGGACACGCCCGACGCCCTGCTGGTAGCCGACCGCGCGCGCGCCCAGCAGGTGGGCGACGTGGTCAAGGCGCTCGAGAAGCGCAAACGCGAGGATCTCCTCTAGCGCTCGCGGAAAAGGGGAAAAACGGGACTGGAGCATTTTCCGCCGCACCGGCTCTGTGAAAACAATGAACGCTGTCGTGGCGGAAAATGGGCCTGTCCCAGCGCGAGATTGGGCCCGGTAAAGCCTAACCGGCTACGACGCTTGCGCCGGCACCTTCCCCAGCAGCTTCTTGAGAATCTTCACCGCCCGGTCAATCTCCTTCTCAGTGGTGATGTAAGGCGGCAGGAAGCGAAGCACCGTATCGTGCGTGCAGTTGATCAGCAGCCCTTCGCCAATGGCGTCGAGAACGATCTGCTTGCCGGGCACCGTCAGCTCCAGGCCCAGCATCAGGCCGAAGCCGCGCACCTCTTTGACGACGGCGTGCTTGCGCGCCAGTGCGTTCAGTTCCGAATGGAAATAGCCGCCCACGCTTTGAATCGACGGCAGCAGCTCTTCGAGAATGTCGAGGAATTCAAGCGCCACCCGGCACGCCAGCGCGCCGCCGCCAAAGGTGCTGCCGTGCATTCCAGGCTTGATGGCCGCGGCTGCCTTTTCATTGGCCACGATCACGCCCAGCGGAATCCCGCAGGCCAGCGGCTTCGCGGCCACCATGACGTCCGGCAGGATCACGGGCTGGTTCCGCTGGTAGGCGAAATAGGTGCCCGGCCGGCCCACGCCGCACTGCGTCTCATCGGCGATCAGCAAGGCATTATGCCGGTCGGCCAGGGCGCGCGCCCGGGCGGCGAATTCCTGCGTCAGCGGATAAATGCCGCCTTCCCCCTGAATCATCTCCAGCATAATGCCGCAGGTGCGGCTGGTCACGGCAGCCTCAAGCGCAGCCAGATCGTTCAGAGGAACAAAGTGGACGCCCGGCAGGAGCGGCTCGAAATCGGCGCGGTACTTGGGCTGGCCGGTGATCGAAAGCGCGCCCAGGGTGCGTCCGTGAAAGGAGTTCTCCAACGACACGATTTCGTGTTTCTCCGGGCTGATGGCGTGGCCGTGCGCGCGCGCCATCTTCAGCGCGCCTTCGGTGGCCTCGGTCCCGCTGTTGCAGAAGAACGAGCGCTGCAACCCGCTGATCCGGGCCAGGCGCTCGGCCAGCGGCCCCTGGTAGGGGTGGTAGTAGAGGTTCGAGGAATGAATCAACTGGCCGGCCTGCTCGCGGATCGCCTTGACGATGCGCGGGTGGGCATGGCCGAGCGCATTGACGCCGATTCCCGTGATGAAATCGAGATAGCGGCGGCCCTCCGGGTCGTATACGTAGCAGCCCTTCCCGCGCGCCAGCAGCAACGGGTAGCGGGCATAGTTCTGCAGCAGGTACTGCCGCTCCAAGTCCATGACGGAGGGAGGGGTTTGCTCGCCCACCGGAGGCGGAACACTAGTCATTCCCTCATGATACAAAAATGCAACAGAACCCCAGGAATCACCGGATTACGCCGGCAGTTAACCTCTTAACTAAGGCAAAGGTTGAATCCGCCCCAGCACCGGCTAGGATGGAAGCTGGTGGCTCCTCAAACCGCTCCGAATCCCGTGTCGAGTGCCCAGATCGAGCAGGAAGTCCTGCGGATCTACCACGAGCACGCCGCCAAACTGTCGCGATATGCCGCCTCCTTCGCCCAAAGCCAGGATGGCGCGCGCGACGCGGTGCAGGAGGTGTTCCTCCGGTACTGTATCGAACGCCAGTACGGCCGGGAAATCGAAAACCCCCGGGCCTGGCTGTATTTCGTGATGCGGAACTATCTGCTCGACCGCCATCGGACAGTGACCAGGCGCGAGGTGATCGCGGAGAATCTCGATCACATGCCCGGCTCGCAACAGGACCCCGAGGCCGTCCTGCACCGCTCGGAGATGGCCCGGGATCTCGCGGCCTTGCTGACCGAACGGGAGTTCGCCTGTCTCCGGCTGCGGGCCGAAGGGATGGACTATGCCGAAATCGCTAGCGCGCTGGGGATCCAGATCGGCACCGTGGGCGCGCTGCTGTCGCGGGCTCAGAAGAAGATTCGCCACTCCGCGGAATACGACGAATCCACGCCCCTGGGAACCGCGGAAGCCATCCACTCCCTGTTCGACAAACGGGAAGCCTACTCCTGAACCTGCCCGCGCCTTCGATCTGCGGCCACCAGGCCGAGAAGCCCCAGAATCGCCGCGAAGGGAATGAACGGGGACGGTTCCGGCACGGCCGCAGTGCCGTCTACGATCATCTGAAACGCGATTGTCGAGCTTGAATTCGCACTGGATGAGTTTGTTCCGATGGCAGTAAACTCATTGGACACACCCGGACCCCCGGCGATGCTGAATCCGTCGGTCGCCTGACCGAATGACCAGCCTGGATCCGTGAGCACGCTCCCCGTGGTCTGCGTGGTGGAAAGACCGATCCAATATCGCGTGTTCGCGCTCAGCAAAGGGTTGGCCGTCAAACTCGCCGTGTAGGCGCCGGCTGCTCCGGTGAAGGCGATCGTTCCCAGAGAAGTGGCAGTGGAGAGATCAGGGTTGTCGGACAGCGAATCGCCGTACAAGGTGACGTCAATCGAAATCGTTGCGGGAGGATCGGGCAATGGAAATCCTAGCATCACCTCGACGTTCGTCAGGCTTCCGGCAAACGTTCCGGTCGAAAACGAATTGTAGATCGGTCCACCGCTGGACCCATCGTTATAAATTGCGACGGAGTTTTCTGAAGTCACTCCCGTAATATTGTCGTAAAGAACGTCCGCCTGCGCGCTTACGGAAAGCGCCGTTAAAACGCCAAGAACTTGCCAGACTCGCACGTCAATTCCTCCGAGAAAATCGAATACCTATGGAGGGATCATAGGGGAATTCCGGAGGCAACTCAACGCATGAAAGTCCCTGCCCCGCCTAGTATTATTTGGAATTTGGAGGCTTTAGCGGCGTAATACCGCGCATAGTCCCGGAAAGCTCTGAATGGACCGGTACCTGGCGCTAGCTTGACGGCGCCAGGCGAGGCGGCCCGGTTAGTCGAGTTTCGGCAGCTTGGTTGGGGCGGACGGTTGTCTCGATTCCGACACCGGCTCCGGCTTCGGCGGCGCCGGGCCCTCTCCGACCCGCCGAATGGAGACACTCACCATCCGGACCGGCGTGCGGGGCCGGCCTCGGGCGTCACAAGGCACGTTCGATATCTTGTTCACGACGTCCTGGCCCTCCACCACTTGCCCGAAGACGGTATACCCATTTCTGGTTCTGGATGGATCGAGCGAGGAGTAGGCGTCGTCGGTAATGAAGAACTGGCAGCCGCCGGTGTCCGACTCGCCGGAGTTCATGAGACCGAGCCGTCCGGGACGGTCGAACCGGAGACCCGAGTCGAGTTCATCCTTCACCCGGACGCCACAGTCGTAGGTGCCCGTGTTGGTCGGGTCCCCGGTTTGGATCACATATTCCGGAATCACCCGGTTGAACGCAAGATTCGTGTAGAGCGGCCTGTTCACCATCGCGCCAGTCTTGGGATCTTTCCAAGGTTGGAGGCCGGTGGCCAGCGCCACAAAGTTGCTCACCGTCAGGGGTGCGTCCTGCTCGAAGAGCTGGGCGGTGATTTGACCCATGGACGTGTTGATGACGGCGTAAAGGCCAGGTTCGGCCGTCGCCAGCGCCGAACCGGCTCCCGGAGCGCCCGGGGTTTCCGCCACTGCGACGGCAGCGACGCATGCGAGAAGGAAGAGCGGTTTCATGCGGTCGTTGGTTCCTCCGAGGCCGGCATCACCGTGCCAGACGCAAGAGCGAAGACGCCACCTGCGCGAATGCAGCCCCCAGGTTGGTAGCGTTGCCCACCTGAATGTACATACCGACCTGCTGGCTGGGGTCGTAGGAAGTCGAGTCCTGGGTATTGGCCAGGCGTTTCAACAAAACCGGGTCGACCGGATAAGTGGCATTTCCGTTGTACCCAATCGTGAAGATCGTGATCGGCAGCATCCCCGTCGGCGCGGGCAGCGAGCCGAGAGCGCTCTGGTTCCGGATGGTGCTGCCGACATTATCCACCGCGTTCCAGATCGCCAGCCCCCAATGACACGGGTTGTTGACTTGGGAGGGATTGTAACTGACCATGCAAGAACCGGCGTAGGACGCGCCCAGGTTGTACGCGCTTCCATTGGTGGAGTTGCCCCAGTAGTCCGTGGAAGGAATTCTGGCAAGATCGACAGGGGGGGTGAAGTGCCCGGCGCCGTTGCCCATTTCGGTACAGCCACTAACTGCGGCTGAGGGGTTGGGAGTCGCTCCGAAGTCGGCAAGCCCATTCGCCACCCACCAGGTACTGTTGTGGGCCGTGTCTTTAGAGCGCAGCAGGTTGAGACCTGCGGGCACGGTCAGGGAGTTCCAGGGCGGCGATGCGCCGAAAATGGTGAACCAACCGGCCATGGTATGGGCGGCATCCGGCGTGGTGCCCCCGTTCGTGTTGTACGTGCACGGGCTGTGGCCTCCGGTGACGCCGTAGGGCAACAGAGCATTATTGCTCGGATTATTGGGGCTTACCGAGAGGGAGGTCGGGATGCCGTCCGTGAAAAAGACAATCGAGTTCAGGTTGTTGTCTCCCGCGCCTGCCGCATCCCGGTTGTGAGCCTTCTGCAGTTCGATGTAGGCCAGCGAAAGGCCTTCGGCCGAGTTGGTGCCGCCGGCGGCGGCCATGGCGTTAATCTGATTGAACATGGGGCCCGCGGTTGCCGAAGTCGCAAAGCTGGTGTCCGGCCCCTGCTGAGTCGCACTGAGGGGACTGGGGTCGTAGGGCTGCGTGTAAATCGGGTACGCGACAATCCCGCTTCCCGAAAACGCCACGAGTCCGAGTTCGTCCGTCCCGGGCGTGAACATGCCGGTGAACTGTTTCGCGCCGTTCAGCATGGAAGTCATGGTGGCGTTGCAAGTGCCGCCGCAATTCATCGAACCGGAGTGGTCGAGCACAAGTTCCACACGGGTATTGCGCCGCGTGGCCACCGCGCTCGAGGCGACAATCGCGGTCGGCTGCCCGAAAATACGCATGAACAGCAGAGGTGCTTTGACCGTGGCGGCAACGTTGATGGTGTTGGTGCCCAACGCATTGGTATACGAAATGGTGGGAGTCAGGTCCGTAGTTCCCCAATAGCCGCCCGGAAAATTCACGTTGAGAAACTCTCCGGCGATCTCCGAGGTATTGGCGGAGGTATTGAGCAACCGGCCGGCGCCGAGCGCAGCCCCGTCCACCGCCGCCGAGAGCTTGGCCTGCACGATATAAAGCCGGGTTCCGTCAATCGCCAGGCCAACCAGAGGGATAAAGACGATGGGCAGGCCGAGCATGAGCAGGAGAAGGGTTGCGCCCTTCTGACGATGCCGAATGGCTGAATTTACGCGCATGATCGTTTTCCTTCCTTTCGCGGCCGATCTCAAAAGAAACCAAACGAGTACGACGCCATATGGGAAACAAACGGCGCCATATTGAACCCCGTCGCCCCGGCTTCCGCCAGATAGAGAACCTGGCCCGATGGCAATCCAGAAGCTACGCCACCGACCACCGAATACGGGTTGACTCCACTAAACGTGGCGACGTCACCCGCCTTGGTGGCTTGATCCGAAGCGGAAATCTTACCGTCGGCGCCGATGGTCACTCCTGTCGGCCCGGTGGTCACGGGGCTGCCGAAGTTGCTGCCGCGCACCGTCGTGTTCCCCACCGTCAGCCGCTGCGTGAAAACCCATTGGGTATAGTTCGTGCACGCCGCCGTGGGATTGCCGCTGGCGTCCACCGCCCCCACCGAGGCGCAGGCCGCCTTGTCAATGTATGTCAGCGAAGAGAGAATGACGACGGCGTTGCCGCTGCCGGCCGTCGCCGACATGCCAAGATCGCTGCCGAGGTCGGCGATGATCGTCTGATTGCCCGCCAGGGCGAAATCGATCCCACGCGCGTACATGTGGCCGGCGTCGCGGGCCAACTGAACCGTTTGCAAGGCGCGGATCATATTAATCCCCATGACCCCGGTGCCGAGCAGGAGCGGGAGCATGATCAGCATGCTAAAGGCAAATTCGATACTGGAAACGCCGCTTGATTTTTTCCTTCTCATGATGACCTCCTAGGGGGCTGTTCCAATACAGGGCGGGTTCCTGTCAGGCTCGATGATATCCGCGGAATTCACAGTGATCACAAGCGGGGAGTTATCGATCGCCAGTCTCGTGCTAAAGATGCGTGGCATCAACGGCACCAGAGAAAAGTTTTGGACCGATACCTTCATGATGTTGCCTGGTGCATCGCCGTTGGTTTGATTGGAAACATCCGTCGCCGGAGAGGCCGATGCGGGCGCGGGCGGCAGAAAGTAGTTGACTTGCACTTGGGCTAATCCAGAGGAGCCATGGAGCAATCCAAACGCATTGGACTGAACCACGCTCTTGACCGTGTCGGTCAGGCAGGCTCCGCTGGCCATCTGGGAGGCGGTCAGTGTGACGCCCGTCCGCACTCCGATACGAACAGCCCGTTGCAAGGTGCTCTCGGCAAAGACCGCCCAACCCGTGTCCGCCAGAACCGTGATCATCGCCATGAGCGGCATGATGACCAGCGTGAATTCCAGCAACTCCGAGCCTTTGGTGCGTCGTCTTCGGGATGCGCGCCGGCACTGAGCTGTAGCGCTCTCCGTCGGTTTCATAGAGTCCCCCTCATAGACCTGCTTCCGACGTATATGAGTTGCAGG
>JAIQFS010000054.1 GCA_020073145.1 Terriglobia bacterium
GTTTGCTCGCACCCTCTCTTCCGGCGAGATATAGCTGTACATGTCGGCTTGCTGACGATCATTTCCGCGCATGCAGATTAGACGATCACAACATCTCAGGCGTAACTCGTTCCACACCCGTTTTTCCGCAAACTGCTAGCCAACGAGGTAGGCAACAAAGACCTGTCCATCGGAGTGGATATGCGTGGCGGCCTCCCAGACATGCCTCGCGTTGGATTTTGGCTCATCCCCAAATCGCGTCCATGCTCATCGACTTAAGTGCCAGAGTGGGCCACGCCGTATACTCCGCATTCGCGCTTGCCAGTGTTATACCGTGAGATCGCTACCGCGCGGCTCGTGATGCGACAGCGGGGATATAAAAAGCCAGGCCATATCCTTCGTTCAGGATCGACGTCGGCCAGATCTGCGGGTTCACGCCGTCGGTCACGTCCTGTTAGAGAGCACGATCCCGAAGTCGTTGTACGACTAACGGCGCGTCTCTCGCTTGCCGTTGCCATCGCTCTGGACGATGAAGTCGCACGTATTCTTCGCTCCCGCCGGAAGCATCTGTGCGATATGTACACAATATCATCTTTGAATACGTGAAGCCAGCCCGAAACAATGACCTCCCGCTTGAGCCGGAACGGCCGGACTACGTCGATGCGGCCTCGGCGAAGCGCTCGCCGGCGGTGCACCGACCTCCCGTGGCGGCGCCATCGCTCCGCCTGGGCTGGCGTCCCCCGAGTCATTCGCCACTAACCATTCCCTTTCTCGCTACCTCATCAAAGTCGCATACGGGTGCCAGCAGACGAAACAGGCTTTCCACGGTCAGATTTGGAAACGGCTTGAAAGAATTCGAGGCGCGACTTTAGCAATCTTGTTTAGCTCATGCGGCTTGAAGACGGCTAAGACCGACACGTTTCATGCGCGTTCCCCGCTATTCCAACCTGCGCCGGAAAAGTAGATCGAGGCGGGCAAATGACGGGGATCGTGGGCACTATACATCGGCTTTTCCCGCGCCAGTTGCAATCCAAGATCGCAGCTCGGCAGCTAAAATGACCGCATGCCGAGATACTTGGTATCACAAAAGGTCCGAACGGTGGCCAACGTAAACGATGCGTACGCGGTCAATGAGTTCACCTTTACCCAATTCGAGCCCGAGCGAGGACTAGCGAGCGACGCTTGGGAGGCGAGAAGCGAGGTGGTCGCGAACAACTTTCGCGATGCATTCTCGATGTCGAGACAAGTGCTCCTTCCACTTGTAGACGCCATCTCCGTTGTGACTCAGTCGGCGGCATCGCTTCTTGCTACTAGCCACTTCGTATACCGTCTGGAGCAGAACGATGATCGATTGATGTTTCTTTACGTCGCACGCCGAAGAGGCCCGGTGGGAATGCCTCTCGGGCAGGCCGAGCAAGTTCGGGATATTCAAAAGCTTCTTGCCTTACCTGGTTCCGCTGTGAACTATCTGCGCGAAGCCAACAACGCCTCGACTGCCAAGACGCAACTCGCGATGCTAGTAATCGCCGCGGAAGCGCTTGCTGGGCAGAAGAGGATTACCGGGACCTGCAAGGCCTGTGGAACTGAGTATGCCTACGGCGGAACCGACAAGGAAAAGCTCCGAGCAGTGCTCGGCGACGAAGCATTCTACGCACTTTATGTCAAAGATGGCGGCTCGCTTCGAAACCTCCTATTTCATGGCAAGGCCGTGCCAGGAGATGCGGTTGGCCAAACCGTCGGAGCGACATACCGGGCCATCCGAACGTATTTGCAGAAGGAACTCGGGCTTGAAAGCTTCGAAGAAATAGTGGGGGCACCTCGCACGTTTGACAGTTTCGAACACGGTTGGCTGTTCGTCCGCTTGAGAGATCGCCAAATACCCTCCCTACGGGATCTCGAACAGCGATGGGAAACCCTAGCCGAGATAATGGAAGGCGAACCTCCAGGTTATTGAGTCGATTTGGCCTGCGGCTTCGGACCTTGGATCGGACGACCGTCTACTGCGTGGAAGCCTGAGGACCGGAGGTTGGGTCACCCGCCCATCTCGTTCGCGCTCACACGTCGGTGATTCGGGCCGGGTCCTTTCGGGCACCGAGTAAACAGCTGGATCGACAAATCAACAATTTACCCCTGACACAACATGGCCAAGGCGCGATTCCAGATCCGATTCGCGCCGTAATATGCGCTATTAGCAGGGAAATTGTCACGCGCCAGGGGCTGGGGCGTTGCCAGAGGAAACACTCTCCCCTGTCATTCAAAACCATCCTTCGCTCCGTCTCCCTAGCCGTTGTGGGCGGGGTGACCACCACTCCTCTGCCGCTCGCATCAGAACGCCGTGAACAGTCAAACGCACGTACGCTTCCTTATTGGCGTCGGTAATTGGTGAGCGTCCCGTACGTGTGCTGATCGATTTGTGCGCCGGCGGCGGATAAATAGGCTATCCAGAACCGCTCGACTTCATCCGCCTTTGCGGGTGCTGCGACGCCGGGCACTTGCGTATAGACGGTGACGCCGTGCAGGTCGGGCATCAACTGGTCCTTCTGGGCTTTTGCGATAACGCTTTTCGTGAATGGTTCAGAGACGGAGATCCTGGTAAATCGATACTCGGCCGAATCCTGGAGCATGTCGGAGAGGATTACCAGAAGTTTCCGCCGCTTCTTTTCCCCGCCGAAATAGCGGCCGGCGTCGCGGATTGAGCGGAGGAGTTCTGTTCGATCGGGCCGCGTTTTGGCGAGCGCGGCTTCAAAGTCGGTGGTTAACTCGGTCTTTGCTGTGGTAAGGCTCTCGTCGTAGGTGAAAGGATTGTCGTTCCAGCCTTTGAGCGGCAACTCGAAGTCGCCCGTCTCCGTAAGGGCGGAGTTTTCCGATTTGCCGATGTGCCCGCTGACAACAGCGATCACGATACGGTCACCTCCGACGGCGCGGGCGCTCACGGTTTTCCATGCCTGGCGGAAGTCCCTGAGATCCGGGATGGTCAAGGATGCGTCGACCAGCACAAGGACAAGGGAGGGGGTGTCAGCCGCTTGCGCTCCGACCAGAGGAGCCGCGAGCATGCTCATCAGAAATTGGCGTCGTTGCATGGTAGTTCTCCTATGATGTTTTGTCAACTACAACCTGGTTCTCGTCGTTCGCAAGACGAAGAAACTGCACTGCATCTGGTTCCCGGCGGAGCCGTCCGTCGCACATGATCCCCTTGCAGAACGGCGCGCAGGAGGCAAGGGCGCGCCGGTTTGTGGCGCGGCGTAGCGAACCCTTGCTCCCGAGCACCGTTCTGCTACTCAGAGCGCGACGACGGACGGCGCAGCGGGAATCAGATGCCTGGATTCCCGGTGGTGGGCTCCCGAGCGTTCTCATGACTCCTCCACCAGTACAAAGTTCGGGAAATCCTCGAACACCCACTTGTTTTTCAGAGTCCGGTAAATGATGCCCAGAAACTTCCGCGCCAGCGCGATGATCGCCTTGCCGGCTCCGCGCCGCGCTTTTACCCGTTCATAGAAACTCTTCAGGTACGGGCTGTAATTGGCCGCGATCAGCGCCGATTGCACCAGCGCCGTCCGCCCCAGCTTCGTTCCGCGTTTGTGAATGTGCCCCGATCGCTCCGTCTCATTGGAGTTCGACACGCGCGGCACAATGCCGAAGTAGCTGGCCAGGCGGCCCTCATCGGCGAAGTCGTTCACATCCCCGATCACGCTCAGCAGGATCGCGCCCGTGATCTTGCCGATCCCCTTGATGCTCGAAAGCCCCTTGTGCCCTTCCAGCTTCGAGCCTTCTTCGCCAATCGTTTTCTCCAACTCGGCGATGCTCTTGTTCAGGCTGCGGATTTGCTCGACGATCACCCGCAACTCGAATCGCACGATCTCGTCGAAGGGCAGCTCCAGCACTTCGGCCAGCCTCTTCTCGCTCGACAGCGCCTCCTTGGGCAGGTTGAGCCCGCGCGCGCTCAGGATATTGTTCACCTTGTTCTTCAGCGCCGTCCGCAGCTTCACCAGCGTGTCCCGTGTCTGCGTCAGGCTCGCCAACTGCCCGTGTTCCTTATCTTTCATGCGAACCTCCGGCAGCAATCCCTTCGACAGATACAGCGACAGCCGCCGCGCGTCGTGGGGGTCGGTCTTCTTCACCGACTGGCTGATAACGCGGAACTGATTGGTGTTCACCACCACCACGCGCGCCACCTGCGGCGCCACCGCGTCGTGAAACAACCGCGTGTTGCCCGTGATCTCCACCGCCACCTCGTCGGTGGCCCGCAGCTTCTTCACGAACCGCGCCAGATCCTCCAGCGCCCACTCGGTCACGTAGGTCCTCTCGTTCTCCAATCGAATGCAGCAGGTGAACCGGTTCCGATGCAAATCGATTCCGATATAGCGTTTTTCCATTTCTCTCTCCTGGTGGTTCGATCTTCCAGGTCGAGTAGACCAACTTTGCGGCGGTCACCATACTCCTATTCGAGGTCGCTCCTTTTCGACGATTCAAGAAGTTGCGGTTGCTTCGCTGCGGTTGTCCACCGGCCGTGACCGGCGCTCGTACACCGTCCGGTAGAGGGCGGCGTAGTACTTACCGCGTTCCTTCTCCTGCTCGATATCGGAGCGCACCTGGTCTTCAAGGACGGTAATCGAGCTGTTTAGGCGAGCGGCCCGCTTGCGCAAGCGCTCGATATTGTGCTTCGCTTCCGCGAAATTCTCCTCCGGATCATGTGCCCAGTACGTGACCATTGCTGCGGCGAGGAAGATCATAGCGTTGAAGGAGAGGAATGCCGTATTGAGTTCCGGATGGTCCCTTACGAACGCCGGCGCGACCGTCGACAGGTGCGCCATGCGCACGTGGTTGAGGCCGACGAGCGCGAGACCGAGCACGCAGGTCGTCGTCAGCAGCTTGAATGCGGTCCCGACCCACGGCGATTGCCAGCGCCGTATCCAGAGGCCGACACTGAAGGCGCAGATGGGGATCGCGACCGCGATCGCGAGTGCCATCAGGAGGGTGTAGACCGCCGGTTCGCGAAAGACATAAAACACGGCGAGGTTGAAGGCGCTCTCACCAACGGTCAGCACGACGAGCAGGATCCGATGCGCACTCGAGCCGAGCGCAACCGAAGCATCGTGCCGGCCCGTCTTGGTTTTCAGACGCTCGTATTCGGGTTCGTACGTCGTGCGGAGCTGATCTTCACATGCACTGAGTTCGCCCCGATGCTTGGCGATGCGGGTTGTCGTCTTCTTCTGGATCGCGAGCATGTTCGCGTCCGTGTGGGCTTGGATGACCCGCTCAAACGGCTGGCTCCCGAAGGAGCTCGCGCTGCGGCGTGTGCGAGCGTCCAGACGCGCGTTCAGTACCACGCGCGCGCCGGTGCGATGGCGCCACGCCCACATGATCAGAAGGAGCGCCAGAACGCTTCCAATGAGGAGTAACAGCAGGGTATAGAGATTCGACAAGTTCATGGATACCTCCAAAGCTTGAGATGCCGGGTCGTCGTTATCGGCGATGCCCAGCGTGCTGATTGTGGCAACGGTAGCCCTGAGTCGGCTGCCTGCCCTGCGGAACCACGGCAAGGATGGCAGCGAGAGAGGGGCTGTCTCTCCGATAGCAGTTGTCATTTCTCGCCACCATTCCTCATCAATTAGGCGATCCGTTGGCAGCGATTCCGCGAGAACGGGTATGAGCGCGCTGTTGGCGCCTTCCTGCGGCGCCACGTCAACAGCAGGAACAGCGCTCAGGATGCGATAGGTCTCTCCGGCTTGCGTTGCACCGTGAAAGAGCCATCGTCCCGACGGTGGATCACGATATCCGACGTAGACCGCCTGGTTCGGCGCGATCGCTCCTGACTTGCAGATCACCGTGAGCAGGTCGTCGGAGCCTAGGCGGGTCACGGACTTCGCGTCGATGGGCTCGCCGTTGATGCTGAGCAGAGAAACGGACGCCCCGCCCGTCTTGGCCGCTGGGGAGAGCTCGACGGGCATGATCCGCGAGATGCCGACCGCCTTTCGTGCGATGTCGCTGGGGGTCAGGACCATCCCGTCCAGGTTTTCCCGGGAGGCGATCGCCATGCTGACGTAGCGCGTCGCAAGGGGCCTCGCGGGAAAGCGAAAACGGGGATGGACGATCAGGTAGCGGCCGGATTCCAGGAGTTCGGCGGGCCCAAACGCGAGCCAGTTCCCGCACCCGTCGCAGCGGAGCAACTGCCAGACCCGCACGTCCGGCGGGAGCTGGTCCGCCTCCACTTCCATCGATGCGGCGGCGGCTAAGATGGTCACGCTGGTGCTCGTCGAGTTTGACTGCAGACGCTTGCCGGTAATATCCGTGATGCTCGCTATCGTGAGGAAGTACGGATTGCGAATGATCTGCAGTCGGGCTGATTGGAGTGCCGCCCAGTGGGCGATTGTGCTTTCCGTGGCCTGTTCCGGCGGCGGAGAAGACGGTCCCCCAAAAACCTGAATCGCGCACGCGCGGTGCCCCGTCCCCTGGATGGGAGGCAGCGTGAGTTGACTCATTCGCCACGTGCCGTCCGTGGCGGTGGTCGTCTGCCCGAGGACATCCCAGGTTTTTGACGGGGTGCATTGGGCGAGCGCCCACACGGGCGTGCCCTGGGCGAGCTGCTCGCTTGAGCCGTCGATCCCAAAAGTTGACGGCGTTACGATCGGCTGGGCGGCATCGGCCGGTGTGTCCGCGATCGTCGCCATCCGCACTGATCCGCCGGTCCGGCCCTGAACGGCAGGAAGCAGCTGGATGTCGACGGATTCCGTCCGTTTGTACGCGTTTTGACGGAACCACCCGTCATCATGGGATCCTTGCCCAAGGACGCGGTTGGACACGAACGCCATGACTTCGCACGTGGCGCGGCCATTGCCGCAAGGCACGTCGACGCGGTCTTGCCAGTGCCCCGACTCGTCGGCGGTCGCTGCCGGGAAAAGAATGCGCCACTGTGGGTCGCGGACCTGCGCGTCGCGGACGGCCAGCCAGACGCTGGCGCCGAGCGGCAGGTTGGTCACCTCGCCTTCAAAGCTAGCCGTGGTTTGCACCTTCAGGGGTGCGGCAAAGCCGACGCGTTGCCCATCGGCGTGGGTCAGTCGCAGCGTGACGAGTTGAGCTTCACGCGAATCCGGAAGCTCAACCGGTGGGGACGTTTGCCCAACGGCGAACCGGATCGCCAGCAGCGTTACGAGGAGGGTTAAGATTCGCAAGGGGGACATGGCGTTATCTCCTGGCCTGCATCAGCCGATACCGGACCTCGTCGGAAATGCTCACCTGCCGGGACCTCAAATCGCTTTCGGTGACGGGTTGGCTCTGGTCGAACGGGTGGAAGCTCACGACGGCGATCGCCACGAACTCCGCGTTGGGATTCGCGCCGGAGGGTTGCAGGTCCGCGGCGGGCAGCATCCAGTAGGCGCGATTCCTCGTGAGGTACTCCGCACCAGCGACGTGCCAATTCTTCTCCGCGTTTTGGCGGACGAGCAGCGTGATTATTTCGCGGGAGGTCGGGATATACCGCGGCCCCGCCGCGAACGTACCTTCGACCCGTTCGATGGGATTGGTGAGCCAGTGCGTGCCGTCGTTGGAAACGCCAACGCGGGTGATCCGGACGCGCAGCTCGTCGCGCAAGACCGCGCGCACCACGTCGACCTTGGGAGAGGTCGCTTTGATGAAGCGGGCCATCTTCAGCCATTGCGCTCCATCAATGCCGTCGTGTTCCTTCACCGGCAGCGGGTAACTGGTGACGACGCCGTACAGCCAGAAGCGCGAGTGAAGGTCCAGCTCGCCGAGGCCGGTCCGTCCAAAATAGGCGGTCGAGGTCACCGTGAGATCGTGCGTCACCTCGATATGGTTGCTGGGCCACCGCAGCGCGTTGTCGGTGGGTTGCACCACCAGTTGCACGAGCGCGCCAACGGGCACGCTCTGCAAGTCGATTTTCACTTCCTCGAAACTCGCCACCGGCACCGGTACGCCCGGTATCGGCGTCCGGGTGCCCACGGTGGTCAGGCGCAGGCGGCTTCGGTCGAAGGACGCGCAGCTGACCTGCACGGGCTCGCTCTGAAGCACGATCTGCGTCCAACGTGAGGGCGGCAGCACCAGGCCCGGCGGCAACGGATCCTTGACGATCACCGCAAGCAGGGTTTCCGGCTGCGAGGGGTCCGCAAGGTGGTAGGGCATGGTCCATCCGATGGTGTTCCCACCAACCGGGTACTGATTCGCGAGCCCCGGCGAAACCACCCATGAGCCTCCGGGGCGGTGGCGGAGGAGTTGTATCCCGTTGGGCTTGTATTGCGCTGGCATTCGCCCGTGGATGAAGTCGTCCTGGTTCGTAAAAAAGATGGTGGGAGATTCCGGCGAATCGGGCAGGTCTCCAACCTGGTCGATTGTGAAACCGGTCTGCGAGGCGGCCTGCATTAACCAGGTAGCGAGCCCGGCGATGCCTCGGAAGAAATCTCTACGGGTATGCATAGCGTTCTATCTCGGCGGTCCGATGTTGCTGGTTTTGGTTTCGAGGTGCAGCTCGATAAAGCTGGGCCCCGTGACAGGATGATCAAGAGGGAAATGGAAGGGCTCGCCGCCCAGGCGAACCTCAAAGGCCTGAATGGACTTCCCGGTGCTGCATTCGTAGCTGAAATACCCGTTCGGGTCGGTTACACGCTCCGGACCATACCCAGGAATGGCAACCGTGGTTTCGCCTGCCGGGCGGTCGCCGAACAGGACTACTCCCGAAACGAGGAATTTCTGAGGGTGTTCGTAACGCCATCCCTGCACGGCGAGCACGAGCGCGAGCACGCAGGCAACCAGCTGCCAGAGGATTTTAGTAGGCGGGGCGAGGGATCGCAGGAACGGCGCGAGATCCTCGTAAGAATCACCGTAGGGAAGCACTACGACGCGATCCTCGTCGGCGTGTTCCCGGCGAAGCGCTGGAAGCTCACCGGTTCGCGCAAGGCGATAGACGCGCAAGTGTGCGCCCGGCAGATTCGTCCGGGACCATTCGAAGAGGGATGAGAAGTTCGGGTCGGAAAGGGTTGCTCCGCAGCCCACGAAGAGGAGGGCTTTGATCGACTTGATGCCGTGCAGGAGCGCTTGGCATTGTTGATCGTTGAGAAGGTTCGCGTAGCCGTCGGGAGTCATCACTAGAGTCCCGACATCATTGAATATGCCGTGGACGTGGACCACGCCTTTCGTGAGCCCGCAGAGCACCTCCTGGACGCGTCCAGGGCTCCGCCACGTCACCGCCTCGAGTTTGGTGATGCGCTCAATCAGGTTGTCGAAGTTGGTGGTGATGATCGGGCAGCGCAACGCGGCGAGCGCGTGTGCCGCCGCCGGATCCTTGATCGCGAGGTGCCCCAGGGCGTCGTCGTACAGGCGTTCGAGTTCGGCCGGAGGAAGTTTGGCTTCGATTTCGCCGTAGACCTCGGCCATAGTTCTTGCCGAACCGCTTGCGATCCGCTCCTCGGCCGCGGGGAACCATGCCTCAGGAATCTTCAGGTTGAGGAAACGGCAGCGTGCGAGCGCGTAACGAAGAAATCCCTGCCACGTCGTGACCGGATCGCCGGAGATGAGGCGGGAGAATCCCGCGCCGGTGACGACGACTACGGCACCGCGGGAGATGAGGCCTTTGAGATCCGCGAAGTGTGAGCCGGATTGCGCGCCGACCGACAGCCGCAGCGCGGTGGCCAGCGACGCCACCATGCTGGCGACCCGACAGCCGATCCAACTACCCACCCGCATACAGCACCTCGATTGGCTGAGGCTTGCTCAAGGCCCAGTAGAGCGCCAGGCCGAGAAGACCAAAAGCGGCTTGGGCAAACCAGACCCTCTTCCTGGCTCGCGGCTTTGCCGTCCGCTCTTTTCGGGCACGACCCTGGTCTTCGGCGACAGGCGCGCGCTTTGGATCGCGAGCCGCGCTATGCGACGGCCCCGAGCCGTGCTGGGCGCGGGGCAGCTCTGCTTCGAGTTCGACCGGCTGCTTTTCTGTCTGCTTCGTCATGTGTGACCGTCCCGCAAAAGTACCAGTGCAACAGTACCATTTATCACGCCGGTACTCCGTTGTCAACGATGACTATTTCGTGAAACAACGTTTATATATAAAAGTGTTTTCTGCGGATGGAGAGGGCGGTCGCCGTCCCCTGATATAGTGATCTCGTGATCCCCCCAGACTCCGAGCCCATCGGCTCCCTTCTTAAGGAAATGACCGGGTCATTTCCCGACCGCGGAACGGTGACCGATAGTGTGATGGCTAAGAGACTGGGGATATCGCCTGCGGCGTACTCGAACTATAAAGAAGGGAAGCGCGTACCGAGTAAGCAGAACGCTTGGAAGATGGCGAAGCTTTGGGCACGTCACCGCAAGTTGAGCCCCGACAGTTCCCCCGTCAGGCAGATGGTCGCTCGCCTGACGCGCGCGCACTCCCACGAGAACCGGGCATTCTTTCCCCTTCTCGCTCGCAATGAGATCGAGTTGCGCGTGAATACGTTGAGTCTGGGTGTTTTTGCTACATTTTTCCAGGCCGTCTTTCGCCAGTATGCGGCTGAAGCCGGCATTCGCGTTCACCAAGGAGAACGTGCGTCCTCAGAGAAACTGCAGGAAGACTTCGGATCGGGACAAACACATGTTGCGCTGGGCATCTTTGACGCGGTGGCGAGATTTCTATGGGCCCGTTTTCTGCCGCTTTTTCCGCTTAGAATATCGCTTTCGTCAATTGGCCTGTTTTCCTCCACAGGCGGGTCGATGGCCAAAGAAGTCTGTACTCTTTCGTTGGCGCTCAGCCGCAGCGAGGGATCATCCAATATCCGCTACCGGCCGCTTGTTGTGGCCGGGGGCGTCGGGGAGCAGCATTGCCTTAATACGCTTGGTGTGTCCACCAACGATTTGGAGCGCGAAACTAGTCTCGAGCCGGAGCCTCTCGCCGCGAAGCTTCGCAAGATGAAACGGGAACTTGCGGCGGCGGGCGACGACCAGACCGTCCCAGTATTGGTCTGCGACGAGTACACCTGCATTCGGGTGCTGAAAGAACTGAAACGCGAAGGGAGACTTCTTTTCCCCCTGACAACAAGGCAAACGGTGAGACAGATACCGGTGCGGCAGGATCTGCCTCGATACCGCGTTTCGGTGGCAGTCGGCCGAAATCAGGTGGACTTTTATGAATTCCTCCGCGAATCGCTGACTACCTTTATGGGCCGCCAGTTCCATGCGGTAGCCAATGAGGCGGCCAAGCTCTACTTTGGGCTCGAAAAAGAGGTTCAGGCAGCGGCGCCATACATGTATCAATGGTCATTGGACGCTAGATCAACACCTGCGGTGTGGGTGCCGGGAAACGAGATCAGTGGAGTCGAGGCGGCGCGATTGGCTCGCGAATATAGCCGGTACGCGCTGCGTCTGGATTCGCATTCCATTCAAGGAGCCACCGCCGAGGTCGCAACTTGGGTGCCATTTCTTCATCGCGTTCGCGAGATCGTGCTCGCGGGGGCAACTCGCAGTAAGATCGTCTACTACGATGCCGCCAATCCGAGCAGCGCCACTGAAACGCAGGTTCAAAGGCTGATTAAGCAATTGGCGGCAAAGTTTCTGGCGGTCGGCGCGACCACTTCGGCCATTGGTGCCGAGGATTGGAAGTCCTTGTCGGATAAGTTTGGCGGTGCTAACGGCCGCATTCTACTCGTCCGAGAGGACGCTGACGAATCGGGCTCCACCGCCAACTATGTCGGGATGTTGGGTGTCACGAGTTCCAACATCTGGCACACGGCGACGGGTGGTCCAGTCTGTCAACTTCGATATCTATGGGTTAATCCTATGTATCAGGGCGAGTCGATCGGCCGGGTTCTGATCCAGGAGGGAATTCAGTACGCGGCGCGGGAGATGAAGGCGAATACGGTCTATGCCGAAGTGTCGCCCGCGTTGGAATCCGCTATCGCTCTGTTTCGCGAAGCGGGCTTCCGGGCGTCCCGTCAGTCTCCCGAGTCTGATGATCGACTACTGTTTGAATTTTCCGTCATCGGCCGGTAGACAACGACAAAACGCCTGGCGCGCTGGTTCCGCAGCGGGAATGTGAACGTGAGTCCGGGGTGATTCCGAACTCTCCCCCCGCGGGGCCAAAGGAAGACGCGGTTAAGAGAGGCAGGGTTCCGCACGAATGGACAGCAGGTGTAGGATTCGCGCTCCGCACGAGTGCCCTTCCTCACGTCCGGTTCGAGTATTGCAACCCGGTGCCGCTGCCAAAGCACTACCACGGTACTGCCGCTTGCTCCGTCAAGTTGGCTCGGAACTCGTATCGCCATCAGCGACTCCTCAATTCCGAGAAGATTTACCCCCGTCACGTTGCCAATGCGCAGCGCAGCCCCGGGCGCGGCAATACACCTAAGGGCGTATACTCATCGCATGTATTCCAATCGTGAGGGGCCCGTGAAGTCCGTTCCGAGAAGCTGGGAAGCCAAGCGGAACTTGGACAACGCGCAGGCGCAACTCCGCTCGCACGACAACCCGGGAAGGAGGCCGGGGAAAGCAAAAGTGGCCTTCGCGCTCACACCGCGCTCACACACTCGTGGATTGTGTGGATGTATTGTCTGAATCCGAAACCAGGTTGAACCGGGAATCAACGACTTGGACCGAACTGAACTGAAGTCGTACGGCGCTTAACTCTTTCGATTCCCGTTAGCGCTACCAATAAATCAACAACTTAGAGCGTTTCTGCTCACACTTGCTCACACATTTTCGAAGTTTCTCGAAGTAGTGTTATGTACCACGCTCGATCTCGGTGGGTGCCGGGTTCGGAGCTGAGGCCCTGAAGGCTTTGGGCAAGCTCAGGCATTGGGCTGCGCGTTCCGGGCCGATAATGCGGAGAATCTCATCGAGGTGGTGCGGGAAAACGGCCATTTTCGCGTACTGCAAAGCCGCGAAGACGGCGTCCGTGAAAGCCGCGTCGCCAAGCTTTCTCCGAACCTCCGGATGAAGCAATACATCAACAGTCGAAACAACGCCTAGGCTCGGGAAGCGCGACGCACAAATGCGCGTGCCTTTTTTCTCGTCGATGATGGCCACTGCCCCCCGTTCGACAGCATATGCTATCGTTGCCGCCTCACCGTCATCGAGGGTCTGCGGCGCGGGTCCGGCGACGAGCGTCTCGAAGTGCACCCAGCCACTGTCGCCGAGAGTGACAATCTCGATGTGCCCGTCGTCGACAAGCTCCTGCAAGCGATCGGCATGCACTCGACCCCGCTGCCTGCCTGTATCGAGTTCGCCTGGAATGACATCAACCGCCACAATACGATTCGGCACTGCTCTGATAATCGTCGGCGCGCAGCCGGTTGCAATTAGATTGATGACCGTACTGCTGTCCGCCACCAGCGGGATGAGCGGATCAGTTAAGGAGGTTGGTGACCGCATCGGCCTCGCTCCCTTCCAGCTCCTGGCTCGTGAGAATTTCGCGCAATTCGACGCGGTCGAGATGGAGCATGCGGGCAAGCTGGCCTTCACTCAATAACTCTTTGCGGTACGCTTCAGCGGCAAGAAGATTCAGTCTCAACGTGGTGGGGCGATCCGCTTCCGCCTTGTATGGGTCGGCGACTTTCAGGTCGCCGAGGACTTGCCGGGCCTGTTCATCGTTGATACCGCCATGGGCGTGAAACCAGTCCCAGGTTCCCTGCTTGACCCGGCGGAGTTCTTCGAGCCGCCGAACCATGGCCTCACGCGAAACGCCGAAGAAGTGGGACAGGATAATGACATGACGCCGGGACATAGTTTCTGACCCGGCAACTACTTCCTGGAACTTTTGCATGACGGCGCGCGCAGGCGTCAGGAAGGCGCGTCCAAAAGCGTTCGCATATCGCTCCTCGCGCGAGTTCTCGCCCTCTTCGTAATGCAGTACCTCGGGCTGACGCCGCGTCGAGACAAGATGCCCAGTCTCATGTCCGGCGGTCTGGTTGCGGCGTTCGCGCGGATGATTGGCGTTAAGAAGAATGCAAGCGCCCAGCGTGTCGTCGTATACAAACAACCCGCAAATCCGGCCGTCAAAGCGGCGGACGTAGACACGTACGCCAAGTTCCATTTCGAGGAGCGTGACGATATCGGTGATTGGCGCAAGGCCCAAACCCAGGCGCTGCCTCAATTCCATTGCGTCGTTCTCGGCCTGCGCCACGACGTCCCCCGGCAGGATGGGCCGCTCGGGCGGATAATTCCGCGTGCGCCTAATACCGAGCAAGTTCTCAAGCTCGACCTCCGCTTTTGCGAGATCCGCCAGCAGGGCCGCCGCCTCGTCCGCCGCGGCATCCTCGGCGGCAATCATCTTGCGAAAGCGCGGCGCGAGGTCGACATGGACGGATTCCTGCCGCAACAACGCGTTGACGGACGTTTTGTAGAGCCTCGCAAGAAGCTGCAGTTCGTTCATGCGCGCGCGGCGCTCGCCCTTCTCGATCGCGATGATGGTCGTACGGGCGACGTTAATCGCTCCCGCGGCATCGGCCTGTTTGATGTTGAGCGCTTCGCGGGCAAGCCGAAGGCGCTCGCCGATTTCAGAGGAGGGAATTTGGTCAATCTGGCTCATGACTGCGCTCCGGGAAGCCAATCGAAAATAAATGAGTTCTTTCCGAGGGATTTCATAAAATTCTTCCATTCGAGGCTGTGCTGTTGAAGCAGCCTGTCTTGCTTTTTCCTCACGTCGCGTTCGGGCATTCCGAGCGACTCACTGAGATGCCAAGCGTTGAGTTCGAGGGTCGGCGCGTTAGAAGCTGGCCCGAGCAGGCCCGCAAGGTGGTCCAGGTGCAGGGTTCCAGCGATCGCGTACTCGTGCATCGCCTTGGTGATTTTCCCCTTGTCGAAGTTCTTCGCGGCTCCGGCCTCGAAGGAGCGCGCCGATAGATCTTCCCAAACGTAGGTTTCTTTCGGTTCCGTCTGGCCAGCGCCATGGATGCTCATACGGCGAAGCATGCAGGCCGCGCAGATTCCACAGTGGCGCCACTTCCCGTCAACGGCAGTTTGCCGGTTTTGCTGCCAGCACGACTTCGTCTTGATCCAGCTAGCGTCCTTGCACTCATCTATGAACTCGCGAAGGGTCTCGGCTTTGGTGTGCCATATGCGCGGAAAGTCATAGGCGACCTTATGCCCAAACAGTGCCTTCACGAAGGCTTCCATCTTGCGCGTGAAAAGCGGGTGGCTACGGTAATCCTCGCCGGCCTGACCGACAGTGACGAGGCTGGGGCCGAGGGCGCCCTGTCCACTCTCGGGAACGATGATACGCGGGGCGTTTGCGAGGTAGGCCGCAATGCCGCTAATCATGGCGAATTTGAAGCCGCGAGAGCGCGCGGAGGATTCGACAAACGGCTTTTGCCCCGATGAGACATCGTAAGGAATGCGGGTGAACGTTTTCTGCTGTTTCGAGAGCGCCTTGCCGTCGCCAGGGCCGACACGAATGCGGACCAACCTGCTGCCCAACTGTTTCCCGATCAGCGCTCCCACAGCGCATGAGTCCAAGCCATTGCTGAATGGAATAACCGCTTCCGTGTCCGGATCGAGACTGAGCGGTATCTGCTCTGGCCGCTCGACAGTCCGCTTTCGGGCGATGAATTCAAACTGCCAGTCATCTCCGGTCAGGAACTGCAAGGCATCCCGCAGCGCCCCGCTGACCTTTGACGAATTCCAAAGGCGGGGATCGTGGACGGGTACGCGCAGCTCGAAAGCCCTGCGCCACAGCCGAACCGGACGGTGCTGGGTCTTGTCCGCGAACTCTACGGCTGCCGCGACTAGCAGAGCGTCCCAGGCGATAGGGTCCCATCGCGAGAAAAAGTATGATTGCAGGCTCGACGTATCGAATTGAACATTGTCCTCAATGCCACAGCGAAGAACGCTCGCGCTCGTACGCACGCCGCGCTCTGCGACGTGAATCGCCAGGTGCGGGACAGCGGGAGAGATGGCAGGAGCTGCTCCGGTTTTCATTTGACTCTGGGTCCTTCCTCAAGCCCTTTCCGTTTCGTAGAAGAGCGGGATGCAGACTTTTCGATTTTCAACATTTGCCTTGCAACGCTGGTGACCGGGGCTTTAGCTGATGCTTCCTCCAGCCGCGGGCGCATATGACTGGCGCGCGAGACGCTGGTTTCGTGCTGGGCATGCTCTTCCATCTGGCGGCCGGATTTTGCGATGCGTTCGACGCCTGCCCGCTCGATCGCCGTGATCGCGGTCTTGATCGTGACTTCATCCTGTTCAGAGAGTCGGATGACGTTGTCGAGGACGCGTCGGCCGATGCCGGTGCCGGCGTCCTGCCGTAACGCCTCGAAGCGTTCCCGCACGTTGTCCTTGATCAGCAGATTTTCCTGCTCTTCGCATATGTTGCGAAGGTTCTCAAAAAAGCCAGGCGTCGTTTCATCCCGAAAATCGCTGACCAGGGCGGGTCCCATAGCCGTTGCGATGTCCTCGATGTCGAAGTTGCGGTTATAAGCGCGTTCGGCGATACTGCGCCACTTCAGCTTCATCGGCAGGCTTCTATGTGGGCCGTCACTCATACCGCACATCCAATGTCAGGATTGTATAAAAATTTATCTGACAATGTCAATGCTGGCAGTAACCTGCTGATTAAGAAGTGAAAGTAGCGTTTAGCGTGGGCGATTGCTCCCAAATACATGGTCAATTTCGGCCGTGTTGGCAGAATCGGGGCATCCGTCCATGCGGAGAATAGACCCGTTATTCTCCGCACACCTGCGTAGAATATCTGGACAGCTGCGGAGGTTACAGACTATAATCTCCGCAGGGGTGCGGAGAATGTACATCCACGAACTCGACGCCTGGCCCAAGTTCCATTGGCGCGCGGAAACAATAGCCGTGCCCCTCGCCTCCGTGCGCGATCGTCAAAGCCGCCTGCTCAGGCACATGGAGGCCTTGGGCTTCAGCCTTCAGCAAGAAGCCGTGCTGCAGACTCTCACTGCCGACGTTCTGGAGAGCAGCGAAATCGAAGGCGAGAAACTCGACGCCGCACAGGTCCGCTCGTCCATCGCCCGCCGCCTCGGCATGGACATCGGCGCGTTGAAACCCGCAGACCGCAACGTCGAAGGCATCGTCGAAATGATGCTGGATGCGACGCGCCACTATAACCAGCCGCTGACGGCCGAAAGGCTGTTCGCCTGGCATGCTTCGCTGTTTCCCACGGGCCGGAGCGGAATGTCCGCTATCACGGTGGGGAACTGGCGCAATGACAAAACGGGGCCGATGCAGGTCGTGTCCGGCCCCATGGGAAAAGAACACGTTCACTTCGAAGCGCCGAAGGCGGAGCGGCTTGACCGCGAGATGGGATCATTTCTCGAATGGTTCGAAGGCGACAAGCCGATCGATCAGGTCCTCGCGGCCGGACTCGCGCATCTTTGGTTCGTGACAATTCACCCATTTGACGATGGCAACGGTCGCATTGCGCGCGCGATTGCGGATATGGCTCTCGCGCGCTCGGAGCATGGCCCGCAAAGGTTCTACAGCATGTCGGCGCAGATCCGGCAGGAGCGCAACGCTTATTACGACTTCCTGGAACGCACGCAGAAAGGGACCATGGACATCACGCCGTGGATGGAATGGTTTCTCGGCTGCCTTGGCCGCGCCATCGACGGAGCCCAGAAAACTTTAAGCACCGTGCTTGAGAAAGCGCGGTTCTGGGATCGCATCAAAGATGTGAAGCTCAACGACCGTCAGCGGCTGGTGATTAATCGCCTGCTCGATGGGTTCGAAGGAAAACTCACAACGTCGAAATACGCCGCGCTCGCCAAGTGCTCTCAGGACACGGCCTATCGCGACATTCTATACCTCATCGAAAATCGCGTTCTCGTGCAAAACCCCGAAGGGGGCCGCAGCACCAGCTATTCTCTTAAGCCGGAACCTTGAGCGATGATGCACCGGGCCGTTAGAATTCCCGATGATGTCCTGCCTCACGAGAGACGAATCGTGTAGAAGCAATCTGAGTTACAGGAGAGATTTCCATGGTGGACAAGGTGTTACTTGCAACAACTCCATGCCCGATTTTTGCCATTAAAGTGTCCGCGGGCTATAAGCCGTTTTCAGAGGAGAACGGGCAAGTCGGAGGCGTTCTGTTTCACAGTCACTTCGATTGTGAGTCAACTGAGTATGTAATCCCATTCCGCAAGGATTCTAATCTTCCCGTACCTTGAGTACGCGAACGGGGCTCGTTGAATGTGGGCCCGCGTCTGTTTGAGCACCGTGGCCAGTCGCCGGCACCGCAGCGCGGGATCAGTCGATCTCGACCACCACGATGCCGAGTGTGGTCTGCTGCGGGGCTCCGGAATCGTGCACTTGCACTGTGATATTGACGGTGCCGGCGGCCAGCGCGGAGCCGGTAATCTGGCCGTTGTTGAACACCAGATTGGCGGGCAGGGAGCCTGCCACGACGTTCCAAGTCAGCGGGTTGGTTCCGCCGGTGGCCTGGAGGTTGAGAACCACGGGCGTCCCGGCAGTGGCCACCAGACGCGTGGTGGTGATGGTCAGGCGGGAATTGGGCAGCGGCGGCGGCCCTGGGGCCAGGACTTCGCGGATGCGGTCGTTGCTCGTGTCGGCAATGTACAGATTGCCGTTGGCATCGATTTCGACAGTGGACGGGGAGGCCAGGTTGGCGCTGGTGGCGGGCCCGCCATCTCCCGCGTACCCGAAGGTTCCGCTGCCCGCAACCGTGGTGATGATCCCGGTAAGATCGATTTTCCGGATTCGGTTGTTGCTGGTGTCCGCGATATAGACATTGCCTCCGGCATCGGTTTGAATGCCGGTCACGTTGCCGCTCACGAGGGCGCTGGTGGCAGGCCCGCCGTCACCCGAGAAGCCGGAGAAGCCGGTTCCCGCCAGAGTGGTAATGATGCCGCCAGGCGTGACGCGCCGGATGCGGCTGTTAAAGCTATCGACGATGTAAAGGTTGCCCGCTCGATCCAGAGCGACGCCACGGGGCCCATTGAGTTGCGCCGCCGTGGCCGGGCCGCCGTCGCCCGAGAAACCCCGAACCCCGGTGCCAGCCACCGTGCTTCGAGTGCCCAGCGAGTCCACTTTGATCACGGTGTTGTTGAAATCCTGGGCGATGTAGATATTCCCGGCCGCGTCCGCGGCGACGGAGCGGGGGTTGATTCCCGAAACCGCCGAAGTGATGACGCCGCCTGGAGTGATCTTACGGACGCGTCCGTTATTGTCGTCGGCGACCAACAAGTTGCCGCCCGCATCGATGCGCAGGTCCGTCGTGAAATCGCCGATCTGGGCACTGGCACTGGGGCCGGAATCGCCGGAGAAGCCGCCGACTCCGGTTCCGGCGAGGGTCGATACGATGCCGGCCGGGCTTACCTGGCGAACGCGGAGGTTGCCGTTATCGGAGATGTAGAGATTTCCGCTGGCGTCCACGGTCACACCCTGCGGCGAATCCAGGAACGTGCTCGTGGCTATGGCTCCGTCGCCATTGAACTTGAACAGACCATTCCCCGCAATCGTGTTGATGTTTCCGCTGGTGTCGACTTTGCGAACGCGCTTGTTGATGGAGTCAAGCACATAGAGGTCGCCCGCAAGGTCGACTGCCACTCCAGTCGGCTGATCGAACTGAGCGCTGGTGGCCGTGCCGCCATCCCCAGAGAAACCCCGAGCTCCGGAGCCCGCTACGGTGGAAATGATGCCACCAGGCGTAATCTTGCGGATGCGCTGGTTGAACTGATCCGCGAAGAACAGGTTCCCGGAACCATCCAAGGCCAGGCTCTGCGGGCCACTAATCCAAGCGTTGCCGGCCGGGCCGCTGTCCCCCAGTGTGCAGCAGACGTTACTGCCGGCCAGCGTGGAGATAATCCCGGCCTGAGAGACGGAGCGAATCCGGTTGTTGCCGTTATCGGCGATCAGGAGATTGCCCAGGCTGTCAAAAATCACTGCCACCGGTTGAAACAGTGAGGCATTGAGCGCAGGCCCGGTGTCTCCCGAGAAACTCTGCGTCCCGTTGCCCGCCACTGTCGTGATGAGGCCGGCCGTGTTGATTTTGCGAATACGCTGGTTGTACCGGTCGGCAACATAGATGTTGCCGGCCGCATCCACGGCGACGCCCGCGGGACCGCGGAAGGCGGCGGCCTGAGCCGGTCCGCCATCGCCAAAGAAATCGAAGTTGCCGATACCCGCGATGGTGGTGATGATTCCCTGCGAATCGATCTTGCGCACGCGGTTGGCAGACATATCGGCCACCAGGAGACTCCCGGTGGCATCGAGGGCGAGGCCCGCGGGATTATTCAGTTGCGCGCTGAGGGCCGGGCCGCCATCCCCGCTGGATCCGGCAACGCCGGTGCCGGCAATCACGCTGAGAACGCCTGCCGGGGTGATCTTTTCGATCTGGTGGTTGGGCCCGTCGGAGATAATCAGGTTCCCCGCCGCGTCAATCACGGCGCCGCTACCGGGCGCAATGGGCATGTTGAGCGCCGGTCCGGGCGCCCCGCTGAAGAGCCACGGAGTGCCCGCCACCGTCATGATGTTGCCGGCGCCCGGGATCACGTTGAAGGGCTGCGAAACCGCCGTCAACGAGCCGACGCTGGCTGTCAGCGTGTATTCATTGCCGCCCTTGTTCAGGGTGAGGGTGGAGAAGCTGGCAATGCCGCTGCCGCCGGTCAGCGAAGAAGTGGTGCCTCCTAGTGCGGCGCCTCCTGGATTGTTGTCTACCGATATCGTCACGGTCGCCCCTGCGATGGGCGTCAGAGTCGCGTCCAGCACCCGGACCTGCGGCGGCGGGTTCAGAACCGACCCGGCCGCGATGGTCCCCGGACTCGTCACGAAGGCGACGGTGGAGCCGGTCAGCAGGTTGGCCTGAACGGTAAAGCTGCCGTACGCGGTCTGGCCGCTATCGGTGACTTGAATGGTAAAAAAGAAGGTTCCTGCGCCGGTCACCGGCCCGGACAGCAACCCGGAAGCGGGGTCGAGCGTGACACCGCCCGGCAAAGCGCCGCTGAAGACCGTCCAATTGCGAACTCCGGAGCCACCCACGGCCTGCAGCGGCGAGCTGTAAGCTCCGCCGAGCGTGGTGTTCGGCAGCGAGGTGGTGGTAATCGTCAGCCGGCTGTTCGGGGCCAGCGTGCCAAGCGCCGCCACTTCGCGAATCCGATCGCTGCCCTGATCGGGAATAAACAGGTTGCCGGCGGCGTCGAACGAAATGCCGCCAGGTCTGGAAAGCTGAGCACTGGTGGCCGGGCCGCCGTCGCCAAAGGAATTTCCGCCGCCCGCAATCGTAGTGATCGCGCCGGCCAGATCGATTCTTCGGACGCGGCCGTTGTTGACATCCGAAACGTAGACATTGCCTCCGGCATCTACGGTAAGGCCGGCAGGGAAGCTTAAATTGGCGCTCGTGCCGAGCCCGCCATCCCCCGAAAAGCCGGCGACGCCAGTTCCGGCTACGGTGGTAATGGTCCCGCTAGGGCTTACCATCCGCACGCGGTTGTTGTTGGCATCCGAGAAGTAAACGTTGCCGGCCGCATCCACGGCCACGCCAATCGGCGCGGACAAGCTGGCGAGGGTCGCCGGTCCGCCATCACCCGAGAAACCAGCGGCTCCATTGCCGGCCGCTGTCGTGATGATGCCGCTGGCGTCCACTTTACGGATCCGATTATTGGCGGAATCCGAGATGTAGACGTTGCCAGCCACATCGAGAGCGAGCCCGAACGGGCTGCCGATGCCGGCGGCGGTTGCCGGTCCGCCATCTCCGCTGAACGTATTGTTCCCGTTGCCCGCGAAAGTGGAAATCGTCCCCGAAGTATCGATCTTGAGGATGCGATTGTTGCCAGTGTCCGCGAAGTACAGGTTCCCAGCGGCATCCAGGCGCGGGTTGCTCGAGACATTGCTGAGGACCGCATTCAACGCGGGACCGCCTGCGCCGGACGCCGAGAAGTTCCCGTTGCTGAAATTGCCGTTACCGGCGATCGTGGTGATCACGCCCGCGGCGTCCACCTTGCGGATACGGGCGTTGCTCGAGTCGGCTATGTACAGGTTGCCGGAGTTGTCGGGCGTGACGCCCAGTGGCCCCCACAGATTGGCGCTGGTGGCCAGGCCGCCGTCGCCGGCGAATTTGAAGTTGCCATTGCCAGCCAGAGTGCTGATGACGCCCGATGGGTCGACCTTGCGCACGCGCCGGTTGCCCGAGTCGTTGAAATACCCGTTGCCACTAATGTTGTCGCCCACCAGGCCTGCAGGACCAGCCAAGGAGGCGGCGGTCCCTTGGCCGCCATCGCCGGCAAACGTGAACAGGCCATTACCGGCGATAGTGGAGATGGTTCCTGACGTGACGACTTGCCGGACGCGCGTGTTGTTGTCGGCGAAGTAGATGTTGCCGCCGTTATCCACGAAGACGGCGGAGGGAGCGCCGACTCCCGCGCCAATGGCCGGACCACCATCTCCAAAGAAGCCGCCCAAGCCGCCGGCAACGGTCGTGATCACGCCGCCGCTCACCTTGCGGATGCGGTGGTTGTTACTGTCGGCGATGAATAGGTTGCCGGAGGAGTCCAGTGCCACGCCGCGTGGAGTGTTCAGCGAGGCGGCCTGCGCCGAGAGGCCATCGCCAGCGAAGTTCGCCGTGCCGTTACCCGCCACGGTGCTGATGATGCCGGCCGGCGTCACTCTCCGAACTCGGTGGTTGTTGGCATCGGCGATGTACAGATTGCCAGAGCCGTCTACCCCAAGACCTTGCGGGCTTCGCATCGACGCACCCACAGCGGGGCTGTTATCGCCGCCAAAACCAAGGACGCCGGTGCCGGCATATGTGGTGATGATGCCGGCGGAGTCGATTTTGCGCACCCGGTTGTTACTGGTGTCCGAGACATAGACATTACCCCCGGCGTCGACGGCCACACCCTGAGGCGAATTCAACTGGGCACTGGTCGCCGGGCCTCCATCGCCGCTGAATCCACCGATCCCGGTTCCGGCCACCACGTTCAACACACCGCTGTTGGAAACCTTGAACACCATGTGGTTGCCGGTATCGGCGAAGTACCGATTTCCTACGCTATCCAGGGCGACGCCCTGGTTCGGGCCGATGGGAGCTGAGATCGCCGGCCCCCCGGCGCCGGTGAACACCCAATTGCTGCCGGCGACCGTGATGATGCCGCCCGCGGCGGGTAGGACCCGGAACGCCTGCGATACCGAGACCGCCGATGCCGCGGTGGCACTGAGCGTGTAATTGTTGCCGGCGCGATTGATGCTCAGGTTCGGGAAGTTGGCAATCCCGCTGGCGCCGCTCATGACCGTGAGTGTTCCCGAGAGCGTACCGCCACTCGCGTTGTTGGCAATCGCGAGAACGACATTCACGCCGGGGATGCCGGCGCCGAGGTTGTCCTGCGCCTTCACCTGGACCTGCGGAGTAATAGTCTGGCCGGCGCCGGTATTCACCGGCTGGCTGACAAACACCAGGCCCGATCCGGCCGCCAGATTGGACTGGATCGTAAGGTTGGCTAGCGCCGTGTGGACTCCATCTTTCACCTGGACCGTGAAATTGAACGCGCCAAACATCGTGGCCGTGCCTGTGATCTGGCCCGTGGTCAAACCGAGCGACAAGCCGCCCGGCAGGCTACCCGAAACAATCGTCCAGTTCAACGTGCCGGCGCCGCCGGTAGCCGTGAGGGTGGCGCTGTAGGGAGCCCCTGCGTTGGCAGCGGGTAGCGACGTAGTGGTAATGGTGAGACGTTGAGCGCCGCCCAGCGTACCGGCGCCAACCACCCGGCGGACCCGGCTATTGCCCGAGTCGCTAATGAGCAGGTTGCCGCTAGCATCGATGGCCACTGCCACTGGACCGCTGAGGGAGGCCAGAGTAGCCGCCCCGCCGTCACCAGAGAAACCCGCGGTGCCGTTGCCGGCCACAGTCGTCATGTTTCCGCCGGCGTCCACCTTGCGGATTCGTTGATTCCCCTGGTCGGCGATGAACAGGTTGCCAGCGGGATCGGTCGCCAGGCCTTGCGGCGAATTCAGTGACGACGCGGTAGCGATTCCGTCAGAGAATCCGGCCGTCCCGTTACCCGCAATAGTGGTGATCAGGCCGGAAGGTTCGACCATCCGGACGCGCTGATTGCCGGCGTCGGAAATGTACAGGTTGCCCGCCGAATCGACGGTGACCCATCCGGGATTGTTCAGCGCAGCTTGCACTGCCGGACCGCCGTCGCCCGAGAATCCGGCGGTGCCGTTGCCCGCTACCGTGGTGATGATGCCGGTCGAGCTTACTTTGCGGACGCGATTGTTAGACCTGTCGGCCAGATACAGGTTGCCCGACGCGTCGGTTGCCATCCCGTTGGGGTTCAGCGTGGCCTCGGTCGCGGGGCCGCCGTCGCCGCCAAACCCGGTAGAACCCGAGCCAGCGTATTCGGTGATTATTCCCAAAGAATCGACCTTGCGGGCGCGGGCGCCGAACAAATCACTCAAATAGAAATTGCCCGCTGGATCGGCGGCGACCCCGCCTGCCGTATTCAACTGGGCGTTTGTCGCTGATCCGCCGTTGCCGGAGAATCCCGGAATGCCATTGCCTGCCACCGTCGAGATGAGACCGCCCACCGCGAATCGGCGGACCCGGGCGAAATCTCCCACCAGAATGTTGCCGGCGGAGTCCACCGCCAGCCCCTGCGGAGTGGTCAAGAACGCACTGGTAGCCGGGCCACCATCCCCGCCGAAACTGAACTGGCCGTTTCCGGCAAACGTGGTGATGGTTCCTGACGTATCGATCTTGCGCACGCGCTCGTTGCTGGGATCTCCAAAGTAGAGGTTGCCGGCCGAATCCGATGCTACGCCACCGACGAAGGAGATGGTCGCGTCAATGGCGGGGCCTCCGTCTCCGGAGAAGCCGTTGACGCCGTCGCCTGCGAGGGTTGAGAGGATTCCCGCCGCATTAATTTTGCGGAGACGCGAGGAATCCGAGAAAACAATGTTCCCCGCGCCATCCACCGCCAATCCGCTGTAGAACGTGTTCCCCAATTGAGAATTCAGAGCGGGCGTTCCGTCGGGCGTGAATCCGGCCGAGCCGTTCCCGGCGATCGTGGTCAGGTTTCCGCCTGCGAGCCTGCGAATTCGATCGTGCCCGGAGTCTACGATGATCAGCGCCCCAGACGGATCAAATGCGATTCCCGACGGCACAGCCAGCGACGCCGTGGTGGCCGGACCATCGCCGTTGAATGCGGGGCTACCAGTGCCTGCAATGGTGGTGATGATCCCGGTGGCGTCCACTTTCCGGACGCGGTTGCCGTCCGAGAAATAAAGATTCCCGGCGGGATCGGTCACGATTCCGATCGGAGCAGTGACGGACGCAGCTGACGCCGGACCGTTATCGCCGCTGAAACCGGGCGTCCCCGTCCCGGCGACTGTACTGATCACGCCGGCCGCCGTCACCTTGCGAACGCGGCTCCCCAGATATTCGGTGACGAAGAGGTTGCCGCCGGAATCCAGGGTCAGCCCCATGGGGCCGTTGAGCATCGCACTGGTGGCCGGTCCGTTGTCGCCGCCGTACCCGGCCACGCCGGTGCCGGCAATCACATTCAGAGTCCCGGCCGGAGAGATTTTGTAAACTTGGGCGTTGTTGAAGTCCGCCGCGTACACATTGCCGGCCGCGTCCGTTACGACTCCGAACGTAAGCCCAAGCGGCGCGTTGGCCGCCGGCCCGCCGCCGCCCGTGAAGACCCAGGTGCTGCCGGCGATGGTAGTGATGCCGCCGGTCCCGAGATTCACAGTGAAGGGGTTCGATACCGCGTTGGGCGCTCCCGTAGCGGAGGCCGCCAGGGTGTAACCGGCGCCGGCCTTGTCGATGCTGACATTGGCGAAAGTGGCGATTCCGGTCGCGTTCGTAACCACCGTCAACGTGCCGGAGAGCGCGCCCCCGCCAGGGTTGGCGCCGATTGCCAGCGTCACGTTCATCCCGGGAATCACCGCCCCGCTGGCATCCCGCACCGCCACCTGAATCGGCGGAGTAATGACCTGGCCCGTGTTGGTCGTGCCCGGCTGCACCACAAAGGTCAGCAGCGGCGATCCGGTAACCGTGAACGTATTCGAAGTCGCAGTAGGGGCTCCGGTCACCGAGGCGGTCAGGTGGTATACCCCCGAAGCGAGGCTTAGGGTGGAGGACACGGTGCCCCCCGTGGCCGTGGTCAGGTTGAGCGTATTGACTGTCGTTCCGTTCGAAAGAACGATTGCGACGGCGAGCTGGACTCCCGCCAGGCCGACTCCTGCGGCGTTGGTCGCCTTGATCTGCACCGAGTCGGGCACAAACGCTGTGGCGTTGACCGGCTGTTGCGTGAACGCCAGCGTGATGGGCGCGATGGTCAGTGTCAGTACCTTAGAGGCCTGCCGGCCCAGCGCATCGGTCACCGTAAACGTGAGGTTGGTGGAACCCGCTGCGCCGGGCAACCCTGCGATCGCGCCCGTGGAGGCATTGAGGGATAGGCCCGCGGGCAGGGTTCCGACCGTGACGCTCCAGGTCTTGGGCGTCGCGCCGCCGGTCGAAATCAGTGTCGCGGCAAAGTTCACGCCGGGGTAACCGGTGGGTAGCGACGTCGAGGCGATCGCCGGCGGCGGCGACGAAATGATCGTGAGTGTGTAGCTACGGTTCGCCACTTTCGGCGCTAGCCCCGAATCGGTGGCGGTGACGTTGATCACCAGCGAGGGCGCGGTGCCGGTCGGCGTGCCCGAGATGATTCCACTGGCCGCGTCCAGGCTCAATCCGCTCGCCGGCAGGTTGGAAGATGACCAGGTGATGGCGCCCGTCCCGCCGGCGGCCATCAACTGGGCCGCATAAGGCGAGCCCACGGTTGCCGCGGGCAAGGTCTGCGTCAGAATGATGACCTGGGATGCGGCCACCGGCGGTTGCGGATTCCCCTGCTGCAGGGGCTGGGTATTCGCGCCGTGGCTCGTGATGGCGGAAATGAAAGTACTGGCTGGATCAAACGTGGTGTTCGTCGTTTTGTCGGGATTAACAATGCGCAGCGTGATGCTGATGGTTTCACCGGGGCTCAGCGCCACGGTGGGATCATTGCTGGCCGAGTTGGCGATGCTCGGATCGCCCGCATCGTTGGCGCTGGCCTGCTCGAACACCGGGTTGACGATGTTGGCGATCAGCTTTGTGTGAAGATCGACGCCGAGCTGGCACTGGTACGCCACAGGCGTGGCATAAACCTGATTCGCGATGAGCTGCGTCACGAACCCCGCCGGGATCTGGCCGTTCAACAGCGTCTTCACCGTATACGCCATAGCGGTGTTACCCGTGTTGGTAAACGTCCAGGTCACGTCGGTGACGGTTCCATTGGCGAGGTCGCCGGCCGAGATGTTCGGATTGGCAATGTTCGGGTTGGCGATGTTCGGATTGGCGATATTCGGGTTGGCAATATTCGGATTTGCGATGTTCGGATTCGCAATGTTCGGGTTGGCGATATTCGGGTTGGCGATATTCGGGTTGGCAATATTCGGATTTGCGATGTTCGGGTTGGCGATATTCGGATTGGCGATGTTCGGGTTGGCAATATTCGGATTCGCGATGTTCGGGTTCGCAATGTTCGGATTGCCGAAGCTCGGAGTGTAGATCTCGCTGCTCGGGTTCCCGGAGTTGGGGCCAAGGTTGGGATCCGTCAGATCCGCGTTCAATACGATCGTGCTCTGCAGTCCCCCCGCCACCACGGCGCCGTTGGGCGCTGTGATCTGCTGCACGAGAATCCGCACCTTGGCCTGGGGAACCGTGGAAGAGACAAACACGCTGCGAGCCACTGTGGATTCGGCCGGGATCGTGATATCGAGGCGGGTCAGCGGCAATGGCGAGTTGGAGGACTGAGAAAACACCGCTCGGCCCCCGGTAGGCTGATTGAGAATCGTCAGGCGGAAGGTCTTCGAGACGGCGCTCGTATTCTCAACCGTCACCACGAACGCCTTCAACTGCGAGCTCAGCGCCTTGGAGTTGTTGGGGGAACTGACTGCTAGGCCCTGCGTGACGGCGGCGGTATAAATGTTCTGGTTGCGCGAGCCCTCCTGACCGATCACACACCCGGGCGTGAGTTGAGTGGGGTCGAACAAACTGAATGGCCCGAGCGCGGGGCTCGGGACCGGCGTGTAATTGGCCCAGTTGCCGTCCTGCGGCGGACGGACGTCCCGGTTATCGGTCCACGCGGCATGAAAGACCGTGTCGTTGGCGGGAGCGCTGTTAAAGACCCAGTTTCCATTGGCATCGGTGATGAACATTAGGGCCGAAATATCGAGGTAATCGCCGATGTAGGGCTGAGTGCCCTGGGCAAACATCGGGAAGTCCGGCGGATCCACCTGAAGTTGTTGGATACCGGCGAAGCCGGGTATGCTGCCGAAATTGTAGCTGGACACGCGCGCCGAACTGAACGCGGGCACGACGGCCGGGCTGGCTTGGGCCACACGCACGTCGAGAGTGTGGCGTAGTTGGCGCGGTGGTGTATCGTCGACGAACTGACTGAACACCGTGGAAACGGCGCCCGCGGCTAAATCGCCGATGGGCTGGCGCGATTCCGAATACACACCGCCGCCGAGGGGCGCAAAAACCCCTTCGGTGCTATCGTCGCGGAGGTCGTAGTAGATCAACATCAACTGGCCGGCCGCAAAGGTGAGGGCCGGCATGAATTGATGGCCCCGGCTGGATTGGTTATCGGCGGGTGACGGGGCCGTCCAAGCCTGGCCGTCGAGGGAAGTGGAAACCGCGATGCGGGCATCGCCGCCCGGCCCAACTCCGCGCTGGGACCACGCGATGTACACGCGCCCGGCGTTGTCCACCGCAATTGCCGGATAGCTGTTCGTACGGAAACTGTAGAGCGAGCTTCCTTGATCGAAAGGCGTGATCGATGCCACTCTCTGCGCAGCCGTGAAGGTCTGGCCGCCATCGACCGACTTGACGACGTAAATGGCGTCGTCCAGGCCGAAACCGGCGAACTGGCGCCAGGTGACATACACAGCGCCGGTGTTGGGATCGACCGCAATCGCCGTGCCCTGGCGTGTGCCGGTGTTGTCCGCGAATTGAATCGGCTGGCCCCAAGTCACACCACAGTCGGTAGAGCGCTGGAACAGGATGGCGCCGTGCTGCTCGTCGCCCTGGAAAAGCGTATATGTGACGTAGACATTACCTCCAGCAAAACCGAGATTGCACATGCGCGCTCCGGCGCGCGGAACATCCACTGCGATCCAGGGCTTGTCTACGAAGGTCTGCGGCGGAGCCCCCTGTGCCACCACGGCGGTGTCCAGGAACTGGATCGGGTTGCCCGTCGAGGCGTTGTTGTCCAGAAACCGGCTGACCACAATCGCCGACGCGCCAAATTGGCCGCCTTGCACGGGAGTGCGATTGAAAACCAGCCCGGCATAGTAAAACAGTCCGTTCGTCCCTGGACGCATCACCGGATCGGTGCCGGCCTGAAATCCGTGTGCCGGAGACGTGAGCCCAGCGGGCGTCGTGTCCTGTGGGAATCCAGGCAGTAACGTGCTGGTCCAAATCTTGCCGCCGTCCAAGGATTGAAACACGCCGAGCCAGGCGTCGCCTGCAACGCTGCCATTCGGCAAGCCGGGCAGATCGACCGTGCGATAGTCGTTGTCGCCCGCCAGCAGGTGCAGCGGGTTGCGCGTACTCACCGCCATGGAGGGCCCGTTCTGCCGCTGTAGAAACGGATCGCCGCCCGGCCACTGCGTGCCCGAGACCATGTTCACGCTCGATCCCACGATCTGAGCGAGTAAGGAGGCAGGCGCCGCGAGACACAGGCCCAGCGCCGGTAACACCGCCATCCACCCTCTAGTGAAAGCGCGCATAAGGTCAATAACTGCCGTGAGAGTATACCATCCCCCTCCGAATTTTTGAACAAAACTTTAGTTCTCGGATACGCTGCGTTATGACTTGCGGTACATCCAGTACTTTCGGTCTGTTGGTTTTTGCGCTTGGCCCATGGTAATTTTCTTGGCGAAACTTTGTGTACGTGAAAATTGCGGTGTTCCTGAGAGGATCTCATATGAGTGTTAGAACTGTCCGGTTGTGCTCCGTCATGATTCTTGCGTCCGCCGGGCTGCTGGCCTTGCGCGCGGACACGCTTTCGGTGGGCACGGCGAACCCCGCTACCCCAAGCGCCGCTCCATTCGGAGATGACGCAGTAACTGCCTACCAGCAGCTCTACTCGAACACGTATTTCAGCGGCCTCCCGGGGGAAGTCAATCTGTCGGAGCTGGACTTTTTCGTTGACCCGAGCGCCATCCCAATCTACCTGCCTGACAACACCCTTCAACCGTATGCGGGGCAGTTTCAGGTGACGCTCTACCAATTTGCGGCAGGGTCAGTAACTAATGCGGATCTCGCTACGAGCATTCTCAGCGATACGGGTGGTACGAACGCAAACACCACTGCCACCCTGAACCTCACCATAGATTCATTCGGTCAAGTTACCAGCGGAATGTTGGCGTTAACCCTGAATTTTGTGGCGCAACTCGATCCCACCGAAGACCTGGTGCTGGACGTGCAGCAGGTGGGCGCAGCGCCCTGGACACTATTCGCGCTGCAAGCCGACGATCACCTCGACAGCGTTGGCATCGCTTCGGACTGCTCAGCGGCCGTCTGCGACTACGGTGTTGGCTTGGTTACGAATTTCATCGAAACGCCGGTGGTGTCTACGATTCCCGAGCCTTCCACACTGGCCCTTCTAGCGGTGGGCTTGTTCTTGCTGGGAATCGCTTCGGGACGCCGATCCCGCGCACGCGCGTAAGGTCCTATTGGCGGATGAGTCGCCGCTTGGCGTCGGTCACCATCGGGTCGGACTGGCTCTGAGCCTTCGTTTGGAGAAAAGTCCGGAAGTCCGCGGCGGCCGAGGCCACGTGCAGGCCCTCGCGGGCCCGGCCCCGGTAATAGTAGGCCGCCGGCAGATAGCGCAGACTGGGCTCGTCATCGAAGAACACCGCGGTGGCTTCACCGCGCCGCTGCACGCAGTTGTCGGCTTCGCTCTCGGCTTCCGGAAACGCCCCGGCTTCCACATAGGCGAGCGCCAGCACCTGCCTGCCGAGCCAGGTATCGGAAAGCTTGCGGGCGGCCTGGAGGGCGCTCACCGCTTCCTGGTAGTCCTTATGCCGCAACTTGACCAGGCCGTCGAGCACACCGGCGTACGCCCGCGGCTGGGAATCAAAACTACTTTTCATTTTCGCCGCCACCTCCAGCGCCTGCCGTTCCTCTCCGGCATCGAGCAGGATTTGCGCAGCGGGGAAAGCGACAGGTTCATCGGTGCGGTCGCGGAGTGCGGCTTCGACGGCCGCGACGGCCTTCGCCTTCTCACCAGCGGCGAGGAATGCCTGAGCCAAAGCAATTCGCTTGAGCGCGGCCTCACTCGTGTTCTGATCCGCCAAATCGGCCGCGATTGCCGCGGGCAGTAGGCCGATGGCATCGCGGAAACGGCCTTCATAGAGGGCCAGATCCGCCAAGCCCAACGCGGCCGACGAAGCGCCCTCCTTGCCCAAGCCGGCCAGTTGCTGCCAGGTCATGCGGGTGTCGTCGGGCTTGCCTTGGCCGAGTTGGGCCAAGGCGATGCAGAGGAAGGCCTTGGTGAATTTCGGGTTGATCTTCAGAATCTCGCGAGACTCGCGGATGGCCTCGTCAAAATCGCCGCCGTACATGGCAAACAACCCGGCGTTGCTGAGCATGAGCACGTTCTGGGGATAGATGTCGACGGCCTGGCGGCTTAATCGCATAGCGGTGGCCATGTCGCGCTGCAGAAAATGGGCGTAGGCCAGATTCGTCAGGCCGGCTGTGTCGGACGGGTAGGCAGTCACGAGCGCCTGAAATTGTTCCAAGGCCTGCTGGTCTTTGCCCATGAAGAGGAAGTAGCCGCCGCGCGTCCGGTACTTTTCGCGGTCGGACATGCGGTCGAGTTTGGTGAGCGCGATTTCATAATATTTTTGCGCTTCCTGGCGGCGGCCAAGGTTCTTCAGCGTGGAGGCCAGCCCTGCATAGGCCCGGCCGGAGTTCGGGTCCAGTTGGACTGTCTCTTGGTAGAGCCGGACCGCCTCGTTCCAGTCGCCCTTCTGCTGAGCTTGCTGTGCCTGTGCATATTGCTGCGCTGCTTCCAGAGACGCGGCTGAAAAAGTCTCGCCCGCTGCCAGTTTGGCGGAACCGGTCGAGGCGTCACCCAGTGCCGTGCGGATGGGCGCCGCCAGTTTGCCGATCGATCGCAATACTTCGTCGCGGTTGCCCGCCGTGATGGAACTGGATTTGATCTCGGTTCCTTGCGCGGTGTCCTGGGCTTGGAGAGAGACGCGGTAGCGGCCATTGACCAACGAGATCGCGCCTGAAATGACGACGTTCACACCTTCGCGCAGCGCCACCAGGCGGGCCAGTGAGGGGTCGAGACGCGTGGCGCCGCGCTTTAGTTCGGCTCCGACGGCGTGGGCAGCGGACCGGTCATAGGACGTAATAAACGAAGTGCCCTCCATGGCGAAGGAGAGCAGAGGCTCCAAAGCGCCGTTGAAGGTCGAATCCGGAGTCTGGTTCTCAAGGTCCGCAATCAGAATCTTGAGCGGCGCGTGCGGCTTGGCGTCTTCCGCGGCCTTGCGTTCGTAGAGCGCGACCGTGCCCGACACCAGCAGCGTGGCCGCCAGGCTTCCGGCGGCCCATTTCCAACGCCGGACCGCGGGCCGGGCGAGACCTAGATAAGCTTCCAGTTCGCGCACCATTTCAGCGGTGGTCTGATAACGGTTTCCGGGAGCGGTCTCGAGGCACTTCAAAACGATCCGGTTGAGGGCTTTGGGGATGTTGGGGTCGAGGGCCGCGGGCGGCACCGCCGCCTCTTCGCAGCGCTTGCGCAGAGTCTCCGGGAGCGACTCGCCCAGAAACGGCACGCTGGCCGTGAGCATCTCATAGAAGATGATGCCGATGGTGAACAGATCCGACCGGGCATCCACCTCGCCGCCTTTGGCCTGCTCCGGCGACATGTAGATGGGGGTTCCGAGAAGGGTTCCAACCTGCGTCATCGAACCCGCCGATTCCACGATGGCGCCCGACGGCTCCTCCCGGGCTCCGGGCGCGGGCACTCCCGATCGGGCAATTCCGAAATCCATCACCACCACGCGTCCCTCGGCCTCGATCATGATGTTCGGCGGCTTGAGATCGCGGTGCACCACGCCTTCGGCGTGCGCGGCGTGAAGCCCGCGGCAGATCTGCAGCATGATCCCGGCCGCTTCTTTGGGAGGCAGCTTGCCGCGCTCGTCAAGAATGGAGGAGAGTTGACGGCCCTCTATATACTCCATGCTGATAAAGCGTTGGCCACTGATGATGCCGAGGTCGAAAATGCGGACGACGTTGGAGTGAGTGATCTGGCGGGCGAGCACAAGCTCCTGGCGAAATCTCCGCAAAACGGCCGGATCGTCAGCCAACTCCGGCCGGATCATTTTTAATGCCACGGAGCGGTCGACTTCCCGATCGCGCGCCAGGTAGACGGCTCCCATCCCGCCCTTTCCCAACGATCGGATAATCTCATAACGATTTCCCAACACGGTCCCGGGCCGCAGTTGCACCCGGGCGGCGCTATCGGAACTCGGTTGCACTCTCGCCTGAGACCAATCGGATTCGCCCTGCAGCTCCGCCGTCTCCATTTCCACCGTTGCGCTTTGAGAGGCGGTGATCTCGAGAGTTACCGCATCGTCAGTGGATCCCACCCCGATGCCCTTCGCACACTGGACGCACTTCTCCGCTCCGGCGGGGTTTTCGGCACCGCAGTGTGAGCAACGCATAGGGGATTCTGAAGACCTTTACTCTAGCTCGTTCCGCTTGGCGAAGGCAACCAATCCGCGACGTCTCTCATTAGAACCAAAGACCCGGAACCTGATCTGCTGAAAGGGCACGGTCCTGGCGGCTTTCGTGCCCTTCGTTGGCCGCGAGAAATAGCCGGCGCGAAACCGATCACGGCCGGTGATCGTAGATGGCGTCGCCTTCGGCTGCGCTGAGATTGAAATGCGTCACCGCGCCGTGCGCGTCCAGGAAGAATTCGATGGTCGCGGCCGTCGAATCGAACCGCGTCTGCGATTGCGGAATGAGCGGAAGGTCGTTGAGGTACAGCTGGCCCTTGGTCACAATGACGGTGGGATTCTTCGGAAAAAAGGAATCGGTTCCCGGAGGCCCTTCGCGATACTCATACTTGCCGATGTATTTTGCCAGAACGGCCGGGCTGACCGGCACGCCTCGATTCGCCTTTCCCACCAGGTGAGCCGTATCCCGTTCATTTTCGCTGCACACGTACTCCAGCATGTCCGTATCCGCCGCATAGGCCACTGCCAGCGAGATGTTCAGAGGTTTGTTCATCATCTTGGGATCGTCAAACGTGATCTGGAACTGCATGTGTCCGAAATCGACGCGGCGGAATCTCTCGGTCACCCGCAGGTCTTCGGAATGCGGATGGCCGACTCGATCGAGCCACGTGCGGTCGTTGAACCCCGAACTCTCCACTACCAGCGAATCCCCCTCCCAGTGGCCGACCGAATAGCCCATCCAGGTGGGATTCGGGTCTTGGGGCAGCTCGCGGCCATCGGTGTAGATTTGCCGATAGAAACCGCTCTCGTACAGCAGGCCCACCACGGCCGGGGACTGAATGATTCGGTACAGACGGACCGCCCCGGTGGGGAAAATTTCCAAGGGACCGCCCGGCAGACAGTGCGTCACGGGATCCTCCCGCCGGAAATCCGCGACGCGCTTCAGAAAAATGGCCTCCGCCTCGGGCCGGAAGATCTCTTCGTCCTTCTGGTTCTGGATCAGGTCAAACCGATAGGGGTTGGCTTCGGGGCGCCACAGACCCGAAAGATCGGGCTTGCCTTCGGGCGTGCGGGGCAGAGGCGCGGTCAGATTCGGTTTGCCGTCCGCGGTTCGGGGCACGCCCGGTATGCGGACATTGAGCCATTGCGCGCTGACGGAAACGGGGAGCAGCCAAATGGCTGCCGCGATCGCGATTCTGTCCATATGGTTTCTCCTGCTCGGCTGGCCGTCCCGGCCGTCTGGCTGGATTGTCTGGCCATTGTACAGCAATCGAACCGCAACCACAGCCGCGGGACGCGCGCCGGAGCGCGCTGAGGGCGTGGCGCGGTGGGCGGCGATTCCCGCAGCAGCGCCGCCGTGTCCGGGTGACCGCCGCGCCCGGGTTGCGCGCTCGCGTCAGCGATACCGTTCCCGTGCTGCCGATCATCTTGCACCGAGTCCAGAGCGATCCGCCTCCGCTGCCTTGCCCTTGACACAGACTGCACGCTTCGCGATTCTAATCACACATCCTGGCACGCGGAGGGTTCATGGCCGAACAGGGAGGGATCGAGAGGGTGGCCCCGGGCCGGCCGGCGATCCTACTCCTTCATGGCTTCCCGGAGCTCGCTTTTAGCTGGCGCAAGGTGATGCCGTCTCTGGCGGCCGCCGGCTATCACGTGATCGCGCCCGATCAGCGCGGCTACGGCCGCACTCTCGGCTGGGACGATTCCTACGACGCCGATCCCGACCCGTTTCGCATTTTCAATATGACGCGGGACGCCATCGGGCTCGTTTACGCGCTGGGCCACCGCTCGGTCCAGATGGTGGTGGGACACGACGCCGGCGCGCCCGTGGCCGCGTGGTCCGCGCTCATCCGGCCCGATCTCTTCCGTTCGGTGACCATCATGAGCTCGCCGTTTGAAGGCCCTCCCTCCTTGCCCTTCGACACAGCCAACGGCGCTCCCCTCCTACGCCCGCCGCTCAACGACGACGAGCTGGATGCCGATCTCGCCAGGCTCAACCCGCCGCGGAAATACTACCAGAACTATCAGCGCACCCGCGGCGCCAGCGACGACATGCTGCATGCGCCACAAGGCCTGCACGCTTTCTTCCGCGCTTACTACTTCTACAAGAGCGCCGACTACCCAGGCAACAAACCCCATCCCTTGAAGGCCCGCACGGCCACTGAAATGGCGCAGATTCCAACCTATTATGTGTTATGTGATGGGGAAGGACAAGAGCATGGCGGCGACCGTCGCACCGTTCCTGCCGTCCGCGGACTACGTCGCGAAATGTCAATGGCTGACCGAAACCGAGGTCGATGTGTACGCCACCGAATACCGGCGGACCGGCTTCACCGGCGCACTGCAAGGCTATCGCGTGCGGCGTGGCTCCGATCCCAGAAGTATCGCCGAGATGCAGACCTTTTCGGGCCGCACCCTCGACGTGCCCTCCCAGTTCATCGCGGGCAAGAGCGATTGGGGCGTCTATCAAACGCCCGGCGCGGCCGACAAGATGCGCCAGAGCGCCTGCACCCGGATGGTCGGATTTCATCTTCTGGATGGCGCCGGACATTGGGTCCAGCAGGAGCAGCCGGAATCGGTGAGCGCATTGCTGGTTCAATTCCTGCGAGACTCCGCCAAGGCCTGATCGCGGTCAGCTCGGCCGTCAGGAAACTTCTAGCAGCCCGGGGTTGAAGTCTGGTTTTGGATTTCGGAGCGTCTGAAGTGCGCGCAAAGAAGAGGACGATACTTTGGCGCTACCAGGTGATCGGCGGTTACCCCGCCCTCCGGAAGTCGCGAATTTTCTGATCTCACC
>JAIQFS010000012.1 GCA_020073145.1 Terriglobia bacterium
TTTCTGAGCGTTGCGGCGGTTGGCGTCGATTTGATTCTGGGTCGCCATGCGGAGTGCCTCCTGGCGCCTCCAGGATAGCGGGCGCACAGGCGGGAGCCGGGCTTGCGGGCGAGTAAGTGCTTGCGGGAGAACAAAAGGAAAGTGCGAAACGGCAGTGACTGGCGAGGACGCCTGCCGGTATGCGGCAGATTGAGGAATGCTGCGAAGGCCTACTTGGCTCCGATGTGGGTGGCGTCCTTCTCGTTCTCGGCGCAGAAGGACTCCAGCAGATCGCTGTCCGGAACCAGGCGCTGGTGCAACTTGATGGTGAATGGTCGGGTAAACGTCTGGGGATCGTCAATCGTGAGCTGCACTTCCATGTGACCGAAGTCGAGGCGGTGAAATCGCTCGGTCAGGTGTAACGCCTCGGTATGGGTGTGGCCGCGCGCATCCAACCACCCCCGATCATTGAATCCGATGGTGTCGACCACCAGCGAATCGTCGCGCCATTTGCCGACCGAGTATCCCAGCCAGGCCGGCTGAGGGTCGTCGGGCAAACTTCGGCCGTCGGTGTAGACCTGGCGGTAGGTGGTGTCTCTTTCGTAGAGCATCACGGTCATGCGCGGCGTCTGGATGATCTTGTAGGGGGCAGGCGCCATTTCCACCAGCGGCATCCCCTCCGGAAGACAATGGGGGAGCGGAGATTCGTCGCTAAAACTCTGCGCGCGCTGGCGGAACCGGTTGGCGGCTTCGGGTTGCAGGGGTTCCTCACCGGGCTTGAAATCGAAGAGGATATTGATGAAGTACTGCGAGAGCGGTTCCTCCCCCGCGCCGTTGGTGACGCCAGGGATTAAGCGTCTTAAGACTTCGTGTGGCGCGCTATCGGTCTCCCAGAGCCCGGAGAGGTCGGGTTTTCCATCGGCTCCGCGGGGCGTCCGCGCGGAGAGGCTCGGCTTGCCGTCCGGCGTTCGCGGAACGCCCGAGTCGCGATGGTTGAGCCACTGCGCGCGGACGCAGGCCGGCACGGCCACTAGGGCGATCAGGACGATCCAATTTTTTCGAATACCCATGCTTCTCTTCCTGGCGGACGAAGTTCCCCGGTCCATATTCTTGCGTAATCATGCGGTGGGGGTGGCTCAAGGGGAGAGAGAACTTCCAAGATTCCCAGAAGGCCGGGTGACGGATTTGGCGGCAGAGGCAAGGCTTTCAGGAGCAACGAATCCATGGACAACACGAGAGTATTTCGAATGGCGTTCGCGAGCGTCTACCCGCACTACATCACCAAAGCGGAGAAGAAGGGCCGTACGAAGGAGGAGGTACATGCCATCATCCAATGGCTCACGGGCTACGATGAACGGACGCTGCAAGAGCAGATCGACAAGAGGGTCGACTTCGAGACTTTCTTCGCCCGAGCGCCCCGGATGAACCCGAACGTGTCCAAGATCAGCGGCGTGATCTGCGGCTATCGGGTAGAGGAGATCGAGGATCCGCTCATGCAACAGATCCGTTACCTGGACAAGCTGGTGGATGAACTGGCCAAGGGAAAGGCCATAGACAAGATCCTGAGGAAGTGATCAGGGGCGCCGGTGATTCCCGCGAGGAGGGCTCATCGATGTAGCGGCAGGCGTTTTAGTTCCTGTTCGATCTGGGCCACCAGATCGGGCCGGCCTTCGGTCTGCACCAGGCCGCGGGCTTGCTCCAGATACTGGCGCGCGCTGCCCACATCTCCGGTAGAGAGGTACGCCTCACCCGCCAGGAGCGTCAAGAAGGATTTGTGCGAGTCGTCGGTCTGGAGAGCCGGGAGCAGTTGCGAGAGGGCTTCGCGACCGCGGCCCTGGACGATGAGGATGCGCCAGAGTTCCATCTGGAGTCCGCGGTTGGAAGGATCGGCGGCCAGCGCGCGCTGATACTGCTCGATGGCCTCGGCCGGCCGGTTCTGCCGATCGAGGAGTTTGGCGAGCCACAGGTGAGCTTGCCCACTATCCGGGTCCAGTTCAATCGATTTGCGCAGCGCGGCGGCCGCGGCGTCATATTTGCCCTGGCGGGCTAAGGCGACGCCGTAGTAGTTGTACACGTTGGGGACTTGCGGACTGATCCTCCGGGCAGCCGCAAACAGAGAATCCAAACGGTCATCGTACCGGTTGGAGGACTGCGCCAGGAGAAGCAGGTTCATCAGAGCGTCGAAGTTGTCGGGCTGGCGCTGGAGGGTTTCCTCACTGAGGCGCGCGACTTGTTCGGCATTTCCCTTTTTGAGAGCCTGGTCGGCCAATTCCATGCGGCTATTGGCGCCGGTGATCAGAGCCGAGACCTGGTCAAGAACAGGGTTGGGGACCGGAGGACGATCGTCGCGATAGCGAGCGGCCAGCTCGAAGTTTTTCGTGGCCTCGGCTTCCTGCCGCAAGCCCCGCTGGGCCGAGGCCAGGCCGTAGTAGGCCGCGCCGAAGGTGGGGTACGCCTGGCAAGCGCGGCGGTACAGATCCTCGGCGGTCGGCAGATCCTGCTGGGCGTATTTGACGCGCGCCAGGCCGTAGAGGGCGGCCGCCGAGACCGGCCCTGTGGAGCCGGGAGTCTGAGCCAGAAGCGATTCATAGGCGGCCGCGCTTTTTTGGAAGCGCCCGAGCTGGAAGAGCAGTTCGCCCTTGGTGAGAACCGCGGGAGCGTAATCGGGACGGATGCGCAAGGCGGCCGAGATGGCGTCGAGGGCTTCCTCCAGCCTGGACATGGGCTGCAACGTCAGGGCCAAATCATAGCGCCAGGCGAATTCCTTGGGATCCAGACGGATGGCCCGCTCGAAGGAGAGGGCGGCCTGCTGATAGAAGGTGTGGGCCTGCAGAACCATCCCCAAATGGCCCGAGGCTTGGCCGCTGTCCGGCGCGGCCACGGCTTGCTGGTAAGCCATCAGCACGGCGTTGCGGACATCGGCATCCGCACCCTCGAGCGAGGGGGTGGGAACCGGCGGGATGGGGCGGGAGCGGGAGGTGAACCACGCGGCCAAAAGGCCGGCCAGAATCGAGACGGTGAGGATGGCGCTCCGTTTCATCCGGGTCTCATCGGCGCTTCATCGGTTGACAGTATAGCACCGCTCCGATAAACTACCGGGCACTGTGAAACGGGGTGTGAACCGGGGTGCGGGAGCTGTGCTTCCGCTGATGGCTATTCTGCTGTCGTGCCAGCCGGCGCGGCAGCAAGCTCCTCCTTTTGAAGACGTCTCCCAGCGGACGGGGCTCGAGTTCTGGCAGTTTTCGGGCGCCACGGGAGATCTGCGCCTGCCGGAGATCATGGGATCCGGGGCCGCGCTGGTGGATTACGACAACGACGGCGACCTGGACATCTATCTGGTCCAAGGCGCACCGCCGCCGAGCGCCGGCAAGCCCGTGGTCCCTCTGCCGGCGGGCTGGAAACCGGGCAACCGGTTATTCCGGAATAACCTGAACCCCAGCGGGAAACTCACCTTTACGGATGTGACCGAAGCGGCCGGGGTTGGGTCCAGCGGAGTCGGCATGGGGGTAGCGGCCGGCGACTATGACAATGACGGCTACCCGGATCTGTATGTGACGAATGATGGCAGTAACATTCTCTATCACAACAACGGGAACGGCACGTTCACGGACGTGACGCGGGCCGCCGGTGTGGCGTCGTCCGGCTGGTCCACCAGCGCCGCGTTTATCGACTACGATCGTGACGGTCTTCTGGATCTGGTGGTGGTTCATTACGTGGATTTCCATGACCGGCCGTGCCACACTCTGGCGGGAAGGAAGGACTACTGCTCGCCGAAGCTTTTCGAAGGAACGGCTACGCAACTCTTCCGAAACCTGGGAAACGGGAAGTTTGGAGACGTCACTGCGGCGGTGGGGCTCACCGCGAAGCGTGGGCCCGGGCTGGGCATTTTGACCGGGGATTTCGGTTTGAACGGGTGGCCCAGCTTTTTGGTGGCCAACGATGGGGCGGCGAATCATTTTTGGTTGAATGAGCCACGGGACCCGAGGGCCAATCCCGGGGAACGGGTATTCCGGGAAGCGGGGCTGGCCTACGGTCTGGCCTATGCTTCCGACGGTCAACCCAAGGCCGGCATGGGCGTCGCCGCCGGGGACGTATACGGCGACGGCCGGGAGGCGGTGGTGGTGACCAATCTCCCGACCGAAGGATTCACCCTGTTCCACCGGCAGCCGGGCGGGGACTTCATGGACGCCACGGTGCAGAGCGGAATCCTCCACGCCTCGATCCCGCACACGGGGTTCGGGGTGGGGATGGTGGATCTGGAGAATCGGGGGCTGCTGGACGTGTTCAGCGCCAACGGAGCGGTGGCGGTTCTGGAGGCGCAGCAAAGCGACCCGTATCCGTACCGCGAACAAAATCTGCTCCTGCGGAATCGAGGGAAGGGAAAAGGATTCGAAGACATCACAGCCGCGGCTGGGCCGGCTCTGGCGCCGATCGAGGTTGGGCGGGCGGTGGCGTTTGGCGATGTCAACAATGACGGCGGCGTGGATCTTCTGATCGCCAACAACAACGGCCCGGCGCGCCTGCTGTTGAACACGGTGCCGGAACGGGGACACTGGATTACGGTCAGGCTGGAGGGCGTTCGCTCCAACCGTTCCGGATATGGAAGCCGGGTGGAGCTGATGCGGAAGGACGGGACCTCGAGCCGGCGGTGGGTCCGAGGCGATGGGAGCTATCTGGCGGCCAACGATCCGCGCGTCCATTTCGGCTTGGGAAGATCGGGAGACGTGGACCGCATCCAGGTCCGGTGGCCAGCGGGCGGCTGCGAATCGTGGAATTCAGTGGGGGTGGATCGGATTGTGACGCTGCGCGAGGGAAGGGGACCGATGAGGTGCGCCGGGGCGCCCGAGGCTTCCGGACGGTAAGGCCCCTGCGCCTGGTTGTGCCGGGGGCGCGGTCTGGGTCCGGGGAGCTGCCCAGCCTTGCAAATCAGGGAGGGCGTCGGGCAGCTCCGAGGCCAGTGGACCAAGCATACTAGGCCGCGTACGAGATTCCTATGACCTCTTTGGTTAACCATGGCGGATGACTGCTGTGTTCGCGGCCCGGGCCGGGGCGAGGGGGCCGCGTGCTGCGGCGGCCGTCGAGTTGGCCGATAATGAACGCATGTCACTCACACGAGGTTTAGCCACACTGGCGCTCACGGTCGCCGCCTTCGCGCAAACGCCGCCGGCTCCGCCGGCGAACGTTCCTTACGGCGTCTCGATCTCGGCCGAGGCCGCGAAGAAGGTAGCGGCTGCCGCGATCGCGGCAGCCCGCAAGAACAATTGGGCGATGGCGGTAGCGGTGGTGGACACGGGGGGGTACCTGGTTTACTTCGAGAGGATGCCGGATACGCAGCTGGGCAGCGTGGAAATCTCGATGGAGAAAGCGAAATCGGCGACGCTGTTCCGCCGGGCCACGAAGGCGTTTCAAGAGACGCTGGCGGCGGGCGGCGAGGGCTTGCGGATTCTGCGTTTGAGCGGGGCGGTCCCAGTGGAAGGCGGCATCCCGCTCATCGTGGACGGCAAAGTGATCGGGGCGGTGGGCGCCTCGGGCGGGAGCAGCGAGCAGGACGGCCGCACCGCGCAAGCCGGCGCGGCGGCGATGAAATAAGGGCTGTCGCGATCACTGGCAGTGGGCGAGTTTCACTGCGGCGCGGGACCACGGGCGGGTTGGGCAGCCGGGAGCGGAGCCAGTTCTGCGGGGAGGGGTGCGCAGGGAGAGGGAGATGAAGACTCGGTGCCATTTCAACACTCTGTGGTTGCTCGTGCTGCTTGGTGCCGGGGCGGTCGCGGATGCACAGGTCCAACCACAGCTCGCCCAGCGATGGTTCGAGGAAGCCACGAAGCTCTGCGAGCGAGACGCGGGCCGGCTGTGGGGTGTGTCGCTCTGCGGTCCGATGGTGATCGGCGACCCGTCCACCAGAACGCGTGCCACAAGCCAGCCGGAACCGGAGGGACAGCCACCCCGCTTTCCGGGTGGCACCGCGGACGGCAACGTCAACTGGGGCGGCTCGCGGTGGTTCTACTTCCCCTTGTCTATGCTCACGAGCACGGATGCCGACGGCCGCCAGCAAATTATGCTTCACGGGCTGTTCCATCGCATTCAGCCCGAGCTGGGGTTAATGACAAACGACGGCGCTAACGAGCATCTCGACACACTCGAGGGGCGCCTCTCGATGCAGCTGGAATGGCGGGCGCTCCGCCGCGCGGTCGAGTCGAGCGGGAGCGACCGGGCAGAAGCGATCGCCGACGCGCTGGCTTTTCGACGCGAACGGCGCGGCCGTTTTCCCGGCGCAGCGGAAAACGAACGGCGCGAGGAGATTCGCGAAGGGCTTGCCTCCTACACCGGCGTCGCGGTCTGGGCCAATTCGCCCGCGGATGCCCACCGCGCCGCCGCAACGGCGCTCGCAGAAGGCGAATCGCAGCCGGCCTTAGTCGGAAATTTCGAAGCTGCGTCCGGACCCGGCTACGGAGTGCTGCTGGACGACCTCCTGCCGGGATGGCGCCGGCAGGTTCGTGACACCTCGGACCTTGGCGACTTGCTCGCCTCAGCCACCAACAGGCCACCGGTGACGGATGTTGCCATGGCGGCGCGCTACGATGGCGCAGCGCTGCGAAGGGCGGGGGAGACCCGCGATCGGGCGCGGCAGGTCCGCATCGCCGAGTTGCGTCGACGCTTTGTGGATGGGGCGGTGCTGACGATGCCGGCCGTGGGGAGCGGCACCAGCGACACCAACGACTCCGTAGGTATTCTGGGAGCCGGTACCGTGTTTTTTCACAATTTCACTCTTTCCGCCCGATGGGGCCGTCTCAACGCCAACAACGGCGTCTTGCGCTCTGTCGACGGGTCCACACTCTCGGTGCCGGTTACTGGGCCGCTCGAAGGGACCACCCTGCAGGGGGACGGCTGGAGCGCCACTCTGAACTCCGGGTGGGTGGTGCGCCCGGCGGCACGACCTGGCTCCTCTCCGTACCCAAGCTGGTCGTCGTTGAGGCCCACCAGCGCGCCCTCTGGCCACCGCGCTGGCGGTGGTGTAATCAACTGGACCGACGAACCGGTTGCGTCGCGTGGTCGGCAGCCCAAACGCCTCGAGTAGCGGCAGAACTTGCGGATGCTTCAACCGTGTAGTAACTTGAGCGGTGCTGACGGCCATCTTTAGAAGTGGCAACAGAAGCGTCCCACCGGTGCGCTTCCCCGAAAGGAGAATCCCGATTTGAAGAAAGCGATGTTCATGACCATGGTTGCGCTGGGCGTGACCGCGTGCGTGGCGATGGCGCAGGACGCCACGAAGTTCAACGGCACCTGGAAGAGCGAGGCCGGGCAGGTGCGCAAGCTGACCTTTAAGGAAGGCGTGATCTACATGGAAGAGACCACCGGCACCCGGGTGATCCTGCGCAACTATCCGACGCAGGGACAGGAAATCACGATGACCGAAGGAGTCTGGAAGGACTCCAAGGCGACGGGCAAGTTGGAAGGCAACAAACTATCGGTAGATACCACCATGCCGAACGGCACGAAGTGGCACGATGAATGGACGATGGCCGAGGACGGCAAGAGCTACTCGGCGTTGCGGCAGATGGTGGCTGCCGGCACGGGCGGTCCGTTCGGCAGGGGTCCGGGCGGTGGTGGCGGGCAAGGCGGTGGGCAAGGTGGTGGACAGGGCGGCGGACAAGGCGCTCGAGCGGGCGCACGGCGGGGCGGCGGCGGTCCGGAAACCTTCACCAAGGTGGAATAGGCGAGCCGGGTAGTTTTCACGATGTTTGGCGGAGGGGACGCTGCGGCGTCCCCTCTTTTTTTGCGGCGAGCGGCGGTTGCGGGCCGGGGGAAGGATGTGCAATCATTCTCTAAATTGAGAAATTCTAGCAAAATAGAGATCCTGGAGCCGGCCGGGCCGTCGGGCGGGGGCGCGGAGCCGATTGAGCGGCGGATGGCGCGGCGGCTGGCGGCGCTGCGCGCGGAGCGTGGGTGGACGCTCGAAGACCTCGCGGGGCGGACGGCGATGAGCCGGGCGACGCTGTCGCGAGTGGAGCGGTGCGAGTTGAGCCCGACGGCGACCATGCTCAATACGCTGTGCGCGCAGTATGGGTGGACGGCGTCGCGGCTGATGGCGGAGGCGGAGAGCGGGCCGCCGACGGTGATCCGGGCCGGGGAACAGATCACCTGGAAAGACCCGGAGACCGGATACGTGCGGAGAGTGGTGTCGCCGCCGCATCCGAATTTGCGGGGGGAACTGGTGGAAGTACGGCTGCCGGCGGGCGCGGTGGTCTCGTATGAGGTGTCGCCGGTGGCGGGGTTGGAACATCATCTGTGGATGCTGGAGGGCATGCTGACGCTGGACGTGGAAGGGACGCGGTTCCGGCTGGGCACGGGGGATTGCGTGCGGTACGCGCTGGCGGGGCCGTCGCGGTTTGCCTGCGGGAGCCGGCGGGGGGCACGGTACGTGGTGGCGATGGTGCGTCCGGGACGGTGATGGGATGGCGCAATCGGTTGTGATTGAGCGGTGGACGGCGGACCGGGAGCGCGTGGGCGAGGATCTGGAGCGGCTGGGAGAAGTGTTGCACGCTTGCGTTCACGCGGGAGCGAGCGTGAGTTTCGTGCTGCCGTTTTCGCGCGAGGAGGCGCGCGCGTTCTGGCAGGAGCAGGTGCTGCCGGCGGTGGAGGCGGGGAAGCGGCGAGTGGTGCTGGCGCGGGTGGCGGGGGAGATTGTGGGGACAGTGCAACTGGATCTGGCGACGCCTCCGAATCAGCCGCACCGGGCGGAAGTCAAGAAACTGCTGGTGCATCCGGAGGCGCGGCGGCGGGGGATCGCGCGGGCGTTGATGCAGGCGGTGGAAGAGGAGGCGCGGGCGGAGGGGCGGACGCTACTGACGCTGGACACGGTGACGGGCGGGGCCGCGGAGCGGCTCTACCGGTCGCTGGGGTATGTGGCGGCGGGGGGGATTCCGGGGTACGCGCTCAACTTCGATCGGAGCGGCATCGAGGGGACGACGGTGATGTATCAGGAGCTGGGGGGAAGTTGAGCGGGATGGGCAGGCGAATCGCCCGCCCCACTTGCGAGCGGGGCGGGGTTGTGGCAGCGTTGAGGGATGAAACTACGCGCCATATCCTCTTTTCTTTGCTTCTTGACGGCCACCGGGCTGCACGCCGATGTGACGGCGCGGTACAGCGCCACGATCCAGATGTCGGCGTTGCTGCCAGGGATGGACGAGGCCGTGAAGGCCGTTCAATCAGGGATGCCTTCGTCGACCGTGGTGCGGATGAAAGGCGGCAAGGGGTACTCGAAGTTCGGCAAGATGGAAGCCATCACGGACTACACGAAGCAGGAAATCACGTTGTTCGACACCGCGACTAAAACCTACGCGATCGCGCCGGTCAGCCAGCTGACGGAGACGCTGACGGGGGCGATGCCGGACGTGCCGGGGGATGCGGGGAAGATGCTGGCGGCGATGAAGACGCACTTCGAATCGAGAAAGACGGGGCGGACGGAGACCATTCTGGGAATTCAGGGCGAGGAGACCGAAGGGGTGCTGACGGTAGAAGGTCCGGCCGTGCCGGGCATGCCGCAGAACGGCCCGATGATGAAGATGGTGATGCGGATCTGGGTGGCGCGGCCGGAGGAAACCCTGCGAGTGCAGGCGCTGCGCGAAATGAGCGGCTATAAGCAATATGCGGACAACGTCATGAACACCGGGACCATGCTCAAGAGGGTGCTGGGGAAGATGCCGGGGATGGGAGAGGGAATCGACTCGATGTTCCAGGAGATTCAGAAGAACCAGTCGGTGATGCTGCGGACGCAAATGGAGATGCAGATGCCGATGCTGGCGCAACTGGCGCAGCAGATGGCGAAGGCGGGGCAGCCGCTGCCGGCGGGGTTCGATCCCAACGCGCCGTTTATGCAGATGAACCAGGAACTGGTGGAGCTGTCGGACGCACCGTTGGACGATGCCCTGTTCCGGGTGCCGGACGGGTTTCGGCAGGTGCCGGTGGAAGAACTGGTGAAGTCGATGATGCCGGCGAGGGCGGCGGGGGCGATGATGCCGGCGGGTGCGAAGCAGTAGGCAGACCAAGCCTGGCCGTGGGCGGGCCGGGTGTGATCTCCAGCGTGAGACGCGTTCGGACTGTTTCCTGCCGTGCGCTGAATTACTTTTTGCCGGCGGGCTGGGGCGGATTGATGCGGGCTTCGTCCCAGTGCTCTTTGATGAGGCCGTGTTCGGCGCGCACGACGTCGAAGTGATTCCACGTGTACTCGCGGCCGGGGTCATCGGGATCCTTGGCTTTGCGGTCCCACATAAACAGGACGTAGGGGCCGTCCACCAGGGTCAGGGCAGGCGGATTGGGCCATTCCGCTTTGATGGGTTTGGCGTCCTCGGGGCGGCGTCCGGGGATGCGGCTCATGAACTGCTTGAAGCCGTCGCGGCCCTGCGGCACGTTGGGATTGTGCTGGATGTAGCCGGGGTCCATGCCCTTGTCGGCGAGTTCCAGGTGGCCGTACTGGAGGATGTCCTTGAGCTCTTCGGTGCCGAGCGCCAAGGAGGTCTGCTCGTCTTTGGAGAGCTTGCCGGTATTCCATTGCATGGGCGGCTTGGGAGAGACGCCGGTGTGGATGTTGCCCGAGCCGGGCATCTTCTGGGCGCTGTCCCAGTGCTCCTGCACTTTGCCGTTCTGGATGCGCAGCACGTCGAAGCTGTTGGAGCGGTAAGTTTTGGAAGGGTCGCGCGGGTCCTTCTGTTCGCTCTCGAAAACCAGCCAGACGAAATCGCCTTTGGCGCCCGCCACGACCGGGGGATTGGAGAGTTTCGCGGGAATCGGATTCTTGGGCTTGGAGAAGGAACTAATGAAGGCGACGAAGCCGGCGCGGCCGGTGTTGACGTTGGGGTTGTGCTGGATGTAGTCCTCGGCCTGGTATTTGGAGGTGAGTTCCATGTGGCCGCCGTCAATCACCTCGCGCCACCAGTTCAGGACCATGTCGAGGTTCTTCTTTTCCGGCGCGGCCATGGGCGCGGTTTGCGGGGTGGTGGGCGGGTTGATGGATTCGGCGGATGCGGGGCCGGCCGCGGCGGCTAGCAAGAAGGCGGCGGCGAAATACCTGGCGTTGGACAGTTGCACGAATAGCTCCTCGTTCCGAACAGTAGGCCGCAGGACCAGGCGGCCATCCTGATTATTCTAATCGATCGTCTCCCGGCGTGGCGAGCAAGGCTGTGATGCGAGTCCCTATCCTTATTCATTCATAAAGGACCGAGAGGCGGTCGAGGAAGTCCGCGAGATCGCGGGCCCAGTCGCGAAGGCGCTGCGGATCCTCGTCCTGAGCGGCGGCTTCGAGGGCAGCGCCGATCTCGCTGAGGTGGTCGAGGCCGTAGCCGGAGCCCGAGCCCTTCATGTTGTGGCCGAGAGTGCGGATGGCGGCGAAGTCGCTCTTTTCCAAGGCGTCCGCGATGGCGGTCACGTCGCGGCGGCGGCGCTCCAGGTACCCGGGCAGAATCGGCTCCAGGCGGCGGCTGAGGTGTAACTCGAGGGGTTCGGGTTTTCGACCGCGTTCGGCGGAGTATTCGCGAATGCGCCGCAGCAGAGTCTGCTGGCGGACGGGTTTGGTGAGGTGGGCGGTGCAGCCGGCCTCGAGGCTTTTCTCGCGCTCTTGGCGGAGGGCATAGGCGGTAAGGGCGAGGATGGGGGTAGGAGTCGCACCGCGCTCGCGCTCCCAGGCGCGGATCAGCCGGGTGGCGGTATAGCCGTCGACCACCGGCATTTGCATATCCATGAGGACCAGATCGAACGCGCCGGCGGTGAATTTTTCAGCCGCTTCGCGGCCGTTTGAGGCGGTCTCGATGGTCCAACCGGAACCTTCGAGATACGACTGGATGAGGATCAGGTTGTCGGCGGAATCCTCCGCGACTAGAATGCGGAGGGGCCGGCCGGGCGCTTGGGGAGACACGCGGACCCCGGCGGGGAGGAGCCGCGGCTCGGGCTGAAGGCGAAACGGGCAGGTGAACAGGAACGTGCTGCCGGCGCCGGGCGCGCTTTCGACGCGGATGCAGCCGCCCATCAATTCAGCCATCTGTTTGGAAATGGCGAGGCCGAGGCCCGTCCCGCCGTAGGTGCGGGTAGTGCTGGAATCGGCCTGGGTGAAGCTCTCAAAGATGACGGAGAGCTTGTCGGCGGGGATGCCGATGCCGGTGTCGGAAACGGTGAAGCGAAGGGCGCCGGGCAGGGAAGAGTCGGGGTCGCGGTCGACGCGGAGGGCCACGGCGCCGCGCTCCGTGAATTTGACGGCGTTGCTGAGAAGGTTGAGGAGGACCTGGCGGAGGCGGTCGGGGTCGCCCATCAAGTCGGTAGCGACGTCGGGGGCCACGTCACAGGTGAGGGTGAGTCCCTTCTCGCGAGCGCGGAGGGCCATGATTTCGACGGCGCGCTCGATGACGTCCATGAGGTCGAAATCGATTTCGGAGATCTCGACGCGGCCGGCTTCGGCTTTGGAAAGATCGAGGAGGTCGTTGATCAGGCTGAGGAGGTTGTCGCCGGCGCGGCGGAAGATGCGGACGTATTCGCGCTGCTTGGGGCTGAGTGGGGTTTCCCACAACAAGTCGGCCATACCCACGATGGCGTTCATGGGGGTACGGATCTCATGGCTCATGCGCGCGAGGAACTCGCTTTTGGCGCGGTTGGCGGCTTCGGCCGCCTCTTTCAAGCGGACGAGTTCCTGCTCGGTGTGTTTGCGCTCGGTGATATCGCGAGCGGCGGCGTAGATCAACTGCTGGCTGGAGAAGGGCGCGGACATCCAGAGCAGCCATCGGTAGGAGCCGTCCTTGGCGCGGTAGCGGTTCTCGAAGGAGATGGTGCGATGCCCGGTGGTGAGCTTCTCCATTTCGCGAATGGTGGCGGCGCGGTCGTCGGGATGGACGAAATCGAGGAAGGGACGGGTGGTGAGCTCTTCGATGGAATGGCCGAGGATTTGTTCCCAGGCGGGGTTCAAGCGGCGGAAGACGCCGTCGAAGCCGGAGATGCAAAGCATGTCAAGGGAGAGAGTGAAGAAGCGGTCGAGAGTTTCTTCGGCGCGGGTTCGTTTGATGAACTGGCCGAGCTGATCGCCGAGGGCGGAAAACATGGCGAGCAGCCGAGGCTCAGGCGGTTCGGGCTCGGGAGAAAAGAACTCGAGCACGGCGATGACCTCGCCGCCGACGGTAATGGGGAATCCGACTCCAGCCTTCAGGCCTTCCTTGGCGGCGATGTGGGAGCGGGGAAAGTTCTGGTCATGGCCGGGGTCGGGAATCCAGAGGGGCTGGCCTTGCCGCCAGACGGATCCGGGGAGGCCGACGCCCGGCAGAAACGTGCGGTTGCGAGTGGCTTCTTCAAACTCACCGACGTGGGCGCAGGGAGCATGCCAGGTGGCCAGGCAGCGGAGGACGTGGGCGGCGGAATCGACGGTCCAGAGGGCGGCGAAGTGCCAGCCCATGGCCTCGCAAACGCCCTGGACCAGAGCGGGCGCGGCCTCGGTGAGCGACGCCGCGGTGACCAGGGCGCGGGTGGCGGCGTCGCGAGCCTGGAGGCGCTGCTCGGTGCGCTGGTGTTCGAGCAGTTGTGTTTCCAGGGCGGCGATTTTTTCTTGGAGCAGGCGAACCTGCTCCGCCGGGGCCGGGCTCACGGTTCCCTTCGAAGAGACATTGGAGTGAGAACAGGATACCGAATTCGGCAGACTGGCGAAAGCCAGCCGGTTTGGAACCCAGCGGTTCATGGGATGAACTCTTGGGTTCATCCAGCCCGCGATGAAGAGCAGCATGGGCTCGCGGATTCAACGGCTTACGGAAGGTGCGGCGGGTTGTGCGGGGTGGCGGCAGGATTGCATTTCCAGGGCATGCCGAGTGGATCAGAGAGAGCGAGCTGAGAACGCGGCGAGACAGCCAGAGATTGGCAGATTCGAGCAGAAGGAGAAACGGCATGCGAACGGTTTACAGAGCGACTGTGATGTCCTTGGGGATGGTGGTTTCCTTGGCATTGCCGATGAGGGGGGCGGCGGCGGACAAAGCCGGCCGGTTGAGCGGGACGGTTCTCTCGCTGGACAAGAGCGAGTCTCAAATCACATTGCAGCAAGGAACAGCTCATCGCGTGATCGAGTACAACGCTTCCACGGAGTTCAAGGTGGGCTCGGCCGGCAACACGAAAGCTACCACCGCCAGCTCCGCCGACCAAGTGCAGGCCGGCAACTACGTGACTTGCATCGGCACGTGGGACAACGTCAAACTGGCTGCGAGCCGCTGCGTGGTGCGGGCGGCGAAACGGCCCTGAGGGGCAGTGACGGAGGCGGCCGGCGGGGGAGACTCCCGCGGCCGCTCGGGCCTTGGTACACTGGCGGTCCATGAAGCCCGAACTACTGGTGTTGAGCGGACCGCGGCTGAGTGAGCGCTTTAGTCTCGGCGCCGAGGAAGTGCGGATCGGACGCGCTCCCGGGTCCACGATTCGCCTGGATGAGGCGGGTGTGGCCTGGGAGCATTGCGTGGTGCAGCGCACTGGCGGCCGGGTTCGGGTGGCGGACCGCCGCTCGGGCACCGGAACTTATGTGAATGGGCTGCGGGTGGCGGAGCACTGGCTCGAGCCAGGCGACCAGATGGCCATCGGCGAGACCCTGCTGCTCTACCGGGAAGAGGAGTTGGCGCCCGCCATTGGGCCGCAACAGACGCTGCTGCGGGCCTGCTCGCTGCTATTTTTGTTTCGCGCGATCGGCACCTCGGAAAACGCCGAATTGCGCGGCACGCTAGAGGCCCAGTTGCTTGAGTTGATCAGCGACCTGGTGCCGTGCCGCGGGGGCGCGGTACTGATGGGGCGAGATGCCGGGGAGTTGTGTGCCGCGGCGGAGACGCCGGCGCTCCAGGCCCTGGCAGAGCGCGCCTGCCGCGAAGGAGCAGTGGCCGAACCGGAGAGCGGCGACGTGGCGGCGCCGCTGTATTTCCGGGGCGTCCTCTCAGGCCTCATCGCCGCGCACTTCCCGCCGGAGGAAGCCGGGCATCTTCAGGATCACTGCGACACGCTGGCCGCGGTCGCCACGCTGGGGGCTCTGGCATTGGAGACGGCGCGCGAAGTGGAATCGCTGCACACGGAGAAGGTGCTGCTCTTGGAGCGGCTGGGAGGAAACGGCGGCGGGATCATCGGCGAGAGCACAGCCCTCCGAAAACTGATGCAGATGGTTTCGCGAGTGGCGGCGTCGGATTCCTCAGTGCTGATCCTGGGGGAAAGCGGCACGGGCAAGGAGATGGTGGCGAGCGCCATCCACCAGCAAAGCCCGCGAGCGAAGCGGCCCTTCGTGGCGATCAACTGCGCCGCCATCACCGAGACTTTGCTGGAGAGCGAACTGTTCGGGCACGAAAAGGGGGCATTCACCAGCGCGGTGGCGCAGAAGAAAGGCAAGCTGGAGCTGGCCGAAGGCGGCACGGTATTTCTGGATGAAATCGGCGAGCTGGCCCTGCCCTTGCAAGCCAAGCTGCTGCGTGTGCTGCAGCAGCGGGAATTCGAGCGAGTGGGCGGAACGCGCACTTGGAAGCTGGACGTGCGGGTGGTCGCGGCCACCAACCGGGACCTGTTGGGAGAGGTGCGCCGCGGCGCATTCCGCGAGGACCTGTATCACCGGCTCAACGTGGTGGCGCTGCACGTGCCCCCGCTCCGGGAGCGGACCGAGGATATTCCAGCGCTGGCGACTCACTTTCTGAAAGGCGCGGCGGCGCGCTGCCACCGGCGCGTTTCAGGGATCGCGCCGGAAGCGATGGGGCATCTGGTGGCCTATCCGTGGCCGGGCAATGTGCGGGAACTGGAGAACGCCATCGAGCGGGCGGTGGTCTTGGGAGACGGGGACGTGGTGGCGGCCGAGGATCTCCCGGAAACCGTGCTGGACGCACCGGCGTCGCAAACGCCCGGAGCGTTACAATCCTCGGTGACCGGCACCAAACGCCAGCTGGTGATTCGCGCGTGGGAAGAAAGCCAGGGGGATTACAAGCAGGCCGCGCTCAAGCTGAACATCCACCCCAATTCGCTGCTCCGCCTGGTGCGGACGCTAGGCTTGCGCGATGTGCTGCGGTAACGGTCAGTTGCCGACGCGGTTCCAGCTGCGGCCGTTGAACATGCCCGCCATGAGCAGGAAAGCGGGGCCGACGCGCTTCAATTGGTCGGTGTTGAGGGAGTCGCAGAGTTTGGCGAAGGCGCGCAACTCGATGTTGGTCATCTGGGCCTGCAAGGCGCCATAGCTGGCGACCAACTGATCGATTTCCGGCTGGCTCTGCTTCTTGAGGTAGGCCGTGGCGATCTCGCCGCGGCTCTTCAGGATCTGGTCGCGGACGGGCGCTGCTTCTTTTTGGGCGGCGTCGAAGATTTCCTTGGCGCCGCTCTTTTGCTCTTTGTTGAGCTTGAGGATTTCGGTAAACCGTTCCAGCCGGTCTTCCTGGTAGGGGCGCCCGCCCGGTGCAGCGCCGAGATCGCCGCCACCACCGCCGCCGAAGCCCCCCGCACCCTCAGCGCCGCCGCCACCACCACCGCCCCGCTGGGCGGACGCCACCGGCACCAGTCCCACACTCAGAACTGCGACCAAGACCCACGACTTGAACATTTCAACTCCTCCCAACTCGAAGACGGGACGCGATTTGCGTCCTGACCTTTCCTCGATGATCTTCCCTAGATTACAACAAAGTTCCCAAACCGGGCACGAGCGGTCAACGGACACTGTGCTGCATGGGAACGAAGAGCACGGGGATGGAAGGGGTACGCTGAATCGAGCCGTCTGCTTTCTTTTCGAGCACGACCAGTTCCTGGTTCCAGCCGGAGCCCACCGGCGCCACCAGGCGGCCGCCGGGCGCCAGTTGGTCGATCAAGGCCTGCGGAATGTCGGGAGGCGCGGCGGTGACGACGATGCGGTCGAAGGGCGCCTGGTCGGGCCAGCCCCGGTAGCCATCGCCGTGCCGCACGGTGACATTGGAATAGCCGAGATCGGAGAGTGTTCGGCGCGCGGAGTCCGCCAGTTCAGGCACGATTTCGATGGTGTAGACATGGCTGGTCAGCTGGGCCAGTATGGCCGCCTGGTAGCCGGAGCCGGTGCCGATTTCCAGGACGCGCTGGTGTTTTTCCGGTATCAGCAATTCGGTCATGAGAGCCACGATGTAAGGCTGCGAGATGGTGGCGCCGTAGCCGATGGGGAGGGCGCAATCGTCGTAGGCGGCCGATTGAAGAGCCGGCGGGACAAACCGATGACGGGCGGTGGCGCGCATGACTCGCAACGCGGCGGAGCTCCGGATGCCGCGGCTCTCAAGTTGCTCGCGGACCATGCGCTCGCGAACGGGGGCCAGCGGATCGCCGGCGCGGAGGGGCGCGATGGCCGCGAGGAGGGCGGCGGCGCCCAGCAGAGGTGGAGGACTTCGGAGCATGGGATCGCCCTCGTTTTCATTTTAGTATAAGAAGACCTGAAAGCATGATATAATATCTGCGCCTAGAATGAGCGGCACTTCCCCTCCGGGGGGAGAAGGCGCCGCGTGCAGCGTTGGAGTCAGTCTTTCTGAGGGTTGTCCGGCAGAAAGGAGGATCCGATGTTTGACAGCCTGGAAGAGCAAATGAAGCACGATGCCGCGCTGGTCACCACCAAAGGCGAGCGAACGGCCAAGTGGGTGGTGGTGAGCGCCCTTTCGATTCTGTTGTTTGGCGCCATGTATTTCGCGGTCCGAGTGCTGGAATAAGCGAGTCCGGCGCCCTCCCCCCAAATGGGGGGGATGGGAAGGTGCCCGCATAAGACCTCTTGCTGCGAAGCGGCATTTCGGATACTTTTGCTCTAAATGATCAAGAGTGAATCGAGCCGCGTTACAGTCCTTTCGGTGGGGCCGATCGACGAACACCAGATCGCCCTTGCCGAGATCTTCTGCCAGTCGACCTGGGGCATGTGTCCCGGTACCCAATGGAACCTGGAGTTCTGTTCGACGCTGGAGGCCTCGCTGCCGGTGTTGCGGGACGTCCATGTTCCGATTGTGGTTTGCGATGGAGACACGGCCGCGGCGGGATGGCGGGAGTTGTTGGAGCGCGTGGCGCGGGAGTCGAATCCGCCGCTGATCATTGTGACGTCGCGGCTGGCGGACAACCGCTTGTGGGCGGAAGCGCTGAACCTAGGAGCGCACGATGTGCTAGCCAAGCCGTATGACGCGGCCGAAGTCAGCCGCGTACTGAGCCAAGCGTGGCTGCGCTGGGCGCGGGAGGGCGCGCGCTCCGAGATGGCCGGCTGCATGGCAGTGCCGGCCTAGGCTGACGCCGCCTATTCCAGCACGTGGATGTTGCGGGCGGCGCACATTTCTTTCAAGACGCTGGGCCAGACGGTGACGCTGACTTCGCCGAGGTGCGCTTTGCGGAGGAGCAGCATCAGGGTGCGGGATTGGCCGATGCCGCCGCCGATGCTGAGCGGGATTTGCTCCTTCACGATCGCCTGGTGATAGGGGAATTTGAGGAAATCCAGCTGGCCGGTGAGCTCGAGCTGCTGGCGCAGGGTGGCCGCGTTGACGCGAATGCCCATGGAGGTCAGCTCATGGCGGCGCTGGGTCACCGGGTTCCAGACCAGGATGTCGCCGTTCAAACCATGGGTGGGCCGGCCGACGTCGGAGCGAGTTTCGGTCACCCAATCGTCATAGTCGGCGGCGCGCATCTCGTGCGGGTAGCCATCCTTCAGAGTCCAGCCGATGCCGATGATGAAGACCGCGGGATATTTTTGCAGGATGGCGGTCTCGCGCTGCTTGCGCGGGAGATCGGGATACATATCGAGCAGGTCTTCGGCGTGAAGGAAGATGAGGTCTTCGGGCAGGCTGGGGTAGCGCGACTCGGCGAGCTTGGGGAAGAGCCGGAGCAGGTGGCGCTCGGCGCCGACCAGGACCTGCCAGATGGCGCGGACGGTGGCCTTCAGGTAATCGAGATTGCGCTGGTCCGCGGTAATGGCTTTCTCCCAGTCCCATTGATCGACGTAGGCGCTGTGGTCATGGTCGAGGAAATAGTCTTTGCGGACGGCACGCATGTCGGTGCAGAGGCCCTCGCCCGGGGCCATGCCGAAGCGCTGCAAGGCCACGCGCTTCCACTTCGTGGCGGCCTGGACGACCTGGGCGTCGACGGGATGTTTGCCGTGATCGTTGGAAATATGGAATTGGACGGGGGTGCGGGAGCCATCGCGGTCCAGGTAATCGTTGACACCGCTTTCGACATCGACGATGAGGGGAACCGTCACCATCATTAAGTTGAGCTTCTTGCAGAGGTTCTCTTCGATGTAAGTTTTGGCCGCAAAAATGGCGTGCTGGGTGTCTTTGGGGTTCAGCAGCGGCTGATAATCGCGTGGAAGAATCTTCTCCAGTTCGGTATAGTCGCCGATGCCGGGTCCGGCGAGGTCGGCTTTCTTTTCCATGACGGTAGACACGATGAGGAGCTCCTTTGGGCCTACGCGTGTTTGGCTCTGGTTTCGGCGCGGGCCATGTATTTCATGCTTTCGACGTGGAGACGGATGAGGTCGCCGGTCTTCACAAACTGCGGCACCAGGACTTCGATGCCGTTCTCCAGCCGGGCCGGCTTGAAGTTGGTGTCGGACTGCTGATGCAGCGGAGGCGCGGTGCCGGTGACTTTGACCTCCAGCACGTCCGGGAAGACGACGTTCACGGGACGGCCGTCCAGGAATTCAATGGAGAGCTTCATGCCCGGAAGCAGAAGGCTGGCGCGCGGGCCGATGGTTTCGCGAGGGAGTTCGGTCTGCTCATATGTGTCGGGGTGCATGAAGCAGCACTGGCCGCCATCCATGTAGAGGAACTCGAGCGTCTGCCGGTCGAGGGAAACCTCTTGCACCTTCAGTTCCGAGCGGAAACTGTAATCGCGCAGAGTGCCGGTGCTGAGATTCTGCAGGTGCGAATGGGTGACGCCGCCCATCTTGCCCTGACCGGGGTGATAGTCGACGGAGATGACACGGTAGGTCTGGCCTTCGAAGGCGATGGCCATTCCGGAGCGAATTTGCGACGCCAGAATCATCTCCCCTCCTTCCTTCGGGCGAAAAACGCGGGCGGTCAGGTAGCGGTTTCCGGGGGCGCGGCCGGCGGTGGAGCCTTCTGATCCTTCCTGCGGGGTGGCGCGACAAAGGGATGGGATGGCGGCTTGGCCGATTGGGGCGGCCGGTAAGGAACCTTGGTTCGTTCCACCCTCCAGGTGCGGATGACGTGGGGATGACGCGCTTTGTCCATAGGGTCCTCCTGCGCTTCAAAAGAGATGTCTACATCTGTTATTATTCTAGCTCGTTTGCGCGGTGGATCCACGGAGAACCCGGATCCGGGGAGGCGAACGGCCTGGCCAGGTGCCGCCGGCGGGCAAAATCCTGCATGATGGAAAGGGAACACTTCCAGTTTCCGGACAAGCTTTCAAAAGGAGAGACGAGTGGATCAACAGATGTTCGAAAAAGGGCTGGCCATCCGCCGCCAGGTGCTGGGCGCCGAGTTTGTGGATAACGCGATCAAGACGGCGGACGATTTCAACCGGCCGCTGCAAGAGCTGGTGACGCAGTATTGCTGGGGAGAGGTCTGGGGCCGGCCCGGCCTGGACCGCAAGACGCGCAGCCTGATTAATCTGGCCATGATCACGGCGCTCAACCGGCCGCATGAGGTGAAGATGCACATCAAGGGCGCGATCAACAACGGGCTGACCAAGAAAGACATCCAGGAAGTGTTCCTGCAGGTGGCCATCTATTGCGGAGTGCCGGCTGCGGTGGACAGCTTCCGGATTGCGAAGGAAGTGTTTCAGGAGATGGGGATTTGAACCGGATCTCCGGGACGAGGATGCCAACCGGAGCCGTTGTCGAGAGGGCGGGACGGGCTCGAAGCCGGGCTCGGCCCGCAGTCGCTGGCGTGAGCCGATGAGCCCCAGCCTATTTCCATTCGCGGAGTATTGGTGGTTTTACCTGGGGTTTACGGCGCTGATCGTGGTGCTGCTGGCCATCGATCTTACCGTGCACCGGGAAGCCCACCGGATTGCCTTCCGTGAGGCCGCGGTTTCGAGCGCACTCTGGATCGCGCTGGCCATGGGGTTCAATTATGGCCTGTATTGGTTTGCGGCCGGGCGATTTGACGCCGCGACGGCGCGCCAAGTGGGACTCGAATTCCTGGCGGGCTACCTGGTGGAAAAATCGCTGTCCGTCGACAATCTGTTTGTTTTTGCACTGATCTTTCGATACTTCGCGGTGCCCTCGAAATACCAGCACCGCGTGCTGTTCTATGGGGTATTGGGCGCGCTGGTGTTTCGGGCCCTGTTCATCGCGGCGGGGGCGGCGATCATCCGGATTCATTGGGTGGTTCTGGCATTCGGCCTTTTCCTGATCTTCACCGGCATTCGGATGGGGCTGGAGAAAGAAAAAACGATTCGTCCGGAGAGGAACCCGGTGATCCGCCTGGCCCACCGTCTCTTTCCCGTCACGCGCGAGATGCACGGCCATCATTTCACGGTGCGGGTTGAAAAACGAATGCACGTGACGCCGCTGCTGATCGTGCTGCTGCTCTTGGAGACGACCGACATTTTGTTCGCGGTGGATTCGGTGCCGGCGGTGTTTGGCGTGACTAAAGAGCCGCTGATCGTGTACACCTCCAACGTCTTTGCCATTCTGGGGCTGCGGGCGCTGTATTTCCTGCTGGCTGGGGCCATGGACACGTTTCACATTCTGAAGTACGGGCTGGCGTTTGTGCTGGTGTTCGTTGGGCTGAAGATGGCATGGCTGGACGATCTGGCAGGCGGCCGGTTTCCGATCGGCATCTCGCTCGGTGTGATCGCCGCCGCGATTGGGTTGTCGATCGTGTTGTCGCTGGCGTTTCCAAAAAAGTCCGCCCATTCCTGACCGGGTCTCTCGAAATATTTCACAGCCGCTGCCCGAAACACGGACGCGCTGGTATATCATGTACGAACATGTGGGCTGAACTGGTTGCGGAATTTTTCGGGACGATGGTGCTGCTGCTGTTTGGGAACGGCGTAGTGGCGATGACCGTGCTGCTGGGGAATGGCAGCATCCCAGGCGGGAGTTGGACGAACATTAATCTCGGATGGGGCCTGGGAGTGACGATGGGCGTTTACGTGGCCGGACGGATCTCGGGCGCCCACATCAACCCGGCGGTGACGCTGGCCGTGGCGGCGTTTCGTGGATTCCCGTGGCGCAAGGTGATCCCTTACTGGATCGCTCAGGTGCTGGGGGCCTTTTGCGGCGCCGCGGTGGTGTTCTGGGATTTTCTTCCCGCCTTCCATACCGTGGATCCGGGGCTGAGCAAGACGGCCGGCGTTTTTTCGACGGGAGCCTATCAGGGCCTGGCGGGGCCGTGGCTGCTGGACCAGACGTTGGGAACGGCGCTGCTGGTCTTCCTGATTTTCGCCCTGATCGACGATCGCAATCAGGCGCCGCAAGCCAACCTGATCCCGGTTCTGATCGGAACGGTGGTGGTGGCGATCGGCATCTCGTTCGGGATGGACGGCTACGCCATCAACCCGGCGCGCGATTTCGGCCCGCGGCTGTTTACGGTGATTGCCGGATTCAAGAACAACGGATTGACCGATGGCAACCTGCTGTTCTGGGTACCCATCGTGGGCCCGCTGGTGGGTGGGCTGATTGGCGGGGCGGCGTATGATTTCGGCGTCCGGAAACACCTGCCGGCGAAGGCCTGAACCCCACTCTCCCGCGACGAAGTTGTTACTGTAGTCGATAGGGAGATCTCACGCCTTGAAACGCTCGATCGAATTCTTCATCGTGGGGGCGGCTGTGTTGGCCGTCCTGCCCTTACTGACCACGCCGGCCGCCGCCCAGGGGCCCGCAGGTACCGGCCGCGAAACCGCCCCGGCTGGTCCGCCGACGCCGCGACTCCCGGATGGGAAGGTTGATTTCGGAGGCAAAGGCGTGTGGGCGCCCATCTGGGTTTTGGACTGGGCCGACAAAAAGTACGTGGACCAGGCCGTCGACGTGCCGTTCACCGCGTGGGCCCTCAAGCTGTACCAGGAGCGGCGGGCCAACGATTCCAAGGACGATCCGGAAGGCTATTGTCTGCCTCCCGGCGTGCCGCGCTACACAGGAACTCCGTATCCATTTCAGTTCCTCCAGATGAAGGACCGGGTGGTGATTCTGTACGAAGGGGCGTCGCACATGTACCGGCAGATCTTCATGGATGGCCGGAAGCACACGCCGCCGGACCGGATCAATCCGACGTGGCTGGGGGAATCGATCGGCTGGTGGGAGGGTAACGACACGCTGGTGGTGGACACGGTGGGATTCAACGGCAGGACCTGGCTGGACTACGTCGGCCACCCGGCGAGCGAAGACCTGCACGTGGTGGAGAAATTCCGGCGGCCGGATTCACTCACGCTGAAGTATGAGGCCACCATCGAAGATCCGAAAGCCTACACCAAGCCCTGGACCACCAATTTCACAGTGAAGTTCCGGCCGGGCTGGGACCTGCTGGAATACGTCTGTCTGGAAAACAACAAAGACCTGGGCCATATCGGCACCACGCAGCCGAAGTAGGCGGGCGCGGGGCCTACCGTCACTTTCCTGATTCGCTCTGAGGGGTCGGTTCGGGTTTGGCGTTGGAATCGGGCGGGAGCAGGAGCAGCGTCACTCCGTTGGGAATGCCGCGGAGGGTAGAGCCGGCCGGGAGGGCCAGGGGCTCGCGCAGCAGGAAGGCGTGGGCGAATTGCGGCTTGTAGTTGTCGATCCAGACGAGGGGCACAAGGCTGCCATCGGGCAACTCAGCCGTGACCTGGAAGTTGGCCTTTTCCGGCACGTGCTGCGGCACCAGTCCGTCGAGGACGAAGCCGCGATGGAGCTGAAAATCGCCATGTGCGGCGATTGCGCCGTGGCGGGGTTCGAGGCCGGCTGCGGTGGAGAGCCTGGGCTTGGGAAGCGGGTCTTTCTCGTCGCCTTCGGGGACGCCGCCGTCGGTCCAGCTGGTGACCAGTTCCAACTGTTCCGGCGTGAGGGCCTGGTCATTGCGAAAGTCGCCGAATCCCTTAACGGCGCCCCAGGGCGGCATGCGGCGCGTCAAGACTTCTTCCTTGATGGCCACGGCCCAGGGACGGGCTTCGGCGTAGGTCAGCAAGGAGAAGGCGGTGCCCCCGTCATGATGGCAGGAGACGCAGCGGTCGTAGAAGAGGCGGGAAATCTCGCGGTTGAAGGTGATGGGAGTGGTGATGATGTCATGAGCTTCCGCCAGCGCCACCGAGAGGCCGAGTAAGACGAAGACGCGTTTCATCGCCGCTTGTTAGTCATGATATCAATTCCCGGGGTGTGGCATGCCCAGAGTGCCGCGCGCCGGCGCACGGCGGAGCCGTGCGTCACAGGTCTATCGAGCGGCGCGACCGGGTTTGCTGATCCACAACCAGAGGGCGGTTCCGAGGACGGGCATGAGCGCCATGGCGAGGAAGCTGGCTTGGTAGGCCTGGTGGTCGAACCAACGGCCGAGAAACAGCAGGACGAGAGCCAGGACCGCGCCCCAAGCGCCGGAGCCAATGCCAGCCACCATGCCGGTCTGGTCGCGCGGATAGCCGCGCGCGGCAATATGGAGCGAGACCGTGATGAAGCCGACCGCGGTGAACATGCCCCAGAAGAAGAGGGCGAGCACGGCGGCGCGGGAATCGGTGTGGGTGACCAGGACGATCGGCAAACTCAAGACCGCCAGCAGCACGTACAGGCCGATGGGGCGCTGATGGTCGCCCACCCAGCGGTCCGCGACCCAGCCAAAGAAGTAATAGCCGATACCCCAGCCGAGGGTAGGAATCCACAAGAGGTTGCCCAGTTCGGCCTGGGTCATGCCGAGAACCCGGTTCAAGTAGATGGGGCTGAGAGTCAAGACTGTGCCCAACTGGGCGCCGCCGAGGCCCATGCCGGCCACCAGCATCCAGAAGCGTCGCTCGGTAGGGCTGGGCCAGACCATGCGCGCGGTGCGTTTGGAAGGAATCAGCCACGGCGGGCGCGCCGTGGCCCCCCACACCACCAGCCAGAGGGCTCCCAGGCCGCCGGTCACCAGGAATGCGGAGCGCCAGCCGAAGGCCAGGGCGATGGGCGTCACCACGAGCGGCGTGACGATGGCGCCGAGGGTGGAGCCGCTATAGGCGATCGCCATGCCGCGGGAGCGGCGGTCGGGGGGCAGGGAATCGGCTGCGGTGCGGAGGCCGCCGGGGAAGGTAGCTCCCTCGCCTAAGCCGAGCACGGTTCGGGCCAGCGCGAAGCCCACGAATCCCACCACCCAGGCGTGCGACACGCTGGCGACGGTCCACATGCCGACCGCAATGAGCATGCCGCGGCGCAGGCCGATGCGATCGAGGACCGAACCCCACACCGGGTTGGCGATCATGTAGGCGAAGGAGAAGGCCGAAACCGCGTCGGCGTAGTTGCTGACGCTGAGGCCGGTGTCGTGCAGGATCATGGGGGAGAGCACGGCCAGGATCTGGCGGTCGACGTAGGAAAGAAACGACGACAGCATGATAACCCCAGAGGCCACCCACATGCGCCAGCCGGTGGCGAGGTGTTGACTCGTTTCCGTCGCAGGGCTAGTCAAGCCGGGCCACCCAACCTTTCAATTCCGGGGCGGGCGAGGGATAGCGCTCCAAGACCTGCGGATCGTGCCCGGGGATGACGTGATCGCGAGAATCCGCCAGTTCGTAGGCGCGACGGTAACCTTCGAGGGTTTCGGCCACGCTGTAGACCACGGGAAACGGCCGGCCCTGTTCCATGTTGGCGTAGAAGTGGGAGGCGTCGGATGCCAGCACGACCCAGCCGCGGCGGGTGCGCACGCGCACCATCTGCAAGCCCATGGAATGGCCGCCGACACGGTGGAGGCTGAGGCCGGGGGCGATCTGGTCGTCGCCATCGTGAAAGACGAGGCGTCCGCGGAAGAGCTTCTGCACCATGGCGACGACGTCCTCTTCGTCGAACGGGTGGCGCAGGGCGGCGTGGCCCATCAGGCGGCCGGTGCAATACGACATCTCGCGGTCCTGCAGGTGATAGCGCGCGGCGGGGAAGAGACCGTGATTGCCGGAGTGGTCGTAGTGCATGTGGCTGATGAGGACGTCCTCGACCTTGGCGGGATCGACGCCGATGGCTTTCAGGCCTTCGCCGGGCGAGCGGAGGAAGTTGCGGCCGCGGCGGCTGCCGGAGAACTCATCGAAGCCGGTATCGACGACGATGGCGCGGTCCGCCGAGACCACGGCCCACACAAAGTAATCGAGAGGCATGGGGACTTCGTGCGAGTCGCCGCCCAAAAAATTCTCACTCGACATGCGGTGGTGGTGCGCATATTTGACCGCGAAGAGCTGCCAGACGTCGTTCCCCATGGGCCGATGTGGTCACTGTATCAGATTGGGGAGGGCGGCGATTCGACGGCCGGGATCCGCCGCCTCACCGTAGACCGCGGCCGCTGACCAGATACACGGCGAAGCTGCCGAGCCAGTGGCCGCCTTCGTAGTGCTCGGCGCGGATGCTGGCGAGGCCGGCATCCCGGAGTCTGGCGGCGAGCGCGGTGAGTGGCTGGCGGCGCGCATCGCTCGCAGGGAGCTTCGAGACGATCCCTTCGAGCATCCAGGCGCGGCTGAGGTTCAAGCCAGCCAGGTGATAGAGCTTGCCATCGGTCACGTCGCTGACGCGCGTGGGTTCCAGATTGACCGAGGGAAGAAACGCGGTGAACCAGGGGGCGAACTCGGCGGCTGGAAGAATCCGGCGTGCGACATCGGCCTCAGCCAGGCAGGGAGACAGGAAATCTTCGCCGGACGGTTCGTAGGAGAGCGGGCAGTTGCGGTCCCTGAGGTAATAGTCTCGGGCGCGCGCTTCCACTAACTTGCCGAAGGAGGTGTTCCCGGTGATGCGGGCGTAATCGAGCATCAACCCCATGGAAAACGCAGTCTGGTTGTGCTCGCCGGTGCGGATGGGGTGCTGTAGATTGGGGAGCCACGAGGCAATCCGCGCGGTGACGGCCTGTTCGAGCGGGCGCAGAGTGGCCGACCATTGGCGCGCCTCGGGATCGTCCCATTCCTTCAGTTCGGCGGCGAGCTGCAGCAGCCACGCCAGGCCGTAGGGGCGCTCGAACGTATTGCGTTCCTTGCCGTTCAGGTAAATCACTTCCTGCGCGATGTGGGCGGGCGTGAGACTCTGGGCGACGGCGCGGCGGGCCTCGGCCGCGAACGGCGCCTGGGGGAAGAGCCGGGCCAGGCGCACCAGCAGCCAGTGCCCGTGGACCGAAGAGTGCCAGTCGTAGCAGCCGTAGAAGGCCGGAGTGAGCTCGCGCGGCGGCTTCACGTCGGCATCGGAAATCATCGCGTGCGCGATCTTATTGGGATATTCCTGGTGGACGCAATCGAGCGCCAGTTTCGCAAACCGAGCGGCCAAGGCCGGGTCAAAGGTGGAATCAGCCATGAGACCTCCGGATAGGGCGACGGCGAGAAGCAACATCCGGATCATGCCTGTATCTTAGCTGAACGGCGCTGCGCGCAAACCTATTTGGCGGGGCGACACGCGGGGCTTGATGCCCCGCGGCCGGCATTGGGCGCCCGGTCCCCCGGTTTCCTCAGAGGACCTCGACGACGGTCTGGAACAGTTGCGGCGCGAGCGTAATGCCGCAGGTTTTCAGCCGATCGTAGAACTTCGGACGGATTCCGGTGGCGCGAAAACGCCCCACCACTCGGCCGGACTCGGTGACGCCGGTTTTTTCAAACAAGAAGATATCCTGGAGCGTGATGATATCCTGCTCCATCCCCACCACCTCGGTGATATGGGTGATGCGGCGGGTTCCATCGCTGAAGCGCGAGGTCTGGATGAACAGGTCGACGGCCGAGGCAATCTGCGAACGGATGGAGCGAAGCCCCATATTGGCGTTTGCCATTCCCACCATGACCTCAAGCCGGCCCAGACCGTCGCGCGGCGTGTTGGCGTGGAGGGTGGTGAGCGATCCGTCGTGGCCGGTGTTCATGGCTTGCAGCATATCGAGGGCTTCTTCGGAGCGAACCTCGCCCACGATGATGCGGTCGGGACGCATACGCAAAGCGTTGATGACCAGCTGCCGGATGTGAATGGCGCCAGTGCCTTCCACGTTGGCAGGGCGAGTTTCCAGACGCGCCACATGCGCTTGCTGGAGGCGCAGCTCCGCGGCGTCTTCGATGGTCACGATCCGCTCGTCTTCCGGGATATAAGAAGAAACAGCGTTGAGAAGCGTGGTTTTGCCGGAGCCGGTGCCGCCACAAATCAAAATGTTGAGGCGGGCTTTGACGCAGCCCTTCAGCAGCTCGAGCATGCCTTCGGTCATGGCGAGCTTGGCCACCAGGTCTTCTCCCTTGAGCGCGTGCCGTCCGAAGCGGCGGATGGAAAGCAGCGGTCCATCGACGGCGACCGGCGGAATGGCGGCGTTCACGCGCGATCCATCGGGAAGGCGGGCGTCCACCAGAGGCGACGATTCGTCGACACGGCGGCCGATCCGCGACACGATTTTTTCAATGATGCGGAGCAAGTGGGCGTCGTCTTTGAACTCGACCGGGGTGCGGTACAGCTTGCCGCCGCGCTCCACATACACCAGGCGGGGCGTGGTCACCAGGATGTCCGAGACGGTAGGGTCTGCCAGGAGAGGCTCGAGCGGGCCGAGGCCGAAGACTTCATCCAGGATTTCCTCGATGACGCGATCTTTTTCGACCAGGCTGAGGGGCGTCTTCTGCTCCTCGACCAGCTTGGCCACTGCGGCCCGCACTTCGGTGCGGACGCGTTCGCCCGCCATCGAGGACAGCGCCTCCAGGTTAATCCGGTCGAGCAGCTTCCGGTGGAGCATGAACTTCAGTTCCTGGTATTCCGGGGTGGACTGCTCCTGGGTAAAGAGCCGGTTCACCCAGCCGGTCTCCTGGTGCTCGTGCGTTTTCGAGAATGCATCCGATACGGGTGGCATAGTGTGTTCCTCTTCTCCAAACAACGCGAGGCGTCTGATTGGAAGACAGTTCCTTTTGGGTTTCGGGCTCGCGGGCTTCAGGCCAGGCTGGCTGCCGTGGAGCTGGCAGCTCTCCGCATGAACGTTGCAGGGGGCGTGGGTGCGCGATCTAGGACGGTCGTTTTGGCGCCTTGGCTATCTCGATGTCGAGGAGAGGCGGCGCCGGGTTGCGCGTCACGGCTGGGCGCTGGACAACAAACACCGCCCGCCTGTGGCGCGCCGGACCTGCCCGCTCACGCGAACAGCGAGCCTGTCGGTGCAGAAGAAGACGACGACAGCGCCGACGGTGTACGCCATTACCTAACGTATGCTGTAATGCCGGCGGCGCACAAGTGCGCTTTAGTGAACACCGGGCCAAAAAACCAGGTGGCGGGCCGGAAACCGCGATGAGGCGCGGCGAAGCTCGATTCGCTCCAAACGACGGAGTTTCCAGGACCTAACCCCGGATGGCAAGCGCTTCGCCGCGTTTGTGGCATGGAAGGGAACCGATGCCCCGAAGGGCTCGGTGCACCTCACGTTTCTGCTGAACTTCTTCGACGAGCTGCGGCGGCGGATTCCGGCGACGCGGTGAAGGCTTGGCGGGGCTCGGGCGCGGGATTCTGCTGCGCGCGCTAGCGGGTTTTCAGCCGGATGTGGCGGACTTCGATTTTCACGGGCGGGCCGGCGTGCAGCTGGATGCCGATCAGGCCGTCCATGCGGCGATGAGCGGTGTCGTCGTCCAGCAGCATGCTCATGACGCGGCCGTTCAGCATCTGAACGATGAGACTACCGCGCGCGATGATGTGAAACTCGTTCCAGCCGTCGCCCTGGATCACGCCCTTCAGTTCGGCGGCGCTGCCGAGCGAGCTGACCACGTCGGGTTTCGGACCGCCTGCGGCGTGAGTGAACTGGCCGCGCAGCGCCAGGAAACCGCGCCCGCGTTCTTCGTAGATCTGGCCGGTGTATTGTTGGGCGGCGTCGATGTCGGCCTGATAGCCGCGCATGGCCCAGCGGATGTCCGGCAGTTCGGTGCTGCGGTACTGAATGCCGCTGTTGCCGCCGGTGAGGCGGTACTCGGCTTTGAGTTCGAAATCGGCCGGCGATCCGCCGCGCCAGATCAGGAAGCTGTTCTGCTTGGGTATGGCTGCGGGCGTGGTCTGGCCGACGAGAGCGCCCTCTTCCACGCGCCAGAGTAGGGGATCGCCGTCCCAGCCGTTCAGCGTCTTGCCGTCGAAAATGGGGATGAACCCGCTTTCCGGCAAAGCGCCGGGAAGTCCCGGCTGGGCGGCCGCGGTCAGCGCCAGGCCGGCCGGAAGCAGGAAGAGGGCGGCAGCTCTTTTCGCGCGCATGCAGAGCCTAGTGTATACTGGCCAGCTTGCGGATGGACATCGCTCATTTGCAGGAATGGATAGGCCGGACGGAGACGCGGACCGACCAGGTGACGGCGGCGCCGATTGCCGCCCTCACCGCCACACTGGATCGAGACGATTTTCCGCCGCAGTCGGGCGATACGCTCCCGTGTCTTTGGCACTGGCTGTATTTTCTGCCGATTCCACGCCAGTCGGAGCTGGCTCCGGACGGCCATGCCCGCTTGGGCGGATTCCTGCCGCCAGTGCCGTTGCCGCGGCGGATGTGGGCGGGCAGCCGGCTGGAATTTCACCGGCCGCTGCGCGTGGGGGAGACCGTGACGCGCACCTCGCGCATCCTCGGCGTGCAGCATAAGGAAGGGCGGACGGGGCCGCTGGTGTTCGTAGTGGTGCGTCATGAGATCGGCGATGCGGTAGTGGACGAGCACGACATCGTGTACCGCGAAAACCCCCGGCCCGGCGAGGCAACGCCCATGCCCCCGGCCGCGCCGTCGGCCGCCGCGTGGGAACGCGCGATCCATCCCGACGATGTGCTGCTGTTCCGCTATTCGGCGCTGACCTTCAACGGGCATCGCATTCACTACGACCGCCGGTATGTCACCGAAGTGGAAGGCTATCCGGGATTGGTGGTGCATGGCCCGCTGATCGCGACGCTGCTGATGGACCTGCTGCGGCGGAATCGCCCGCAGGCGGAGGTGGCGCGCTTCGTGTTTCGCGCGGTCAGCCCGTTGTTCGACACCGCGAGTTTCGCGGTCTGCGGGCAGCCGGACGATTCCGGAGACACGGTCCGGCTGTGGGCGAAGAACGCGACCGGCGGCCTGGCCATGGACGCTACTGCGACGCTGCGATAATCGGAATATGGAGCCGATTGCGCGTTCGTATCTCTTCGTTCCCGGCAACCGCCGCGACCGGTTTGACAAGGCCTACGCGTCGGGCGCGGACGTGGTGATCATCGATCTGGAAGACGCCGTCCCGCCGCCGGAGAAATCCAGGGCACGGACGGAGGTGGAGGCCTGGGCGGATCCGGCGCGGCCCGTGGTGCTGCGCATCAACGGCGTGGATACCGACTGGTTCCGCGACGATGTCACCTGTTGCCGGATGCCCGGGATCCAGGCCGTGATGCTCCCTAAGACCGAGAGCGTGGCGCATTTGCGGCGCGTGGAAGAGTTGCTGGGGCAGAGCGCGCGGATCCTGCCGCTGATCGAGACGGCGCGAGGGTTCGAGAACGCGCAAGAGATCGCGCGGGACCGCGCGGTGGAGCGGCTAGTGTTCGGTTCGCTGGATTTTCAGCTCGATTTGGGAATTCATGGAGACCAGGAGGAGTTGTTGTACTTCCGCTCGCAACTGGTGCTGGTGTCGCGCCTAGCCGGCATCCATGCGCCCGTGGACGGCATCAATACGGCGATCGACGATGCGGACCAACTGCGCGCCGACACGCGGCGCGCCCGCCGGTTGGGCTTCGGCGGTAAGCTGTGCATCCATCCGAAACAGATTGGGCCGGTGAATGAATGCTTCCTGCCCACTGCCGAGCAGGTGGAGTGGGCGAAGCGCGTGGTGGCGGGAGCGGCTACAGCGCAGGGCTCGGCCATTGCAGTGGACGGCCGGATGATCGACCGGCCGGTGATTCTGCAGGCCGAGGGCATTTTGAAGGAAGCGGCGCGCGGGGTGGGGAAGACTGCCGCGCCGTAGGGGCCTGGAGATGCAACTGCTTCCTTTCGCGACAGCAGCGGCGTTTGGGGAAGCCGCGGGGCGCTGGCTGGAGGCGGACGAGCGCGACAACAACCTAATTCTCAGCGTGTATCATGGCGCGGTGCGTCGCGGCGATGCCTCGCGCAGCTGGCTGGTGAGCGGCGACACGGGGCCGCAACTGGCGCTGTGGCAGAGTCCGCCGCACTACCTTTTGCTATCCCAAGGTTCGGCGGAGGCCGCGGGGTGGGCGGCAGAGCGGATCGAAGCGGAGTTGCCGGGAGTGATGGGCCCGGCCGCCGTCGCGGATGCTTTTGCGGAACGCTGGGCGCGCGGGCACAGCCAAACCGCGCACCTCAACTCGGCGATGACGTTTTATGCGTTGGATCGGCTGGCGCCGTTCCGGCGGCCGGGTGGCGGGATGCGCCGCGCCGCGCCCGAGGAGTTCGAGCGTCTGGCGCCGCTGGCGGCCGCGGCCGCGCGCGAGATGAACCTTCCGCTGCCGGAACAGAAGCCGGTGGAGGTGGAGAAAGGACTCCGGCGGGCGCTGGCCGACGGGAAACAGTTCGTGTGGGCTGAGGGCGATTCGATCCGCGCGATGGCGGCCTACGCGGAAGCGCTCCCGCACGGGGGCGCGCGAATTCGGGGCGTGTATACGCCCGCGGAGTTTCGCGGGCGAGGGTACGGAAGCGCGATCGTCGGGACGTTGACGGAGATGTTGCTGGAGGGAGGGCAGGGCTGGGTTTCTCTGTTCGCCGACAACGCCAATCCCACCTCGACGGGAATTTATCGCCGCCTCGGCTTTGAGCCCAGACTGATCTTCAAATCCTGGCGGTTCGATGCGGAGTGATTTGATATTCTAGGCGGATGATCCGGCCGGTTGGCGTGTTGGCGTGCGTGGGTTCGCTGCTGCTCGCCATTCCCGCAGCGGCGCAAACTCTGCCGGACGGGCCTGGAAAGGAGTTGGTCCAGACCATCTGCACCGAGTGCCACGATCCGGCGCGCATTGTGGCGCAGCAGAAAACCAAAGCCGACTGGGCGGCCAAAGTCACGGAGATGCTGCAGGAAGCCCCGGACGTCACCGAGGCCGAACGCGCGACCATCGTGCAGTATCTCGCCGCGCAGTTTCCGGCGGCCGCGAAGATCAACGTCAACAAAGCTTCAGCCAAGGACCTCGAAAGCGCGCTGCAGCTTGCCGGCAAGGACGCGCAGGCGATTGTGCACTACCGCGAGGAAAAGGGCGATTTCCGGAATATCGAGGATCTGAAGAAGGTCCCTGGGGTGGATGCGGCTCGGATTGAAGCGGCGAAAGCGCGCCTGGATTTCTAGAGCGGCCTGCGGCGCACCGTTGGCCGCTTCACGGGAGCCTGCGGAAACACGAACTCCGCCTCGAAACTCAGAGACTCAAACCGGGCGTGCTTGCCCTTGCCGACGTCCGCCAGTGGAATGGACTTGAGGGTTACCGTCGCTGTGCCGAGCGGCGGCGGTTTGTATCCGGGTGTGCCGATGATCTCAGCGCCGTCCTTGCCGATGGCTGGCCGGCCGCCCGCCACGACCTCTAATTCGTCGCACGCCTTCTTCTGATCGGAGGCATTTAGGACAAACGGAAATACCCTCTTTTTCAGCGGCGCGAGTTCGGAGGCCGGGAGATTCTCATTCTCTCCGGTGACGAACTCCCAGGCCAGAACCTCGTTGGGCGTGGGTCCGTGCAGGGGCGTGGCCACACAACGCTCGAAATGGTCCGACCTATCGGACGGTTCCACGCTGAGGCTCCAGCCGAATCCCGTGGAATCCACGGATTTGATGGGTGACACGACGAAGAACAGCCCTGATCCGATTTCCTTGCGAAACGTCTGTTCCGCCGGAACCGAGCCCGAGATCCGGGCGGGTGGTTGAGCCAACACCGGCAGGGCGACGATGAGGGCAGAGACGAGGCGGAGAAACATGCTGCTTCTTTTCAGTCTCGCATGGGCCGGCACTGCTAGCGGCCGCCGGAAACGTCGAGAATCGCTCCGGTGACGTAAGAGGCTTCGGGCGAGAGCAGCCAGAGAATCGCGCGGCCGACTTCTTCAGGCGCGCCGCCGCGTTTCATCGGGACCGTGGACTTCAGGCGGTCGACCCTTTCGGGCTCGCCGCCGCGGGCGTGCATTTCCGTGTAGATGAAGCCAGGCCGGACGGCGTTGACGCGGATTCCCTCTTCGGCGACTTCCTTGGCCAGCCCGAGCGTGAGGGTCTCGACCGCGCCCTTGGTCGCGGCGTAGTCGATGTACTCGCCGGGCGAGCCGATGAGGGCAGCGCGAGACGAGACATTCACGATGCCTCCGCCGGCGCCGCCATGGCGCGTGGACATGCGCCGCACCGCCTCGCGCGCGCACAGAAACGGTCCGATGGCGTTGGTGGCGAACAGGCGCTCGAGCCGGGCCGCATCCATGGCGTCCAGGCGCATTTGCGGCTCGAGGGTGGCTGCGTTGTTCACCAGGGCATCGAGATGGCCGAACTCACGGTCCACGGTTTCAAACAGGCGCACCACGTCGGCTTCCCGGCTGACGTCAGCTTGGAAGACGGCGGCCTTCCCACCCTCCCGGCCAATGGCTTCCGCCACCTGCTCGGCCTCGTGCTGCCGGCGTAGAAAGGCGACCGCGACGGTGTAGCCCCGCTGCGCGGCAAGGCGCGCGGTGGCGGCCCCGATGCCACGGCTGCCACCGGTGACCAGCAGAACGGGTGGATCGGGGCGGGTCGGTGGCTGGGCCATGGGCGTACTCTTCATGGTACGCGGGTTTGGTTCCTTACCCCAGGCGCGGTCGGAAGCCCGGCGGGATGTCCGCCGCGGTCAGAACTTGTAACCGAAGCCGAACGAGATCACGGGGTAGTACCGGAAGAAGTCGAGGCTCTTGTTGATCTTGTTCTGCTCGTTCTGAACATCGGACTGCAGACCGGGAACCGCGGAAACGGCAACTGGGGTACAGGGAGATGCGATCACCGGGTTACACACGCTTCCGCTTAAGTTGAGGGTAGCCTTCGGGGGGCGCTGGAAGACCGCGCCGACTTCAAAGTTAACGGTGAAATGCCGCTTACTGCGCGGGAGTAAATTGCCGACTCCGATCAGCACCATGGGCGAAGCCGTGCCGAGATTGACGGCGCCGTTTCCGATGACCGGGTTGGTGGGGGCGCTGGTGTAACTGGTGCCGCCCAAGGAGAACTGCTGGCCGCTTGGGACCGCGGCGGTGGCGATTCCCTTATTGCCGTTGTAGGCCAGCAGGCCAGGGCTGACGTGAAAGCCCCCGAACAGATACTGGTCGTAGAGGATTTCGAACGAACGCAGTTGCAGGTCGCCGTTGTAATTAATTCCATCTTTGGTGAAGTCGCGGCTATAGGTAAAGTAGTTGAACCCGACGCGGACGTTCGATTTGCGGGTGACCGCCGTCGACGCTTGAATGCCGGCGCCCAAAGTGGACATATCGACGCCGATCCCGAAGTGAGGGAGGTCGGACTGAGCAAACCCGGCGGTGCAAACGAGCAGCGGGGTCAAGACAAGAGATACATGGCGCACTTTCGTTTTTCTCCAATTCAGATATTTAAGTATCTGAGACAGCCTGAAATTCTAGTCTAAATGGGGATTTCTAATCCGAGCGAGAAGTTATTGAGATCGCTATCTTTAGGCAGGGAGCTGCTACTGTCTGTGGGAGGCGCGGGCGGGCAGTGCCAGGGACTTACGTCCACAGTTTGGGAATGAGTTTGCCGCCGGTGACGGTGGGGCGCTCGGCGCGGCCGTTGTGCTGATAGGTGACGCGGAGATGGTCCAGACCCAGCAGGTACAAGATGGAGGCGTGGACGTCCCAAACGTGGTGCGGCTCGTCGACGGCGCGCAGGCCGATCTCGTCGGTGGTGCCGATGGTCTGTCCGCCTTTGACGCCGCCGCCGGCCATCCACATGGTAAAGCCCCAGGGATTGTGGTCGCGGCCGTATCGCTCCGGCGGCGCGCCGGCGCCGATTTGCGCGAACGGGGTGCGGCCGAATTCGCCGCCCCACACCACCAGCGTGTCTTTCAGCAGGCCGCGGGCCTTCAGATCCTTTAAGAGGCCGGCTACCGGTTTATCCATGGAGCGGCAATTCTGGGTGTGGTTATTGATCAGGTCGCTGTGGGCGTCCCAGCGCGAGCCGGAGCCGCTGTACACTTCGACGAAGCGCACGCCGCGCTCCACCAGGCGGCGCGCCAGCAGGCAGTTGGAGCCATAGGCTGAGGTTTCCGGCTCATCCATGCCGTAGAGCTTCTTGGTGGCGTCGCTTTCCTGGGAGAGGTCGACAGCCTCGGGCGCGGCCGACTGCATCTGATAGGCCAGTTCGTAGGATCGGGTGCGGGCGTCGAGCTCGGTATCGTCCTCCTTGTCGCGCGAGAAGCGTTCGTTCAGCTGGCGGAGAAAATCGAGCTTGCTGCGTTCCTGAGCATCGGTAGTGCCCACCGGCGGCTTCAGATTCAGGATCGGGGTATCGCCCTGGCGGAACAACGTGCCCTGGAACGTGGCGGGCAGGAAGCCGGAACTGTAGTTCTGCACGCCGCCGAGGATTTCTTTGTCGTCCTGCATCACGACAAACGAAGGAAGGTCGCGCCGCGCGCTGCCCAAGCCGTACATCACCCACGCTCCGAGCGAAGGGCGGCCGGCCAGAATGGTGCCCGTGTTCATCTGGCACACGCCGCCGACGTGATTGACGGCGTCGGACTGGCAGGAGCGGATCACCGCTATGTCATCCACCATCTCCGCGATGTTGGGCAGCCACTCGGACACCCAGAGGCCGCTCTGGCCGTGCTGCCGGAAGGGACGCCGGGCAGGGAGCAGTCCATCGCTCGGCCTGGCGCCCTGTGCCGTAATCAAGTTGTCCGTATGGAACGAAGGCGGAACCGGCTGGCCGGCCAGTCTTTCCAACTCGGGTTTGGGATCGAACAAATCCACCTGGCTGGGGCCGCCTTCCATGAAGCACCAGATGACGTTCTTGGCCTTGGGCGGAAACTGCGGCGGCTTGGGCGCGAGCGGATCGGCCGACGCGGCGAATCCGTCTTCGGCCAACATGCTGGCGAGCGCGATACCGGCCAATCCACTGCCGGCGCGCGTGAAGAACTCGCGGCGGTTGGAAACTCCCCAATGATGGTTGACGCGCATGGTTCGATCCTCAGTTGATGTACAGAAACTCGTTGGAGTCGAGCAGCATTTGGGACAAATCGACGAACGCCGCGGCGCGCGCCGGGTTGATTCCCGGGGGAACGTTGGCGGGCATGGGAGGCTTGGCCTGGTCGCCGCCGGCCAGGCGCTCCTGCATCATCGGCATCTGCCGGGCCAGGAAATCGGCCGCCATCTTCTGCTCTTCCGGGGTAGCGGCGCGCCCATAGGCGAGGCGGAACGCGCGGTCCACCTGGGCCTCCGGCGTCAGGCCGCTGTCGTTCAACACGCGGCCGGCAAAGTTTTGGGCCCAGTCGATGATGAGATCGTTGTTCAGCAAGTCGAGAGACTGCGGCGCGGTCACCGTGTTTTTGCGGAAGTCGCAGCTCTCGAACGTGTTGGCCGAATCGAATTCCTGCAGCATGGGATAGCGCAGGTTGCGGCGCACAAAAATGTAGACGCTGCGGCGATTGATGTTCGAAGGATCTTTCTCCTGCCGCCAGCCGCCCGCCGCGGCGGTGGCCGAGAGGCCGGTCACCACGCCCGGAGGAAGCGGGGGGAAAACGCCGGGGCCGCCCATCTTGGGGTTCAGCAGGCCGGAGACGTCCAGCATGGAGTCGCGGACGGCTTCGGCTTCCATCCGATGGCGCTGATAACGCCACATCAGGTTGTCGTCCGGATCGGCCTCGGCCGCCACTTCATTGAAAGCGGAAGACTGCTGATAGACGTTGGACGTCAAGATGAGACGATGCAGCTTCTTCATGCTCCAGCCGTTCTCGACGAAGTAGGAAGCCAGATAGTCGAGCAGCTCCGGATGCGTGGGCCGCGCGCCCATCAGCCCGAAATCGCCCGGGGTAGCGACAATGCCGCGGCCGAAGTGGTAGTGCCAGATGCGATTCACCATGACCCGCGCGGGCAGCGGGTTTTTCGGATCGGTCAGCCAGGCGGCCAGAGCGCTGCGCCGGCCGGTGGAATTCACGCCCGCGGGCGGCGTGATCTTGGCGTCGGCGGGATCGAGGATCGAGAGGAATCCCGGCTGCACTTCGTCACCTCTGGCATCCAGGCTGCCGCCGTGCAAGATGTAGGTGGGCGGCGCGTTGGGTCCCAGGTCGATCATGAACTGGCCTTCCGGCAGTGGGGCGGGCCGGATCGAATCGAAGGCGGCCAGTTGCTTCTTCAGCTCCTGGTAGCGTTTGCCGTTTTCGCCCTTGAGGCCGCGCAGCGTACGGGCGTCGGGCTCCTCGTCGAAGGTGATGCGCGGCTCGGCAGTGTGATACATCATGGCCTGCATCGGATTGCGCTGGGCCGGATCCATCAGGATGGCTTGCTGCACGTCGGCCTCGAAGGTCTTGATGCCGCTCTCGATCTTGGAAGCGCGTAACGGCTGCACCAGTTTCGCCATCTCGGCGCGAATGTCCTTGGTCTTCTCCTCCCAGGCGGCCTTCTGTTCCTGGTATTTCTGGCGCTCCGCGGGATCTTTCAGGGGCAGCGGTCCGTCGCCGAAGCTGGTGTTGGCGAAGAAAGCCTGCAAGCGGTAGTAGTCCTTGGTCAGGATGGGATCGAACTTGTGGTCGTGGCAGCGCGCGCACCCAAAGGTGAGACCCAGGAAGGCGACGCCGGTGACCGTAGTCATGTCGTCCAAGGTTTCCTGGCGTCGTGTGTACAAGGCCGCGGCGTTGGTCTCGTCGATCCAGTGGCGGTTGAATCCCATGGCCACCAGCGCTTCGGGATCGTTGGGGTACAGCTCGTCACCGGCGATCTGCTCTTTGACAAAGCGGTCGTAGGGCTTGTCGTCGTTAAAGGCCTTGATCACGTAATCGCGATACCGCCAGATGTTGGGCCGAGTCTCATCGGCCTTGAAGCCGTTGCTGTCGGCGTACCGGGCCACATCCAGCCAGTGGCGTCCCCAGCGTTCGCCGTAAGCCGGAGAGGCGAGCAGGCGGTCCACCACCTTGTCCCAGGCGTTGGAGGAGTGGTCATTCAAGAATTGCTGGATCTCGTCTGGGGTGGGCGGAAGCCCGGTCATATCGACCGTGGCGCGGCGCAGCAGCGTCAATTTGTCGGCGCGCGCATTGGGCTGGAGGTTCTTGGCGTCCAACCTGGCGAGGATGAAGGCGTCGATGGGGTTAGCCGCGGCCTTCGGATTCTTGACGGCAGGCACGGCCGGCTTGGCGATTGGGCGGAAGGCCCAGAAATTTTTCTGAGCGGGGGAGAACGTGTGAGTTTCGGCGGCGAACAGAACCCAGGCCGAAAGAGATACGCCCAGCAGCGCGGACAGGTAGCGCATCGAGCCTCCAGTGCTTCGGGAAGCTTATCATTCTAAAGGGCTGGCGTCAATGCTAAACGTACTATCGGTGATTCATGAGAGGGCTTGCAGGGTTCGTCAGATCTTCTCGCTCAGAAAAGACTGCACGATTCGGATGTAATCCTCCGGCGCCTCCAGGTGGGGATAGTGCCCGAGCCCCGGCATCACCACGATCCGGACGTTCGGAAGGGTGTCTTTCAACTGCTGCTGGGTGGCCCGCGGGACGATGTTGCTGGCGCCTCCCAGGACGTACAGCGTGGGGCACCGGATCTGCCGGACGAACCGCCACAATTCCGTGGGCACGAATCCTTTGACCAGGTTGGGATCGCGTTTCCATACAATGCGCCCGTCGTCGCGTTTCTTGGTCCCGAAATGGGCGTAGTTGCGCTGGAGGGTGTCGGAGACCGGCCCGCCATTCCGCTCCAGCGACGCGACCAGTTCGTCCTCCGAGGCCCAGCCGCTGGCTTCCTGCGCGACGCGGCGCGCGAACCCGGAGGCAATCTCGTTGGTCCGTTCCGGCCCGACGTCTTCCACAATCAGACGCGACACGCGCTCCGGGTGCAGTCCCGCGTAGACCTGAACCACGCGGCCGCCGGTCGAGTTCCCCAACAGCAACAGTCCCCGCAGGTTGAGTTGTTCCACCAGCCCCTCGACATCCTTTACATAGTCCTCGACCAGGTACGCGCCTTCCGGGGACCAAGACGAATCCCCGTGGCCGCGCATATCCATCGCGATGACGTGATACTGATCGCGAAAGCGAGGCGCGATATGGTCGAAGCTGTGCGCGACGCGCCCGATGCCGTGCAGCATCAGGAACGGCGGTTTGCCATCGCCGCCCCAATCCAGGTAGTGGATCCGCAGGCCGTTCACCGTGACGAACCGGTCCTGATACCCGGGGCCCGAACTCTGTGCGGCCAGATCGGCGGCCAGGAACAGGCAGGCGGCAGCGAGGCAGGTGCGGATCATGGCCAAGAGTCTATCGGCGCGGCCGGAGCCCGTCAAGCACGGTGAGTCTGGCGACGACCCGTTCTTCTGGCCCACCATACGGTAGCCACCGGCACCGAGAGAGCCGTGACGATGACGCTGGCCGCCACGAGCACGGTGGCCGGTGCGGCCGCGGCTGCATAGGCTGGGTTGGCGGCGGCGATTAAAGCCGGAACCGCGGCTGCGTTGCCGGCCGTGGAAGCGGCGGCCACGCCGGCGGTGCCCGTTCCGCCGACGAGCCGGTCGGCGATCAAAAGCGCGATGCCGGACACCGCCACCACCCCGAGACCGAGAAGGACGCCGAGCAGGCCGGCCCGCCAAACCTGGTGCAAGTCGAGCGAAGCGCCCAAGGCCAGCGCGAAAAACGGAACCATGACGGGCACGGCGCGGCCGAGAAACTCACTCAGGTCGTGATCGAGATTGCCCAAAACGATGCCGATGGTGAGCGGCAGAATCGCGCCGACCAGAGTCTGCCAGGGGAAAGCCGAGAGGCCGGCGATTCCCAGACTGGCCATGGTCAGAAATGGTCCGGATTCCAGAGACATCAACGAATACGCTCCGACTTCCTCGGGGCGGCCGAACTGCTGCATGAGCGCCATGTAGAGGCCGCCGTTGGTGTCGTTGATGGCCGCGACCACGGCCAGGGTCGAGAAACCCGTGAGCCACCCCTGGGCCACCGGCCGTTCCCCCAGGATGCGACCGACCAGCAGGGACGCCGCGATGCCAAGGGCGATTTTGGTGGCGAGCAGCGCGCCTCCCCGACGCAAGACTTGCGGCAGCGATTTGAGCCGGATGGTGGCGCCGAGACAGAGGAAGAATACCGCCAGGATCGGTAACGCCCCGGTGAGCAGCGCACCCGTAAACGAACCGAAGAATGTGGCGAGACGGGGAGCGAAGGTGGCGAGCACGGCCCCGCAGCCCAGGGGCACGATCATCATCCCGCCGGGGATGCGTTCGACGGTCCGTCGGATTCCAATCTGCATAGGCCCCGAAGCCGCCGAATTGCTGCTACGGCGCTTGGCAGGTCAGTTCGCGTACCAGTTCCGCAGGCGAACTTCGACGCCGCTGCCGTCCAGGGCCTTGGCGAAGGCGTTGAGGTCCGATCCCATGTAGTGGTAAGGGTACACGATGGCGGGATGAAAGGCGCGCACGGCCTCGGCGGCTTCCTGCGGGGTCATGGTGTAGGGCAGGTTCATACACACGAAGGCCACGTCGATGTTGCGCAGGGCCTTCATTTCGGGAATGGCCTCGGTATCGCCCGAAAAATAGAAGCGCTTCCCGCCATAGGTGACGATGTAGCCGTTGCCGCGGCCTTTGTCGTGATACAACTGGCCGGCCGAGGGGCCGCGGGTCAGGTTGTACATGGGGACGGCTTCCACCTGGAAGGGGCCGATAGTGGTCTTCTCGCCATTGCTCAGGACTTTTGCGCCTGCGACGGTGGCGGCGACGGCCTTGGGCGCCACGGTGACGGTGCCGGCCTTCTTGAGCTTGGCAAGCACGCCTGGGGACAGGTGGTCGCCGTGAATGTCGGTGAGCAAGATATAGTCGGCCTGCGGCAGGCCATCGTAGCTGCCTTGCGCCGGGTCGACGTACAGAACTTTGCCGCCGGCTTGAATCATCAGGCTGGCGTGCTGGATGGGCGTCAATTGGAGCGCCCCGGCGGAAGTGGTGAAGGTTTCGGGAGCGGCGCAGGCGGCTGCGGCCGTGAGAGTCAGTGCGAGGGCCAAGCGTGTCATAGAGGGATTGTACATCCTCTCTATTCTATGGGGGCGGGGTCAGGCCTTAGCCAGTTCGATCACGACCACTTCAGGCGGGCAGCCGAACCGCACCGGAAGCAGCGAACACCCGGCGCCGGCGGTGGTGTAGCCTTCCATGCCGTCATGACGCCAGGACCCATAGGCGTAGTGGCGCGGGCAATCGGCCAGTTGGATCAGGGGCCCAATGCCCGGAAGGCGGATCTGGCCTCCGTGGGTGTGGCCGCTGAGGTAGAGATCGATGCCGGCGGCGGATGCTTCGCGGAACATCTCCGGACTATGCGCGAGCAGAAGTTTGAATTCCTCGCCGGGCACGCCGCGCAGGGCCTCGGGCAGATTATCGCAGCCGAAGTAATGCGGATCGTCCACCCCGATCACCCACAGAGGATTCACCGCGGGACCGATGGCGAGCGACTCGTTGATCAGCATGCGCACGCCCATGTTCTCCAGCCCGATGGCGATTTCGGAGCAATCGTGGTTGCCCAGGATCCCGACCACGCCGTGGCGGGCGCGAATCGAGTTCACGATGCGGCGCATGCGCGGGTAAACCTGGTCGCATGTTCCGCGGATTTCGTAACGATAGTCGCCGGTCAGGACGCACAGGTCGACCGGCAGAAACGGCAGTTGTTCGGCCAGGGCCTCGGTCAGCCCGTCGGTTCCATCAATGTGGAAGTCGCTGAGGTGGAGAATCTGAAAGCCGTGCAGACGGGCTGGAAGACGAGGGAACTCGAGGCGCAGATGGCGCACCACCGGGCGCCGGGCATTGGCCAGGCCCCGCTCGTACAAACCTGTGAGGCGCAGTCCGGTCTTGAGGAGCCATCTCAGGATGCGCTCATGCTGAAGGGCAAAATCGCCATGCCCATGGGCGTTGAGGCCCCGATGGTGCTGGGCTTCGATGGCACGACGCCGCGCCAGCCGCGGTTCGAGGTCGCGCCGGACGGTGACTTCCGCCAGAAGTTCTCTCGTCGATTGGGGCTGCAAGGGCGTACGCTCATTATGCGGGGAGGGCCTGTGCAGCGAAAGTCATAGGCGTACCAGCGGGGACCAGCCGGGTTCTCGCGGTGCGGCGTAATCTACTGAAATCAGGATACTTGCAGGGAATGCCGCGACTCCGGGCGATGGGATACCCTCATGGCCGCGGTCGCCAGCTTTCCGTGCGACTGGGTTAGGGATTGCGGGGCGAGTTGAGATTGCGCGAGAACATCAGTTTGAGCGTTACTTTGTCGGACGCCGCGGTCACACCAAATCCGACGCCGGCTTCGATGTGGAAGAACTTGGTGTCGTGATCGAAGACTCCCCATACCTGATGCGACTGCTCCCGAGCCGAATAGAATTGGCGCAGGGGCCCGACGTCGGCGTACTCCTCCACGGCGAGGGCCCACTTGTCGGAAAGATTGTAAGCCACGCGCGTGGCCGGCGCGAAATCGAGGCTCTTGAAGCCGCCGTACCAGGAGTTATCGAGAATGGGGTTCACGATGATGTCCACCGGATGCAGGTGCACGCCGATAATCGGGCGAATCTCAGAGGTGAAGCGCTGGGGATCCCAGTGTTTGGAGTTGTAACTGAATTCGAAATTGACGGCGTAAAAAAACGTGCGCTTTTCGGCATTCGGCGCGGTGAACAGCAGGCGGATTTTGCCGCCGTTGATGGACGGGCCCCGGTCGTTGGAGATGCTGTACAGGGGCAGATAGAGACCAGCCTCGAACCAATCCGACACGCCGTAGGCCCACTCGGTGACGCCGTTGAGACTCTTGTCGCTGATGAGACCGCCGGGGAATGCCGGTGTCTTCAGGCCATCCGGAGTAAAGTTATTGTGCCAGGTCAGGTTGAACACACCGCGCTCGGCAATGGCGCCATCGTAGACCTGAATCTCGTCGGTTTGGGAAAAGGCCACGCCAGGTATCGCGACCAGAGCGAGGGCGATCGCCGCCAGCGGGCGCGTGTCCGTGAGAGGGGAGAGTTTCATAGGGGTTTCTGGGGCCGAATTACCGAGTATAGTCGACGGGAGCGTGCAGAGGCGATCTCTGCCGATGGCCGCACAGGCGCAGCCGCGGGTCACGGGCGGAAGGCAGCTGGAGGCGAGGACGCTCACTTCGCCGGCAGTTCGGCCAGCAGTTCCTTGACGGCCGCGTCCAACTGCGAATCGGCGCCGGTAAAGGTTTCGCCGACGGGCCGCGAAACCTGGAGATCCACTGGGCGCGGATGCAGTTCCATGTCTTCCCCATTGGCTCCCTGGATGCGGATGCGAGGCAAGCGGAATACGGTGCCATCCATCAAGGCAACGCCGCCGGTATAGATGATCCATCCCGCGGTCGGCTCGCCCACGACTTTGCCGAGCTTGAGGGCGCGGTAACCCTCGGTAAAATCCTCGGCGTCCGAGAGCGAATGCTGGTTCACCACCAGGATGGTGGGGGCCTCGAGCGCGCGCTGTCCGAGCACGGTGCGGGCCGGCGCTTCGGTGCGGCCGCGCTCCGTCATCCGCAAATAGGGACGCCGCGCGAAGATATCCAGGGCATAGGCATTGACGAAACCGCCGGTGTTGTTGCGGATATCGATCACCACGCCCTGGCGGGACTGGTTCTCGGCGTCGAGGTCGATCAGGAGCTGATCGAGCGAATCCTGGGACATATCCTGCATGTGGACGTAGCCGAGCTTCCCGCCGCTGACGCGGGCGACGTAGGCGCGGTTCTGGTTGACCCACTCGCGGTAGAGGAGGCGCTTTTCGGTGGCGAGGTTGACGGGAGACAGAACGGCCTCGCGGTCGGCGAGTTGGAGCGCGACGCGCTTTCCGATTTTGTGGTCGAGCAACTCGTCGAGGTTGGCGTGACCATCGGCCGGCGCGCCGTCGACTTTCTCGATCCTGTCACCGACTTTGATTCCGGCGACATCCGCGGGACTGAGCGGAATGACTTCGGTGACGGTGAGCTTGCCGGACTGCTCGTAAGCGGTCCGGTCGAAGCGGACGCCGAGCCGTCCCGTCGTGGCCTGATTGTTGCCAGGCGCATTGGCGCCCAGGTGGGAGGCGTTCAATTCCCCCACCATCAGGGTCAACAGGCGGCGCAATTCGTCGCTGGTGGTGGCGGCGGCGACCAACGGCTCGTAGGTGGCGCGCACCGCGTTCCAGTCGGCGCCGTGAAATTGGGGATCGAAGAAGTAATCGCGGATGTCGCTCCAGGCCTGCTGGAAGACCTCCATCTTTTCCCGAGCAAAATCCACGTCCATGTCGGCGGTGACGGCCAACGATTTCACCTGGCGCGATTCCAGATTTACCGAAGAGATACTGCCGCGGTCGAGGTAAAAGACGTCCTTGCTGTCGGGAGAGAACCGGATCCATCGCTTGCCACCGGGGGTGGAGGTGAGTTGGCGGGCCACTGGCGGATCTTTGGCGAGCTCGTCGAGCGGGTAGGAATAGAGGTTCTGCTGCCCCGCCGCGTTGCCGACCATGACCGCCCACTTGCCATCCGGGCTGATGGCGACCGAGTCCACATCCATCCCGACCGGCAACAGAGTCAGGCGCTCGCGAATGCCATCAGACACGATTTTGACGGGCTGGGGCGCCGGCTTCTCGGCCGCTTTCGCCGCGCTGCCCGCGGGCGTGGCTTCCTTCTCGGAAGGCTGGCTGGACTTGGGAACGTCTTTGAACAGATCGGAGAACTGGTCTTCGCGAAAGCGCGGCGTCCGCGGGGTCAGGTCGATGCGGGCGACCTTGCCATCCTCAGTCCGCTGCCGGGTGGTGAGGAGGAGATATTTTCCGTCCGCGCTCCAGGAGACGCCGTCACTGAAGACATTCGCCAGGAAGCTGACCGGCTGGCTGGTTCCGGCCGCCGCGGGCACCACCCAGGCGTTGCTGAACGATTTGCCGGTAACGTTGAAGTAGGCCAGCCATTGGCTGTCGGGCGACCAGGTGTAGGGCGAGTCCTGGGGCCCGGGTGAGCGCTCGAACTGGCCGGTAGCCACCGTGCGTTCCTGATGGGCCGCCAGGTCGAGGACGCGCAATTCGCGGGCATCGCGGAGAAAGGCGAGCAGTTTGCCATCGGGGGAAAAGCGCGGCTCGGCGTCGGGTCCGGCCGTGGTGAGCTGAGTCTCCTGGCTGGTTCCGAAATCATAGAGAAAGACCTCCGGGGTTCCGGTCCGGTCGGAGATGTAGGCGAGCTTACGGCTATCCGGAGACCAGGCCAGCTCGGATTCGGCGGCCGGAGTGCGGGTGACCCGCGCGGCGTCGGAGGCTTCTTTAGCCGAGGCCGCGAACACTTCGCCATGGCTGGTGAAGGCCACCTTCTTCCCATCTGGAGAAAGGGCAAGCTCCTGGAATTGGCCGGAGAGCGACACGTGCTGCACCGCCGGTCCGGCGGGTGCGCCGCGGCGGGTGATGGTGACGGCGGCGGCCTTGCCGGAAGCGGTGTCCATCTTCCACACGCGGAAGTCGCGCTCAAAGACCAGCGTGCGGCCGTCGGCGGAGATGGCCGGCCACACCACACGCCCATCGGTGAATTTTGTGATCTGCCGCGGCTTGCCGTCGAGCGCGCGCTGCCAGACGTTGGGCGCGCCGCTGCGATCGGAGACATAAAAGAGGCTGCGCCCGTCCTTGGCCCACATGGGCCACACTTCCTTGGCGCCGCCGTCGGTCACGCGCTCATACTTGGCGGGCGAGCCTTCGCGGCGCAGCCAGATCTCGGATTCATCCAGATGGCTGTGGCCTCTGCGCCACCATTGCAGCGCGGCGAACCCGCGGGCGTTAAAGGCCAGGGTCTGGCCGTCGGGCGAGGGCGCGGCGAAGTATTCGGCCAGATAGCGATCCGCGCTCACCAGCATGGGGGTGCCGCCGCTTGCGCCGACGCGGTAGATATCGGTCATGCCGCCGATGTCGCGGGCGCTGGAAGAGAAGTAGACCCACTGGCCGTCGCGGGACCAGCCTTCCACCAGTTCATTGGCATCGTCGAAGGTAAGGCGCTGCAGTTGTCCGGTAGCGAAGGTCAGCACGTAGATGTCGCCGTTGCCGGTGCGGGTGGACGTGAAGGCGAGGCGGGTTCCATCGGGCGAATACAGCGGGCGGGACTCGGTGGCGGGATGCGACACCAGCAGGCGGGCTTCGCCGCCGGCGGCGGGGACGGTCCAGATATCGCCGCCCGAGACGAAGGCAATCTCCGCGCCATCGGGGGAAATCGAGGGCTCAGCGAAATACGGTTGCGGGCCGGCTCCCGGCAGGGCCCAGGCGGCAAGCAGCAACAAGAGACCAGCGCGCATTCGTACACCTCCAGCGTGGATCTGGGTCTTATTGTAACGGTTGCGAGCGTGCTTTACTTCACCGCCAGCCAGGCCAGAAAGAGGCCGTCGGGCTCGACGTCTTCCCAGTAGGAAATGAAGCGGCTGGAGACCTGGCGGCAATGGCGGGCCAGCAGCCGTTCCAATTCCTGGCGGGTGAACCAACGCTCCCACTCCGGGGTTTCCAGCTTTCCCCAGTGCTCGGCGTTCTTATCGATGATGGCGATGCGGCCGCCGGGCTTCACCACGCGGCAGATCTCGGAGACAGCCTTCTCGATCTCGACGGCGTGCTCGAGCGATTCGGTGGCATAAGCGGCGTCGAAGCATCCGGTTTCAAACGGCAGTTCGGTCATGGAGCCGGCGCGGGTCTGGATGTCCTGGGGGACAAAACGCAGCATCTCCTCGGAGATGTCGAGGCCCCAGAGTTCGGCTTCCGGCTCCTGCTCGTGAAAGACGCGCGCGAAGCGGCCCTTGCCGCAGCCGACGTCCAGCACGCGCTTGCCGCTGAGATCGCCCAGGTGCTGGCGGATGAGCTTGACGTGGTAGATGCGCGGGTCGATGGTGGAGGGAAAATGTTCTTCGTCGCCGGCGGCCCGGTCGAAGGAAGATTGAATCCGGGCGCGCAATTCCGGCGTAAGCCGCGGAGTTTCCGGGCGGGAGAACCAGCGCTTCCAATTCAAAGCTACGTCCTCGGCAGACCACAAACTACGATGGTCCGCTCCCCGAACCTGCCCCTGTCGTTCATCGGCCGCATTACGCCCGGGTGAGGAAGATCGGCAGCCCGAGCTTATGGTCGTAGAAAGGGCGGTAGCGCTCCGTATTGTACATGGTGGTGACGTCCACCTTGCGCGGCCCCAGCGCGGGATCGGGAATCGGCGTCAGGGTGAAGCAGCCGTTGCAGATGGAGGTCATCAGCCCGTGCTTGCCTTCCTCGATGGCGTCCATGGCCATGCCGGCGAAGGTGGCGGCCACCATGCGGTCGACGAAATCCGGGCTGCCCGAGCGAAGGTCATAGGTCAGGTCGCTGACGATCGTCTCCTCGCGGGTGCGCGACTTGATTTCGTTGCTCAGATCCTCGGCGACACTCATCTTCTTGCGGTGGCCGAAGGCGTCGGGCTCGCCATATTCCTTCACCACGTAGCCTTCCCATTCGGCGCCTTCGGACAGGATCACGAGCGAGTAGTTGCTGGGGTTGTGGCCCTTATCGGTCATGACCAGTTCGATCAGCTTGTCCAGCTTGACCTTGAACTCCGGAATGCAGCAGCGGGTGGAAGTGACATAGGCGGTGTAGAGCGCGGTATAGCCGGCGTCGCGGCCGAAGACGCGGAAGATGCCGATGCGCTCGTGGGAGCCGACGGTGGTTCGCTGGCGCTCCACCGCATCCAGGGCCCGCGTGATGGCGGTCGAGAAGCCGATGCAATACTCGGTGTTGCGGACGTCGTTGTCCATGGTCTTGGGAACGGCGATCACCTTCATACCATGCCGCTCCAGATGCGCGGCATAACTCAGGGTATCGTCGCCGCCAATGGCGATGAGGTAGTCCAGGCCGAGGGTTTCGATGTTCTTCATCACCGCGCTGGTGACGTCATAGACGGTGGAAGAAACGCCCTTTTTCACGGATTCCTTTTTGGGGAACTCCTGCCCCGCCAGGACCGGCGGTAAATCCTTCATCTTGGAAGGGTTGGTGCGCGACGTGTGGAGGTAGGTGCCGCCCGTGCGGTCGATGGTGCGGGTGTTCTCGCGATTGAGCGGCAGGGTATAACGGGTGCGGCTGGCCGGATCCTGCAGGTTGACGTGGGTCAGGCCTTCCCAGCCCCGGCGGATTCCGATGAACTCGCAGCCAATCTCGTTTCCCCGGTACACGACGGTTTTGATGACCGAATTCAGACCGGGGACGTCACCGCCGCCCGTCAGGATGCCGATTCGTTTTGCAGCCATACCTGCCCTCAATTCTTTCAGATTCGGAAGTCTTATTATAAAGGATGGCGGAGGGCCGGAGGGGCATCCTGCGGACGGGTGCGCCCGAGGCGCGGAGTGTTACAGGTTGTGGCGGAATCGGTTGCGGCCTTTCGGTTGCATGGCCCCTCTGGTTCGTCTATACTCCGCAAAGTGGCATTGCTCGATCCCCGGGGCCGGGGAGCGAGTTCAGATAGGAGGCGCGCGCATGCAAAGTTGGTTCAGGACGCTTATCGGAGTAGCGGCCCTTTCCGTGTTCGGAGCAGGGATTCTGGCGGTGGTGCCGAACGCTCTCGCTCAGGCGCCCGCCGCTGCCGGGGCCCAGAAGAAGCCGAAAGATACGGCCGAGTACGACATCTTCAACGCGGCCATCAAGGACATTCAGGCGAACAACTCCGCCAAGGCGATCACCGATCTCGACACCTGGACGCAAAAATATCCGGAGTCGGATTATAAAGACGACCGCCTGTACTACTATATGCAGGCGTACAGCAAGGCCAATCCGCCGCAACCGGGGAAAGTGATCGAGTACGGCCAGCAGCTCATGGACAAGGGGCTGGACAAAACCTTCACCGATGCGCAAGGGCCGACGACGATCCTGAATATCCTGTACCTGATGACCGCCACCATCCCAACCATTCCCAATCCCACGCCTGACCAGTTGGCGTTAGGCGACAAGGCGGCGCACCAGTTGCTGGACTATCTGCCGACATTCTTCGGCAACGACAAGAAGCCGGCCGGCACCACGGATGCAGCCTGGACCCAGGCCCGGGGGCAGTTGGAGACGGCGGCCAAGAAGGCGCTGATCGCGATTTCCCTCACCCCCGGCAATCAGGCCATGGCCAAGAAGCCGCCGGATTGCGTGGGGGCGGAAGCCGCCTATAAGAAGGGTCTGCTGGTCTATCCCGACAGTTCGGTTCATGCCTACCAACTGGCGTTGGCGCTGCGCTGCCAGCAGAAGGAGAGCCCGGAGAAGATTCCGCAGGCCGTGTACGAATTCGAACGGGCGGCGGTGATCGATCCCACCCTCGGCGGCGGGGCCGATCCCAAGAAGATCCAGGATTTCGCCGACAGCGCCTATAGCACGGTGCATGGCAGCAATGAAGGTCTGGATCAGCTCAAGCAGCAGGTGAAGAATTCGCCGCTTCCGCCGGCGGGTTTCACCATCAAGACGGCCACCCAAATCGCGCAGGAGAAGGAAAACGAGTTCGAGAAAAGCAATCCGCAGCTGGCCCTGTGGATGAAAGTCAAAGGGCAATTGGCGGACACCAATGGCGAGCAGTACTTCGCCGACCAGCTGAAGAACTCGGCAGTCCCGCAGCTGCGCGGCACGCTGGTAGGAGCCGTGCCGGAATGCCGTCCGAAGGAACTGCTGGTGGCCGTGCCGCTGCCGGACGACAAATCGCCCAAGGCCGAGATCACCCTGAAGCTCGATATGCCCCTGACCGGCAAACCCGACCTCAACGCCGAGTTTCACTGGGAAGGCGTGCCGTCGGCGTTTACGAAGGATCCGTTCATGCTGACCATGGACACGGAGAAGGCCAAGGTGGAAGGGTTGAATCTGACGCCGTGCACAGCGCCGGGGCCAGCCCGCCGGGCCAGGGCCCGCGCGAGAAAGCAGTAGCGGCTCACGGTTTCGAAATCGGCGGCTGCCGCAGAGCTAGCATCACCGGGTGGCGGCGCGGCCGAAGACCAGGGCGAACAGCAGGCCAGCGATCCCGAGGATGCGGCTCAATCCGCCCAGCCACCCCGGCCCCGACGCCGCGGGGTCCGGCAGGGGCAAGCGTCCGTTCTGAGCCGCGAGCCGGATCAGTGCCGGATCTCCATAGGAACGGCCGTCGCGATCAACCACCACCGTGTGTCCTTGGCGGAGGGCTTCGAGAATTCCGGATTCGGTGTTCTGGCGTACGAAGATCAAAGTACGGCAATAGCCTGGATACTGGAACGCATGAAAATCGGACGACCCGATCGCCGTCAGCGGCTTGCGCGCGAAAAACTCTTGCATCTGGCGATATTTCCGCTTGCTCGAGTAGGCATCCGGGTGCAAAACTTCGGCGGCATCCAAATCGCGCATAGCCGCGGCGTCGTAAGCCGGCCAGAATGAGGCCTCGGGATGGGCGGCAATGGCGACGCCGCCTTGCCCGTGAACGTCGGCAATGGCCTGGGCCGCGGTTTGTTTCCAACTCACGGTGGTGCTGATCCCCACGGCGATCAGGTGATACTTCGGGTCCGGAGAGACGACTTCTTCGCTCACCAGGACCGTGGGGCCTCCGATGGCTCGGGAAATCCAACGGCCGGCCTGGGAGACCCACAGGTGGTTGTGGCCGGCGATCGCGATCGCATCGAGACCGTGCTTTTGGGCTTCGAGCGCGATGTCCCAAGGGGCCAGAGTGGTCCAGTTCAGGGGAAAGGTGTGAACGTGGAAATCGGCCGACAGCACTTGATAGCCGCCGAGAAACAGAGGCGGCAGCCGGGCCGGTTGGGGGGCCAGCGTGCCGGCGGCAATGGCGAGAGTGAGGAGAAGAACCGAGGCCCCATGCGCGCTCCTCATCGAAACAGCTCCACCAGGTCCGGCCACAGCGAACCGTAACCGAAGATCAGGATGGCGGGGATCCAACAGAGGGTGCGTTGCAGGAGGATATCGCGGATGGCGCGAGCGGCCCCTCGTTGCAGCGCGCATCGATGGAAGCAGAAATCGATGTAACCGGACCAAGCCAGAACGACGGCAGCCGCCGCCAGCCAACACCATGCCGTGCGGCCCGACAAATGCGGCTGGGGCCGCGACGACCAAAACGCGCCGAAGGCGATCAGCCAGAGGAACCAGGGCCCATGGCCGGTGAAGGAGAGGTCGATGGTTCGCGACAGGGACGTGGCTCGATTTCCGAACCCCCACACCACAGCCAGCGCGGCCCCTTCCAGAACGGGCACGAAGCTCCAGGTCACCGCGCCGCTCGTGACCAGGCGCAGGGTCAGGGACTGGGCAGTGATGAGCGAAACGGTACAACCCAGAACGAGCGCGAGGAACAGCGGTCTTCGAAGCAAGGTCCAGACGGCGCCGCTCGCGGTCAGGCGGGACCGGTCGGAGAAGGCCGCCCCTGGATGTAGCATCGCCCAGACCTCGGGCGACACCGATCGCATGACCGCGGATTGATCGCGCATTCGCCGGACTCCCGTACCATCATAAGTGCGCGTGACATCTGTTCCGCGTTCCGCGGTTCTCGCCAGGTGCGATATACTCGATGGCCGTTGGAGGTTCCCATGAGGTCTGGACAGAAGACGTGGTCGCCGATCGCGGTGGCGATCGCCGCGGCCGGAATGGCGCAGGCGGCGGTGCCGCCGGACATCGCCAAAGAGCTGGTGGCCATCGGGCGCGGCGTCTGCGTCCCGGAGACGGCGCAGATCTACCGGCCGCTGCATCCCAATCCTCCCTACACAGGGGTCTCCATCACGCGCGACATCTCGTTTGGACCCGACCCCAAGAACGTTCTCGACTTGTTTGCACCAGAGAAAGGCGGCGGCTCCCGCCCTGTGCTGATCTACGTGTCAGGCGGGGCTGGCAATAAGCAGCAGGGCGGGCCCAATGGCGACGTGTTCTACGACAACGTCATGCTGTGGGCGGTGAAGAACGGGATGGTGGGCGTGAACATGCAGCGCCGTCCGGGCGAGGCGTGGGACGACCCGGCCAAAGACATCGGGCTGGTGGTGCGATGGGTCAACCAGAATATCGCCCAGCACAAAGGAAATCCGAAGCGTGTGTTCATCTGGTGCCAGTCGGCCGGGAACGTGCCGGTGAGCACCTATGTGGGGCATTCGGAGTTGTGGGGCGCCGAAGGTGTCGGCATCAAGGGAGTGGTATTCATGTCGCCGCCGGCGTTTGACATTCTGCCGGCCACGCCGCCGCCGGTGCAAGGCGGATTCGGGGCGTGCGGGCAGCCCAACGGGGGACCCAGCCCGGTTGCGGCGGTGGGGCGCGGTCCCGGCGGTCCGGGCCGCGGCGACGGAAGAGCCGGCGCGGGACGCGGCCGGGGCGCTCCGCCGGACGCGGCGACCCGACTGGCTCGATCGAATCTGCCGGGGCTGGTCAGCTCCAAGCTGCCTTTCATGGTTTCGGTCGCCGAACTCGATCCGCCCAACATCATTGGCTTTGCGGAAACGTTGCGAGATCAGCTCTGCAAAGCGGGACGCTGCCCCACCTATGTCACGTATAAGGATCACAGCCACATCTCCGAGGTCATGTCGCCCGATACGAAGGACACCAGCGTCACCGGCCCGATCCTGAAATGGATCAAGAGCGTGAAGTAGCGGGAGGATTTCGGGAGGGGCAGCGCATGAAGACCGGATGGATTCTGACGGTAGCCCTAACGGCGAGCGGCGGGCTGTGGGGCCAGACTCCGCAGCAGGCTGAAGCCGGACGCGCGGCCTACCAGGCGCAGTGCGCAGGCTGCCACGCGGCGGATCTGGGCGGCAATGAAGGGCCGCAACTTGCCGGGTCGAACTTTGTGGCGGCGTGGGGATCGCGGGTGGCGCGCGAGCTGGTGACGACCATTCAGACCACCATGCCGCCGGGAAACGCGGGCCGGCTGGGGGAAGAGACTGCGGTTAACCTGGCGGCGTTCCTTCTGGCGGCGAACGGGGCCACGCCGGGAACCCAGGCGCTGACCGCGGCGGCGACATTCCCGATTCGGTCGGTGACCACCGGCCGGCCGGCGATCGCGCTCCAGGCCGGCGGCGCGGTGCCGGCCGCAGCGGCAGCTTCCGGTCCACACGGCCTCACCGTCACGGGCACCGTGAAGAATTACATTCCGGTTACGGACGCCATGCTGCGCAATCCCGATCCCGGCGACTGGCTTATGATCCGGCGCAATTATCAGGCGTGGAGCTACAGCCCGCTGACTGAGATCAACACCGCGAACGTGAAAGGCTTGCAGCTGGCTTGGGAATGGACCATGAATGACGGAGCCGGCGCCAACGAGCCGACTCCCATCGTTCATAACGGCGTGATGTTCTTGGCCAACGTGGGGAATGTGGTGCAGGCGCTGGACGCGCGGACGGGCGAGCTGATCTGGGAGAACCGCATCGGGCCGGATCTTTCGAACGGGCAGGGCGCGATTCGCAGCCTGGCGCTGTACCAGGACAAGGTGTACCTCGCGACCACCGATGTGCGGCTGGTGGCGCTGGACGCGCGCACCGGGAAGGTGGTGTGGGAAACGCGCGTGGCGGACCCCGCGAAGGGGTACGGCAATACCAGCGGGCCGCTGGTGGTGGCGGGCAAGGTGATCCAAGGGATGGGCGGCTGCGACCGCTACAAAGAGACCGGCTGCCATATCAGCGCCTTTGACGCGGAAACCGGCAAGCCGCTTTGGAAGTTCGAGACGGTGGCGCGCGAAGGGACGCCGGGCGGCGACACCTGGGGCAAGCTGCCCAACCTGCTGCGCGCGGGCGGCGACACGTGGATCACGGGCAGCTACGACCCGGCGCTCGATCTTCTGTACTGGGGGGTGGCGCAGGCGAAGCCGTGGATGCGGGCGATCCGCGGTACGAATGGCGCGGCGCTTTACACCATGTCGACGCTGGCGCTGCGGCCGGCCGATGGGTCGCTCGCGTGGTATTTTCAGCACGTGCCGGGCGAGTCGCTCGATCTCGACACGGTGTACGAGCGGGTGCTGGTGGACGCCGGCGGGCAGAACCTGGTGTTCACCATCGGCAAGGACGGCATTCTGTGGAAGCTGGACCGCAAGACCGGCAAGTTTCTGGACTTGAAGGAGACGGTGTACCAGAACGTCTTCGACAGCATCGACCGGAAGACGGGGTCGGTGCATTACCGCAACGATATCGTCGAGCAGCGGCCGGAAGAATGGGTGGCGTCCTGCCCGTCGACCGAAGGCGGCCACAACTGGCAGGCCATGAGCTATCACCCAGGCGCGGGTGAACTGATTATTCCGCTGAGCCAGACCTGCATGGAAATGTACGGGCGCAAGACCGAGCCGAAGGAAGGCTCGGGCGGCACGTCGGCCAACCGGCGCTTCTTTGAGATGCCGGGAACGAACGGTAAAGTGGGCAAGCTGGCGGCGTACGACGTGAACACCATGAAGGAGCTGTGGAAGCTGGAACAGCGGGCGCCGTTCTTGACCGCGGTGCTCTCGACGGCGGGCGGGGTGGCGTTTGTCGGCGATCTGGACCGCGTGTTCAAAGCCGTGGACGTGAAGACCGGCGCGGTGTTGTGGCAGACGCGTCTCAATACGTCGGTGCAGGGATTCCCGGTGGCGTTCCGCGTGGGCGGAAAGCAGTACATCGCGGTTTCCACCGGATTGAACGGCGGCAGCCCGCGGCAGGTTCCAGGGGTGGTGACGCCGGAGATTCGGCACCCGGCCAGTGGGAACGCGCTGCACGTGTTCGCATTACCGGAGCGGTAACGGTATCTAATCCCAGGACTTCACCCGCGGCCAGAACTCCGCCAAGGGCTGCTTGAGACCGCGGCAATAGAAGATGTCGAAATGCTGGTGCGGCATCGAGTAGGGGTGGTCGAAGCGGCCCACCTTCTCCACGCTGACGAAAATCCGTTCCAGGGTCTCCCGCCGGCCTTGCAGAACGATCATGCTGGCCCCGGTGTAGTTTCGCGGTCCCCAGAGGAAGTAGTTTTGATGGCCGCTGATGGCGGGCGGCAAGCCGTAATGGGGGCCGAAGAAATCGATGGCGCCGGCTTGGCCATAATTCTGGCCGAAGATGGCGGTCTGCGGCCGGATGCCGGGCGGAAGGTCGTTGTAGATGCGGGCCACGGCCGCGGCCATTTCTTCCCATCCGAACTGGTCGGCATAGATCTGAGGGAGCGGGCCGAGCTTGTGGGTTTCGACTGCAGGCGGCCCAAGATGTAAGGCTTGCGAGTAGCGGATGTACGACTCCGGCGGCAGAACCGGAATGGCCAGCGGCGCGATCACAGCGCCGGTGGCGACCAGCGCCGCCGGCCAGGCGAGTTTCCAGCCGGCCGAGGCAGGATCCGAGAGGCGCGTCTCCCAGACCACCGCGCCGGCCGCGAACAGGAGTGGGAAGGCGGGATAGAGATAGTAGATGCGCGGGCTCAGGGTAACGATCACCAGCGAGGTGAAGACCCAGGCCCAGCCCAGAACGCGCCCAGGCTTCCCGGCTTTGGTCCCGAAGAAGAACCAGAGTCCGGCCAGCCACAGAGGCAAAGTGAGCGGGTGCATGGTCAGGATTTCTTCGGTGAAGAATTTGAGCGGATTCAAGGGAGTATCGCGCCCGCTGCGGCGGATATTGGCCTGCAATTCAAGAAACGGGAAATGATGCTGAACGTTCCAAAGCAAGTTCGGCAGGAAGAGCAGAAACGCAATCGCGCCGCCAAGCCAGAGCCACGGGCTGGCGAGGACGCGCCGCTGCGGAGTCAGCAGGAGACCAGCGACGACGCCGGCTCCGAAAATCAGCATGGAGTACTTGTTCTCGATCCCGAGCCCGGCCAGGACGCCGAAGGCGAGCCAGAGCCTCGGGTTCCCAGTTCTCACGATGCGGAGGAGCAGCCAGGCGCAGCCCATCCAGAACAGCGGTTCGAAGGCGTTCATGGTGAGCAGATTATCGAGGGAGAGAAAGCCAGGCGCCACCAGGACGGCAGTGGCGGCGAGGACCTGGGCATAGCGTCCGCCACCGAGCTCGCGAGCCAGAAGAGCGGTCAAGGCAACCAGGGCCGCTCCCGCCACCGCGGGCAAGAAACGCAAGGCGGGGAGTGACTCTCCGAATAGCATGCGGACGAGCCAGGTCACGGCGGCGATCAGCGGCGGCTGGTCGACGTATCCCCAATCGAGATGCCGGCTGCACGCCAGGTAGTAGAGTTCGTCGACGAAGTATCCATAGTGCCGGCCGGCGTAGAGATGAAGGAGGAGCTTGCAGGCGGCGATCCCGAGAATTGCAGCGTTGGCGGTGACGATCAGGCGGCGCTGGCGAGCGGGTTCGCGGTTCGGAGAGGCCGGGCTGCTCATGGGGAGTGAAAATCCCGGTATACAACGTTTCTCGCGGGAGTGCGAGGCGTCGCACACGCCGCGCTATGCGCGAGGTACCAGGCGGAGCCTGATGCCGCTATTTTTTCTGCCGCTCTTCGAGCATGGCCTTCAGGCTGGTGATCTGGCGCTTGAGCTTGCGCTCACGGCCGACCATCATCAACACGAAGAGCGTCAGGATGGTCCAGGCGGCGGCGAAGCCGTAGCTCAGGAACTGGAAGTTGCGCTGCAGGCGCGCCATCTCCAGCACCACATCTTCGGGCGAAGCCTGTGCCCACAACAGGGGTAAGTGCGCGATCAAGTGCATATCGTCTCCGGCTAGAGGGCATGCGCCATACGGCGCACGTAATCGATTTCCCGCTGCGTTTCTTCCTGGCCCAGGCGGATGGCCCCCAGGATGCTGGCCAGCAGCATCAACGCCACCCAGTTCCACAGCAGGACCATGGTCCAATCGTGCGGGAAGCTGCCGGTGGAGGAAAGGAAGACCGGGCCGGGATGCTGCGTGCGGAACCAGCGAATGGAGAAAATCACGATGGGCACGTCGATGAAGGCGAAGATGGAAAAGACCGCGGCGAAGGTGGCGCGCTGCGTGGGCTCTTCGATGGCGTGGCGGAGCATCAGGTAGCCGGCATAGAGCAGCCAGCAGACCAGAGCGGAAGTGAGGCGGACGTCCCAGGTCCACCAGATGCCCCAGATCACGCGGCCCCAGATCGAGCCGGTGACCAGGTTGGCGGCCAGGAAGGCCAGCCCGACTTCGGTGACGGCCACGGCCGCGGCATCGTACCGGAAGTCCTTGGTCTTCAGAAACAGGATGCTGAGCGTCAGGGCGGCCGTGGCGGCCACCATGGCGGTCCAGGCGGCGGGCACATGGAAGAAGATGATCTTGAAGATCGCTCCCTGGGCGGCTTCGCCGGGAAGGTCCGCAATCACCAGGATGTTGCGCGCCAGCAGCAGGAATGCCGCCAAGCCAGCGCCGTACAGAAGTTTTTCACGCATGTGTCACCTCAACCCACCAGAATGAACTCTACCAGAGTCACCGATGCCGCCGTAAATAAGACGTCGAAGCCGATCAATAACTTCAACCAAGTAACCGTCTCGGGCCCGATGGGCGCGCCGGTCACCAGGCTGCCGGTCAATTCCATGGCCCCCAGCAGCGCCGGCAGCAGCATGGGGTAGGTCAGCATGGGCAGCATGACCTCCCGCAATCGGATATTCACAGTCAGCGCGCTGAAGACCGTACCGATGACGGTGACCCCCCAGGTGCCCAGCACCACCACCAGCATGAGCTGCCAGAATTGCTGCGTCCACCGGACATTATAGAAAATGCCGAAGACCGGAAGCGCTACCAGTTCCACGACCAGGACCAGGAGAAAGTTGGCGAGGGCCTTGCCGAGGAACAACGCCGCGCCGGAAATGGGAGCGGCGATCAGAGCGTCCAGGCAATCGTTGGGGACTTCCCGGGCGAAGCTGCGGTTGAGCACGAGGGTGCCGGCGAAGGCGAACACAAGCCACAACAGGCCTCCGAGAACGGGCAGAGGCACATCGTTCGATTCGACCACAAAGCTGAGCAGCACCAGGATCACGACGGCGAAGGCGAAGGAGGCGTTGACGGCCTCTTTGGTGCGCAGCTCGGCGCGCAGGTCCTTGGCCATGATGACGAATACCAGCCGCGCAAATTCCATTAATCCTCGCCGTACCGCGCGTAGACCAGCCCGGGATCGGCCACCATTTCAGGGGTGCACGGGCCGTGAAACGCCACCTGTCCGCGAATGAGGAGGGCGACGTGCGAGGCCAGCTCGAGGGCTTCGCGCAGTTGATGGGTGGACAAGATGATGGTGCGGCCTTGGGCCAGGCCGTCGCGCAGCAGGCCTTGCAGAACGGCGATGGCGCGGTCATCGAGCGCGGTGAAGGGCTCGTCGAGCAGCAGGACCGAAGGCTCATGCAGGAACGCGCGGGCCACGGCAAGACGCTGCCGCATGCCGCGGGAAAACTCGCGCACCAGGCCGTCACGCACACGCTCCAGGCCGGTGCGCTCCAGCCATTCGAGAGCCGCCTTCCGCGGATTGGCCAGACCGTAGAGGCGGGCGTAGAGGGTCAGGTTTTCGAGCGCGGAGAGCTCATCGTAGACCGAAATGCCGTGGCCGATGAAACCGATGTGGCGGCGGGTCTCAGTCTCACGCGGGGAAGTGCCGAGGATGCGAATCTCGCCTTTGCCGTGCCTGGAAAAGCCGGCGATGGTGCGCAGCAGAGTGGTCTTGCCGGCGCCGTTGCGGCCGATCAACGCCAGGCAGGCGCCCTGTTCCGCAGTGAGACACACATCGCGCAGGGCGGGGAAGTCTCCATAGAACTTCCAAACGCCCTCAACCGCGACTGCGCTCATTCGGCTCCCGGGAGAGTGGGGAAGGAGTGGCCGTCGACGACGCCGAGCTGCGGTAGAGCAGGATGAAGCCCAGCGCCAGAATGCCCAGGGCGAGCGCCAGGATGGACGTCTTCTGATTCAGAATGCGCGGCATGATCTCGGTGATCTGGTTGCCGGGGTCCTGGCCGCCCGAATCGGCGCTCGTATCGGCGTCCGCGGCCGAGGGTTGCGCCGTGCCGGTCAGGGAGATCTTGAAGGCCGTATCTTTCAGGCCGTACAGGTGCGCTTCGGTGCGCGGCTCCTGGCCCATGTCGCTCAGGTTGTCGCCGGTGAGGGTGACGCCCTTAGGAACGATCAGATACGTATTGTCATCGCGGCTGGCAATCTTTCCGGCGTAGGGCGCGCCCGCAGTATAGGGCGTGGTGTAGTTCAAGTCGAAGCGTGTCTCGCCGGGCCGGACCGGAAAATTGACCTTGTAGATGTCGGCCTTGTCGGTCTTGAGCGCGGATTCCGGCAAGGGCATGCCGCCGGGGGCAGTGGCGTTGATCTGCACTTTGCCCTGGGCGCCGGCTGGCAGGAAAAACCGAAGAGTGCCATTGGCCGGATCGTTCCACGCGGTTTTGCCGCTGTTGGAGAACAGGTAGGCCTCATTGATGACCAGGCCTTTGTCGGTGGGATCGAAGAAGATCAGGTGCTTGGAAACCTTGGCCGGGCCGGGGTCTTTGGAGGCGTTATAGATCTGCAGGGTCACGCCCTCACTCGGGGTTCCGGGCGGAATGATCTGGGTGTAGGTGACGCCATCGAGGGTGGCGCGCAGCAGGGTGGGGCCTTGGGCCGAAACCTGGGCGTTCAGACTGAACTTACCCTGCGCGTCGGCGGTAGCGCCGCCGGTTTCTTCGGGGCCGGCCGCGCCCATGGTCATCAAAGTGACGGCGGCGCCGGGTTGGGGCTGGCCCGTGGTGCCGTTGATCACGGTGCCGCTGATGGCAGCAAGGGCTGGCGCACAGACGGCTAGAAATGCGAGAACTCGCTTCATGATTGCGCCACCTTCATGGGTTTGCCGCACTCGCCGCAGAACTTCAATTCCTTATCGAACTTCGCGCCACAGGCCGGACAAACCGTTCCAGTCTCCTTCATGGCTTTGGGCGCTGGCGCCGGAGGAGCCGCGGGCGCCGGGGGGCGAACCGCGCCGTTCACGCCTAACTGCAGTTTGAGCCGGTCCACTTCCGCCAGGACGCCGGCCAATTCCTTTTGCAGATCGCGCTTGCTGCTCTGATAATCGTTGTCGGAGAGCTTGCCCACCCGGTATTCGAACTGGAGATCGCGAAGGTTCTCGTAGATGGCCGCCTTGCGCTCATCCAGGTGATGAAACGGGGACTCCGGCTCGGGCTCAGGCAGGTCCTTCGAGCGCACACCCAGGATGAAGACAATCGCCGCGATGGCGACGACACAGGCAATGGCGATGATCAACCTTACTCCAGCTTCGCCAGATCCTGCTCGATCTGGTCCTTGTACTTCTCGAGATTCGGGTCGTCGATTTCGATGGGCCCGACTTCCGCCAGTGGCTGCGGCTTATACTTCTTCACGAACGCCCACACCACCAGCAGCCCCACGCCGATGGCGGCGTAAGGGATGATCCAACCGAAGGCGTTCGGGGGCGACAGGTAGATGCCGGCGCCGTAATCGCGAACGAAGGCCTGGACAATCTGGTCGTCCGACATGCCGACGGCCTGCATGCGCGCGATGCGCTCCTTGGCCGGCCGGGAGAAGCTGCACTCCAGCATGCTGCAGGTGGCGACCGAGTCCTTGCAGCCGCACTGGCACTGCAGGCGAGCGCCCACGCGCCGCACATCGGTGCTGGGCTTTTCGGCGGCTGTTTGCGCGCCGCCCGAGAGGCAGGCCGCCAGCGCCGCCGCCAGGATGAACAGACTAACTCTGAAGCGTCGCATGTTTCTTGGTAATGCCCACCACTTCGGTGCGGGCGTACTGCATCTTGATTTTGCTGGGAACCAGGCAGATCAGCGTCCCGCCGATCAGCACCAGGCCGCCGATCCAGATCCACGAAACCAGGGGGAACACGTAGGCTTGGATGACAGCGCGCTGGTTGTCGTCCGACATGCCGCCAAAGTTCAAATAGAGGTCTTCGTTGGGCCGCTGCCGGATGCCGATTTCCGAGGTGCCCTGTTTGCTGGCGATATAGAAGCGCTTTTCCGGCTCCAAAGTCCCGAGATCGTGACCGTTCTTGGAAACCTGAATGGTGGCGCGATGCCAGGCGTAGTTGGTGTTCTCACCCTGCTGCAGGTTGACCATTTTGAGGTCGTAGCTGCCGACGCGCATGCGGTCGCCGTTGTTGAGTTCTTTGACTTCGCTCTGATTGAAGGCGTGGCCGGTAAAGCCGATGAACATGAGGACGATGCCCATGTGGACCAGGTAGCCGCCGTAGCGCCGCGTGTTGCGGTGGGTGAGCTCGACCATGGCGTGCAGCAGGTTCATGTTGTTCTTGGCGGCGATCGAGCGGCCGCCCTTGAAGAACTCGATCATGACGGTGAGAGCGACGAACAGGCAGAAGCCGAAGGAGATCAGCGCGTAGAAGTTGCGCATCCCAGCGACCACCAGGCCACCGATCAGCAACAAGGCCGCGATGCCCGGCCACTGGAAGTTGCGCCGCAGGCTATCGACGGAGGTCCGCCGCCAGGCGAACAGCGGGCCGACGCCGGTAAGGAACAGAAGGAACAGGCCGATGGGGACCATCAGGCGGTTGTACCAGTCGGCATCGAGAGAGATCTTGTCGCCGGTGGCATATTCGGAAATGACCGGAAACAGCGTGCCCCAGAGCACGGCGAAGCAACTGGCCAGCAGGATGAGGTTATTGAAGAGAAAACTGGATTCGCGCGAGACGACGCTCTCCAACTCCGACTCGCTCTTCAAGTACTCCAGGCGGTCGAGGATAAGGTAGATGGTGGCCGCGATGCCGATGGCCATGAAGCTGACAAAGTATTTTCCGATTTCGGAGCGGGAGAAGGCGTGCACCGACTGCACCACGCCCGAGCGCGTGAGGAACGTGCCCAGGATGCAGAGGAAGAAGGTGGTGGACACCAGCACGATGTTCCAGACCTTCATCATGCCCTTTTTCTCTTGCATCATTACCGAGTGCAGAAAGGCGGTGCCGCTCAGCCAAGGAAGGAGGGAAGCGTTCTCCACCGGGTCCCATCCCCAGTAGCCGCCCCAGCCCAACACGTGGTAGGCCCAGGCCATGCCGAGCATGACGCCGGTGCTTTGGAAGAGCCAGGTCACCAGGGTCCAGCGGCGCGTGGTGTGGATCCAGGCTTCACCGGGCTGCCGGGTGATCAACGATCCGATGGCGAAGGCGAAGGGGAGCGCGAAGCCCACGTAGCCCAAATACAGCATCGGCGGATGGATGGCCATGGCCGGATACTGCAGCAGCGGGTTCAGCCCGTTACCGTCGCGCAGGGCGTCGAGGCCAATCACCTGGCCTTCGGAAGTGGCCAGCATCTGGAACGCGTTGGCCACGAAATTATTCAGGATCAGGAAAAATGTCTGGATCGTCATCAGCACGCCGATGACATAGGGCATCATGTCGCGATGCCTGCGCCGGTTGGTGAACGTAGCGACGGCGGCGTAGGTGGCGAGCAGCCAGCTCCAAAACAGCAGCGACCCTTCCTGGCCGCCCCACCACGCGGCGAACTTGTAGAGGGTGGGCATGGCCCGGTTGCTGTGCTCGGCCACATAGGCAAAGCGGAAGTCGCTGGTCATCATGGCATGCACCAGGACGCCAGCGGCGATCGTCACCAGCCCCCAAACGGCGTAGACGGCGCGCTGCGCGCTGACCACCAGAAACGGCTTATTCTTGATTCGTCCGACGACCGAGGCGACCGCGGCATAGATGGCCGCGCAGAAGGCTAGCAGAATTGCCAGCGCACCCAAATTTTCCATAACACCCCTCTGCTGTAGAGACTAGACAGTGCCTTTGCCGGTGTCGCCCGTGGGAGTGAACTGCCCCGGCTTGGCTTCGTATTTCGACGCGCATTTGGCCTGGATCTGCTTGGTGCGGAAGACGCCGTCCTTGTCGAGTTTGCCGTCCGCCAAAGCCTGGGCGCCGTCCTTGAAGGTATCGGGCAGGGGATCGCTGCCGGTGTAGGCGACCTTCAGCTTCAGCTTGTCCTGAACGAGGATAAACTGGACCTCTTGGCCGACCCGGTGAATGGAGCCGCTCTCCACGTCTCCGCCCACACGCAACTTCTGGCCGTAGGCCTGGTTTCCCATCTGCCCCAGTTCGCCGATGGTCTTGTAATAGGTCTTGTTTTCCGTCATTCCAGCGGCGGCCAGCCAGACCAGCGTCCCGATGACCACCACGATTAGCGCGGCAAACTTCCCATACTTTTTCATACTATCCCTCTGAAACCACAGTATAACCCGAAACCACCACGGCATATTCAGACATTTTTGACCTTTTTTGCATGTTTGTGGATTCCGGGAATTCCCGCATCCCCTTAGACGTTGGATGGTGCTGGTTCCTTCCTACCCATTCGGTGCCATTTGGCACTGGGCGGGCGTCAGTCCGGATTGGCGCCAACTCAGGCAAATTCAATAATTTGTGCATGCAGTGCTCGGTCTGGGTGGCGCTCCTGGCGGCATCGGTAAGGCACGTTGCCACCCAAACCGGCGAGTGCCTCCCCTCCACATCCTCGTCAAAGAACGGGAATCTGACGCTCGAAAGTGCGGTGAGCGGCAAGCTGACCAACCATCGGGCCGCCGGGAAGTGAAACCATCCTCCGCGACAGCCCGTCCTTGAGGCACAATAGAAGGGCAGCGAACATTTTAGAAAAAAGGGCGCGTCCGCTCCACGAGGGCGCACGCAGGGGTCTGCCAGGGGCCGGCCCGCCCGCAAAAATTCGAACTCGACGAGGCGTACGTGAAGCATTTCTCCGGTAGCTTTTTTTGTGTCTGCCTGCTTTGGTTTTCCATCGCGCCCGGCCGGGCGCAAGAGACGCCGGCCCAGAACCCGCCCGATGTGAGCGCACCGGCCCCGCAGGGGCCGACCACGCTGCAACCGCCGCCGCTGCCGCCCCGTCCGCCCGATCAGATCATGCCGGATGAAGGGCGATGGTCGGTCGGGGTCACGGGCTGGATACCGTTCGGCCACCCGGTCATGGATTCGATTCCGGTGCAAAACTTCAACATCTTTGGCCAGCCCATACCATACACCGGGCCCTCGTCGCGGATTCAGTTTCAAGGCAAACCGAAGGTGGCGCCGGGAATCGAACTGACCGCCTCGGCCGGCAAGCGCCACGTGATTCGGCTCTCCTTTTGGCGCGCACAAGCGTCTGGGAACCTGACCGCGCCGAGCGACCTGCTGCTGTGGGGCGGCGGCTATTCGAAAGGCGACTATCTGTCCACCAACTACCGCTTGCAGAACGTGAAACTTTCCTATGAATTTCTCACCTGGCCTTATCCGATCGGGTCGCGGAAATTCCGGCTGAAGACGCTGTGGCAGTTCCAGTACACCAACATGAAGACGGCGTTCGACGCGCCGCTCAAATCGACCGATAACGGGCCGAACAACACCTCCGGCCACAAGTCACTGTACGCTCCCACGCTGGGGTTGGGCCCGACCTACTACGTCACTCCGCAGTTCCGGTTGGAACTGGATGGGAGCGGCTTCGCCATTCCCGGTCACTGGTACATCCTGGATGGCGATGCGTCCGCATCCTACCGGGTGGGGAAAGTGGAAGTCCGGATCGGAGCGAAGGCGTTTCGCTTCCGGACCTCCGAGAAGGCGGACTACTTCTTGCGCGGAACGATGGCCGGAGCGTATGCGGGACTGCGGTTCTATTTGAACTAGAAGGTCAGGCGGCTAAATCAGAGGGCCGCTCCCTCGAAGCTATCGCGGCTGGGTGACGACGTCGATCAGCGCCGGCTCGCCTTTCTTGACGTGCTCAATGCCGCGCTTGAGGGCGGCCACCAGCTCCGTGGGTTCCGTGATGGGGCCCTGGCCGTAGACGCCGTACGTTTCGGCCATCTTGGCGTAATTGATGTTGGGCTCCCACAGCTTGGTGCCGATGGTGGTGCGGTCCTGCCCGCGGTTGCGTTCGCTGGCCCGGTTCTGCAGAATCATGACCTCGGCATGATAGCCGCGGTTGTTGTGCATGATGGTCAGCAGCGGGATCTTGTGATGCGCCGCCGTCCACAACACGCCCGGCGCGTAGTTCATGTCGCCATCGGTCTGGATGTTGATCGACAGCCGCCCGTGCTTCTTGTTGGCCAGGGCCGCGCCCACCGATGCCGGCGCGTTATAGCCGATGCCGCCGCCGCCCTGCCCACCGATGTACTGGTAGTGCTTGTCGAAGTTCCACAAGCGGCCCGGCCAGCCGCTGATGAAACCTTGCCAGGAAACCAGCGACCAGTCTTCGTTCTTGATGAGCGGCCACAGCTCCGCGCAGAGGCGGTTGAGGCTGATGGGGCTCGCGTCCCAGCCGTATTGCGCCAGATCCACGGCCTGGTTGCGCTGCAGTTTGTGGGCCGCGGCCAGCTTGGCGCCGCGATCCTGTAGGGTGCGGCGGCGGTCGGCCGTTATCAATTTCTTGCAGGCTTCGGTCAGGGCCGGCAGGGTCGCTTCGCCATCGGCGCCCATGTCCAGGTCCACGTCCGCATAGTGGCCGAAGTCCTGGATGTTGCTCTTCATGAACAGATCCATTGCCGAGACGTTGATGGTCTTGGCGCCGCGCGCGCGAGCCGCCCGGGCCGCATTTGTCGGATCCGAGACTTCCAGGAGCAGGATGACGTCCGGCTCGTAGCCCGCCCCGCCGGTTCCAGCCAGCGGATGACGCGTGGGGAAGTTCATGCGTTCCTGGCTGTCCACTGGCGCTTGCAGCGTCTCCGCCAGTTCGGTGAGCAGCTTGATGGCGTTGGGCGTGCGGACCACGCGTTGTGTCACGATCAGCGGGCGTTCGGCCGCCACCAGCCAGCGCGCGGCCTGGGCCACGGCTTCATCGTCGCCCTGCGGCGGCGCCGTGGGCGTGTACCGCGGAATCCGCAGGTTGGTCTCCCGGTTCGGTTGCGTCTGGTTCTCGTGAGTCGCCACCAGCAGCACCGGGCCCATCGGCGGCGTCATGGCGAACTTGTAAGCCCGCACGGCCGACTCGGCGAACGCCCCAAGCGAGATGGGTTGATCGTCCCACTTCACGAAATCGCGGACCAGCAGTGGCATATCGTTGGCGCTGTGGTACGACTGCACTCCCGAACCGCGAGCGGCCGCATCCGCATGGTTACCCACGATCATATAAACCGGCACGCGATCGGCGTAGGCGTTGTAAATGGCCATGGCGGCATGCTGCAATCCCACGGTGCCGTGGATCACCGCCATCATCGGCTTGAGCTCGATTTTGGCGTAGCCGTGGCACATCGCGACTGCCGATTCTTCGTGGCAGCAGGTGAGCCACTCGGGCATGGAGTTGGGGTTGGGGCCGTAATTGATGAGCGATTCGTGCAGACCGTCGAAGGTGGAGCCGGGATTGGAGGCGGCGTACTCGATGTTCAGCGTCTTGAGCACGTCCACCATGAAGTCGGAGCCGGGGTTCTCGACAACGCGGCTCGGGACAGCCGGCCGCGCTCCGGTGTCGAGCGCCAGTGTGGTGGGGTTCGGCCGCGCCGTAGCGTTGCCGCGCGCGCTGCCTTGTTCCTGGGCCTGGCCCGCCTCCGGTTTCACGGCCAATGCGGCCGTTCCAAGGGCTGCACCCTTGAGGAAGCCGCGCCGGCTGGCAGCGCCCGTTTTTGCCTTGGACATAGACGATCCTCCTGAACCCCAGCGTTCGTCGGGTTCAGCTTATAGGAGACAGCCGGACGGTGTCAATCCTGGCGACGTCCTAGGAATCGTCCGCTCCGGCTATAATAGCGGGGCCATCAAAATGCCCGGGAGCCCGTACCAAATCATCTCCTGGTCGTGGATGGGGACGTTCGCCCTCTGGTTCGTGAGCGCGATCGTCACCAAGCGAACGATCGGCTCCCACTCCGACTGGCAGTCTCGGGTGGCCATCTGGATCGTGGCGCTGGCGTGGCGGTTCATAGGGCCAGGGCCGGTCTCCGCCGACACGGGTTTGGCGCTGACTTTGGCGGGGCTGGGACTGGCGATTTGGGCTCGCTTCCAAATTGGCCGGAATTGGAGCGGCCTGGTGGAACTCAAGCAGGACCACGAGTTGATCCGGAGCGGGCCGTACTCCCTGGTGCGGCACCCCATCTACTCGGGTTTCATGCTGGCCACGTTCGGCACCGCCATCGCCTACGGACAACTACGCGGGTTTCTCTCCTTCGTGCTCATCCTGGCGGCCTGGGGGTACAAATCGCGGGTCGAAGAGACCTTCCTGATCCACCAGTTCGGCGCCGAGTACGAACGCTATCGGCACGAGGTCAAAGGGCTGATCCCGCTCGTCTGGTAGCGGCAGGTGAATCATGCACCATGGTGCTGTACCGCGCCCAGCCGGTCGGGCACGGAGGATCGGTCCCGTCTTCTCCGCCGCATCCGCAACCACGCGTCCACGCATTCGTAACCGACGGCCGCACCGACCAACCACCCGACGGCCGCGGCTTCCGGAATGTTGAGGCCGAAACCGTGAAATAACCACGGACCGTTGAGGCCGAAAATCATCTCGCCCATCATCACACCGAAGCCTTTGGCTAACGTCCGCTTCTCCAAGGGACTATAAGTCATAACACCTGGTTAGATGCCACAGCGGCGCCATGGGTCCACGGCAACAACCCTCCAGGGTGCTTTCCTGGCGGGACTCTCTGGCGAAGGGTACTTCAGAAGACAGTCGCACCGGCATCCAGGGTAGAGCCTGATGCCGCAGTCGGAGTCAGCCTGCGGCCTAGCGCACGCTGACCGTGGCGGCATTGCTGGCAACGCCGCCCACGAAGATTTGCATCGGATAGTCGCCGGGCGCCAGTTGCGGCACTACGAGATTGACCTGATCGAGCCCGGCAAATCCGGGCGCGCCGCCGGCGAATTGCACCGTGGCCGCCTGGCGTCCGATGGTCGCCGTCACCGGGCTCGTGGCGTTGGAGAGAGGGCTGGCCCCGGCCGCCACGCCGGTCGGCACCGGCGGATTCATCGTCCCCACACCCGTCACATAGACCTGCAGCACGGTTCCCACCGCGGCCGGTTGGCTGGAACTGTTGACCGAGTCGTCTTGGTTCAACGCCGCCGCACGCCCCAATCCTAATTCAAAGATTCCTGGTCCCGCGGCTTGCACGGTCAGTGTGCCCAGATTGCGCGGGGCGCCATCCACGGAAACGCCGACGGTCGTGCTGCCTGGGCCCACCTCAAACGGAACCTGCACATTGAGCTGGACCGGGCTGGCGTAAAAAATGGGAGCCGGCCAGCCATTCATGGTGACGGAAGCGCCTCCGACGGTGGCGCCGGGGATCGGGTAGCCGTCCGAGGTGGTGACGGTTCGCGACAGCCCTTGGCCGTAGATGCTCACGATGGAGCCGGGCGTGACCGCGGCCGGATCTCCGCTGGCCGCGCTCGATGCCGCGAGCGGCGCGCCGTTCAACGGGAGCAGGCCGTACACGACCAGTGCGGTCTGGGTGCCGGCGAACACTTTGCCATTGGCCACTGCCGGCGCCGTGAATTTCACGTAGGATCCCAACCCATCGCGCCCCTGGTTCTGATTACTGTTGAACAATTCCCGCGAGAGGTTGGTGGCGTCGTAGGCGTGCAACGTTCCCGATTGCTCCAGCGCCCAGACGATGGCATTCGCAGTCCCGTTGGCCGTAATGGTCGGGACGCAGCCTGGGTATCCGAACGCCGTCGGCGAGTGCGACGAGGGAGCAGTCGCCATCTGCGCGTTGGCGATGGGAAAGGCGCGCAGGCTGTCGCCGGCAGCGCAAAAGTATACGGTCTTGTTGAAGTACGCGGGATTTCCGAATACCCCCGGGATGGCGCCCGGAATCGATTGCACGATCTGGCTGTCGGAGCCGGATTGCCACCCGCCCAGGTGGTCGCGATCCAGCAGATAGATCCGGCCTTCCTTGCCGGCGCCCACCATGAGGTGCGGATGCGCGGCGCTTCCCGCCTCATCGCCTATGAAGGCGACTCCGGCTGAACCCGTATCCACATCGCCGTTATTCAGGCTCTGCTGGTTGAAGGGCGTGAAGTAGTCGCTCACCGCCAGGCCGCTTGCGGTGGCCAGTTTGATGTAGCTCTCGCCGAGGTCCGGCCCGCCGCTGGCGTAGTCGAAGTCCCCGTTTCCCGACACCACAAAGATGTTGCCTGCCGCGTCCGCCGCCGGAGCCGCGCCGCTCGCCCACAAGGAGCCTTCATTGCCGTTGGGCGTGCTGTTATGGACCGACACCTGCTGCAGGCTCTGCGCGTCGTACCCGATCAGCCAGCCGTGGTATTGGCCGATATCGCAATGCGAAGACCACGCCGTGTAGACCACGCCGTGCAGCAGTAACAGTCCTGGCCGCTGCTTGTAATTCTTTGGCTGAAACACGTCCGTGCTGCCGCCGTCGCCCGTGCCCGGCGTCGAGGCCTGAATCACCACCGGGCCTCCCGCGCGCTCCGCCCCGCTGGCGATATCCAGGGCGTGCAGCCGCTGGACATAATTCACTCCGCGATTCCCGCTTTCCTTGGTCATTGCGACCAGATAGATGGTGCCGCTTTGCGGATCGATCACCGGCGTGCCGGTGATGCCGATTTCCGGAACGATCTGGTCGCAGCCGGTGTCGGTGAACGGCACCGAGGTCACGCCGGCGGCTGGGTTGAGAAAGCTCACCTGCCACAGCGGCGCCGCGCTCGCCCCTCCGGGGCCGTCGGCATCGAGCGCATACACGCTATCGTGTTCCGTCACCACGAAGACGGTGTTGTGCACCCCTTTGCCCGCAATGTTCACGTTCGGCACATACAGCGGTTGGGCGTAGATATAACCGTCCACCGGGTACGAAAATAGTTTCCCGAACTGGTTGGAATTGACGTTGCCGGGCGTGAGCGCGGTCTCATTGGCGTTGACGCCGGCGCGCGACGCATCGTACTGGTAGGTCAGGACGCTGACTTGGGCAGCCAGCGGCAGGGTTGCGGCGACGGCCACCAGAAACCGGATCATCCAGCGTTCCTCCCAGCGTGCAGATGAGTCCATGTTACGCGGTTTTCAGATGGGAAATACAGTGGAGGAACGGTGAGATTCCATGCCTACTAAAGTCATAGTGTAGTTCCCCGTACGGATTGGGAAGACGCCGAGGGCCAGGGGATCCACCGAGGGACGTTGCGACAGTATTCCAGGTACGCCGCGCCGCGATTCTGCCGCAGGTGAGGCTCTTCGATCCACACGACAACAGCCTGGAAGATCAGTCCCATGCCACCGGCGTAGGCCAGCCGCGCCCACGACCCGCAGAGCAGCGCCTCGCCCAGCAGAACCGTGACCACTCCCAAGTACATCGGATTGCGGCTGTACCGGTAGATGCTGGCGCGGACGAGTTGCTGTGGTTCGACGCCGATGGCAAATCGCAGCGCCCTGGCAAAGAAGATATTGGGCGTACCGTGGCCGTTCAGCAAGAATTCCGCGGCGCACCAAAAGTACAGGGTCGCGCCGGCAGCAATGGGGACCCAGCCGAGCGGGTACCGGACGGCGCGGCTCCCGTCGAAAACGTAGAACGGCAACCAGACCGTCAGCGTCCCCGGCACGAGCACCGTGAACAACACGGCCCGGAGCGTCAGAGCGATCATGCCGCGCTAGATATCGTCACGGCCGATGTTGACGATGAAATACTCCGCGCGGGTGGTGCCGACGTTCTTCGCGTTGTGGATTTCATTAGAACCAATCACCCCGACGTCCCCGGGGCCCAGCCGGTACGGCTTTCCGGAAATCGTCAACTCCATAGTGCCGGTGCGGACCAGCATCATCTCCTCGCGCAAGTGCTGGTGCGGCGGGTGGTTCACTTCGCCGGGCGCGATGTCACTCTGATGCGACTCCATCTTAAAACCGGTATGGGTTTTGGCGGTGAACATCCGGCGATTTTTGTTCTTGCCGTTGGTGGTGACTGGGATTTCGTCGTAGAGGTACGCCTTGGTTTTCAGAACCGGCAGTTTCTCCACCGAGTTGTCCGCCGCGGGCGCCAGGCCCCGGCCCTCGGTTTGCGCCGAAGCGCGGGTGGCCGCGAGAGCGGGAAGCAAGAGACCCAAGTCTCTGCGCGAGTATTTCATAGACAGCCTCCGCCGACACCGGGTGCCGGTTCAGAACACTATACACCCGGCGGCAGACGGCAGCTAGCGGCGATCGGGGGATTCGGCGCCCGCGGGATCGGCGGCTGGCGGTGTCACCGCATCAGCCGCTTGACGTTTTCCAGATAGAGGTCGCAGAAGGGACGCCGCAGACCCTGGCCGGCCACTAGCCCGTCGTCTTTGAATTCGAGAACCGCGCCCGTGGCCGCATCGAATTTCGGCCACGGCGGAAGCCCCGTGCCGTTCGGGTTCCCGGTCTTAGCGAAGTTGGTCCAATACTGTTGCATCGCCGAGGAGATTTCGAGATCCACGGCGCTGTACTGCGGGCCGCGGCCACCGCCGGTCAGCGCCCCGAAAACGTAAGGTACTTCGGCGCCATGCACGGCTCCCACGGCCTCGCGGCCCGGTGCGGCGCGATCGAATTGGTATTCGTAGGCGGTGTTTCCCGCTGCCGCGTGCCAGGCCAATTGGGCCACCACGGGGCACCGGTACATGGTATCCACCACCCACTGGGTGGCCGGTCCGCCGTATAGCGGATCGGGGGCTTGCGGGGCCGCGGCGCCGTACAACGCCGACGCCCGCGCGGCGAGCGGCCCGTACATGGCTTCCATGGCATGGCTCAACTCCGCCGCAGTGCTCTCCGGCGGCGTCCGTTCGCGCGCATTGTTGCCAACGATCAAAGGCACGCGGTGCTCCTGACCGGAGGCGAATACTGCGGCCGGCGGCTTGGGAAAGACCCAGCCGTCCACCGTGATCCCGTTGGCCGGTCCGATGCTCTTACGGCCCGATGCCGCCTTCAAGAGGTCGGAGGCGGGCAGGTTGCGCAGATACGGCAGGGCGCCAACGGCAGGGGCATGCAAGTCCGCGGCGAGCGCTAGGCCTTCCTGCTCCGCTTCCGCCAGCAGCGGCGCATCGGAATAGCTGAGGGCCTCGTTCTTGATCGCCATCACAGCGCCTAGCGCAGTCATGCGGAGGGTTGCGGCGTCCGGATTGCGGGTTACGGTGCCGCTCTCCGCGATGACCCGGTGAAACAGGCCCTGGGCCAAGGGCGTGGTCATGAGCACATCCGCATCCACGGCTCCGGCCGACTGGCCGAAAAGGGTGACGTTGCCGGGGTCGCCGCCGAATTGTGCGACATTGTCCCGCACCCATTCGAGCGCCGCGATCTGGTCCATCAGGCCATAGTTGCCGGAAGCGTGGTGAGGCGACTCCCGAGTCAGTTCGGGGTGCGCGAAAAAACCGAAGATGGTGAGCCGGTAGTTGACGCTGACCAGCACCACGCCGCGCCGTGCCAGGCTGGCGCCGTCAAAGCCGGCGCTGGACGCCGTGCCGCCGTAGTTGCCGCCGCCGTGAATCCAGACCATCACCGGCTTGCGCGCCTGAGCGGCTTGCCCGCCGCGAGAGACGGGCCCCGGCAACTCCGGCGTCCACACGTTGAGAAAGAGACAGTCCTCGCGGCTGATCTCCAGGGCGCGACCGCCGGCGTTTTGCGCGCACGGAGCGCCGAAGGCGGTGGCGTCGCGCACGCCGGTCCAGGGTTTCACCGGCTGCGGCGCACGCCAGCGCAAATCCCCGACCGGAGGCTGCGCGTACGGGATGCCTTTGAAGGCGGCCCCGCCCTGCGTCAGGCTGCTGCCTTGCAGCCGGCCGCCCGATACCGCCACCGTGGGAACCGCGTCTGCCGCGAGCGCCGGAAGCGCCAACCCGATGACCGCTGCCGCTCCAAGAACCACGCGCATGAAAGATCCCTCCACTTGTTGGAAGTAGTATAATCCCCGATGCCTGTCGAGAGGAGGTTCTCATGGCACGGGTCCTTCGCATGAGATTGCTGGTAGTGCTGGCGGTGACGCTCGGAAGCGCCTCCGCGCAATCCGAGGTCCAGCCGCTGAACGATCTGCCCAATCCGTATCGCACCGTGCGCGATTGGGGCCATCCTCCCAATGGCGTGCCGTGGGCGGCGGTCACGGCGGTGGAAGTCTCATCAGATGGCAGCATCTACGTAATTCATCGCTGCCATGACAACTCGTGTGCGGGCCGGCCGGAGCCGCCCATCCTGAAGTTCGACGCCTCGGGCAAACTGCTCACGGCCTGGGGCGAGGGTATGTTCGTGTTCCCGCACGGCGCCACGGTGGACGCCCAGGGCAACCTCTGGGTGACCGACGAACAAATGAAAGATGGCAAGGGCATGCAGGTTTTCCAGTTCAGCCCCGAAGGAAAGGTGCTGATGACCCTGGGCAAAGCGGGCGTGGCCAGCGACGAGCCGGGCCTGTTTGATGAGCCGAGCGATGTGGCGGTCGCGCCCGACGGCGACATCTTTGTGACGGAAGGCCACTCCGGGCCGAGGCACGGCAACGACCGCATCTCGAAGTTCTCCAAGGATGGGAAATTCCTCAAGTCCTGGGGGAAGCGCGGATCCGGCAACGACGAGCTCAACGCGCCGCACACCATTGCGCTCGATTCCCAAGGGCGGCTCTTTGTCGGCGACCGCAATAACAACCGCATCCAGATCTTCGATCAGGAGGGCCGCTACCTCGACACCTGGCGTCAGTTCGGCCGGCCGAGTGGGATCCTGATCCTGAAAGACGACACCCTGTACGTGGCCGATTCCGAATCCTGGGGCAAAGACGAACCCGGCTGGAAGAAAGGCATCCGCATCGGCAGCGCCAAGACCGGCAAGGTGAGCTACTTCATCGAAGACTTGGAGTCAACCACCGAAGAGCACAGCGGCGCGGAAGGCGTCGGCGTGGACGCCGCCGGCAATGTCTACGGGGCCGTGGTGCGCCGGCAGATGCTGGAGAAACACATCAAGAAGTAGGGAGCGACTACTGGCCCGCCCCCGGCCGCGCCGCCTGCTGTGCCTGGTACCGCCGCGCGGTGCCGTCCTGCACGCCTTTGGCGATGGCCGCGCGCGTGCGCTGGGCCACCATCTGTTGCAGCGCCGCCTCGTCTTCCTGGTGAGCCGCCACCATCTGCACGGTGACGCTTCCCATCTCGTCGAAGGACTGCTCGCCCCATTGAACGCGCTTGGGCGGAGTGCTGGGATTGCGCGGGTTCTCCGCGGAGTTGTCGTATCGCAAGCGGACGTCGATGCGGGTGCCCTTGGGCAGCGCCACGGCGGCCTTATAGGTGTAACGGTCCTGCCAGTTGAAGTCCCAATCGGGGATCCAGAGCAGCGGTTGGGTGGTTCCGTCGGGCAAAGTCGCGGTGGCCTTCATTTCCTTGGCGACATAGTGGGCGTGAGCGGAAGCCGCGTAGGCAATCGTGTCCACGGGCAGCGTGAGCGAATCTTCGACGGTGTAGTTCTTCTCGCCCGCCGGGACATCGATGCCCGCTCCGAATCCGAACAGCGCCGGAACCTGCACGGCCACGAGGCGGCGTTCCGGGGCGTGGTCGGCGAAGTAAATGCCAACGACGGATTTCTCGGTCTCGGGTTTGCCGGTCAGATGAAAATGCATCTGGAGCACGAAGTCCGAACCCTTGGGAAGCGGGAGCGCGAGGCCTTGCGCCAGAAAGACCGGGGTTGCGCCGACGGCCCAGCCTCCCAAACTGCCGGAACTCCCGCGCCCGGGCGAGACGCCGATGCTCCCCATTCCACCGAAGCCGGGGCGGCCATCGGCGCCATCGATCTTGGCGAGCGCTCCGCCATCCACATAGGCGAACAGCGCGTGATGCACCACCTTGCGCGCGCTGGGACGAAACTCGACAGCCCGCACCCATTTGTCTTCGGCCAGGTGGGTGGGAATGACGAAGTTGCGGTAGATGTCGGGTCCGCTCGCGGGCAGACCGAACGCGGCCGGCATTTCCAGAACCAGGTCGGGCGTGCCTAGATGCCAGCCTTCCGGGAACTGCGGCAGCTTCGGCATCTTCGCGGGATCGCCTTGCGGCATCCCCTGGCTGACCCAAGCGGCGATGGAGGCGATTTGCGGGTCGCTCAAGCGTCGCTCATCGGCGAATTCGCCGTAATCGTGCGCCGCATGCCAGGGCGGCATATATCGCGATTTCGTCACGGCGGCAATGATGGCGCCGCGCTTCTTCACGTCTTCATAGGTGATGAGCGAAAACGGCGCGGCCTCGCCGGGGCGGTGGCACGTCACGCAATTCCGATACACGATGGGCGCGATGGTTTCGGTAAAGGTGGGCTTCTGCGTCGCAAGGTCGGCCGCCGGCAGCAGCGCCGCCGCGGCTACGCACAGGCCGATTCCTCTGATGCTCATCCTCGTCTCCTCTGAGCCGGGTTACCGGGGCGTTGCTCTCCCACTATACGAAATCCGGTTCGGGTTTCTGGTGCCGGCTTGGGCCTACGGCGCGCTCCAATACCCGGCGCGCGTGGTCACCTGCAGATCCGGCCGCCCTTTCACTGCCACCCGAATGGCGTGGAACTGCCCGTCGCCGCCCGCGCGCGGCTGAAAGCTCAGCACGTATTGCCGGTGCACTTCCTCGCCCACCGCCCGGATCGCCTCTTCGAGCGCGTTCTTCCTGAGGAAGTTCAGGCTGCGGGCGCCGGTGGCCTGGGTGAACGTCTCGGCCAGGTTGGGCTGCGCGAGGCGGGCCAGCTCTGCGATGCCTTCGAGCAGGTTCGGCGGGGGCGGGTCGATCGCGGGCACCGGGTCGTCGCGGCGCAAGTCCTTGCGCCGCTCTGCGCGGGTCTCGCGGTCCGCGCGCTTGGGCGGACGGTGCGTGAACGCCGTCCATGACGGCGACCAGGTGAGCCAATAAACCGAGACGTTCCGGCGCTCCACTTCCTGCAAGACCTCGGGCAGCTTCGCCTGGCTGGAGCGATCGCGTTTCTCGCCGATCACCAGGACGATTCGCCGCCGCTCGGACGGGCGCTCGTTGAGCATCTGGACCGCGGTCCTCACGGCATCGAGTGCCGGCGCGCGCGGGCCCTTGGCCTTCAGGCGAAGCAAGGCGTGCGCTACCGCGTCCGGATCGGCCGTGAACGCCTGGCGGATTTCCACCTGTTCCCCGAAGGAGAGCACCGCGGTTTCCCCCGCGTCCGCCGCCAGCAAATCCGTGAACAGGATTCCGCTGGCGTTGAACTTGTCCAGAACCGCCGCTGCGCTCAGGCTGGTCTGGACCGCCACCACGAGCGAAATCGGGTAGACCGTCCAATCCATCTGTATCGCCTGCGGCACATTGTTGTCGTAGAGAACCAGGTCCGTGGCGGTGAGGCCGTCGATGAAACGTCCGCGGGCGTCTTTGACGGTAGTGGGTGCAACCACCAGCGGCACCGTGCTCTTGAACTGCGCTGTGGCGGCACAGGTAAAGATCAGAAGAGCCGCGGTCGGGCGCATGGGGACGGCTCGTGCACTCAGGATGCCAAAATCGACATCAGTAGTCTCAATTTGGCATCACACCGAAGGGTGTGACATCATTTTCGGCATGAGGACCACACTGGCGCTGGATGATGATGCGAGGAAGGCGAGCCAGGCATACGCTCAAACGAACCGTGTCTCGCTGGGGAAAGCGGCCTCGGAACTGGTCCGCCGCGGGTTCCAGTATCAGCTGGAAACCAGGAAACTCAACGGTGTTCCGGTGTTTCAAGTGCCGGCCCGTTTTCCGCAGATCACGGCCGAGCGAGTCAGGGAACTCCTGGACGAGGAATGAGCGGCACCTTCTAGACGGGGATGTCCTGCTGGCTCTCATCTGGCCGCGTCATCAGGGTCATGCCGCGGCCCACGCCTGGTTTGCCAAGTCCGGCCAGCGCGCCTGGGCCACCGGTCCCTTGACGCAGCTTGGAGTTCTGCGCTTGTTGACGAACCCGGCCGTGACCCAGGGGCCGTGAGCGCCTCCACGGCCCTGGAGGCCCTGACCGAAGCCACAGCCCACGCGGGGCATCAGTATTGGCCCCTCGACCGCGATATTGTGGCTGGTTTGAAATCACTCGCGCCTCGAATGCACGGTCACCAGCAATGGACCGCAGTCCTTCTTTGGCAGGTGGTGGGGCGCAAAGGAGTCTTGGTGACGTTCGACGCCGGCGTCAAAAAGTTAGCCGATCGCGATCTGGCAAGTCACGTCCTGCTGTTGAAGCAGGCATGACGCCCGCCGCCCCTTAAGGTACGGACACCGAGCGCTGGATCCACAGAATGTTGTCCCAGCTGAGCAGTTTCTCGGTGCCATCGAACAGCTTGGCGTAAGCGCCGCCGCCGGCTTTCAACGAAAATTTCTTCACGCGGTCGGGAGGATTCGTGGTGGCGTTGCGCAGGATGTCGAGCACCTGTTCCTGGTGCGAGAGCTGGTAGAAGCCCGGGTTCTTCGCGGAGTAGAAGCGCACGTCCGTGGGATTGCCCTTGTTGGCCGCGCCGCGCTCATACTCGATGCGCATCTGGAAGTGCTCGCCAGTGGATGCGGCAAAATCCCAGTCCTGGGAAGCCACGATCGGGCCCGAGCCACTGGACGCGCTGCGCTGCATCTTGTGAGTAGCGGCCTGCAGGTACACCCCAAACGGTCCCGGCGCGTCGGCCGGGTCTTCGGTCAGCCCGCCGATCACGAGTTGCACCGCGGCGCCGCTCGCGTCTTTCACCGGAGCGGCCAGGTACACGAGCCGGTTCGATCCTTTGCCAACAGGCTTGCCATCCGGCCCGTTGACGGTCACGCGGTCGATGAACACCAGGCGCAGATTACAGTCTTTGGCCGGCCCCTGTGCGGCAATGTTGGGGGTAAAGCCCGCCGGCAGAAAAGTCGCGAGGGCCGCACTCGGGACCTGGAGATCGAGTTGAAACCGCGATTCGAGGCTCGATTCCACCGGCGTTTCGGCAAGGGCACAGCAGGCCAGGGCGATCCAGGCGCCGATCACAGTTTTCATCATGGTTATTCCCAATACACGAACGCCATCGCGTTGCCCGTCCCGGCTTCGGAGCGATAGCACGGCACGTAATCCACCTGGTGATACCGGCGGCCCGCGGCATTCATGGCTGCGATCACCGGGTACCAGTTCTTAATTTCGGCGGTGCCGACTTTGAACACGTTCTCGGGCAGCTTGGCGAGCGTGTCTTCGTCGCCCTTCGCCATGGCCGCCAGAACCTTCCGGTCCAACTCTTCATCGATCACGAAATGGGTCAGTCCTCCCGAAGCCACCAGCGCCACCCGCCCGTACCCTTGAAAACTCTGGATGGCGCGATAGAGCGCGCGGCCAAGCGCGAGGCAGCGGTGCAGTTTCGGCTGGTTGTGCGGAAAATGCACGTTCAAAATGATGGGCACGCTGGGCGGCGGATGGTCACCGAGAATCGAATGATAAATGAAGCCGTAGGCGTGGGGAATCCCGGGGCGGCTCGCCCCCTGCGGCCGCGCCGAAGACTGCGCCAGATCGAAATCTTCGTCCGCCAGCGATCGCAGAATGTGGTCGGCCAGGTCCGGAGCCCCGGGGTAGTTCGCGCCTTCCTTGGGCGAATTGCCCACCTCCGCGATGGCCAGCCCCGGCGCGGCTTCGTGCGGGTCCTGCTTGTTGATGATTTCCTTGCCGCGGTACACCGTAATGGAAGGCGTCAGGTCTTCGCCGAAAAACTCGCGCTGGTCGTTGCCCACGATCACCACGGCGTCCGGCTTTACCTCCTGGAACTTGCGTCCCAGCGCTTCCATCGCACGCCGGCATTGCGCGTGCCGTTCGCGCCGCGTTTCCACCGTCACTTCCTTGGCGAATCCGGGAGCGCGTTCTTTCAGAAGCGCTTCATAGTCGTAGGTCTTGCCGCGGAACCAGTGGTTCTTATTTTCTCGGTCCGCCTTCGCGCGCAGATCCCACTGTTCGGGCGGCGTCGACAGCAGCGGCCCGTGCGACGATCCCATCCCCAATACGATTTCCGCCATTTCCCGTCTCTCCCCGGCTACTTCTTCATCGCCAGCTTTTCTTTGCGCGCTTCCTCGGCCTTGACTCCCGGCCCGAACAGATTTTCGAAAAAGCCCTGCCGCACCAGGTACTCCACCGTCCCGTTGTCGACGACAGTGCGAAAGTCGAAGGCTTTCATCTGTGCCGCGATCCGGTCGTCGCTCTGCTGCGCCACCACCGATTTCACGGCGCCCGCCAAAACGTACGGCACGCGCTCGAACAGGTTGCCTTGTTTGTAGCGCTCATAAATGCGGCGGACGTCGGCGTCGGGCTGCTTATCGAAGGCCTCATACGCTTTGACGGCGAAATCTTCGTCGTCATAGAAGCGCTTGATGGCTTCCGCGTGCGCCTTAATCAACTGTTCGGGAAGCTTGGGGTCCGAGGCCACCTTGCTTTTCCGCAGCAGGTAGGTGGTGGCCGCGTAAATGTCATCGTGGTCGGCCAGGTTGGCCAGGTTCTTGTAGCCCTGCTCCTCCATCCGGAAATAGTTGGGCGCGGTCAGCAGTGTGGCGTCCGCGCGCCCGCTGACTAATGCCGCCGCGCGCCCGCTGACATCGGTGCCCACCGGAACCCACTGCACATCGCGCAGATGCAGTCCGTACTTGGACAGCAGCGCGATAGTGTAGTTGTAAGGCGCGTCGCCGAGTTGTCCCACCGCAATCCGCTTGCCCTTGAGCTCTTTCACCGCGGTGTATTGTTTTTGCGCGATCAGCGCGAACAGGGCTTTGTTGAGCGAACTCCCCACCATGACGAAGGAACCGTCCTTGGTGCTGGCTTCCATACTCTGTTCCAGAGAATAGTTGGCCATGGCCGCTTCGTTGCTGACCAGCATCGCAATTCCGGCCGGATGCACGCCGAACTTCAAGTCCACATCCAATCCGTACTTTTGGTAGTAGCCGCCTTCTTTGGCGATGTACATGGGCCACGATGCCCCGCTGCGCGTCGGGTAGTTGATGGTGATCTTCTGCAGCGCCTGCGCCGGAGCGCTGTGCGCCGTCAGCATGGCCGCCACGGGGACCGCCAGCAAGCTGCAGATTCCCCTCACTCGTGCAAACATGGCATTCGATCCTTTCCGGCGCCTCAACGCGGGGACAGGCTACGCCATCCCTCAATTCCGCAAGTCTCAGGCAATTATAGCCCGTACGCCCTCCAGATGCCGTGACCCGCCGATGATACGATAATTCCTCGGGGAGGCGCGCCGCATGCTCGACCACGCTCGGAACCAACTCTTTACCCAGGTCGGACGGGGCACGCCGATGGGGGATTTGCTGCGCCGTTACTGGATGCCGGTCGCCGCCGTCTCCGAGTTCGACCGCGAGTCCATCAAGCCGATCCGTCTTCTGGGCGAAGACCTGACGCTCTACAAAGACCTCAGCGGAACCTTCGGCCTGGTGGATCGCCGCTGTCCGCACCGCCGCGCCGATCTCTCCTACGGCTTCGTCGAATCGTGCGGCTTGCGCTGCAACTACCACGGCTGGCTGTTCGATCAAGACGGCCGCTGCACCGAGCAGCCTTACGAAGACCTCGCCAATCCGCAAGCCCGCTTCAAGGACAAGATCCGCATCACGGCGTATCCCGTGGAAGCCGTGGGCGGCCTGCTCTGGGCCTATCTCGGTCCGCAGCCCGCACCGCTGGTTCCCCATTGGGAGCCCTTCACCTGGACCAACGGCTTCGTCCAGATCGTCTTCGCCGAGGTCCCCTGCAATTGGTTTCAGTGCCAGGAAAACTCCATCGACCCGCTGCACTTCGAGTGGATGCACATGAACTGGAGCGTGCGTCTTGGCGACCAGCTGGGCCCCTATTCGCCCCGGCACCTCAAACTGGCCTTCGACGAATTCGATTACGGCATCGTCTACCGCCGCATCCGCGAGGGCATGAGCGAGTCGGATCTGCTCTGGAAGGTGGGCCGCGTGTGCCTGTGGCCGAACGCGCTCTTCACCGGCGACCACTTCGAGTGGCGCGTCCCTATCGACGATGAAAACACCCTGAGCGTCACCTGGGCGTTCAGCCGCGTCCCGCGCGAGCAGGAACCCTATGTCCAGGAGCGCATTCCGGCATGGCGCGGCCCCGTCCGCGACGACGCCTCCGGCCGCTGGATCTCGAGCCATGTCATGAATCAGGATTTCGTCGCTTGGATCGGCCAGGGCGCCATCGCCGACCGCACCCAGGAACACCTCGGCACCAGCGACCGCGGCATTCTCATGATGCGCAACCGCTTCCTCAGCGATCTGGAGGCCGTTGCCAAAGGCGAAGACCCCAAGGCCGTGATTCGCGATCCCGAACTCAACCGCTCGGTCACTCTGCCCATCGCCGAGCGAAAGATCCTCACCGAGGGCGCGACCCGCGCAGAACTCCTCAAGCACCCGCTGCTCGGCAAGCAGCTCACCGAGGGCTTTCCGTTTCAGGCGGGGCAGCCCGATGAGGTCCGCCAAGCCTACGAGGAAGCCATGGGGATTCGGCCCCGAACTGCCGCCCGCCCGCGCTAGCCCGCGATCCGAAACTACGGAGCCCGCTCAATCACCAGCAGGGAGAACGATCCAGGCAGCACCGGAGGCCTCCCTCGGCCTTCGGGACGCGGCCCGAATTTCGCCGAGACGACGAACACCCGGTGATTGGTGGGGTCGAGCCCCATGTTGCGCGAGCCCTGCGGTGTCGAAACGGTCTCGGCCACGCGATACTCGTCGGGCGTATCTTGATGGATCACGGTGAGCGTGCCGTCGGCATTCGACGCAAAGGCACTGCCCGATGCCGCGTCATACCCGGCGCCGTCGACGCCCATGCCGATCGGCACCGTAGCCACTACCTTGCCGGCCTGGTAATCGGAGACCGCCATGACGCCGCTGCGGCATCCGCTAAAGAGCCGGTGATGGCCCGTGTCGATCGCCATCGAAACCGGCTGCTTGCACGGCGCCGTCGACCAGCGCCGCCCTACGGCCGCGGTCTTGGCGTCGATTTCCACCACTTCGCTGATGTCGGTCAGATTGGCGTACACCTTCCCGTCTCCGGCCGAAGCGCCGTATTCCGGTTTGCCCCCCAGTGCAATGTTCGTGATCAGCGTCCCTTCCCGCGGGTCGATCACCGTCGACGAGTGGGCGTCACCATTCAACGTGAACACTCGGTTCGAAGCGCCGTCGTACACGATGGCGTCCGCGTCCTCGGCGGCGGGGATCCGGCCCAGCGTTTGGAAGGTCTTCAGGTCGAACATCACCACCGATTGATCGTTGCCCGACGTGGCGAATCCATGCCCCGTAGCCTCGGCCACTGCGGTCCCGTGTGCGCCCTGGATGCCCGTCACTTCGCCCAGCAGCGTCCCCCTGTCCTCATCCACCACCATCACCCGGTTCTGCCGCGCAACGAACAGGCGGTGATGCGGTGGATCGGGGACCACATAGTCCCAACTGCCATCGCCGCCCAATACGTAAGTATGGGTGACGCGATAAGAAGACGACTGCGCGAGCAGTAAGCCCGCCGTAGCCAGTGTCAGGACCATCGCGAGGTTGCGCATAGGGCTCCTATTCTCTCCAGGAGTATATCGAAGCCGCGGAGCACCCGGTGCTGGCGCTCGACACCGCCTAATTTTCCGTCGGCGTCTCATTCACTTGGTCGATCACAAGCATCGGCGCCGTGACCGTGCGCGGTTCGAGCTTCAGGCCGAGCTGCCGGCTCAGCGCTTCGGAAAACGAGATCGCTCCGTTCGGGTCCGACGCGACCGCATCGCCGCCTGCTCGGGGGACTCCCAGGTTCTCGATCGCTGCCTGCGGGCTGAAATTGAGAGTCATGTCGTATCTGCCGGCGATTCCGGTGGAATCCATCACCGGCGGAAGTTCGATGAACAGTTGGTTCAGCTGTGCCGCAAACTGAGCGAGGCTCATGTTCCGGCACGTGATCAGCCTGGATGCCACGGGATTCGTCAGCCGCGGATCCTTCCCGTCGGCGCCGGGGCCCTCCTTGCATCCCGGGCGATGGGCCGGATCCGCCTTCCGCAGCTTCGGCCGCCGCGCCACCAGTTCATACCCTGTGACCAGCCGGTCTTCCTGGTGAGTTGCCAGCTGGAAGCGATCCACCAGCAGCGCTCGCAGCATCTGCCGCATCGAGTCGATATCCACGCCGTTCCACACCGGCCCGTTCCACCCCGAAACGGCGTCCTCCTGAGCGGGCGCTTTCGCCTCGACCACGAAGCGGGCTGTGTCGATGAACTTTGGTCCCCCGACAATCCGATTGGGGCCGATAGCGCCCCACGCTTCCTGGATCAGGCCTTGGAGCGACATCGTCATTCGCACGCGGCCGCCCGGCTGGATACTCACAGACGCGCCCTGGCGATTCGGGTCATCCGGCTTGATCTCCGCCACTTCGAACTCCAGCGGCGCGGCCGGCTTTTCGGCTGCCTCCGGCAGATTGCCCGTAGGTTTCTCGTTCACGCTGTCAACCACAACCACCGGCGCCGGGACGTTGCTCCTCTCCAGCTTCAGCCCCAGTTGCTTCTCGAAGGCGGAGAAGATCGTGATCGTGTCAGCCGCTTCTCGATTGGCCCGCAGCGCCAGGCGTGGGGACCACGTCAGGGTGTAATTCCAGGCGCCCTTCAGCCCGGTTCGATCCTCCACGGGATAGTCGAATAGATAACCGGAGGCCTCGCGCAGGTGAGGCAGCGTCTTCGCAAAAGCCGCCATGGTCATATTGCGGCACGCGAGCGCCACCGGCGCCGCGGCAGCGCCGCGTGAGGGCGGAGTCTGGCTGGGCTGGATCCCGCATCCCGTGGCTTCGTCCCCATCGGCTGGTTGGAGCCGAGGTTTCTTGTCAACGGTCATCACATACGCCGGCCGCAGCCTGGTTTCTTCGTGGGCCGCCAGATGAAAGCGGTCGACGAGGAGTCTCCGCAGCATGCCCTTCAGATTCTCCGGCGTGGAATCCGCCGGCGCCATGGCGATCACGTCGAACCGGTCCGTGTCGAGCCAATCCGGCCCTCCCACCACCTGATCGGCATCCACGCCCCAGGCCGTTCGGATCAGGTCCACCAGCGCGGCAGTTCGTAATTCATACCGCCCCCGGAAGAACCGGCTCCTCATCTCCAGAATCGTATTCGGGCTGCTGGGGTGGATGTCCGCCTTTTCAAACTGCGGCGCGGTAGCGCTGGTCTGAGCGAAGACGGCACTGGCAAGAAGAGCGGCGAAGCCGATCCACGCGAGCGCTCGCACGAGCCCCCTGCCTCTGCGGCCCGGTATGTGCGATTCCGATTCTCCGCGGATCATTCTACGTTGTAAGGCCGGCCCGCCCTCTGTGCTCCGGTCACGGCGGAGATGAACCGCAGCAGCTCGGGCCCGAGCGTGTCCAGCGCGCTTCCGATTTGCAGCACGCTCGAAAGATGGTTGTGGCCGGTGAGTTGCATCAGGCGCGGCCACCGTCCCTGGCGGGCAGTGTGCGCTTCCACCAGCCACGCGGCCTGGCGCTGGAAATCGGGCGGATCGAATTCGGAGACGGTATAGAAGCACGGGATCGACGTTTCGGCCAACTTTCCGATCGTGGACTGCTGGGGAAAGCTCGTGGCGTCTTCTCCGTAATACGCGTTCTGAAACGGGTTGCGGGCAGCGCGGACGACATCGTAGAGACCCGAAACCATCATGGCGCCGGCGACCTGACCCGCGGCTGCCGTGGCGACGTATCCGGCGACGTGAACCGCGCCCGCCGACTGGCCCATGAGGAAGATGCCATTCGGATCTCCGCCCCATCGCTCGACGCCGGCGCGGAGAAACCGGACGGCGGCGCCGACATCCTCGCTGCCGGCCGGCCAGGGCGCGGCAGGGGCCAGACGGTACGTCATGGTGACGCCGATGCAGCCCGAGCGGGCCGCCCACAAACCTACGTTGTTATAGAACGGCGCATCGGGGGCGCCCTTATCGCCCCGGACGAATCCACCGCCGTGAACAAAGACGAGCACCGGGGCGCGCGTGGCGCCGGCGGACGGGACAAACACGTCGAGGCGGTGGCGCGCATCCGGGCCGTAAACCACATCCCGATGCACGGCGACATCCGGTCCTGGGTGGGGCGCCAGCGGCGCCATCAGCGCCGTGGTGGCTTGGATCTGGTCCGGTGTCAGCTCGTAGCCCAAGGCGCGGATCTGGGCCCACACAGGGTTGGCCGCCGGGGCGCTCACGGCACGATCTCCATCCCGTAACGGCGGGTCTGGAATGTCTCGGCGGGAACCCACGTTCCGTGGAAGGCCATCCGAACCCGTACGGGCAGACGGAACAGCGCAACAGGGCCGGCGGCCACGTTGCGCGCATCGAGCACGGCGAGGTCGCTATGATTTTCGGCCAGCCGGTTGACCACCGTCAGGAGGTACCCGTCGCCCTCCTTGGAATCGGGCCGGCGCGGAACGAACTGCGATTCCTGAACCGCGCTGGCCGGGCCGGGGGCCCAGCACTCCATTTTTCCCGCGTGGTGATCTACGTGGCCGACCGACGAACTGCCGTCGGCGCCGCGCCCCGCTACCATGTAGCCGTGCTGGTAACCGTGCCCCTGGTACCGGTCGTCGGTGCGCGGCAACTCGCCCGGGATGCGCGCCAGCGGCCGCAGGGTATAGGCCGGTTTGCCGTCCGAGAGGTCGAAGGTGAACTGCGTCAGGATGGGCGGCGGCGTCGGGAACGACTGGCCCGAAGGGGTCGGAAAAAAGTCGAAGCAAGGGCCGTCATAGAGGCAGACATCGAGGTGGACCTTCGAGCCGTCCTCATACGCATTCATCATGTGGCCGGCGCTCATGGTGGGACCCCGGAACCAGCGGATGTCGCGCGCGGTGCCGTGGCGCGGCACGATCGCCACTTGCGTCTCTTCATCCGGATGCCACTGGTAAAACGGCGCTCCGCGCTTGACCGCTTCGATGTCGGTGATGAAGGGGAAGAACGGAAACACCGCGTAGTTGGGCGTCACCGCGAAATCGTGGACCATGCCCGGCCAAGGCATTTCGAACCAGATCTCGTCGACCACTCGGCCATCGCGATTGAGCGCGTAGAAGACGATGTCTTTGGTGCCGTCGCCCTTGGCCTGATACGAGAAGGTGAGCATTTCGTCGTGAACCAGGTCGAGCTTGGGGTGGGCGCTCAAGCTCACGCTCGTGATGGCGCCGCCGAAATCGGAACGCCCGCGGGTTTCCAGCGTCTCCGGGTCGAGCTCATACGGCAGGTCGTCTTCCTTCAGCGCCAGGAGCTTGCCCGCGTGGAACACCAGGTTGGTGTTGGCGGTTCCGTTCCGGGCGCTGCCGGCCGCGGGGTCATTGGCGAAGCGGTTCCGATAGCGCCCGAACAGCGCGCGACGCGCCTTCTCCTGGAGGACGAAGCGCTCGGTGCGAACCCATCGGCTCATGTAGTCGACCTGTCCTCCCGAGAAGCGGAAGGTGTGCACCATGCCTTCGCCATCGATGAAGACGTCGGAGCCATCGCGCGGCGGGTACTGGCGATCGGGCCCGCACCGCAGCAGAGTCCCTTCGATCTCCGGAGGCAAGTGGCCTTCCACCAGCTCCAGGCCGCGAATGGTGGCCTCCACCCGATAGGGATGGCCCCATCCTTGATAGAGCGGGATGTCCGGAAATCGAATCTCCATGGCTTCTCCTCTTGTTGAGTGTACCGCCGGCGGTTGTAGCTTCGAGCGGAGCAGCGATTGCCGCCCCGCCAATTTCTCACGGCTCACGGAGGCGGTTCAGGAAGTCCGCCGCGAGCAGGATCGGGACGCCGGCATCCACCATGACTTTGGGCCTGCAATGAAGAAGGGTCCGGTCCTGCGATCGGCTTCGATCCGTCATTCATACCGCAGGGCGTGGATCGGGTCGACGCGGCTCGCGCGCAGCGCCGGCAACCAAACCGCGACCAGCGCCACGCCAATCAGTATCACCGGAACTGCTACGAACACCAGTGGATCCCACGCCTTCACCCCGAAGAGCAGGCTCGCAATCAGCCGGGTCAGCCCGAATGCCGCAGCCAGCCCGATCGCCACGCCGGCGCCGGCCAGCCGCAGCCCCTGGAAGACCACCATGTTCCGCACGCTGCCCGATCCCGCGCCGAGCGCCAGACGGATGCCGATCTCCTGGGTCCGCTGCGCCACCGAATACGCCATCAGCCCGTAGATCCCGATCGCCGCCAGCAGCAGGGCGGCACACCCGAAAATGGTCAGCACCAGCATGTTGAAGTTCTGGCTGGCCGTCGATCGCGCGATGGTTTCTTCCATCGTCCGCACGTTCGCCACCGGCAGCCCTCCACTGGCCTCGCGCAACTCCTTCTGAATCGCGGTGCTCAAAGACAGGGGCGGCACTCGCGTCCGGATCACCCAAGCCCATGGGACGATCTGCGAGACCAACGCGTTTTCTCCATCGGTAATCTGCGCCGAAAGCACGTACATGATGGGTTGCGGGTCGCGGTTGAGGCCGCCGTCGCGCACATCGCCCACCACCCCGATAATCTGGCGCGGCGGCTCCTGTTGGAACGCCGGCCCGACGCCGTGCCCGATGATCATCCGGTCGCTCAACGGATCGCCCTTCGGCCAGAATTGCTTGGCCAGCGCCTGGTTGATGATGACCACGGGCGGGCCGCTGTCGTCTTGTTCCGTATACGTGCGCCCGCGCAGCACGGGGATTTGGAAGGTCTCGAAATAGCCGGCGGAAACCATCGTCCATCCCGCGCCCCCCTTGGACGTCGGCCCCTCGGGACGCCCCGGAATCTGGAAGGGTAGCCCAAAGCCGCCTTCCAGCGGCACGCAGCAGGTGCTTGCCGCCACTTCCACACCCGGAAGCGCGCGGATCCGCCGCAAGCCGTCGTGAACCAGTTGCGTCACCCCCGCGGAGTGGGCGAACTGCGGGCCGGTCAGCGACATTCGCATGGTCACCACGTTGTGTGGGTCGAACCCGGGATGCACTTGCCGGATCGCGACAAAGGTTCGAATCAGCAGCGCCGCTCCCACCAGCAGCACCAGCGCCAGCGCCATCTCGGTGGTCACCAGCACCGCCCGCGTCTTGTTGTGACGAAGCCCGGTGCCGCTGCGACTGCTGCTCTCCTTCAACGTGCCGTTCAAATCCGCGCGCGAGGATTGCAGCGCGGGAACCAGCCCGAATAGGATGCCGGTCACCACCGACAGCCCCAGCGTAAACGCCAAGACGCGCCAGTCCAGCCCGACACTGGCTCCATCCAATCCGATGCGCGGAATGTTGCCGGGGCTGACACGCAGGATTCCGCGAATCCCGGCGTATCCGGCCGCCAGGCCGAGAACACCGCCCGCCAGCGACAGCATCACGCTCTCCGTCAGGAGCTGCCGGACGATGCGGCCCCGCCCCGCGCCCACCGCCGCCCGAATCGCAATTTCCCGTTTCCGCCCCGTCGCGCGCGCCAGCAGCAGGTTCGCGACATTGGCGCAGGCGATGAGCAGCACAAAACTCACCGCCCCCACCAGAATCAACAGCGAGTTCCGCACGCCTCCCACGAGCGCGTCCTGCAGCGGCTGCACGCCGAATCCGATCTGCGGGAAATCGAACGGAACCGGATGCGCGGCCTTGTACTCCTGGTAGCCCGCCTGCAATTGCGCGCTCGCCGCGGCCAGCGTGACTCCCGGCTTGAGCCGGCCGATCACCGTGAAGTAGTGGCCGTTGTCGTCGCGGGCCGGGTCGAGCTGAAAGGGAACATAGACGTCCGGCGGCCGATCGATTTCAATTTTGAGATTCGGCCCCACCACGCCGATGATTTCGTAACTCTCGCTGCTGAGCGTGATCCGTTTCCCGATCACCTGGGGATCGCTGCCGAAGCGTCGCTGCCAGAATCCGTAAGCCAGCACCGCCGTCTTGGGCGCTTTGGGCAGGTCTTCCTCGGCCGTATAGGTGCGGCCGCGGATGATGTCCGCTCCGCAGAGCCGAAAAAAATTCGCGCTGGCGCGGGTCGTTTGAATTTGTTCCGGCGCGGCTTCCCCGGTGAGATTCGCTACGTTGAACGCGTACGCCGAGACATCCTGAAATGCCCGGGTCTGTTGCCGCCAGAAATTATATTCGTTCGGCGACGCGCTGCCGCCGCGGCCGCCCTTGAATAGGTTCTGAAACAGAACGATCCTCTCCGGATCGGAAAAAGCCAGCGGCTTCAGAAGAACCGTGTTCACCACCGAGAAAATTGCCGTATTGGTGCCGATCCCCAGAGCCAGCGCCGCGATCACCACGATGGTGAAGCCCGGCGTCCGGAGAAACATGCGGACGGAGTGCTTCAGATCCTTCAGAAAGGCATCCATAACCGATTTAGACGAAATTTGTTCGCGCGAGTTCCGAAAAAAACTTTCCGCTCCGCTAACAACTCTACCGCTTCGCGAACGTTGAGGCGAGAATGGAAGCAGCATGGTGGTGCACCTGGTCGACGGAACCTACGAGCTGTTCCGGCATTTCTTCGCGGTGCCTTCGCGGTTGGATGCCGGCGGAACTGAAGTCGGCGCGGTCCGCGGCGTCCTGGCGTCGGTCCTGGGGTTGATCGAAGGCGGCGCGACGCACGTGGGCGTCGCCACCGATCATGTGGTCGAGTCGTTCCGCAATAATCTTTATCCCGGATATAAGACCGGCGAGGGTGTCCCGCCTCCCTTGATGGCGCAGTTTCCTCTGCTGGAAGAGGCGCTCGCGTCGATGGGGGTTGTGGTCTGGCCCATGATCGAGTACGAGGCCGACGATGCCCTAGCCTCCGCGGCCGCCCGGGCCGCCCGCGACGGCCGCGTCAGCCAGGTGAGGATCTGCACGCCCGACAAAGATCTGGCCCAGTGCGTGGTGGGCAGCCGGGTGGTGCAACTCGACCGGCGGCGCGAGATTCTGCGCGATGAAGCGGGCGTCGTCTCCAAGTGGGGCGTCAAGCCGGAATCGATTCCGGATTACCTGGCCGCGGTGGGCGATAGCGCCGACGGCTTTCCCGGTTTGCCCGGCTGGGGTCCCAAAGCCGCCGCCTTGACCTTTTCGCGCCACCTTCACTTCGAGGATGTTCCCAAGGACTGGCGGCAATGGGATCCCGCCATCCGCGGCGCCCAGCGGCTCTCCGCGGTCCTGTTCGAACAGTGGAACGACGCCCTGCTGTACCGCACCCTGGCGACTTTGATCCGCGATGTGCCCGTCTTCGAAACGGTGGACGAACTGCAATGGAAAGGCCCGAGCCCGGACTTTGAACGCTACTGCGAACGGCTCCGGTCACCCGAGTTGCATGCCCGCGCGAGGACGGCCGCCGGTCTGCCGAACTGAGGCTCGGAGCGTCCGCTCTTGGAGATGCCGCTGGGTGCGGGTTGCCGTCACGCCCCCGGCAGGTTCAACTTCTTCAGCAACGCCGGCCACCCGCGCGACTGGCGGAATTGTGCCTCGAAGGGGCGGATCAGAATCGTGAGAATTCCGGGAAACCGCTCTTCGGCCGCCTTTCCCGCCGATTCCGCCGCGTGGTCGATCTCGCCGCGGACCAGATGATAGTAAGCCAGGCCGATCCCACTTCCGTGCGCAGCGCTTCGCAGTTGGGCCAGCAGCGCTCCGGCCCGCTCGGATTCGCCGGTGTTCTCGAGCGCCCCGGCCAGGAGCCCGACATTGATGGGACACCACGGCGCGGCGGCGGCCCCTTTTTCGATGCACTCCCGAGCTTCCGTGTGGCTGCCGCGCAGCGCAAGGTGCAAACCTAGAAACGTCCGTCCCAACCAGAACTGCGGATCCAGCTCGCAGGCTCTCCGGTTCGCCGCCAGGGCCTCGTCATCGCGGCCGAGGGATTTCAGCACGTTGGACCTTGTCCAGTGCCACATTTGGCTCAGCGGATCTTCCTCCAGCACCCGGTCCAGCTGACGGAGCGCCTCCTCCGCCTGTCCCAGCGCGGACAGATGAAACAACGAATGCCACTGGCGGAGGTGGCAGGAGATCGGTTCGCGAGCCAGGGCCAGCCGGAACCGCCGGTCGTTCTCTCTCCAATCGAAATCGTAATGTCCCGCCACGATCCCCAGCATGGCGTGCGCTTCCGCGAGGTCCGGATCCAGCTCCAGCGCGCGTTGGGCCAGATCGCGCGCCCGCGGCATCGCCTCACGAGCCGGCTTCGCGCCCACTGCGGCGGACGCCAGGTGGTAGTCGGCCAGGCCGACGTACGGCAGGGCGAACCGCGGATCGAGCGCCAGCGCCTGCTCCAGGCATTCCTTGCTGCGCTGCAAGGCTTCGGGAGTAAAGCCCCATTGATAGTGGCGATATTTGAGGTAGGCTTCGTAAGCCGGCAGGCGCGGCGTGCGGCGCGGAGCCGCGGCGGCGGAAAGCTTGAGTTGCATAGCGCCCGCGATGGCCGCGGCGATCTCGTCCTGAATCGCGAACACGTCGGTCATTTCGCGGTCGTACCGCTCCGACCACAAATGGCTGCCGTCGGCGGCGGTGATCAACTGCGCCGTGACCCGGATCCGATGGCCGGAGCGCCGTACGCTGCCTTCCAGAACGTTGCCCACTCCCAGGATCTCCGCGATCTTCCGGATGTCGGTGTTCTGCCCCTTGAAGGCGAAGGCCGAGGTGCGCGCGATCACCTTCAGGCCGGGCACTTTCACCAGCGCGTTGATGATTTCCTCCGCCAGACCGTCGCTAAAAAATTCGTCGTCGGGGTCGCGGCTCATGTTCGCGAAGGGAAGCACCGCGATCGAGGATTGCGACGCTTCCCCAAGCTTGACCTTTTCCAGCGCGGTCCGCACCTCCAACATCGACGCGAAACGCCCCGCCGGCGCCTTCTGCAGGCAGCGCTGGATGATCGCGGCCAGTTCCGCCGGCGCATCCACCGCGCGGGGCTCGTCGCGCAGCACCGCACTGATCACCTCGGCGGTCGATTCTCCTGGAAACGCGCGCGCGCCCGAAACCATTTCGTGCAGCACCGCCCCGAAACTGAATATGTCGGAGCGTTCGTCCAGCGGCTTTCCTTGCGCCTGCTCCGGCGACATGTACGCGACCGTGCCGACCAGCGTCCCCTCCACCGTGCGGGTGGCGTCGTCGTCGCCGGGTTCGGTCAGTTTGGCCAAGCCGAAATCCAGCAGTTTCACGCCGGTTTCGGTGATCATCACGTTGGTGGGCTTCAGGTCGCGATGGATAATTCGTTTCCGGTGCGCCGCCTCGAGTGCGCCTGCCATTTGCACCGCCAGCCGCACGGCTTCCTCCGTGGGCAGCGGCCCCCGCAAGGTTTTGCCTTCGACGAATTCCATCACCAGGTAGTCCGGGCCCACGTCGTGCAGCGTGCAGATATGCGGATGATTCAGCGCCGCGATGGCTCGCGCCTCCTGCTGGAACCGCGCGTTGTGCTGCCCTAGGAGCTGCTTGATGGCCACCATGCGGTTGAGACGGGTATCGCGCGCCTTCCACACTTCGCCCATGCCGCCCTTACCGATCGGTTCAAGAATCTCGTAGGGCCCGAGTTGGCATCCTGCAGTCAGAGACATGGCGCGACACCCTAGTCTAACGTAGGCAGTCGTTCCCCGGTCCCGTACCGGGCCGCAGCGGCTGGAATGCCCCGTAATCCGTCCATCGGACAGACCGTCGGGACGCCGAGACGCGAAAACCCTCCGCAAGGGATGCTCTGCCCGCTCCGCTGGCTCGGCGCCCGGATCGGGGCGCGCCGTGCGCCGGCTTCTCCAATCATTTTGCCGGCGGAGTCACCGGATCGGTGCCGGCCAGCAGCGAGCGCGAAGATCGCCGAGACCGCACAGATCTTGCGTTCGTGGCGTCTCGGGGCCTCGGCGGTGAGTTCTGATCGACGGATTCCCGTAAGCCGCCTGCCTTCCGCTATACTGATCAGCGAGGGTACCCCCTATGTACCGTTTTCGACTCCGTCAGTCCGCTTCATTTTCCAAAACGGTAATTCCTGTTCTCTTACTCGCATTCGTCTCAGTCTTCCCGGCAACGGCTCAGGACAACGATCCCGATCGCGCCGTCACGGGCGGAAAGTTTCCCGCCGGATGGAGCGTGCGGCCGGACCGCGGGACGCCGGAGCAGATCAAGTTCACGCAGGCCGGCGACGTGTTCCACTTCGCCATGGGACCCGCCGGAACCTTCTATCGCGCCGACTGGACCAAGTCCGGCGACTACAAATTCTCCGCGCGCCTGACTCAAAAGCAGGCGCCCACGCACCCCATCTCCTATGGGCTGATGATTGGCGGCAGCGACTTGGCGGGCCCGAGTCAAACCTACTCCTACTTCCTGGTGCGCAATCAGGGCGAATACTTCATCGCCAACCGTGAGGGCGACAAGCGGCCGACGACGGTCGTGGGCTGGACAGCCAATCCAGCGATCGTCAAAGAAGGGGCGGATGGAAAGCAGACCAACACGTTAGGCGTCCAGGTGCAAGGCGACAACGTCATCTTCACCGTCAACGGCACGGAAGTGACGCGGCTGCCAAAGAGCAAGATTCACACCGATGGGCTGTACGCTTTCCGAATCGGTCACAACCTCGATGTCGATGTGGACCAGGTGAGCCGCTAGCCGCAGAGCGGCCGCGATGCGTCACTTCACGGAGATCGCCTTCACGTTGGCGCGGCCGCCCGTGTTGCTGGCGTAGCCGATCGCGCCCGGAGTCTTGGCCACATAGTCGAGCAGGGCCTCTTCGGAGTCGAATGTCTTCAGCAGCGAGCCGCGGCCGGTGAACACCATATTCCGCCAGCCCGCCTGAAACCCCGCCTCGGACTTGCCGATGTATGCCGCCAGGAAGGCTCGGTGAATCGGGCCGTTTTTCAGCAGGACCGGCGTCACTTTCGAACCCTCCGGCAGCGAAAACTTCTCGCCGAGGAAGATATCGCGCAGCGAGCTCGGGTCGACGTGGCTGGCCTTCACCGACGAGTTCGCCACCACCATCACTTCCGAGCCCGCCGCAAGCCCGGCGCAAACCAGGACCACGAGACCCCCCAGGAGCGCCGTCTTGCAGATGGAATGAGTCATCCCGGGGGGGCCTTTCAGAAGGTAAATCCGATGCGCGCCACGACCAGGCGTGTCAGCCGGTCAAAACCGGTCGGGTTGGTGGAGACATAGAATCCGCCCGCCGTTCCGTCGATGTAGTGGGCTTCGAACTTGAAGTAGAGATAGGGATTCGGATCGATCCGGATCGCCGTCACCCAGTCATTGCTGTACAGCCGGGCAGGCTCAGAGGGATTGCCAAAGGCTTTCAGCGCGGCGTATCGGTATCGACTGCAGTAGGCCCCAAGATTGACCTTGGGATGGATGCGATAGGCCGCCATCAGATACCAGGCGCGCGTGTCCTGGGCCACCGCCTGCAGCCGCATTTCGGGAATGGCGAGATTCCAGATCCGGCGGCGATATTCGCCAGCCGCGTAGAATTTTCCTTGTTCGAACTCGGCGTACATCGCGGTATTCGTGTCTGAGGTGGATTTCAGCGTGAGCGGAAACGGCTCGTTTACGATGCTGAGGTGCCCCGAGGCATCGGCCATCCCCACACTCGATCCCGTCGTCAATCCCCGGAGGGGAGTGTGCCAGCGAACGTCGCCGCCGTACAACCTGCCGAAGGCGCCGTCGGCCACCGAGAAGCCGGCCTCCGCGGCTGCTTTGAAGTAACCTCCGTCGGAATCCGCCGTGCGCGACCCGAAGTACCCCTGGTAAGAAAGCTTCCCCAAGCGCCCCGGCAACCGGACCTTGCTGTAGACATCTCCGCCGGTGTGCGCCAGCGTCCAGCTCCGGTTATCCGCCGGATACACGCCCTGCGGCAACAGCGCCCACAGATGCAGCGTATCGATGTCCTGCGTATCGTTGCACAGGCCTAGCGGTGTCTTGACCTTGCCCGCGCGGATGCCGAACCATTCCCGGATCCGGTAGTCTCCGTAGGCCCAGTCCACGTCCAGCTTCAGCTTGCCCAACTCGCCCAACCGGTACGTATGCAGTTGCAGCCCGATGCGCAGGTTGTCGGAAACCGAGGTGGCCGCGTTCAGCGCCGCCTCGGTCCACTGCGTGCTGCCGTCGCTCGTCTTGGCGGTCAGATAGTTGTTGTGCGAGCTGAGCAACCCCCCTTGCGCCACCGTGCCATGAATCTGAAGATCCAGATCCCCCACGTCCAGCCCCAACGCGATACCCGGGACCAGGAACAGCAGGGCCAGCCCATACAGTCTCATCCGCCGACTCCTTGCCGTGGGAAACGTCTCCCACTATGTCGTTATCGGCGCAATCCGCCGGTCCTTGAGGAAACACCGGATTCCCGGTATGCCGGCCTCGCGCGACGCCTCCCCGATGGACCCGTGCTAGCCTTTTGAGTGTCTTCGCCTGCGGCCCGGTTGGCCCTCACTGCCGCGCATCTGGCTGCCGATTTCGGGCTGAAAGCGCCGCGCGCGCAGCGCTCCATCCGCGCTCTGTACTCGGCCCTCTCCCGCACGGGCCCCCCTCAGTTCGACCAGTGGAAGGTGTTCTATCGCGAAGCCACCGATTACCAACCCGGCCGGATCGAATCCGGAACAGGGTATCGCCGGTTGGTCACCGGCCTGGGAATCGACTCCTCAGCCGCGGCGTCCCCGGTCTTCTTCGCGGTCCACACCTACTACGCCCTGCTCCTCAAGCTGATCGCTGCGGCTGCCGTGGGCAAACCCGTGTCCCCGGCGCATCTGCACCAAGCCCTCTGCGGACTGGAGAGCGGCGCCCCGTTTCGGGAGGCCGGCATTCGCGATTTTCTCAAGGGCGATTGGTTCGGCTGGTATCTCGCGGCCTGGGACCGCGGCCTCCAGGAAGGCATCACGGATCTGGTGCGGCGCCTGTCCCGCTACGGCCCTCCGGAACAGGCCGGCGACGTTCTCAAGGAACTCTATCTGCAACTACTCCCCCGCGAGATCCGCCACGGTCTCGGCGAATACTATACGCCCGACGCGCTGGCCGCGAAACTGCTCGCGGATACTCTGGGAGCGTCCAAACTGGGCGATCCCCACCAGAGAGTTCTCGACCCGGCCTGTGGTTCGGGAACGTTTCTGGTTCTGCTGATCCAGCACATCAAACGCCGGGGCCCGTCTGCGCGGGAGCTCAATCTGGTGCTCGGCAATGTCATCGGGTTCGATCTGAACCCGCTGGCGGTTCTTGCCGCCCGGACCAACTACCTATTGGCGCTTGGCGATTGGCTTCCCGCCGGCGCCGGCGAAATCGAGATTCCCGTCTATCGGGCCGATGCCGTGCAGGCCGCGCCCGCGACCGCGCCTTTTGTGAACTCCTGCGATTTTGTCGTGGGGAATCCCCCGTGGGTGAACTGGGAGCATCTTGGGGAGGCCTATCGGCGCGCGACGCGGCCGCTGTGGGAGCACTACGGCCTGTTCCCCAAACGCGCCCAGCCCATCGACACCATCCTGGGCGCCGCCAAGTACGATCTTTCGATGCTGATGACCTACGTCGCGGCCGACCGTTTTCTGCGAATGCACGGCAAACTCGGCTTCGTGGTTTCGCAGACGCTCTTCAAATCGGCCGCCGCCGGCCAGGGGTTCCGGCGATTCCGGTTGCCCGATGGGACGCCGCTCGCCCCCATTCTGGTGGAAGATATGGTCCAGCTCAAACCGTTTGACGGTGCCGCCAACCGGACGGCCGCGCTCGTCCTCGAAAAGGGGCGAACCGCTCAATACCCGGTCGAGTACCGCTTTCACAACCGGCGGCAGCGGGCCAGCTATCTCTGGAACGCACAGCCGGTGTCGGCGGGCGACTCAGCCAGCTCCTGGATCACGGCCCGCCCCGGTACGCTGGCCGCCATCACGCGCATTCTCGGCGCCTCGCCCTACCGCGCTCGCGAAGGCGCCAACACCGGCGGGGCCAACGGCGTCTTCTGGATCGAGGTCACCGGCAAACAGGCGGGCGGCACATTCCGCGTGCGCAACGTCACCCAGGGCGCGCGGAAGAAGGTCCCGGCGACGCAGGCTCTGGTGGAATCGAGCCTCGTCTACCCGTTGCTGCGCGGACAGAATGTCGCCCGGTGGAGCGCCGCGCCGCGGGATTCCATCCTGATGACCCATCAACCCGGAATGAAGCTGCGGGCGATTCCGGAAACGGAAATGGCGCACACCTTTCCCCGCGCGTTTTCCTATTTGAAGCGATTCGACGGGTTGCTGCGGACCCGTCCCGCCTACCGGCGCTATTTCCGCGACACCGCCCCCTTCTACTCCATGTTCAATATCGGCGACTACACGTTTGCCGGATGGAAAGTGGTGTGGCGCGAGCAGGCCTTCCCGTTCACGGTCGCGGTGGCCGGCCCGGCGGACGGTCGCGTGGTCATCCCGGACCACAAGCTGATGCTGGTCCCCGCCGAATCCGAAGAGGAAGCGCATTACCTCTGCGGCGTGCTCAACTCGCTGCCGGTGAGCGCGGCGGTGGCGGCCTACACCATCGAGATTCAGATCGCCACCCATGTGCTCGACTACATCGCCGTTCCCCGTTTCGACCGGAAGAATCCGGCACACCGCCGCCTCGCCTCGGCCTCGCGCCGCGCGCACGCCGCCGTTCGAGACGAAAACCGGACCCGGCTGGAACGCGCGGAGGCCGGCGTCAACCGGGAAGCCGCGCTGATCTGGGGTCTGTCCGAAGACGACCTGGAGGAGATGCGCGCCTTCTTGCGCGAAGCCGGCGTTTCCCATGCCCTCCCGGCTTGACAGCCCGAACGGCGCGACCTTATGATGAAGGCCGATCTGCTCCAGCGGCTGCGCGGCTGAGGGAGAAACGATATGAACCAGACGGTTCGGCGAGTTCGGGCGATGGCGGTGGCGCTGGCCTTGGCGGTCGCACTCTCGGCGCAGACGCCGGCCGGCGACGCGGCCAAAGGCAAGGATCTCTACCTGAAGTACAGCTGCTATGCCTGTCACGGCTTTTCCGGCCAGAACGGTTCGGGCGCGCGGCTGGTCCCAATGAAGATGGCCTCCGCCGCATTCGTGGCCTATGTGCGCTCGCCGCGCACGCGCCAGATGCCGTCGTTTTCCGCCAAGGTGCTGTCGGACCAGCAACTGACCGACATCCACGCGTATATTAAGACCCTGCCCGAATCGAAACCGGCGAAGGACATCCCGGCCTTGGACCAGTTCAAAGAGAAGTAAAACAGCCGCTTACCCGGGCCGCCCGCACCCTCGCAAATTGCCCAAAAGCCCAGCCGGTCGCACGCCCTCCCTGCCTTGACTCCGCGGCCCGTTCGCCATACACTGAAAACCGCACTCGCCTGAAGGCAAAGGATGTTGCGCTCCTTCCGTGGATCGGGTGTTAAGCGGGCCATCGAACGAGTCAAGTAAGGGGCGCGAGCGATGATTCGCGGGATCGCTCGTCCGCTCTGACAGGCAGGAACTGGAAAGGAACCGAGACATGGCATCGAAGAAAACTTCCGTGGACCGTCGTGGATTTCTGAAAGGCGCGGCCGCCGGCGCCGCTGCCGGCGCGGCCTCACTGGTGGTCCCGCCCCAGGCGGCTCAGGCGCAGCAGCAGGCCCAGGCCCGCCCCGCCGCCGCGCTGCCGTCTCCCCGCCAAGTGGCCCTCGAGACCGGCGCCCCGCCGCCCCGTGCGGACGTGTACACCACCGACCGCCCCGGCGCCGACTTCATGGTCGACGTCCTGAAGACCTTAAACTTCGACTACATCTTCGCCAACCCCGGCTCGAGCTTCCGCGGCCTCCAGGAATCCTTCATCAACTACGGCAAGAACACCAAGCCCGAATGGATCACCTGCTGCCACGAAGAGTCGTCCATCGCCATGGCCCACGGCTATTACAAGATCGAAGGCAAGCCGATTCTGTGCATGGCCCACGGCACCGTGGGGCTGCAGCACGCTTCGATGGCCATCTACAACGCCTGGGGCGATCGCGTGCCGGTCTACCTCATCCTGGGCAACGAACAGGAAATCGCGTTTCGCCGCAGCGACGTCGAATGGGCGCACAGCGTCCAGGATGCCGCGGCCATGGTTCGCGACTATACCAAGTGGGACGATTCGCCGGTTTCTCTCGGCCATTTTGCCGAGTCGGCGATCCGGGCCTACAAGGTGATGATGACGCCGCCGTATGAGCCGGTGGTGCTGTGCGCCAATGGGCAGTTGCAGGAAGAGCCCATGCCGGAAGAAGACCGGCGGACCCTGAAGATTCCGAAACTCGTCGTGCCGACGCCGCCGGCCGGCGACTCCAACGCCGTGGCCGAGATGGCCAAAATCCTCGTGGCCGCCGAGAACCCGGTGATCGTCGCCGGGCGCGTCGCGCGCACCCCCAACGGCATTCCCCTGCTGGTCGAACTGGCGGAGACGCTGCAGGCCGGGGTGCAAGACCGCAAGTTCCGCATGAATTTCCCCTCCCGCCATCCCCTCTTCAACACCGGAAGCGTGGCCGCCGCCGACGCCATTCTGGGGTTGGAAGTGCCCGACATGTGGAACGTCACCCACACCCAGACTCCCATCAACCGCATGGGTATGGAGTCCCGGTCCATCGTCAAACCGGGCGCCAAAGTCATGACGATTACCGCCGGCGACCTGTTCAGCCGCAGCAACTATCAGGACTTCGGTCGCTATGCCGACGTCGACTTGGCGATTGCCGCCGATGCCGAAGCCACGCTGCCGAGCCTGATTGAGGCCTGCAAGAAGCTGATCACGTCCGACCGCAAGCGCGCCATGGAAGAGCGCGGCAAGAAACTCGCCGAGGAGCACAAGCGCAACCGCGATCGCGATTTCGACCAGGCCACCGTCGGGTGGGATGCCAGCCCCATCAGCACCGCGCGTCTTTCCGCGGAACTCTGGAACCAGATTCGCAAGGAAGACTGGTCGTTTGTGTCCGATACCACCTTCGTGAGCTGGTGGCCCTTGCGCCTGTGGGACTTCGACAAGCCCTACCACTTCATTGGCGGTCACGGAGCGTACGGGATCGGCTACGGCGCTCCCGCCGCCGTCGGCGCGGCCCTGGCCAACAAAAAGCACGGCCGCGTCACGGTCAACATCCAATGCGACGGCGATCTCAACTACGCGCCTGGTGTGTTATGGACGGCCGCCCATCACCGTATTCCCTTGCTCAGCATCATGCACAATAACCGCGGCTACCACCAGGAGCACATGTTCCTCGAAGACATGGCGGCGCGCGCCGGACGCGGCGTGGAGAACGCCGGCGTCGGCGTGACCCTGGAAGATCCGCACATCAACTACGCGACCATGGCTAAGGCCTACGGGATGTACAGTTCGGGGCCGATCGAAAACCCGAACGACCTGGGGCCGGCCATTAAGGCCGCGCTGGAAGTAGTCAAGAAGGGCGAGCCGGCCCTGATCGACGTGGTCACGCAGCCGCGCTAAGGATAGACTCATGAAGACCATTTGGATATTGGCGGCGATTCTGGCGGCGGCTGGCGCGTTGGCGCAGTCCAACGGCAACGCCGAGAACGGCAAGCGCCTGTTCCTGCGGGACGGCTGCTGGGAGTGCCATGGCTACGCCGCTCAGGGAAGCCGTGACGGCGCGCGCCTGGCCGCGACCGTGTTGAGCGCGCCCGCCCTCGTCCGGTATGTCCGCCGCCCTTCGGGCGCCATGCCGGCCTACATCGACAAAGTGGCGTCGGACCAGGACCTCACCGATATCTGGGCCTACGTGAAGTCGCTGCCCGGGCCCAAGCCGGTCAAAGACATTCCGCTATTGAACGAGATCAAGGGTAAGTAGGCGGTCTCTCCGCTCCCGAGGGGGCCGCTCTTTGCACGTGCTCCCCAACGCGCCGCGGCAGATTCCTACCGCAGCACGGGGGCGGCGAGAGAGTCGGTGAGTTGCCGCGTAAGAGCGGGTTTGGGGATTTGCTCTTCCTGCGGCACCGTCACGCTGATCGGCTCGATCACTCCGAACAAAGACGCGAAGCTGTTCAGCCGCGCGATGGCGGAATCGGTCACCTCCTGCCCTTTGGCCAGCAGTACCAGGCCGGTCTTGGAGTAGACGCCGGCGCTGATGATCATCTGCGGTTTCAGTTGGGCTAGCGTGACCCAGCGGGTTTCGTTTTTGGCTTCCTCCACCTGCACCTGCTGCAGCGCGGTAAGGAACTCCGGATTGTAATCGCGGCTGCCGCGCATTTTGCCGAGCACCGCCTCCTGGGTGCTGCCGCGCATCACCTGCTCGTCGAAGTCCGTGGCCACTTTCAGCAGGTGAGCGCCGATTTTGACCGGGCTGGGAGCGCCATTCTGGGCGGCCCACGGCGACCTCTGTTGGGCCACCATCTGCGCTACGTTCTCCAGACGCGGAATCTTCACCAGAAGGTTGTGCCCGACCCTGCTTTGCGACGACAGAATCTCCTCCTCGGCCGGCGTGAGGGCTTGCTGGCGGTAAAACTTATCCAGGATGGTGGGCGGAACCGTCACGCACCCGATTTGCGAGAGCATGGCGGCCAGCTCATACTGCCAGTGATCGCGAAGATTCAGCTTGTCGGCCATGAACTGCACGTAACGGCGAATCCGCTGCGTCCGGCTGAAGGCCTGCGGATTCACCAGGCCGAGAATCTCGCTCATGACCCCGATGCTGCCGCGCAGCGTGTTTTCGAGCAGTTCCCGTTCTGCGGTGATCAGGCGGTGCTGCTCCAGCGCCGATTCCAGGGTGCGGGCCAGCATGTCCGGCGGACACGGCTTGGTGAGGAACTGGAAGATCTTGCCTTCATTGACCGCGGCGATGGTGGCGGACACGTCCCCTTCGCCGGTGAGCATGACCCGCACGGCATCGGGCGCAGCTTGGCGGACCCGCGTCAGAAACTCGATGCCGTTCATGTGGGGCATCCGCAGATCGGAGACGACGGCGGCGAATGGGCCGCCTGCAGCGATGGCCTGCAGTCCCAGTTCCGGTCCGAGCGCCGTCTGGATTTCGAAATGCTTGTGCAGTTGCCGCTCCAAGGCCTGCAGCACTCTGGTGTCGTCATCAACGAACAGAATTCGCTTGGTCATCGGGACGTCTCCGATTGCGCTTCTTTCTGCATCTGCTTCCAAGCCGGGAGATGGTGGATCAACCCCATGGCGGACAGGCATTCCATATTGAGCGTCCCCTCGGGGTCCTTACCCATGAGGGCGTCGGCCACGTGAACCGCCACCACGCCGCGCGCCGTAGCGCCGGGAACGGGTTCCAGATGGCGTGCCACGATTTCCGTCACGGGATCGGGAAGTCCCCATAGCCACAACAAATACGCGCCCACGTCGGCGTAGGTGGTGCCGAAGGTGTCGAGTTCGGCCTGCCGGGCGGAAATCTTCTCTTGCTCCATTCGGAGGAGTGTCTCTCCATACTGCTTGGGATAGTTCACCGCCAGCACCAGCTTGCCGAGTTCGTGGAGAAGCCCTCCCAGGAATGCGTCTTCCATCTCGGGCTTCGACAGATCGAGCGATTTCGCGATATCGCGAGCGAAGGTGGCCACGGCCATGCCATGATCGCGCAGCGCCTCGATCGAGAAACTAGGAATCTTGCGGGAGTCGAACTGGGAGAAGACCGACACGGTCAGCGCCAGGGCTCGGACCGTATCGGCGCCCAGGTAGATGACCGCGGCCGTGGGATTGGTGATGGAGCGCCGGTGCCCGAAAAACGCCGAGTTGACCAATTGCAGGATCTTGGCGGTCATGGCCATGTCCTGACTGATGATGCGGCCGATCTCCTGCGGAGACACATCGTCGGACTGCAGCGCCTGGATCAATTTGGTGTAGACCGTGGGAACGCTCGGAAGGGAATGAATGCGGGAAATCAACTGCTTCAGCGAGGGATTGTCCATGATCACGCGCAGTTGAAAGACCCGCTCCACGGCCGCGCGCAGCGTGGCGGCATCGCAAGGCTTGTCGAGGTACTGGTGCGCCAGCATGACCGACGGCAGCATCACGTCTTTATCGGCCATGCCCGACAGGACCATCCGGACCACGTGGGGATGGCGTTCCACCACCTCCGACAGCAGCTCAATGCCGCTCATCTGCGGCATGCGGACGTCGGTGACGATGACATCGAACGGATCCTGAGACAGCTGCTGCAGGGCCTCCGCCGCGCTGGAGACGAACACCATCTGCCAGTCGTTCCGATACGGATAGAGCATCCGCTTCAGGCCATCGAGCACGCGCGGCTCATCGTCCACAAACAGAATCCGTTTCACTCTCCCTCCAGTTCAGGCGCCAACGGAAGCTGAATCACAAAGGTGGTGCCGCTCCCTAGTTCGGATTCGAGCGTGATCGAACCGCTGTGCTTCTGCACGACCACCGCGTGCGCGATGGCCAGCCCTTGTCCCGTCCCCTTGCCGACCGGCTTGGTGGTGAAGAAGGGGTCGAAGACCTTGGACTGATTGGCCGCCGGAATGCCGCAACCGGTATCGCTGACCCGGACCTCGACGTGAGATCCGTTGCGGCGTGTGCGAATGCTGATCGTGCCCTTGCCGCCCGAGTCCTTGACCACGTCGGAAATCGCATGGGCCGCATTCACGATCAGATTGAGGATGACCTGGTTGAACTCTCCGGCCACGCAGGGGACGGGCGGAAGCTGGCGGTCGAGATCGGTGGTGAGTTCGGCCACATATTTCCATTCGTTCTTCGAAACCAGGATGGTGCTCTCAATCGCCCGGTTGAGATCGATCGGCATCTTTTCAATGGGACCGGGGTGAGAGAACTCTTTCATGGCGCGCACGATATGCGCCACCTGGTCCACGCCCTCGAGCAACTGTTCGATGGCCTTGGGGACTTCGCCCTGGAGGTAGTCGAGTACGCCTTGGTCGAGCGTCGATTGGGTAACGGCCGGCGCCCCCGCGTCCGAGGGCGATCTCACTCCCGGCGCTGCCGTCTGTTCGGCGAACTTCAGCAGGTCCCGGAAGGCGTCTTCCAGAAACTTGCCGTTGTCCCCAATGTACTGGATGGGCGTATTGATTTCGTGCGCGATACCGGCGGCCAGGTGTCCGATGGATTCCAACTTCTGGGTCTGGGCGAGCTGGCGTTCAAGCTGTTTGATCTGCGTAATGTCCCATGCCACGTGAGCCATGCCCAAGACCGCTCCGTTGCGATCGCGGATGGGGGACAGCGTCAGCAGCACGTGGATCAGCTCGCCGGATTTGGTAAGCCGGGTGGTCTCCAGATGATGGACGCTCTCGCCGCGGCACAGCCTCGCCAACAACTCTGTGTCTTCGCTGTTCCGGTCGGGCGGGATGAGGCGGGAGATGCTGCGGCCCACCATCTCTCCGGTCGTGTACCCATAGACGCGCTCCGCGCCCTGGTTCCAGGTGAGGACTTCGCCGGCCAGGTCCAGACTGATGATGGCGGTGTCGGCGCACTCCACGATGGCCGCCAGTTCGGCGTTGGCGCGCTCGACCTTCTTTTGCTCGGTGACGTCGCGGCACACCCCGATCCACTTATAGGGCTCCCCGTGGGCATCGCGCAGGGCCGAGCCCTGATCGACGTAATACTGGGCCTCCCCGCCGGGCGTCACAATCCGATATTCCAAGGTATAGGGATCGCCCTGTTCCAGATGCCGTTGAATCGCGGCTTCCACCCGGTCCCGGTCCGCGGGGTGCATCAGTTTGCGAAAGTCGCGGCCCATCCAGGGAGGAGTCCAGCCGAACGCTGGCGCGCTCTTCTGATTGCCGCCAAACAGGGTCACGGCGTCGGATTTCAAATCCCATTCGTAAATCGAATCGCCAGAGCTTTCGGCGGCGATGCGGAAGCGCTCTTCGGAAACCTTCAGCGCTTCTTCCATCTTCAGCCGCTCGGTGATATCCTCAGCCACGGCCAGTTGGTGAGTCGGCCTGCCGGCGGTATCGCGAATCCACAGGATGCTGGCGGACTGCCAGAAAACGTCGCCGGTCTTCTTTTTGCTCTTGACGATGCCGCGCCATTCTCCCGTCTCCATGGCGGCGGCGATCCGGGCATACTGCTCGGGCGGCGTATCGTCGGACGAGAGGATGTGGGGGGTCTTCCCTTTCAGCTCCTCAAACTCATAACCGGTGGATTGGGTCAGCTTCTCGTTGACGTAATCGATCCTGCCGTCCAGGCCGGTGATCAGAATACTGACGGGGCTTTGTTCGACTGCGCTCGAGAGAATGCGCAGCCGCTCTTCGGTGCACTTGTGTTCGGTGATGTCGAAGTCCACTCCGATCACGCGCATGGCGCGCTGCTCTTCATCGAAGATCACCCGGGCTTTGCTATGAAGCCAGCGCACCGATCCGTCCGGCCAGATCACGCGAAACTGCCGGTCGAACGCCTCGCGCCCTTCAAACAGCGACTGCGCCCCGGCGATTTTGTCGGGGCGGTCCTCCGGATGAACCAACCCGTGCCATTGCTCCACGCTGAGTTGATCCCGGTCATCGGGCAGGCCGTACATGCGCATGAGCTGAGGGGAGCAGCGAACAGTATGGGAGCCGAGATCCACTTCCCAGGTCCCCAGGGCTAGCGCGGATTGAGCCAGTTTGAGCCGGTCTTCGGTGGCGCGCAACGCCTGCTCCATCTGCTTCGGAGCGGTGATATCGCGGTGGATGCCAACCGCGCCGGTGGGTTGCCCGTTGGCGTCGTGGAGCACCGACCAGGACAGGCTGACCACAAACTGGGTGCCGCTCCGGCTGGTGCAAATGATCTCCCCATTCCAGGAGCCTCGCTTGAGGATGTCGGCATGAATGGTCTCGCGTTGGTCCTCGGTCACCACCGTTCCCGCTGCCACTTTGTACGGTTGGCCAAGGATCTCCTGCGCACTCCATCCGAAGAGACGCTCGGCCGCGCTATTCCAGTAGGTCACGCAAAAGCCCAGGTCCACCGTGATGATGGAATCGTTGGCCTGGTCGAGGAGCGTGGTTTGCAACTCGATCTGCTGGCGCGAGCGCCGGGCCTCGGTCAGGTCCAGCATCGCGCCGCGCATGCCGGTGACTTCCCCCTTGGGGTTGACCAGGAGCCGGTCGTGCACGCGAAAAACGGATTCGCCGCCGTTGCGCGTACGGAATCTCCGCTCAAAACCCGTGCCGGTACGCCGTACGGCAAATTTCTTCTTCACCGAAGACCGGCATTCTTCGCGCTGCTCAGGGACCACCAGGTCCCAAATCGGCTTGCCCAGCATTTCCGGCGCTTCTTTTCCGAAGACCTCGCACTGGGCCTGGTTGACCCGCACAATGATGCCGTTCCGGTCGATTTCATGACAGGGAATCGGTGCGTCGTCGAATAAGACGCGGAAAGATTCTTCGGCTTCCCGCAGTTCCTGTTCCACGCGGCTGCGTTCCAGGTTGTGGCCGATCTGCGAGCCGATATCCACCAGCAGTTGAAGAATCTGCGGATCGGGCGGGCTCTGGCCGCGGCGCAGCAGAACCACGACCCCGCTCACCTCCTCGTGATTCCGAATGGCGAACGCCAGCCCGTTAGCGATGCCGGCGGCCTGCAGAGCCGCGGAGCGCTTCTCGTACCCCGGTTCTTCCCCCGCTTCCGGGATCCAGCACGGCGTTCCATAAGCCAACACGCGAGTCAGTGTGCCCTTGCGCTGTTGGATGGACAGCCGCAAGTTCGCGGGGCCCGCCACGGCTCCGTCCAGGCCCGCGCTGTACCACGAAGTCTGGCGGTTCAGATGCGTTCCCGCCGGATCCACCAGCCACAGTTCCGCCAGGTCGAATTCCAGGGACTCGCCCAGGCAGCGCAGGGCCTTGCTCATCACATCGGCGGGACTCTCGGTGAGCAAACGTGTCAGCGCATACCGTGTGGACAGGCTGTTTTCGGCGTGGCGCCGGGCGGTAATATCCTGCACCGTCATCAAACGAGCCGGCCGGCCCTCGAAAGGAATGATGCGGCTCCACATCTCGACATCGAAAACCCGCCCGGTTTTCGAGCAATGGCGCCAGATTCCCTCGGTCTCATCGGTCTGGGCGCTGGCATCGGCCCGGTGCTGTTCGAGGAAGCGCGGAATGGCGTCGGCGGTCAGCAGGGCTTCGGCCGTCATGGCCAGCAACTCCGGCCGCGAGTACTCATACTTGAGCACCGCCGCATCGTTCGCCGCCAGGATCCGCAAACTCTGCGCGTCACACACCCACATGGGCTGCGGATTCATGTCGAAGACCACACGGTACGGGTCCACCGCCTTCCCATCCAACGGCGGCCTGGCGGGAGCGGGTCGATCGACATGAGGTGTGTTGGACATGACAGGGCCTCTGGGAAAGGGCGGCTGACGCTCTACGGCGATGCCTGTCCGGAAACCGGCTGGTAGAGAGAGTCGCCCAGAGGCAAGGCCGGGGACGGGTCCGCCGCGTCCACCTGAGCCGCATCGCGCACCAGGTGCTCCAGGGCCGCGAAGACCCGCGCATCGTAGGCCGACTGGGTCCGCTTCATTTCGGCCAGGGCACTCGAAAACGAGAGGCCGGTTCCCACCAGTTCATCGAAATCGAGCGCGATGCGCAGCATCGAGGCGCCGAGCGCGATGGTGTATTGTTCCGGCGCCAGATCGGGCCGCATCTCCACCACTTCCTGCTGGCGATCGATGATCTGGGCGACCGTATGGAGCCGGGGAACGCGTTCGAGCAGCTGCCGCGCCACGCGCGCCGGCGAAGGCTGTTCTCCCGAGTCATCGTCGGCGAGCGGATCGCCGGTGAAGTATTTCTTCAAAGCTTCCGGGGCCACCGAGATGCATCCGATCTGGGACAACATCGCGGCTGCTTCGAACTGCCAGGGATCTTGAACTTTCAATTCCAGTGCCAGCTTGCGCACGCACCAGCGCAGCCGGGATGCCCGGCCGAACGCCGCCGGTTCGATGGCCCCCAGAATCTCGGTCAGCACCGCGACCGTGCCCACCAGGGTCTGCTGCAGCACGTCCCGCTCCGCCATTTGCAGGCGAAATTGCGCCAGGCCGGCCTCCAGCGTTTTCTTGAGAAGCTCGTGCGGACACGGCTTCTGGAGAAAGCGGAAGATGTTGCCGTCGTTGACCGCGTGGATCGCGGCATCTAAGTCGGCTTGTCCGGTGAGCAGAATGCGGACGGTCTCGGGCGCGAGTTCCTTGACCCGCGTCAGCAGTTCGATCCCGTTCATGCCGGGCATCTGCAGATCGGAGACCACGACGGCATAGGGGGATTCGCTAATGGCCGCCAGCGCGTCGGCGGCGCTCAACGCCAGTGCCACGCGGTAGGTCTTATACAAGGTCCGCTGTAGCGCGCTGACCAGGTGGATGTCGTCGTCTACGAAAAGAATCGTCTCGGTCATTCCCGCTCCGTCAAGTGGCTGCAGATGCCGGCTGGTTCGGAGATCGGCTGGACAGACAGAGAGCTATTCCGTGAGGGAACAGGGCCGAAAATGGGTCCGCGACAAGGCGGACGAACTAACCGGTAGAGTTGCATCGCGCCACAACAATCTGGTTTTCACACTACCGGGTTGTGCACAATTGCACAATCGTAACTTTTGTTAGTTAGACCTGGTTAATCCGCTTGAATTCAGACTCTGGGAGCCATCGCCAGGCCGGCGGCGCCGACGATTCCGGACCGGTCTGCCACCTGCTGCTCCACCAAAGCCACGTCGCGGCCGAGCAGGCCGCGGGAGCGGGTCCAGACTTCTTCGCGGAGGGGGACCAGCAGGTCGGCGCCGGCGTCGGCCACCTGGCCTCCCAGAATGAGGAGTTCCGGGTCAAAGACATGGAGGAGTCCCGCGACGGCCGCGCCGAGTTTGCGGATGGCCTTGGAAACAATCGCGCCCGCCAGCTCATCGCCTTCCCGGGCAGCCTGAAAAATCGTGCGGCAAGTGGCCAGCTGGGGTTGGTCGCGAAAGAGCCGGGTAAGGGTGGAGTCGCAGCCGCGATGCACCGCAGACCAAGCCTCGCCCTCGATGGCCCGGGCCGAAAAAACCGTCTCCAGGCATCCCCGGTTGCCGCACGCGCAGGGCGGGCCGTCGGGCTCCACCGTGAGGTGGCCCAGGTTGCCCGCCACGCCGCCGTGGCCGCGGAGCAGTTGGCCATTGACCACGGCAGCGCCGCCCACTCCCATACCCAAAGTCAACATCACCACGTCCTCATGGCCGCGCGCGGCGCCCCACACCATCTCCCCCGCCAGGGCCACGCGGGCGTCGTTGTCGGCGAAGACGGGCAGGTCGACCGGCAAGCCCACCAGATCGCTCAGCCGCAACCCCTGCAAGTAATGGAGAGTCCCGGGCAACCGCTCCACCTGCGTGCTGTCCGGATCGATAATCCCTTTGCAGCCCACGCCGACGCCCGCCGGCAGCGCCGTGGCCTCCAGCAGCCAGCCGATCGCCGCGTGCAGGGATGGCACGAACGTGTCCAGGTCCGGCGGCGTCGCAATGGTGCGCGAGGCCAGAATGGCGCCTTTGTCGTCCACCATGCCGGCCTTGATCTGCGCGGCCCCGATGTCGATTCCCAACACCACCATGGAAGCGTTCCTTTCAGGCCCCCGCTACGCTCCACCCGCCATCCACGCGCAAGACCGCGCCGGTGATGGACCGCGCATCGTTACTGAGCAGGAACAGCGCGGCGCGCGCCACATCTTCGGCATCCACCATGCCGTCGCTGAGCGGCTGCTTCTTCTTGAGGAACGGGCCTAACTCCGGGTGGGCTTCCGCCGGCTCGCTCGCGGGCGTGCGCGCCAACCCCGGCGCAATCACGTTAACACGAATCTTGTGCGGGGCGTAGTAGGCAGCCATGGACCGGCTCAGGGCCGCCACGCCGCCCTTGGCCGCGGCGTACGCGTGCGTGGCGAAGTGCCGCGGCTCCGGAAAGTCATCCAGCACGCTGCCCATATTGAGAATCGCTCCGCGCTGGCCGTCCTCCCCGGCAGGTTGCTGCAGCATACGCCGGATCACCGCGCGGCTCATCAGGAAGGGGATCTTCAGGTTGTTCGCTAGAGTAACCTCCCACCCTTCGTCGGTGCATTCGTCGAGGGGGCCGTCGCCGAAGCGGCGCCCGGACAACCCGGCGGCGTTGAACAACGCGTCCACCCGGCCGAACTTCGAGAGGCACTGGGCCACCACGGAATCGGCCGCCGTCGGAAGCAGAAGGTCGCCCACCCAGCACTCCGCGCCGGTCTCCGCGGCCAGCTCCCAGCCCGACGGCCCATCGCTCGTCGCGACCACCAGCCGGGCTCCCGCGCCGGCGGCCAATCGTACCGTCGCCGCGCCGATGCCGGTGGACGAAGTCACGATCAAAACACGGCCGCCGAAATCGGGCATTCCTTCACTGTAGCCAACCATCGGGGGATCCGCGCAGCCCGACTAATTCGCTTGACATTTTCCGGCGTCATCCCTCACGCTGAACCTGGATGCCCATCGCTCAGGTCATTGTCCTTGCGGTCGTGCAGGGGCTGACGGAATTCCTCCCGGTCAGCAGCACCGCGCACCTCTATCTGTCGTCGTGGCTTCTCGGCTGGAAGCCGGAGGCCCTGGATTTCGACATCGCCCTCCACATCGGCACCTTGCTGGCCGTCCTCATCTACTTTTTTCCGGACTGGATTCAGATCGCCGGCCAAGGCCTCGGCATTCGCATCGGTCACGACGAGCAGCTCAAGCACAATCACATGATGCTGTGGCTGCTCGCCATCGGCAGCATCCCGGTGGGAGTGGCCGGGCTTGCCTTCAACAAGCAGGCCGAAGGAGCTTGGCGCAATCCCTATGTCATGGGGACCATGCTGGTGGCCGTGGGCGTCGTGATGTGGTTTGCCGAGCGCTCCGGTCGGGGACTGCGCGACCTGGGCTCCCTCAACGCGCCGGATTCGGTCGTCATCGGACTGTCCCAAGCGCTGGCCATCGTCCCGGGCACCTCCCGGAGCGGCATCACCATCAGCACCGGCCTGTTTCGAGACCTCAGCGCCGAGGCCGCCGCTAAATTCTCCTTCCTGCTGTCGACCCCGGCCATCGCCGCCGCGGCCGGCAAGGCCGTCTACGACATGCATAAGCAAAGCGGCCTCAGCGGCCTGCTCAATGCGACCTTTCTGATCGGTGTGGCCGTCAGCGCCCTCACCGGCTGCCTGGTCATCGCTCTGTTTCTGCAATATTTGCGTCGCGGCGGAATCCGCCCCTTCGCCTACTACCGCATCATTTTTGGCATAATAGTGCTTGCTCTGGCTATCATCCGTCGGCCAGCCGGATGAAGCTCTTATCTCCTACACCTCATCATCGCCTGAATGAAGCCACGGGACTTTTGTTGCTTTCCGTGGGAGTTGTGACTCTATTGAGTCTGGTGTCGTACCACGCCCAGGATCCCTCGTGGGACACCGCTGCCGCCGCGCGACCGTTGAACCTGGTGGGGTACCCGGGCGCCTATCTGTCCGACGCCCTCTTTCAAACCTTCGGCGCCGCCGCGTTTCTGTTCCCCCTGCTGACCCTCGTGCTGGCCTGGAAGTGGATCCGCTCGGAAGAGGTGCCGTCGGGTGCCGTGAAGGCCTTCGGTTCCCTGCTGTTTGCCGCCAGCTTCTGCGCCCTGGTTTCCTTCTTTCCGTTCCGCTTGTTCAGAGGCAGTGTGCTGGTGGGAGGAACGCTGGGGTTGACGCTCGCGCATGCGCTGTTGGATGCGCTGAATCTGGCGGGAGCCCTGGTGGCCGTCCTGACCGTGTTGGCGCTGTCGGTGTATCTGGTTTCGACTTTCTCCATTTCGATGTTGGGAGAGTGGTTTGCGCGGCCGATCGCCTGGTTCGAGCGCCGGATGGAAGCTTGGCGCCAGTTCCGGGACCGCCTGCATCAGAAGGCTGTTGCGAAGGCCGAAGCGCGCGCCCGCCAGCGGAGGGAGCAGGTTGCCGAGAGCCGCGCGCGCAAGAGAGAAAAAGCGCCGTCAGCCGAGCCCGCCCCCGCCGATCGCCTCCCGTGGGAGGCCGCTGCCCCGCAGCCGCGGCAGGAAGAGGCCGCCGCTCTCGACGAAATCCCCATCTGTCCCATCGACGACCTGCCGCTCGAGCCGGTCCGCGGAGCCGCTTTTGTGGAACCGGTTCCGGTGCGTGCTCCCGAACCCCCGGCCCCTGGCCGCCGTCTCCCGGCCCCCGTCTTTCATCTGCCCTCCACCGAACTGCTGAACGAAGCGCCCGGCCGCAACCGCTACGACGAAGAGGAACTCAAAGAAACCGCCGCGCGCATCAAGGCCAAATTCCAGGAGTTCAATGTGCTGGGGTCGGTGGTGCAGATCAATCCCGGTCCGGTGGTGACCACCTTCGAATTCAAGCCCGAAGCCGGCATCAAGTACAGCCGCATTACCAACCTGACGGAGGATTTGTGCCTCGGCCTGCAAGCCGAATCCATCCTTATCGAGCGCATTCCCGGCCGCCCCACCGTGGGCATCGAAGTGCCCAACACGCGGCGCGAGTTGATCGCGCTGCGCCAGATGCTGGAGTCGGATGAGTTCGGGCAATCGCACTCGCACCTCACGCTGCCGCTCGGCAAGGATATCAACGGCCGCATCCGCGTGTCCGCGCTCGAGACCATGCCCCACCTGCTGATCGCCGGCTCCACCGGCTCGGGCAAGAGCGTCATGATCAATTCGATGATCATGTCGATTCTGTACAAGGCCACGCCCGACGAAGTCCGCATGGTCATGGTCGATCCCAAGCGCGTCGAGCTGGGGATGTACGAAGGCATCCCGCACCTGCTGACGCCGGTGATCATCGACCCTAAGAAAGCCACCAACGCCCTGCGCAACGCGGTGCTCGAAATGGAGCGTCGGCTGCGCCTGCTGGCCGAGCTCGGGGTGCGCAACATCGATCAGTTCAACAAAAAGGTGCGCAAGCTGCAGGCCGAGCCGCGCAGCCTCTTCGCCGAGGCAGACGATACCCAGGAAGACCTCAAGCCGCTGCCCTACATCCTGATCCTCATCGACGAGTTAGCCGATCTGATGATGCTGGAAGGCCGCGCGGTGGAGGAAAGCGTCACCCGCCTGGCCCAGATGGCGCGCGCCGTCGGCATGCATCTGGTGCTGGCCACGCAGCGCCCCAGCGTGGACGTGATCACCGGACTCATCAAGGCCAACTTCCCCGCGCGCATCAGCTTCCGCGTGGCCACGCGTGTGGACTCGCGCACCATTCTGGACGTCATGGGCGCGGAACACCTGCTGGGGAAAGGCGATATGCTGTTTCTGCCGCCGGGCTCCTCGCGCCTGACGCGCCTGCACGGCGCCTTCGTCACCGAGACCGAAATCAACCGGGTGGTGGATTTCTGGAAGGCGCAGGCGCCGCCCGAGTACGACCAGTCCTTCCTGATCGCGCCGCCGGGCGACGACGAGGTCGCCGCCGCCGGCGAAGCCGTCAACGAAGACCAGGACCCGATGTATGAAGAGGCGGTGCGCCTGGTGCTGCAGATGGGCAAAGCGTCCACTTCGACCCTCCAGCGCCACCTGCGATTAGGCTACGGCCGCGCCGCCCGCATTCTCGACATGATGCAGCGCGATGGCATTATCGGCCCCCCCGACGGCAGCAAGCCGCGAGAGGTCCTGAAGCGCCCCGACTGGCTGCACGAAGTAGAAGGAACGTTGCGCTAGCGCTCCCCGGCCTCCGATCCCCGAGCCCGCGTCGCGGCGGCACTCGCCGCACCCGCCAAGTCCCGTCTCCAGTTTGGCGACTATACGTCCGGATGGATCAGCAAACGCTGCGCCGTGTATCGCGGGTAATCCGATCACGTCCCACATTCGGCCGGCGTAGAGCCACTGGCAACCGCTCAGTCGCAGCGCAGCGCCTGCATCGGGTCGAGCCGGGAGGCCCGGCGTGCGGGTAGGAAGCTCGCCAGCACCGCGATTCCAGCAAGTAGGCCGCCGGCGGCCGCCAGCGTCGGAACGTCGTACGGTTTCAAATCGAAGAGCAGGGTTGCAGCGGCGCGCCCTGCGAGCAACGCCAGCAACGTGCCAGCGATGACGCCCGCCAACACCATCCACGCGGCTTCCCGCATTACCATGCCGATTACCTGACCACGCCGTGCACCGAGCGCGATGCGAATACCGATTTCGTTGCGACGCCGCGCCGTCATGTAGGAGACCACACCGTAGAGTCCCGCCATGGCCAGCATCGCCGCAAGCAAACCGAAGAACCCGGACAGCATCGCCATCAAGCGGTCGCGGACCAGGCCGTCCCGGATCAACGTCCGGAATGAGCTCACCTGCGCCGCCATCTCGGGGTGCCTTTCGGCCAGCAGGCGCTTCACACGGTTCACGATCACGTCCGGCGGCAAGCTCGAATGAATCAGGATCGCCGTCCGCGGGCGTGGTGCGGGGCACTGGAATGCGGGGGCAAACGTCATCGGTGGTGTGCCGCAGCGCAGGCACGCGTACTTACTATCCGGAATCACGCCGACGATGGTGTAAACGGTCGAGGGATAACCCGGCTCCTGATCGGTGCGCATCGCCATGCCAATCGGATCGCCTCCGCCTGCATACTGGCGAACAAACGTCTCGTTGACCACCGCTACGCGCATGGCGTCTGCCGTGTCGGTGGCGCTGAAACCGCGGCCCCGAAGGAGGGGAATTCCCATAGTCGCGAAATAATCGGGACCGACCCAGGTGAACTTGGAATCTCCGTGTGCCGGACCGATTTGAATGCTGTGGGTCCAACTGCCTCCCAACAGCGGGGGATGGGTGGTCGTCGCCGCGCTGTGCACTCCCGGGACCGCGAGCACCTCCTCAACCAGTTGCTGCTGGAACTGCAGGTAGCGCTCGCGCGGAATGTTGGATTGCTGAAATCCCACGAATGCCGCAGTGACCCCTTCCTCGCGCATGCCAGGATCGAAGGTCAGCAACTTATGAAAGCTGCGCACGAAGAGCAGCGCGCCCACCAGCAGCACCAGGGAAACCGAGATTTGCGTCACCACCAGCGCGCGTTGCAGCGAGAAGCGCTCGCGGCTGGCGGTCATTCCCCGGCCGCCGGCGCGGAGCGCGGACAGCGGCTGCAGGCGTGCCGAACGCAACATGGGAATGGTGCCGAACGCCAGGCAGGTGAGCGTGGTGACCGCTGCCGCGAACGCCAGCACACGCCAGTCGATCGCCATCGGGAGCAGGACCGCTCTGCTTTCGGTGGAAAGTGACCAGACAAGGGCGCGGCTGACGACCTGCGCAATGCCGATGCCCAGCGCCGCGCCGACCATAGCCAGCAGGACGTTTTCAGTTAGTAACTGGCTGAGCAGACGGCCGCGCGACGCACCCAGTGCCAGACGGACACCGACTTCGCGCTCGCGCGCGCTGGCACGGGCGAGAATCAGGTTCGCCAGGTTGGCGCAAGCGATCAGCAGCACCAGACCCGTGACTCCCAGCAGCAACCAGAGTGAGGAGTCGTACTCTTCGCGCAGCGAACTGACGCCCGCGCCGGCCGGATACGCCGCGAGCCGGAAACGCCGGTAGCGGGCGACGGACTCTGAGCTGTATCCAGTGATTTCGGTGGCGGCCATAATCCCGGGACTGAGCGCCGCCAGTTCCGCCGAGGCGCCTGGCAACGATACTCCGGCCCGCAGCCGTCCCATCACCGTAACGTCAAATAGACTGCGCATCAATTCTTTGGGTTTGCAAAAGGGCAGAATGATGTCGAAATGATCACCCACTGCCAGGCCGAGGAATCCCGGCGGAGTTACCCCAGTCACCTGCATGAGCTGGCCATCGATCAGAAGCTTGGCGCTGGAGTCGATCTCGCGGCGGCCCATCTTGGTCTGCCAGTACGCGTAGCTGACCACCGCGGTGGTTGCCGGGCAGGCGTGCTCGTCCTCGGGAATCACGAGCCGGCCGCGCCACGATTCGACTCCCAGCACCTGAAAGAGGTCGCCGGAGACATAGAGCCCGTTGACGTGTTCGAGCTGGCTGCCCGAGCCCACTACGTCGTCGTTCACCGCCCAAGCGAAGATACCCGAAAATGCTTTTTGCTGTCGGTGCAGTTCTTCCCACATGGGCCGCGTCAGATCGCCGTACTGAGTGTTCACACCCATCCCTTGATTACCGCCCGCGAGCCTGATCTGCGCCAGCTCGTTCGGATTCTTGACCGGGAGCGTGCGCAGACGCACGGCATCGAGCAACTGGAAAATGGCGGTGTTGGCGCCGATGCCCAAGCCGAGCGAGATGATCGCTACTGCCGAAAAAACGGGATTCAGGCGCAGCAGGCGCGCGCCGTGCCGCAGGTCCTGCCCCAGCCTCTCGATCCAGGCGAATGTCCGCATATCGTGCCGGGACTCCTTAAGCGATGTCGTGTTGCCGAACTGGCGGCGGGCTTGGGCCGAGGCCGCTTCAGGCGTCATGCCCTGCCGCGTGAATCGTTCCGCCAATAGAGCCAGATGAGTGCGCGCTTCCTCGTCAAAATCCGGCTCGGCAAGCGAACCTGTGAAGAAGTTGCGCAGCTTGGCCGCTATCGCGCGCAGGCGTCCCATGGAAGGTTACCTCCTCACCTGTAACACGCGGCCAATGACGCCCGCCATGAGTTCCCATTCCTGGGTTTCCCGCGCCAGTTGCTTTCGGCCTCCGGGCGAAATCGAGTAGAATCGCGCCCGCCGGTTGTTTTCCGAAGCTCCCCATTCCGATCTGATCCAGCCCTGTTGCTCCAACCGCAACAGGGCCGTGTACACCGTGCCCTCGTTCAGTTGGAGCACCGAGTCGCTGATCTGTTCGATGCGGCGAGCGATCCCGTAGCCATGCAGGGGTCCCAACACATCCAGCGTTTTCAACACCATCAAGTCGAGGGTGCCTTGCAGAATATCGGCCTTTTTGCGGCCTTTTATCTCTTCTTTGGACATTCCGATGGAATAGTATCACGCCACCTTTGGAATGTCCATAGGAGAGTTGTGGGATCCGACGGCGATTACTTTCCGAGGGGCGAGCGCGCTAGAACAAGCCAGTTTCCTCGGCCGGGGGCACGGTGCCCAAGGTTGAGCGGCAGACGGTCCTTTTCTATGCGCCACGAATTGCGGAACCGGTCAGATCCGGGTTCCGGGATGATTCCTCGCGAGTAGTCGCGTGGCGTGTACGAATCGCGGAGGGCGATCGACTTGGTCGGGTCACGCCCTACGATGAGAAATGACCGGCCCCAGGAAAAGACGGGGGCCGCGGTTGTCGTCTGAAGCGAGCCAGCGCAGCCTGTTCCATGCGGTTGTTCCGTGCAAGCACCGGGAAATCCCCAGGCCTTCAGGAGGGGAGCCAGCCATAACCAAAAGGGGCTTGAAGGGCCTGGGGTGTCACCACATAATTGCTGGAGCGATGGAGATTCTTGGATGCTGCCAGCGAGTTCATTGGCGCTGTATCGTCTTGGCTGGTACATTCGCTCTCTGCTGCCACGCCCAGGAGTCCGAACCGGCAGCTCCTGCTCTACCAGCAGCAGCGGATTCCCTCGCCAGCCATTCGGAGGCGCCGCCATCCAACGCGCTTGAGATCTGGCTCAACGCACTGGCCGTAGCGGAATCGGGCAACCGGCAGTGGCTGGTCCATCGGGACCGCGATGGGCAACTCTACTTCGGTTGCCTCCAGTTTCATGCGAAGACGTTTCGAGTCTACGTGCGGAAGTTCCATCTGCTTCCGAACAGCAGCCGCTCGGAAACGATGAGAAGGATTTATGACTGCGCGTTCCAGAAGCGCCTGGCGGCACTGATGATTCGCGACGATCCCCAGAATTGGAGGCACTGGAGAGGAACCGTCGAAAAGCGAGTGGGATTGCCACCGGTGGATGTGGATGATCGCACTGATCACCCATAGAAGCGGGCACAACCCAAACCAAAGAGAGCATTTCTCGCCTCGGGCGTGGGCTTAACGTTGGGGCCGTGCAGCGCGATGGCATTATCGGCCCCCCGACGACAGCAAGCCGCGCGAAGTCCTGAAGCGCCCCGACTGGCTGCAAGAAGTGGAAGGAACGTTGCGGTAGCGGCTCCCCGGCCTCCGATCCCCGAGCCCGCGTCGAGGCGGCCCGCCGCACCCGCCAAGTCCCGTCTCCAGTTTGGGCGACTACCCGGTAACTTGGTTTGTCGGCGCTGTGGCGTCAGCCACGACGTTGCCCAAGAAGCCGTTGTCAACGGCACAATCAGTGGATTTCTGGTTAGTTCGGAATCAGCCGATCGAGGCGGTCCACGACGATGAACTCCACTGGACCCTTTTCGGCTTCGAGATTCAGACCGAGTTGCTCCCGAAGTGCGGTAAAGACCGAATCAGGCAAGCCATCGGCCCCCGTGGAGAGGGTCGATCCTTCGCGGCCCGCGCCGCCGCGATCGGGAGCGTAGCTCAACGTGAAATCGGATGGGCCGCCGAGCCCCGTCCGGTCGCGACCACTGTGCGCCCGGTCAACTGGGACAGCACGCCCACCAGATTCGACATGCCCGCACTGGTGAACGTAAAGCGATGGCCGCTCTGCCGCAAGGTCGGTTTGCCGCCTGCATGCGCAGTTTCGTGGAGTCTGGGGCCGGCTTTCCCCAGAACCAAGGCGTAGACTGTCTGCTCTTTGGATTCGCGATGAATGGATAAGTGAAAGCGCTCCGCCAGCAGCACCTGGAGCAGATGCGGAAGCTGCTCGTTGGTGATGGGCTGCTCGCACGTAGCCTGGACGTCGTATCTCTCTTGGGAAAAAGCGCTGGGGATCCCCGAGATCTGTAGCGGTGGAACATCGTAAGCGAACATGAGGAGCTCCACCATCAGCTCATTGTAAGGGCCTCCTTGCCCGTGGTCTGGGATGGGCATCAACTTGACGCCCGAGGGTGACCGCTGCAACTGAGCCTGATGGAAGGCTGCGGGAGGTCGAGCATACCGTAAACAGGGTATAGGTCCGACAAGTGAGCAAACCTATAATGGCGCTATGCGTTTACTCGTGCTGGCTTGCCTCTGCTGTCTTTTCTGCTCCCTAGCCTTAGCCCAAACTCAAGACCAGGAAGTCCACCACCACAACATTAGTTTCGGAGCTGGGCCCGCGATGGCAGTTGGAAATGCCACGAATTACCTCAGCACGGCGCCCTTCATCCGCCTTTCGTACGGCTACCGTTTCAACCGGCTCTTCCAGGCGGACGCCGGGTTTGAGATGGCTTTCGGCGCCGCCCATAACCAAAATCCCGAAAGCACGACTGCTGGATATGTCATGGGTGGCGATCACGAATTCATGGCCCCGCTTTTGGGCGGCCGAATTTACCTGCCGCTGCACCTGAGCCGCGTGGGGACCTCCGTCGGCGGCGGTGCTGTCCACCTCCACTATTCCGAAACCGCTCCCTCCAATGGCGGGGGTTATGGCTACGGCTATGGCGGCGTTGGGGGGTCGACCTGTTATACCTGCACGACCCGCGGCGGTTGGGGCGGCTATGGATTGGCCAACATCAGCTACTTCTTGAATGAAGACCACACGTTCCGGGTCGGCACCACGGTAGAGTATATTTCCGGCTCTACCAATGGGCAGGCTGTGGCTAACTTCCCGGCGACGAAAACTACCGATCACTGGCTGCAACTCGCGTTTGAAATCGGTCTCAGCTTTTGAGCTCGCGCCGTTTGCATTTCGTATGAATCTTCACCCCGGCCTCATCCGTCGGCTGGTTTCCCGAATTGGGCTCGCGGTCACTCTGTTGATCTCCGTTGGCGCGGCGAGGACACGGTCCTTGAGTGTCTTGCTCACGCCCACGGTAGCCGCGCCATCTCCCGTAGGCAGCACGATCAGATGGGCTGCCGCGGCTTCGGGTGACTCCGGAAATCTACGGTATCGGTTCCGGCTTCGGGCTGCGGGGATGAATTTCCATCTGGTCCGCGATTTCAGCCCCGAGGCAACGCTAGAGTGGGCGGCCATTCAGCATGAAGGACTCTACGAACTCGAGGCGACGGTTCGGGATATCAATACCGGGGCTACCGGCGTGACTACCGCCTGGTACGAAGTGACTTCCCTGGTGACGGATGAACCCGTCATCTCTCCAACGCAGAACCCGCTGGTGTTCCTCTATAGCGCGCCGCCCTGCGACCCGCCAGACCGCATGCAAGTCGAATTCGAATCTGGCGACGGATTCGTACAACACACCCCGTATGAGGATTGCCAGGCCGGATTGAGCATGAATTTCTATCTGGCCGGAATGCGGGCGAATACCACTTACCGTGTCCACCATGTGGTGACAACGAGAAGGCTGGCTCGTCGAAGAGTCGGTATCTCAGCTCTTACAGAAGGACCCACGCTGACAGTGACGACCAGCGGAGTACCGATCGGATTGCCGATTTCTACGATTCTTCAGGCTCCACCCGCCCCGTCGGGGGACTACGTTGTGCTGTACAGCAATCTGTTTGGCCCGCCCTTCGCTACCGACCAACAGGGCAACGTGATCTGGTATTATCCCGCCGATTTTACTCTTCTCAGTCGGCCCGAATCCGACGGGCGCTTCCTGGCGGTGGTTTCCACCCAGCCCATCTCCGGATTCGGTCAAATCCTTCGAGAAATCGATGTGGCGGGCAACACGCTGCGAGAGACCAACGTGGCACGGGTCAACGAGCAACTCGCCGGGATGGGCAAGCGGACCATCGGCTTGTTTCACCACGATGCCCTCGGCCTCCCGAATGGGGGAGTGGCAGTGCTCGCGACTACCGAGCAAATCATGACCGGGGTTCAGGGCCCCGGGCCGGTTGACATCATTGGTGATCTGATCGTCGTTCTGGATCAGGACTTCCAGGTTGTTTGGACCTGGGATGCATTCGACCATCTCGACCCCCACCGCCAAGCGACGCTTGGCGAGACGTGCCCCGGCTTGGGGTGTCCGCCGCTCAGACTGGCGTCCAGCGCCCATGACTGGCTGCACGGCAATGCCCTGGAAATTGCCGGTGACGGAAACCTCCTTTATTCCAGCCGTCATCAGGACTGGATTGTCAAAATCGATTTCCGCGGGGGCCAGGGCACCGGAGACGTCGTCTGGCGCCTGGGCAAAGACGGCGACTTTCAAATGAACTCCAGCGATGATTCGCCTTGGTTTTCCCACCAGCACGGACCGCGGTTTTCGCCGGAGAACGGCACCACGTTAGCGGTATTCGACGATTCCAACCTGCGCCAGCGCGCTGACAAGAACGCTCACAGCCGCGGTCAGGTCCTTCAACTGGATGAGCAGAACATGATCGCGACGCTGGTAATCAACGCCGACCTCGGCGGCTTCTCCTTCGCCGTCGGCAACGCGCAGCCGCTCAGGGACGGGGGCTATCTGTTCGATGTGGGATGGCTGCCGGACAACAGTTGCCGCCTCGTCAAAGTGGATCGCGTGGGGAACCCGCTGGAAGCCGTGCAGGTGAACGCGCCGGAATACCGATCCTTCTTGATGAGAGATATGTATACCCGCGACTCGGATTGGACTGCGAGCGACGGTCGCCGCCAGCCTGTGCGTGAGATGCTGGTGCAATCGCGAGAATGACCGCTTCGGGGGGCTCTTTCGCGGTACACGTCCGCGCTGGGCGCAGTTTGCCACGTAACGGTTGCGCCCCGATCGGAAGCGGGAGCCGGGCGGTGAGCGCGCTCCCGCATTCACACGTGATCGTGATGACGTACTCTTGAATTCACGGCAAGTCAGGTAGCTTCTACGACTTCTTGCCTGCGTCCTTGCCCTTCTCGTCCTTCTTGCCGTCGTCGCCCTTTTTGTCCTTCTTGCTGTCGTCGCCCTTTTTGTCGCTCTTCTTTTCCTGCTTCGGCGGATCCTGTTGGCCGGCAAAAGCCACCGACACGGAACCAAGGGCCAAGCCGCCACTCATGGCAAGGATGATTAGCTTTTTCACGTTTCTTTCTCCTGATTTTGAGATGGAACTGCAAACTTGGGAATGGGTAATCGGTTCAAGACCGTCCGTACGATTTCCTTCTGCTCTTGCCTGAGTGATCTCCGCCCTTCCAGGAGTGCGGTCAGTGCCTGTTCTTTGGATTGTCCTTCCAGCACGCGCACCACATAGGTGATGATCGCGTAATCGGTAATCCCCATCTTGCGCAACTCGGCAATTTCGCCGGTCGGATCCTTGAGTAGTTCTTCGGCGGAAACCGCCTTCTTGGTGCCCATGATCCCGTTATCGGGGCGATGCCTGGGCTACCGTCGCCACTTCGGGAACGAGCAACCGGACTTCCACGCGCCGATTCTGCTTGCGGCCGTCTCGAGTTTTGTCGTCAGCCACGGGCTGAGCGTAACCGGAGCCCAGCATGCTCATGTTCCGAAGCGGAATCTTGTCTTCATTCACCAGGTAGCGCGCCACTTCTTGCGCGCGGCGCTGGCTGAGAACCTCATTCCCTTCGGCCGAGCCGGTCTTGTCTGTAAAACCCTGGATCTCGACGATGTAACGGTCCACTCCCGCGGCCGCTTGCGCAAACGTTTCCAGCCGTGACTTCGCGTCGTCCTGCAGCGTCCACTGATTGATACGAAACAGTACCGTCTCGGACTTGGTCATCTTGAAGCGGTTCATCCCGTTCACGCTGCGTCCGAGATTCTCAGCCAGGGTTCGGGCACCGGCGGCGGCCTGGGCCGCGCCGTCTGCCGCCTTTTGGGCGCCATCCGCTTTTTGGTCGGCGGCTTTCGCCGAGTTGCCGGCCGCTGTGGCCTTCTGATCCGTGTCGGTCAGCCTCTCCCTGGTGCGGGACAGATCGCGATCCAACTCGACGATCTGGTCGGTGTGTGTGCCGATTTGTTTGTCCTGATCGACGTTCTTCGTTTCCGTCGCCGCCACCCGGGTCTCGATCGGAGCCACGGTCTTCGAGATGTATTTCTTGGTGGCACAGCCCGCTCCCAGAAAGCTTAGAGAGATGGCTCCTAACGCCAGTATTCTCGTGTTCATGTTCAGCCTCTCTGTCTTCCGCGCCCCCCTCTTCAGTGGAATCGCGCGTGAATATCCCTCCGCTACACGGCTGGCGTCTGGCGCAAACGCACCCGCATCCCGCGAGGTTCTCCCTGAATATACGCCCATACTGGCACGGCTCAACCCATTCTTTCGACTAGCCGAGCCTAACTTTTGCCGCTCCAACTGACGCCGAGTGCAAACCTGGTACATGATAGTAGGAAGTATGGCAATGGCCACTGTCGCCGAGCGGTTCACAGTCCAAAAGACCGTGCAAGCGCTTCTCAACACGGGCCGCCGCCCTATTCTGGCCGCCGTCATTCTTTTGATCCCTGCAATCGCTTTCATCGATGCCCGCTGGATCAACATTTCGCTGGGCGGCCTCTACATTTTCCCGATGCTGCTGGCCGCGGCGATTCTGTCGTCTCGCGATACCGTCGCGGTGGCGGTGCTGTGCGCGGTTCTCCGGTGTTGCTTTGACGATTCGCATGTCGCGTATCAGTACGCGATCCGTTTCGTTACTTCGTTTCTTACCTACGTCTTATCCGGATTGTTTGTGGTCGCGGTGATGCGCAACCGGCAAATGGCGCTGGAGCACCTGGCACTGATCACGCGCGAACAACGCCTTCGCAACGAAGCGCAGGAGCGGCTCAAGACCCTGGTCGAAAGCAGCCCCGCCGCGATCCTGACCTTGAACTACCAGGGCACGGTTCTTGCGGCCAACTACGCCGCGGATGTTCTGTTCGGTCTCAGTGCGGACCAGACGCTGGAAGGGCGGTCCATCAGACTCTACATGCCGGTCCTGATCGAGGCCTTGCGTCTGGGCACCGGCGGCAAACCGTTCCGTACCTCCGCCCAAGCGCAAGGGCGGCGGGAAAACGGCGAGATCTTTCTTGCCGACCTTTGGTTTTCCACTTATGCCACAAGTGAAAAAACACAGCTCGCCGCCATCGTGGTCGATTCTTCCGAGGAGATGCGCGATCGGGAGCAGCACAATGTGCGCCAACTTTCCACCAATAGCCGGCTCGTGGCTGCGGCTGTGCTCCACGAAATTCGGAATCTGTGCAGCGCCATCTCGGTTGTCTATTCCAACTTGGCGGGGAGAGATACTCCCTGCCGCGTTGACGAAATACGAGGCCTTGAGACGCTGGTCAAGGGCTTGGGGCGTGTGGCGTCGCTGGAACTGTACGGCAAGGAGCAGGAAGCTCTGGAAGAAATTCCGCTCCAGCAGCTGTTGAGCGATCTGAGGATTATCATCGAGCCCGGCTGGGTGGAGATTGAAGGCTCGATCTGCTGGAACATCCCGGAAACCCCGATGCGGGTGCTGGCGGACCGATACGGGCTCATGCAGGTGTTTCTGAATCTGGCGCAGAACAGTAATCGGGCGGTGCAGACCTCGTCCGTGCGGCGTCTGACGATCAGCGCTGCTTCGTGTGGTGGGAGGGCGCAGATCCTTTTTCGTGATACCGGGTGCGGCATCGCCGATCCGCAGCACCTGTTTCAGCCGTTCCAACAAGGGGCGGACGTGACGGGTCTCGGCCTCTTCATCTCACGGGTTCTGGTGCGCAGTTACGGAGGAGAATTGCGTTTCCAGCCTGTGGATTGCGGATGTTCCTTTGTCGTGGAGTTGCCCGAAGTCGCAGTCAGAAGAGCAAATGCCTGAGGTTGCGTCGCCGGGAATCCGGCTGCTCGTCGTCGACGATCACGCCATGTTTCGAGAGGCAGTGGCCGAGAAACTGGGGAAGGAGCCGGATATGACCGTGGTCGGTACGTGCGGGTCAGCCGCCGAGGCTCTGGAACTGCTTCGATCCGGCTCCCGGCCAACCATGATTCTCCTGGACTTCGACCTCGGGCCGGAGCGCGTGATCGATTTCTTGCATGAAGTGAGGGCAACCGGTTTTGCGGGGCAAGTTCTGGTGGTAACGGCTGGTGTCAGCGGCCGCGAAGGGGTCCAGTTGATCCAGGCGGGCATTCATGGAATCCTGCACAAACACAACACGCCCAAGACCCTATGCGAGACGATCCGGCAAATCGCCCGAGGTGAAGTGTTTCTAGAGAAGGCCTACCTCGGTACAGTCTTTCATGACCTGAATCAGACCCGGGCTCCGGAAGAGCCGCACCTCACCGAGCGTGACAAAGCCATCCTCCGTCTCGTGTTTCAGGGACTCGCGAACAAAGAAATCGCAGCCCGGCTGCAGATTTCCGAAGGGGCTGTGAAATCGTCCATCAGCCAGCTATTTCACAAGCTGAGCGTGCGCACACGCGCGCAACTCGTCAAAGTGGCACTCGAGCAATACAGCGATCAGCTGTAGGGATTGCGAGTTGCCGATGGACCCACGGCCCCGCTAGCCGGTCACACGGCGCGGCGGACCGGCCCAACGCGGGCGGCCGGTAGCGTCACGAAGGATCAATTTCTTTCCATCCTTGGTCACTTCGCGGGCAATGATGGCTTGCTGAGCGCCGATGGTGGTCCTTGCGCCCAGGATTTCGATCGCGTCGCCCTTGGTAAGAATCGTTCCGGTGACAGTCGCTTCGGCCGCCGGATCGTATGGTCGCGCTGGTCTTCCCGCGCCTTTTCCGGGTTGGGCCACCAACGTCGGCAGGATCACGGCCCCGGCTGAACAGAGCAGAATCGCAAGTCTCACGGATTTCATATGCGTTCCTTACTGGAAGGGAAAATCCTTCCGTGAAATTAAGATGCGCGCCCGTCGGGAAGGTGACATTGCCGTCTGGAGACGGCCTGAGTGCAACGCTCAAGGCCGAGGACGTGTTTGGCTCGTTTAGAAGCTGCTCATGGGTCGGTGCCGGTCGAAAATCTAGTCACCGCATTTTTCGTCAATCGTCTCAACGGCTTACCCTGAGAGCCGCGCATCTGCCTGCTAAGGTGAAATCAGGAAAACTTGCTGGCCAGCAAGCGTTGCATTGTAGTGGAACTGAACTTCCCGTAGGGCCGTGAACGCCCGTACGGCTGAGCGCTTCCGCAGACGCGGTCGGCGGGAAGAATTTGGAAGGTCTTCCATCACACCCGGTGGAGTGCGGATAGCTATGATTGTCGTCCCATCGGATATCAGAGAGTCAAGCATCGAATCGGCGGAGTAAACGTAGCGCCACAAAGCGATTCCAATGCTCCCTGAAGATGCGATTTAATCCATCGGGCGGTCCACAACGCACGGCGATAAGTCCGCGAGACCTGGTCTCGTAGCCGGGCCGCCCCGCAGCAACGCCACAGTTCTCTCCCCACCGCGCAGCCGACGTGTCTCCAAAAATAAAAGACGCGCGCAGCGCCACCTCCCTACTTTTGCCTTTTGCCCTTTGCCTTTTGATTTTTGATTTTTGATTTTTGGCCGCCGGAAGCCAACCGGGGAACCCGCTTGACAGGGCGAAGCCGCCCGGAGTAGACTCCATCTTCCCTGGATTCATGACACCCCATAGGTGACTATGTCCACTGCCGTTTCACCCACGCGCGAATCCACCGTGCCTCCGTTCCGGCGCCAGCCGCCGCCGATGCTCATTCGTTGTCTGTTTGGCTTCTGGATCTACGCCATTTTCGCGCCCCTGATGTGGGTTTTCGAAAGAATGGGACGCGGGGACCGGCTCCTCACCTCCAGAGGCACGCGCCGCCGCAAACGCCTGGAAGAGAAGAATCCGTTTCGCGGTTATGTCGCCACGAAGCATGACGTCTTTGTGGCTACGTATGCCAAGAGCGGCACCAACTGGATGATGCAGATCGCACACCAGCTCCTCTTTCACGGGAAAGGCGAATTCGACCACATTCACTCGGTGGTTCCGTGGCCGGATACCAAGGCGATGGGGCCGATGAGCAAGTACGCCATCCCCGTGGAAGACGACTCAGTCTGGAAGGCGTCGCCCGAACAGAAGCGCGTCATCAAAACGCACTTCGACTGGAGCCTGTTGCCGTACTCGGAAGACGCGCGCTACATCGCGGTGATCCGCGACCCGAAGGATATTTTTGTGTCCAACTACCACTTCATCCGCCAGGTCCTCGGCCCGGCCATGCCCTCGGTGGACACCTGGTTCCGGCTCTTTCTGTCCGACAACTTCGTGCTCGGCGGGTCCTGGGCCGTCAACGCCGCCGGCTATTGGGCCGAGCGCCATCGCCCCAACGTGCTCGTGGTTTCGTTTAAGGCAATGAAGCGCGATCTGGCGGGAACCGTGCGCCGCGTCGCCGAATTCCTCGATGTCCACCCATCCGAAGACATCCTCGCCGAAGTCTGCGAAAAGTCTTCGTTTGCCTACATGAAGCGCAACGACGACAAGTTCTGCATGTGGCAGATCAACCCCTGGGGCAAGCCCGTCGAGATGGTGCGCAAAGGGACACAAGGCGGTTCCTCGGAACTGCTCACCCCCACGCAGCAGCGCGAAATGGACGCCTACTTCACCGCCGAACTGAAGCGATTAGGCTCAGACCTACCCTACGAGCAATTCTGCGATCTCACGAAATAATCCCCTTCCGCACCGCGTACAGAATCAGCTCCGGCACGCTGTGCAGACCCAGCTTCTGCAGTATGTGGGCGCGGTGGGTCTCCACCGTGGTCGAGCTGATGTTCAGCAAACCGGCCACTTCTTTGTTGCTCTTGCCCTCGGCCACCAGTTGGAGCACTTCGCGTTCGCGGTCCGTGAGCAGGTCGTAGCTGTCGTCCAAACCTCGGCTTTCCAGTTGGCGGACGTAGTCTTCCTGCAGCATCCGGCTGACTTTGCGCGTCAGGAACGAGCGGCCTTGCGCGACCGCGCGGATGGCATCGATCACGTCGCTGCGCAGCGAGTCCTTGAGCAGATAGCCCTTGGCCCCCGCCTTCAGCGAGCGCAGCACGTAGCTCTCGTCCTGATGCATGCTGAGCATGACCACGGCCGTCTCCGGGTTGGCGGCCAGGATGCGGCGCGTGGCTTCAATGCCGTTCAGGTTCGGCATGGCAATGTCCATCACCACCACGTCCGGAGACTGCTCTTCGGCCAGCCGGATGCTGTCGCGGCCATCGGCGGCTTCCGCCACCACCAACATGTCGGGCTGCTTCTCCAGCAGGGCGCGTAAGCCGTCGCGCACCACCGTGTGGTCGTCAGCCAACAAAATGCGAATGGGCGTCACGTCCGGCGTTCTCTTCCTCGAGTTCGGCCACGGGCAGTTCGGCTGAGATCAGGGTTCCTCGTCCCAGCTGCGAGTCGATCTGGAAGCGGCCGCCCAGCCGGCGCACCCGCTCCTCCATCCCCAGCAGGCCCATGCCCCGCACAAAGCGGGTATCGAAGCCCGCTCCGTCGTCGCGCACCGTCAGCAGCACGCGGCGGCTTTCGCGCTTCACCGTCACTTCCACCGTGCGCGCGCTGCCGTGCCGGGCCGCGTTGTTCACGGCTTCCTGCACCAGCCGGTAGATGCACGTTTTGTGTTCGTCGGGAAGGTCGCCCGTATCGTCATCGGCCGAAACCGCGATCTTCAGCCCCGTGCGTTTGGCGGTTTCCCGCGCGTGCCAGTTCAACGCCGGAATTAAACCGAAGTCATCCAGCATAGACGGGCGCAGCAACAGCGCCAGGTTGCGAACTTCGTTGACCGTCCGCTGCGCCAGCGTTCGGATGGATTGCAGATGGTCCCTGGTCTCATGGCCGTCCTCGGCGCACACCGCGCTCTCGGCCTCCATCAGAATGGCGGAGAGCGACTGGCCAATCTCGTCATGTAACTCGCGCGCCAGCGAGCGGCGCTCATTCTCCTGCGCGCGCAGAAGCCGCGCGGAGAGTTCCTGCAAATCGGCGCGCGCCCGGGTGTTTTCCTCCAGCCGCCGCTCCAGTTCCCGGTCCAGCCGCAGCGTGTAAACCACCGCCGCCAGCGCCAGCACCAGCCCGCCCGCCAGGGTGAAGACAAACGTGAGGATCAGCGAACGCCGTAGGCCGTCCGAGGAGGCGGCCAGCCTCTGCTCCGCGCGGTCCAGACCCCGCTCGTTCACCGTCGCGATCCGGTCCGCGATCTGCAGCATCGCGGTCCGGCGCGGCACCAGCTCGTCGTAGAAGAACGAGTACCGCAGCCGGTTTCGTTCCGGTACCGACCACGCCAGCGTCCGGTCCAGCACCCGCCAGTAGGCCTCGATCTCCGACTGCAGGGCCACGAACGGTTGTCGCTCCTCGCTCTCCAGAGCCCGCGAATACCGTTGCAGAATCTCGCGGGTTTCCCGTTCGAGTCCCGCCAGGCGCGTCGCCTCTGCCCGTTCCCCGTTCGGATCGGGCGAGAGCAAAAAATCGCGCACGTACGTTCCCGACAGGTAGATTTGCGCCCGGATCTGGTCGAGAGCGCCGATCCGTTCCAGGAAGGCCTTGCGGGACTGCGTCTCGTCGTTGCGGACGTGATTCAGCTCCACCAGCGTCCCGGTAGCCGCGCCGATTACGCACACCAGCAGACCGCCAAATCCAAATGACAACACCAGCCACGGCGGCCAGCGGCGCTTCACGCCCCCGGCGCCCTCTCGGACGGCGGACCCGGTTGGCTGTCGCGGCAAATAATCTCCCCCTCTCAAGTGTAGTCGAGCCTCCCGGACGGCAGAATCCTGTCCGAACAGGATGGGACTCGGGCCAGGAAAACGGTATCAGTAGTGAGGAGGAAGCAAATCGACGCCATGAAGCAAACTCGCCCGCTGTTTTTGGTCGCAGTCGCCGCCATCGCGGCCCTGGGAGCGGCCTGTACGAAGAAAGTGGCCGTAGCCACGCCCCCGGCTGCTCCGGCAGCGGCCCCGGCCCGGACGGCGGCTAGAGCCTCCACGCCAGCCCGGAGACCCGCGGCGGCCCCGGTTCGTTCCGCGGCCGCCGCTCCCGCCCCGCGCTATCCCAGCGCCGCCACCCGGGCGCGCATCGACGAATTGCTGGCCAAGATTGAGGACGCCTACTTCGACTACGACAAGCACAGCTTGCGTCCCGATGCCATCACCGCGTTGCAGTCCGACTCCACCGAACTGCGGGACATCCTCAAGGACTACCCCACATATAAGTTGACTATCGAAGGTCACTGCGACGAGCGCGGCTCGGCCGAGTACAACGTGGCCCTCGGCGATGCCCGGGCTCAGGCCGCCAAGGACTACCTGGCGCAGGTGGGGATCCCGTCCGCCCAGCTTTCTCTGGTCAGCTACGGCAAAGAACACCCGGTCTGTGAAGACCACGACGAGGCCTGCTGGCAGAAGAATCGCCGAATCCACATCGTGGCCATGGCGCAGCCCCCGCGCTGACGGTCGGGCGTATACCAGATCACACGCAAGACCCTCTCCGACGACCGATTGCGTCGTTAGCAGCGTAAGATGGACTCAATGGAAGTGTCGTGATGGCGACCCGCGCCCGCACTAAGCCAGCCTACAGTCATCGGTACGAAGATCAGGCCCTCCTTGTCCTGACCTTGATCATCGGGGCTGTGGTCGGCTTGGTGGTGGTCGCGTTCATACTTCTGACGGAAAACCTGGGTTCTCGGCTTTACCCGCCCGGGAGCGCTGCGTGGCGCCGGATCCTGACACCTTTGGTAGGGGCGGTCGGCACTGGATTCCTGCTGTACAAGTATTTCCCCAACGCCCGCGGCAGCGGCATTCCACAGACCAAGACCGCGCTGTTTCTCAACGAAGGTTTCATCAGCATGCGCACCGTGCTGGGGAAGTTCGGCCTCTGTTCGGTCTCCCTGGCGTCGGGAATCGCTCTCGGCCGTGAGGGTCCGTCGGTGCAGGTGGGTGCGGGGATTGCCTCCGCGCTGGGCCGCCGGCTGGGCCTCACCGCCCATAGTGTGAAGTCGCTGGTGCCCGCCGGAGCCACGGCGGCCTTGGCCGCGGCGTTCAACACGCCCATCTCCGCCGTCCTCTTCTCCCTGGAAGAGGTCATGGGGGACATGCATGCGCCCATCCTGGGTTCCATCGTCCTCAGCTCGGCTACTTCGTGGATCGTGTTGCACCTGGTGCTGGGCGATGAACCTCTCTTCCATGTGCCGGCCTATCAGTTGGTCCACCCGGTGGAATTCATCTTCTACGCCGTGCTGGGTGTGATCGGCGGCCTGGTCTCGGTAGCGTTTGTCAAGCTGCTGCTCTGGCAGCGCAAGCACTTCCTCGCCATGCCGCCATCCATGCAGTGGTTTCTGCCAGGCGTGGGCGGCTTGACGGTGGGGCTGCTCGGGTGGTTCTATCCTCAGGTGCTCGGAGTCGGCTACAGCGTGGTGGATCAGGCGCTGAACGGAAAACTGCTGGTGGGCGCGATGGCCGTGCTGGTTTGCCTGAAGCTGGTGGCCACGGCCACCTGTTATGCATCCGGAAACGCCGGAGGTATCTTCGGCCCCAGCCTGTTCATCGGCGCCATGATGGGCGGCGCGGTCGGCGGTGTGGCCCATATCCTGGCCCCGGATTACACGGGCAGCGTCGGCGCCTATGCCCTCGTCGGCATGGGCACGGCCTTCGCCGGAATCGTCCGCGTCCCGATGACCTCGGTCATCATGATTTTCGAAATCACCCGCGATTATTCCATCATCGTGCCGTTGATGATCGCCAACCTGATCAGCTATTTCCTCTCCAGCAAGCTCCAGGACGAGCCGATCTACGAGGCCCTGCAACATCAGGATGGCGTTCATCTGCCCAGCGGCGCCAAGGCGCGGGAGGCCCTCCTGATGGTGGGCCAGGCATTCCGTCCGGACGCGCCGGTGCTGGCGGCCAACGAGTCGATCCGTCAGGCCGCGGCGTCGGTCGACCGCGAGCGTGGCGCCTGGGCCGTCGTCGGCGAACTCGGGTTGCGCGGCATGGTTACCGAGAGCCAGTTGGATCAGGCCATCTCGGCCCACCTCGGCGGTGAGCCGGTCAGCCGTCTGATTCCCGAACCCGGCCCCATCGACACGCTGACCTTCGAAGGCTTTCCTCATCTTCATCCCGACCACCCACTCGAGTTCGCCATGCGCCGGATGGCCGAGACCGGCTTGCAGGTTTTGCCGGTGGTGAGCCGCGCCAACATCCGCGAGTTGAAGGGCACCGTTTCCGTTGCGGATATTTTGGCCGCCTACGGTAATGAGCGGACCCCGGAGCCGGAAGCCGAAGACGGAACTTCGCGCAAACTCATTCCTCTCTCGGTGCTCGGCGGCGTGCTGGCCGCTTTCGCCGGTCTCGCAATTTTAGCCGGCTTTCTCAACTATTATTACCGCACCGAGCGCGCGGGGCAGGCGCAAGCGGCCTACCAGTCCGGCAACCAACTGCTGGCGACGGGCCGCTCCGAAGAGGCCGTCGAGCAATTCCGCAAGGCCCTCTCGGTTTCTCACAGCGCCGACTACCGGCTGGCGCTCGGGCTGGCTCTGGTGAGCGCCGGCCATCTGAACGAGGCGTCCAGCTATTTGGACGAGGTGCTGCGCGACCGCCCGCAAAGCGGCCCCGCGAATCTGGGACTCGCCCGAGTGCTGGCGCAACAGGGAAGAACCGACGATGCGGTGCTTCGGTTCCAACGCGCGGCCTTGGGCGCGTGGCCGCAAAAGCCCTCGGAAAACCGGATTCAGGCGCGGATCGAGTTGGTGGAGACGCTGGCCAAGGCCGGCCGCAACCCCCAAGCGAAGGCGGAGCTGCTATCGCTGGCGGCGCAAGTGCCCAACGAACCTGCCACCCAGGAGCGGGTCGGCCGGATGCTCGCTGATTTCGAAATGCCAAAGGAATCGGCGGATCTGTATCGCGACATCGTGAAGCACAATCCGCAGGACACCGCGGCTTACGCAGGCCTCGGCGAGGCGCAGTTCCGGCTGGGAGACTGCGTGGAGGCCCGCGAAGCCTTTCGCCAGGTTTTGAAGAGCGACCCGGCCAACCAGAAAGCCTCCGGCCGCGTCGATGCGTGCGACCGCATCCTGGCTCTCGATCCGACGCTGCGCGGCTTGAGTGCGGCGGAGCGGTTCCGGCGAAGCCTGCAAATTCTCGAGCAGACCCTCGCGGAACTCAGTTCGTGCGCGGCAGCTTCGTCCGCGAACGACGACGCGCGGACCGCGCGGGCGGCGCTCGCGAACAAGCGACGCCCGTCGTCGTATAGCGATGCCGCCGAGTCGAATCTTACGCTGGCCGGGCGTCTGTGGTCGCTGCGTCTGAGCTCGTGCAGCCCGAAGCCGGCAGCGGAAGATCCGTTCAGCTTGATCATGACCAAGCTGGCGAACCGGTGATGCCAAACAGGGTCCGGGTCACGTCCGGCCGGCGAATGTCCCGCCTCCTGGAGCGATCAGAATCCGCAGCAATTCGTCAATCTCTTCCTGTCCGCGGAGGAAATAGCCGGCCTGGGAGCTGAGCCTCCGCCCCACCCGAATGGTGAACAGATGCACGCCCTGTGTCAGAGAGAATACGTCTTCGTCCGTCTCGTCGTCTCCCACGTAGACAGCCCGGGTGTACCCCATGCGGGCCAGCTCCTCTTGCAGGGCCGTGCCTTTGTTCGGAGCGTTCTTGGGAACCAGGTTGAGAGCCTGCTTGCCGCCAATTAGACGAACCCCGGGGAGCCGCCGGACCGTTTTCAGAATCTCCGAGCGGGCCCGGGTCTTCCATCGGCACTGCCGGTAGTGCACCGTGACCGAAACAATCTTGTTCTCGATTCGGACACCGGGCAGAGCCGAAAGGTCGTGAGCGAGACTCTCCCTCCAAATCGCGACCTGGCGGCGGACGCTGTCCGCGCCGTCCCAGGGCTCGGCTCCGTGGTTGCCAATGATGCGCCGGATCCCGGTTCCGACCAGCTTACCGCGAAGATCCTCGCGGGACCGTCCGGAGACCACGATGCATGGATGGGCTGCCGCAAGTTGCCCGAGAAGCCGGCGCGTACCGGCTCGCATCCGTGCCCGATCCGGGTCTTCGACAATCGGCGCCAGTGTTCCGTCAAAGTCGAAAGCCAGAAGCACCTGGGACCTCAGGAAGCGCTGGATGATGTCCCGGGATTCGTGCGACAGCACCCACCGCACGGTCACTTCGCCGCCGCGTTCCTGGTGGCGCGATCAGCCAGGCTTCCGGTGAGCCGCTCGCGGCTGCGGAGCTGGGCGGCATCGACGAGCATTTCTCCGGCCCATCGGTAGACGTTGAAGTGGGCCACCAGAGAGCGCATGGACCGCATGCGAACCTGCTGTTCGCCGGGCGGCATCTGGAGCGCCGTTGCCAAAGCCGTGCTGGCTTCTTCCAGGTCGTAGGGATTGACGATCAATGCTTCGGTCAGTTCGCGCGCTGCTCCGGTGAATTGACTCAACAGCAAGACTCCCTGCTGATCGTCGCGGGCAGCCACAAATTCCTTGGCCACCAGGTTCATTCCGTCGTGCAGGCTGCTGACGTAGCAAAGGTGGGCCGCCCTGTAATAGCGAAAGACATCCGGAGGTTCGTGATGGGAGCGCAGCAGAATGATGGGCCGGTAATCGCCCTCGCCGAACCGATCATTGATCCGGTCGGCCAGTTGCACCACCAGGTCGTTCAGTTGGCGATAGCGCTCGATCTTGGTCCGGCTGGGAGCCGCGACCTGCAAAAAGCTGAACCTCCCGCGGAACTCGGGAAACCGCTCCAACAGGCGCTCCACGGCCAACAGACGTTCTTCCACCCCCTTGGTGTAATCCAAACGATCGACTCCCACCCCGAGCAGCGCGTCCGGTTTGAGCCGCAGATCGCGCCACACGTGTTCCCTGCATTCCACCGGGCTGGGAGCTTTGGCGAGCCAGCGGACCGGCCACTCCAGTGAGATGGGATAAGGACGGACCAGGGTGCGGTGGCCGCGCTTGACCACTCCGTGCTGCTCGCGATCGATACGGGCTTCGAGGTAGCGGTCGACCGATTCGAAGAAGTTGTTGCAGTGGAACTGGGTGTGAAAACCCACGATGCTGCTGCCGAGCAGGCCTTCCAGAAGTTCCTGCCGCCAGGGACAGATGCCGAACCGCTCCGCGTTCGGCCACGGGATGTGCCAGAACATGATCACGGTGGCGGCGGGCAGCCGTTCGCGAATCAAGCGGGGAACCAGGGCAAAGTGGTAGTCCTGCACCAGCACAATAGGGTCGTCCGAATCCACCTCGCTGCAAACGGCGTTCGCGAAGCGCTCGTTGACGCGCTGGTAGTGGGCCCAGTCTTCGCCGCGGAAGGCGGGGCGCGTGTCGGCCACGTGGCACAGCGGCCACAAGCCTTCGTTGGAGAAGCCGTAGTAGTAGCCCAGCTCTTCCTCGGGAGAAAGCCAGACGCGGCGAATGTGATACGATTCCTCGCCCGGGGGCACGCGCACGTGGTCGTTGCGATCCACCGTTTCGCGATCGGCCGAACCGCTCCCGTGGGCGATCCAAACCCCGGAGCAGGCGCGCATCACCGGTTCGAGCGCGGTCACCAGACCGCTGGCCGGGTGCACAATCTGAACATCGCCACCAGGGAATCGCTCGTGCACGTACGGCTCCCGGTTAGCAACAATTACGACGCGTTCGCCGTGAAGATGGAGGCTCAGTGTCTGCTTGAGCCGCTCGGCCGTCCACACACCGGGGGCATCTTCCCGCTCATCCATGACACGCTCGATGAGGTCGCGCACGTCGCGCAGAATCGGTTGAAACTCCGGCCGGCGCCGCTCGTCGCCATGCAGCATACGGCGCAGTTCGGCGCTCCAGTTGCGCCGGCTGAAGCGCGCCACGAAAATGGTGACGCCCGAAGCCAGCACGCCCAGTATCCCAAAGGAAACCAGCAGAAACGTGCGCGTCCGGGCTTCGCGGCGCTCGGCGTAACTGAGATCCTGGAGCAGGACCAGGAATCCGAACTGGCGGTCCGCATCCCAGAGAGGGATCGCGCTGACGTGAATGCTGCCACCCGGCAGACGGCTCACGGCGTTCCATTCCTGAAAGTGCGGGTTGGAAGAACCGTCCGCCGATTGGACCTGAGGGCCGACTTCCCGACAGCCGAACTCGCTGGGAAAATCCGGCGTGCTCGCCAGGGTCGACAAATCCAGGCCGCATGCCGCCACCGCCATCACTCGCTCGTCGTGGGTGATCTCAGTCAGCTGGCTTTGCAACTGCTGACGCTGATCCGCATACCAGTGCGCGGCCAGGGATGCCCGCGCTCCCGTGGCCACCAAGCGCGCGCGCAGATTGAGGTCGCGTTCGAACCACTGGCGGGCCGTCTCCTGCACGAATCCGGTGACCGCCCACGCGAGCACGGCCAACCCCACGATCAGGGCCAGTACGAATTGGACCAGCCTAGACATCGTCACCATTGGACCACGTTCGGCCAGGGACCTGCCTGTGTTATGGTTCTGATGTGCGGCTGGAAGACTTGGGACTGATCGGCAACTGTCAATACTCAGCCCTCGTTCACCGTAGCGGAGAAGTAGTTTGGTGCTGTCTGCCGCGCTTCGATTCCGATCCGGTCTTCTCGACCCTGCTGGACGAGAAGGAGGGCGGCCGGTTTCTGGCTGGACCCGCCGGAGGCGAGGTGGGCTCCCAGCGTTATCTCCCGAATACGAATGTGCTGGAGACGACGTTCCAGACCCCGGGCGGCTCCTTCCGGCTGATCGATATCGCGCCGCGGATGATTCAGTACGGTCGGGCTTTCCGTCCGACGCAGCTTCACCGGATTCTGGAACCGCTCGATGGAACACCGCGAATCCAGGTGGTCTGTGAGCCGCGGCTGGGTTGGTCCAAGGCGAAGCCCGTGGCGGTAACGGGATCGCACCACGTGCGCTTCGAGGGATTTGCCAGCCAGTTCCGGCTGACCACCGATATCCCCCTCTCCTATCTGGGAGGCCAGCCGTTCGCGCTCACCGAGCGGCGGCATCTGGTGCTCACGTGGGGAGAACCCGTGGAAGAACCGCTGGCGGCCCTGTGCGAGCGATTCTTGAACGAGACCGAAAGATACTGGCAGCAGTGGGTGAGGCACTGCGATATTCCCCCGCTGTTTCAACAGGAAGTCATCCGCTCCGCGCTGGCCCTCAAGCTCCACTGTTTTGAGGACACGGGCGCGATCATCGCGTCGATGACCACTTCGCTGCCCGAGGCTTCGGGAAGCGGCCGCACGTGGGACTACCGCTATTGCTGGCTGCGCGACGCCTATTACGTCCTCGGAGCCTTTGGCCTTCTCGGGCAGTTCGAAGAACGACAGCAATTTGTCAGATACCTGCTGAACATCGCGGCGGGGGCTTCCGACCTCAATCTGGCGCCACTCTACCGTGTGGATGGGACCGGAGACCTGGAGGAGAAGACCCTTGAAAATTGGCCGGGGTTCGATGGCGAAGGACCGGTCCGCGTGGGAAATGCCGCGGCGTTGCAGACTCAGCACGATGTTTTCGGCGAGATGGTCCTGGCGCTGACTCCCATCTTTCTCGACGAACGCTTCAATGCGGAGCGCTCCCCCGCGGCGCTGCGGCTGCTGGAAGCGATGGCCCGCAAGGCCATCTCGGTGGCGGGCAAGCCGGACGCCGGAATTTGGGAGTTTCGCAAGAAGTGGCAAACCGAGACCTTCTCCAGCCTCATGTGCTGGGCGGCAACCGACCGGATGGCCACCGTGGCCGCTCTGCACGTCCCTGCGCTCACGGCCGAGTTCCGTTCGGCGGCCCAAAGCATCCGCCAGGACGTATTGGCAAATGCTTGGAACGAGGGGCTGGGCAGTTTTGTCGGCCACTATGGCGGCGGCGATCTGGACGCCTCCCTGCTGCAAATGGCCCCGCTCCGCCTTCTCGCGGCCAACGATCCCAAGTTGCACGGAACCATCAACGCGATTCACAAGGGCCTTGGCTCGAACGGCTGGGTATTCCGCTACCAACTGGATGATGGGCTCGGCCACCCGAACGTGGCGTTCGTGGTCTGCACGTTCTGGCTCATCGAAGCGCTGGCCGTGGTCGGGCGTCAGGAAGAAGCGCACGCGCTCATGAAGAGGATTCAGACGGCGCTGTCGCCGCTCGGACTGCTGTCGGAAGACTATGCGCCTTCGAGCCTCCGCATGTGGGGCAACTTCCCCCAAGCCTTCTCTCACGTTGGCCTCATCCGCGGCGCTTTCGCGGCCTCACCTACCTGGTCGGAAGTGCTGTAGCGGCCCGGGGCTGTTTGGGCTTCGGCCGTCCACACGCCCTTTCCGCCCGCCTATGAAGCGCTCGATGGGGGCGCCCACGCCGCAAAAAGGGTGATGTCCGATGCGAGCACGCCCAACACGCTGAAGGAAACCAGAAGAAGAGGGCGCGTGCGGAGTGCGCGGCGTGCTGCCCAATCCACCGGGAAAATGAGGTGCGGCGCGGTCTCCGGTACTTCCTACATGCCGGCCTCGCCTCATATGTAAAATATTCCTACCGAAAGATAGTATTAACTCCATGCGATCATTTCTGTAGCGCCGTTTCGGGATCGAGTTCTCAGGGGCTCAGGACGTGCGACCGAAACGCGCCGTTTGCCGGAACTCCCCCTCTAGATTCTGGTCTCTGACTTGCAATGTGCATGCCCACACGGATCGTCGAAACTGCTAACGGGGCGGGCGCCATGATGACTGTGTAACTACTACGAATCGAACAAGGAGAACACGAATGAAGAAGTTGCTACCAATCATCATGGGAATGTCACTGGCTCTCGGGTCCAGCACGCTCGTCTTTGGCGGCCAGCAGGATCCTCCGAAGCAAGACAGCGATAAGTCCGGCAAGAAGAGTAAAAAAGACGGCAAGAAAGACGACAGTAAAGACGAGAAAAAGGGAGACACCAAGAAACAGTAGCCGAGTCGTCCGCTCCTGCGCGGCGCGTCCTGACGCGCCGCGCGCTACGCGGCCCATACTACCAATCGCATAGTTGATACGCTCGCCACATGGCGGATTCGACGGATCCGGCCTACAACGCTTCGCGTGTCTCGCGAAGCGTATTGGCCAGCGACTCGCGCGGCAGGCTCTGGATGATCGGGTTAATCAGCCAGCCTAAGGCCGTAGGCACGCTGCGCGTCAGCGAAACGGCTTCACACTCCACATAGACGCCGCCGTCGCGCCCCTCGAATCGCCAGTAGGAGTTCAGCCTCCATAAGAAGCCGTGATCCTGGCCCGGAGGCAACTCCCGGCCGCCGGCCAGCTCCGCGATGCGCGTGCTGGAGGAACGGCTGTACCAGCGTTTCGAATCCAGCGGAACGTAGTGCACCGCGTGATCGGTGTTCAGCTCCACTGTCAAAACCTTCTTCTTGAGCAGGCGCAGAAAGACCTGGTAGTCATTGCCGTTTCGTTGGAGCAGCTTCGAATCGCGGACTTCCGGTTTGTAGATGTTTTTGTGGCGGTCGTAGTCCTGGACCAGCGCCAGCGTTTTCTCCAGTGTCGTGTTGGGGATGAATACCGCGCCGATCCAATCGTGAATCAATCCGTCCGGCACGGCCACGTCGCCCGGGCCGGTCACCGGCTGCACCAGAATCTGGCCGCTTCGGACACTCCGCAGACGCTCCGGCGCGCCGTCCACCCACAGAAAAGCGCCCTCCGCCCGCTGTTTGTCCAGGCGCTCCTCCGTGGCCTGGACATAGCGGACGAAGGCCTGGTCGGTCTGCGGCTTGAGCTCGACCTTGGTGGGATCGGCGGCCGCCAGAATCCATACGAAACCGAAGAACAGGGCCGCTGATCTCACTTCTCCATTCTCTCCCGATGCCGTCCAAGTTTCCCTTGTTAGGATGGAGACAGGAATTCTGTGAGCGCCCCCAAGAATCCATTCCGGGAGGCCGACCGCGCGCAGGTCAGCTTGCTGGCGCCACTGGAGAAGAAGTGCCTGGTCTGGCTGGCCCGTCACACGCCGGCCTCGATCCACTCCGACCATCTCACCGCCTTGGGGCTGGTCGCGCTCCTCGGCGCGGGGCTGAGCTATTGGTACGCGCGCTCCGACCGCCTTGGCCTGCTGCTGGTGATCGCGTTCCTGGCGCTGAACTGGCTGGGCGACAGCCTCGACGGCACGCTGGCCCGGGTGCGCAACCGCCAGCGGCCGCGCTACGGGTTCTACGTCGATCATGTGGTGGACGCCTTCGGCACCTTTTTCCTGCTCGGCGGGCTGGCGCTTTCCGGCTACATGAGCGCCGGCATTGCGGCGGGTCTGTTGGTGGCGTACTTCATGCTTTCCATTGAGGTGTATCTGGCTACCTACACCATCGGGACCTTCCACCTTTCGTTCTGGAAGTTCAGCCCGACGGAACTGCGGATTCTGCTCGCGATCGGAAATATCGCCCTGCTCTACCGGCCGGTAGTTCGATTGTTCGGCGGCAGCTACCGATTGTTCGACGTCGGCGGCGCCGTCGGCATCGTCGGGATGGCGCTCATGCTGATCGTGGCCGTGATCCGGCACACGGCGCTTCTGTATCGCTCCGAGCGCCTTCCGTGAAGGTCCGCGATTTCTTTCAGCGTTGGCTGAAGTTCAATACTGTGGGCGCCATCGGGATTGGCGTGCAGTTGGCGGCATTGGCGATCCTGCGTAGCGGGCTCGGTATCCACTATCTGGTAGCCACCGGCCTCGCCGTGGAGACCGCGGTGCTGCACAATTTCGTGTGGCACGAGCGGTGGACCTGGGTGGACCGGACCGGTCCCCGCGGCGTGGTGCTGCGGTTGCTGCGCTTCAACCTCAGCACGGGCTTGGTTTCCCTGGTCACCAACCTGGCGCTCATGCGCCTGCTGGTGGGCCGCTTTCACATCCAATATCTCATTGCCAACCTGCTGAGCATCGCCGCCGGCTCGCTGGCGAATTTCTTCCTGAGCGACTGGTTCGTGTTCCCGCGCGGGAAGCGGGCCTAGCTTTGACGAAGCTATTTCTTCTCCACCAGCACCACTTCCTGTCCGTCGACGTGCAACGGCGTATCCCCGGACAGGCTCTTCACTTTGTCGAGCAGCCTCGCGCCTTCGCCCGCAGACGGATCGAGCATCACCACGTTCTGGGTCTCGGCGTCGCGCGTGAGCGGCACGAACGAAACTCGCTGCACGCTCTTGCCCCGCACCACCACGCGGACCGCCATGCCCTCCTTGTTGGGGCGCATGCGGATCCAGTCCATCGCGAAATTGCCGACGCTGTACAGAATGGGCTTGCCCAGGTAGACTTCCACGCCCTGCAACACGTGCGAGCCGTGGCCGTAGACCACGTCCGCGCCGGCATCGATGGCGGCGTGCGCCAGTACTTTCTCGTAGGGCTCAGCCTGCGAGAACCTCGGTCCCAGCGTGATGGGGGCGAACAGATCCTGCGGGCGCGCCGGACGGTCGTCGGCCGCCGGAGCGCTCTCCCGGCCCGTCAGGCCATCCCGATTGTGGCTCGACACCACCACCACATCCACCAGCGGGCGCAGCCGCCGGATATCTTCGCGCATCCGGCTCAAATCCGATGGATCGATCGTCACCCCATCCTGCGATTTGAGTCGTGCCACGCCCGGCGCGGTAGCGGTCGCGATCTGATGGTCCTCCACATACCACTTCGCCGTGTATTGCAGGAATCCGAAGCGGACGCCGTGGCGCTCGACGATCGCCGGTTGGTGCGCCTCCTCCAGATTCGCCCCACCGCCGGTATGCGCGATGCCATGGGCATCCAGAACCGCCAGGCTGCGCAGGATGTTTTCGCGTCCGTAGGCCACGTTGTTGGCCACTCCGACCGCCTGGATATGGCCCGCCTGCAACGCCTGGATCTCTTCCGGGCCAACATGCTGCCAGCCGCTCTTGTCCGGGATGTCTTGGTCCGGCCCCTCGGACTTCACCAGCAGGCCTTCCAGATTGCCATACACCAGATCGGCCCGCTGCAACGTCTCGCGCACGTGCACGAATACGGCGGCAGGCTCGGCGCGTTGCTGCACATTGATATCGCCCACCAGCAGCAGCGTCACGGCGCCGGCGCCATTAGAACCGCTCCACCGCCAAGGTCCATCCGCTGCCGCCCAACACGCCATTGCGCCGCCGGCGGCAATCAGGGCCTTCGAAAGACGCGGTACCGTTCGCATGCGCACATTGTACATCCGGCGGCCGCGGGCCGTTCGTTCCATCCAGGGGGCGCGCCCGGTAACACTAACTTTTTCTCCGCTTTTTACACATCCTTCACAACCTGTGCATAGCCTTTTGGGCGGGTCCGGGGCATAGTCGAATCATGCGGCAGCGAACCTGGAACGACATCCACCGCCTGCGGGAAGAGAAGGCGGGTCTCGAAGAGGAAGTCCGGCAATTGCGCGCGGCCATCCAGATGTACAGCGAGGTGGCCCGGCGTCTGGCAGCCGGGACCGAGGTCTCCGGCGCGCGCGAAAGCGCTCGTCCCCGGCCGTTTGCCGTGGCGGCGTAAGCCGTTCCGCCGCGAAGCGCGTCCACGAGATAATGACGAGTATGGTCATCTCACCGGACGTTCTTCGCACGCAGCTTGCCTATTCGGCCTGGGCCAGCCAGCGTCTGGTTGGCGCCGCATCCCGGCTGACTCCCGACGAACTGAACCGCGACTTCCAGACGGCCGACCGCCATGTGCTGGGGACGCTCGTCCATGTTTATGCCGCCGATCGCATCTGGCTGGCGCGCGTCACCGGCGCACCCAGCCCAGCCTTCACCACCGACGCGGACTATCACTTCCCGGTATTGCAGAACGATTGGCCGGCCTTGCACCAGCGCTGGCAGCATTGGGCCGCAGCGCTGACCGGCGAGCAGACGGACTCGACCGTCGCGTACAAAGACACCAAGGGCCACGCGTACACCAGTGTGTTGTGGCAGATCGTCCTGCACGTAGTCAATCACGGAAGCCATCATCGCGGCCAGGTTTCCGGATTTCTGCGCGCCATGGGCCACCCGCCGCCGGCGCTCGACCTGGGGCTGTACTATCGCGAGATTCGAAACGGGTAGCCTGCATGCGGCGCGTGTGGGCCGGAATCCTGCTGCTGGCATGGCCGGTGGCGGCGCGAGAGAACGTCGTGGTCGACACCGATTGTGGTTTGTTCGGCGATGACGGCGCGTCCCTGGTGATGCTGCTGCGCAGTCCCGCCAAGGTGTCGGTCTCGGCCATTACGGTAGTGCCGGGCAACGTGTGGAGTCCGCAAGCCGCGGAGTACGTGTTTCATATTCTCGATTTGTTGAAGCGCCCGATGTCGGTCTACCGCGGCGCCCAAACGCCTCTGCTGCACACCGCGGCCATGGCGCGCGAGGAAAGCCGCCGCTGGGGGCCGTTAGAGTTCAGCGGCGCTTTCGCGGACGATTTCAACGCCGTGGTTCCCGCGCCCGGAGCGAAACTCGCGGGACGGGCGGCACGAGACGGAGCGGTCGAACGCCTGGCCGCGGAGATCGACCAGCATCCCGGCCAGGTCACGGTGCTGGCGCTCGGCCCGCTCACCAACATCGCGCTGGCGCTCCGGCTGCATCCCGAGATCGAGACCCGGATCCAGCAGATCGTCATGATGGGCGGCAGCATGACGGCGCCCGGCAACGCCTCGCCGGCGGCCGAGTTCAACTTCTGGTTCGACGCCGAGGCCGCGCGCATCGTGCTGCGCTCGCGCATTCCCAAGAAAGTGCTGTTCGACCTGGACATCTGCAACCGCGCGCAGTTGCGCAAGCCGGAATACGACCAGATCGCCGCCGCCGGCACCCCCATCACCGAGCTGTTCCGCGAAGACTACGGGAACCGCTATCCGGGCTTCGTGAAGCATCCGGAAGCCGCGGTGCCGATGTGGGATGTGCTGGCCACGGCCTGGCTGCTCGACCCCGGATTCGTCACCCGCTCGGCGCCGCGCTATCTGGACGCGCAAGTGGCCTGGGGCCGTTTCTACGGCGCCACCATTCCGCTCGATCGCCGCCAGGCGCCCGAGGCCACCCCCGTGACTCTGATGCTGGATCTGGACTTCGCGCGGGTCTTCCGCCTCTACCGCGACCTGCTGACGGCGCGCGAGTAGATATGCGGGTACTGGCCGTCGAATCCGCCGCGCAGATCGAAGAAGTCCGCCGCCTGTTCGAGGAATACTGGCTATCTTTCGGGTTCAGTCCCTGCTTTCAGAACTTCGATGTGGAATTGGCGGGCCTGCCCGGCGCGTACAGCCCGCCCGGCGGCCGGCTGGCGCTCGCGTGGGTGGACAATGTAGCGGCGGGCTGCGTGGCGTTGCGCCGCTTCGACGCGGAACGCTGCGAAGCCAAGCGGCTGTTCGTGCGGCCGGGTTTCCGCGGCCAGGGCGTTGGCCGCGCGCTGCTCGAGTGGTTGATCGCCGAGGCGCGGAGCGCCGGCTATCGCGAGATGGTTGGCGACACGCTCCCGGTGATGGCGAACGCGCTCGCCATGTATGAGCGCGCCGGCTTCGAGCGCACCGGCCCGTACGCCCGCAAGTCCACGCCTGGGGCGATTTACTTACGGCTCCGGTTATGACTTGAAGCGGTCGTCGATTTCGACCTGATAGCCGCTGGCCAGCCGGTTGGTCTCGTTGGCCATGCCCACCACGGCCATCAGCTCGGCCAGCATGGCGTCGGTCATCCCGGCCTTGCGGGCCGCGGCCGTATGCGACGCGATGCAGTAGCCGCACTGGTTGGTGGCGCTCACCGCGAGGTAGAGCATCTCTTTCGTGACGGCGTCGAGCGCGCCCGGCGCCATGATCTCCTTGACGCTCTGCCAGGTGCGGCGCAGCGTCACCGGATCATGGGCCAAAGCCTTCCAGAAATTGTTGATGGAGTCGGTCTGGCGGGTGGCCTTGATGTCGTCATAAACCGCCCGCACCTCCGCGGTGGCCGCTTGGTATTCAATGAGTCCTAGAGTCGCCATGCGCTTGATTATCGCGCGCGGCGTATTAGGGGAGGCCAGCCACCGCTGGCTTTCACGCTCTCCAGCGGCTTTCGCGAGGCGGTATGGAAGTCGTATCTCCGAATCGTAGCCGCCGTTCCCCACCGTTCGCTGCGAATGACGCAGCCTTGGATGCGAAGCTGCAAGGGACAGCTCCCATTGAGGAGGGTGGGCCAGGGAAGGAAGATTTGAATCAATCTTCCAACCGGGAGTTGAGTCCCGCAGCTGAAAAGTACTCCTCGGCTGCTGATGTTCGTCAGCACGCCTTCTCCGGCATCTCCAGACTTGAGTGAATAGTGGAGCTTTGAGGCAAAGGGAAAGCGAAGGTGCCGGCGCCGGTCATAACTGGTGGCGGCAGCTTCAGTAGAGGGGTACCTGAGGTATTCCGCTGGAAAGGGTATCGCGGCCATGGGGTTGAGTCTTCACGTTAACCGACTGATCGCGGAAGTGTTGATCAAAATTGCACACAACGTCTCTATCTTTGGATTTTCTACTTCCCGCCGGATCACGGCCGGCCGGAAAGGGCCAGGTGCCCCAGAGCCTTGCGGCTCTTCCCGAGTGATATTCTCAGGAGGGGGCGTATGGTTCTGCGAAAGCTGCTCTGCGGCGTAGGGTGCGGCTTGGCCCTGCTCGGCGGCGTGTACGCCTTTCAACGCCCGTTTCGTGAATTCCCCGCCGTCGAGTACAACGACTTCCCTTTGCCGCAAGATTATAACGAGAAGACCGAGTGGGTCTTCGCTCGATTGATGTTTCCGGGAGGCCCGCTGGATGGCTATCGCGGCCGCTACGACGGCGATTTCCGGGAAGGGTTGTCCCTGTGGACCCAGGACTACCCGCGCGCCGACCGGCACTTCTCGCTCGCCATGCGACGCCTCACCCGGATTCACGTCCGTTCCGCCGAACAGCCCGTTCTGCTGGAAGACGGCGACGCCTATGACTGGCCCTGGCTCTATGCCGTCCAGGCGGGTGAATGGGGCTTGACCCAGGAAGAGGGCCGGCTGCTGCGCGAATATTGCCTCCGCGGCGGCTTCTTCTTCGCCGACGATTTCCACGGCCCGGAGGAGTGGGCCGAATTCGTCAAGCGAATCAAGTTCGCTTTCCCCGACCGTCCCATCGTCGACATCGATAACGCCGACCAGATCTTCCACACGGTGTATGACATCAGCGACCGGTTTGTGATCCCTGGCGCGGAGCATCTTCGCGAAGGCTCGAAGAACGGGGGCAAGGTGGGGCGGTGGATCGGAATTTACGATGACAAAGGCCGCGTCATGGTGGTTGCCAACTTCAATCAGGACACCGGCGACGCCTGGGAATGGGCCGACTCGCCGCGCTATCCTTCCAAGTTCTCCGATCTAGCCATCCGGCTGGGCGTGAACTACGTCATGTACGCGATGTCGCACTAGGGCGCGGCCAGCCGCTCGCAGCTTCCCCGACACTCACCTTGACATTCTACTGGAACGCGTGTATCCTCCACCTAGAATGTCTACCAAAGACGAACGAGTCGAGCTGTTGCAAGGCACGCTCGACCTGCTGATTCTCCAGACTCTCCGGCGGGGTGCGGCGCACGGGCACGCAATCGTCAAAGCCATCGAACAGAACTCCGAGGACGTGCTGCTGGTGGAGCAGGGCTCGCTGTACCCGGCGCTGCACCGGCTGATCAAGCGGGGCTGGATCTCGTTTGGGGAGGGCACTTCGGAAAACAACCGCAAGGCCAAGTTTTACCGGCTGACGGCCAAAGGCCGCAAACAGCTGGAAGTGGAGACCACCAAGTGGGACAAACTGGCCGGCGCGATCGCGCGGATCCTGCGGCCGGCCACCGGGGAGAGCCGCTCATGAGTCATCCGCTGGACAACCTCGACGATGAAATCCGAGATCACATCGAGCGCGAGACGCGAGAGAACATGGAGCGCGGGATGACGGCCGAAGCCGCGCGCGCGGCGGTGCGGCGCAAGTTCGGCAATGTCGGCCGCGTGATGGAAGAGACGCGGGCGGTCTGGGTCTGGGCGTGGCTGGAACAATTTTTCCAGGACCTGCGCTACGGCCTCCGCGGCCTGCGCCGCAATCCCGCCTTTACCGCCGTCATCGTCCTGACGCTGGCGCTGGGAATCGGCATGAACACGGCGGTGTTCAGCCTGGTCAACGCGGTTCTGATTCGCCCCTTGCCGTACCCGGCGCCTGAACGCCTGGTGTGGCTGGCCAATTACAACCGGATGTTCAAAGCGGAACTAGTCAGCGGGCCGGACTACTCCGATTGGAAGACTCAATCCAAATCGTTCGAGTCGATGACGGCGTATGGATATGGGGACCAGACCCTCTCCACGGCGGAGGGAGCCGAGCAGCACCGCATCGCCGAGGTGACCCCCGAATTCTGGAGCCTCTCCGGCGCCCGACCGGCGCTGGGACGGCTGTTCACGTCTGCCGACCGCGGCGGCGTCGTTCTTTCCGACCGGCTGTTTGAGCGGCAGTTCCACCGCGACCCGGGCGCCGTCGGACGGACCGTCACCCTGAACGGGCGGCCCGAGACCATCCTCGGCGTGCTTCCCAAGAACTTTCGCTTTCTGTTCCCGCAACCCGCGCGAGCCGCGGGGAATGGATTGGACTCCGAGGGCACCGATATCGAGGCCTATATCCCCGATGCGGTGGCGTGGGAGCCTCCGATTCGCACCGGCGCGTCTTCCATCGAGATGGTGGTGGCGAAGCGGAAGCCCGATGTCCCGATCGACCGCGCCCGTACCGAACTCGAAGGGATTCAGGCGCGCATCGTCCGTGACAATCCCAACACTTTTGGTGGGGATACCGAACTCAAGGTCACGCCTCTTCAGGAAAAACTGGTGGGAGACGCGCGGCCGGCTCTGCTGATTTTGCTGGCCGCGGTGAGCTTTGTCTTGCTCATCGCTTGCGCCAATATCGCGAATCTCCTGCTGGCGCGCGGCGCCACCCGGCAAAAGGAGATCGCCATTCGTACCGCGATCGGAGCCGGACGCGCGCGCCTCATCCGGCAGTTTCTCGGAGAGAGTTTCGCGCTCGCCCTGCTCGGAGGCACTGCGGGCGTGGTTCTGGCGCGCCTGGCAGTAGCGCTCATCGTGCAGTTCGCTCCCCTGGCTCTGCCGCGGCTAGAGGAAACCACCATGGATGGCCGGGTGCTTCTGTTTGCTCTGGCGGCCTCGCTCGTCACGGGGCTGATCTTCGGCGTGAGTCCGGCGATTTTCCTGCGGCGTTCCCGCGCCTATGACGTGCTCAAGCAGGGAGGCCGCACCTCCTCCGCCGCTTCCGCCGGCCTGCCTCTGCGACGGTTCCTGGTCGCGGCCGAGCTAGCCTTGGCCCTGGTCCTGCTGACCGGCGCCGGGCTCATGCTGAAAAGCTTCTGGCGCATGAACGCCCATCCCGCTGCCTTCGCTCCCGAGCGCATTGTGGCCTTGCGCATCTCGCTTTCCGGGCCGCAATATCGCGCGTTGGCCCGCCAGCAGGAATTTGCGCAGGAGGTGCTCGACCACGTGCAGCGTGCTCCTGGTGTCGAATCCGCCGGCCTGATCCTTTCGTTTGCTCGCGGCCTGGTCTCAATGCCCCATTCGGCACTCGCTCCGCGCTCGAGGGCCCCACAGGCCGACTACTATGTCATTTCGTCGGGGCTCGGCCGAACCTTGGGAATGCCTCTGGTCAGAGGACGCTGGCTCACGGACGACGAAACGGCGCCGGCCGCGATGGTCAATGAGAGCCTCGCCCGCGAGATCTTCGGGGCATCCGACCCGGTGGGCCGGCAGTTGTCGCTGCCGGGCGCCGCTCCGGGACAACACAACACCGCCGCCACCATCGTCGGCGTGGTCGGCGATCTGAAGTATTCAAAGCTCGATGCCCCGCCCCAACCCGAGATCTATATTCCCTATCGGCAATCTCGATTTCTGGTAGTCATGAGCGTGATGGTCCGGACTTCATCGGACGCTTCGGCAATGGCGCCCGCCATTCGGAATCTGGTCGCCAATATCGATCGCACCCAGCCCGTCTACGAAGTCCGGACGCTCGAACAGGAGCTGGCCGAATCCATCGCGCCGCGGCGTCTCAATCTCTTCCTGCTGGGAACATTCGCCGCGTCCGCGCTGGCGCTGGCGTTGATGGGGATCTACGGAGTGATCGCGTATTCTGTAACCCAGCGAACCCAGGAAATCGGCGTGCGCGCGGCGTTGGGCGCGCAGCGCGGCCAGATCGTCGGCATGGTGGTCCGCCAAGGAATGGGGACCGCTCTGTTCGGCATCGCCGTCGGCCTGGGCGCAGCCTTCGGGCTGACTCGCCTGATGGCCAGCCTGCTCTACGAGGTGACACCGTCCGACCCCGCGACGTTTGCCGCGGTGGCTTTTCTATTGACTGCCATCGCCCTGCTGGCCGCGTGGATTCCCGCGCGGAAAGCGGCACGCGTGGATCCGCTGGTCGCGTTGCGCTATGAATAATCCGTTCCGACGGCGGCACGCGCTCGCCGGCCTCGCTGACGACGTCCGCGATCATATCGAGCGCGAGACGCGCGAAAACATCGCGCGCGGCATGACGCCCGAAGCGGCACGCGCCGCGGCACGCCGCAAATTCGGCAATGTCACGCGGGTGATGGAAGACACCCGCGCCGTCTGGACCTGGTTGTGGATGGAGCAACTGGCTCGGGACATCCGCTACGGGCTGCGACGCCTGCGCCGCAACCCCGGCTTCGCGTTGGCGGTAATCCTCACGCTGGCTCTCGGCATCGGCATGAACACGGCCGTGTTCAGTGTGATCAACTCGGTGCTGCTGCGGCCGCTGGCTTTTCCGCACCCGGAGCGGCTGATGTGGCTCGGCACCTACGATCCCAACATTCGGCGGACCCTGGTGGGTATCTCCGAAGCCCTCGAATGGCGGAACCGGGCGCAGTCATTCCACGCCTTGGCCACCTTCACCTACCAGCCAACGACGCTCGCCACATCGCGAGAAGCGATCCGGGTTAGCGGAGTCTCCATCACCGGCGACTTCTGGGCGCTGGCGGCGGCGCGGCCCGCGCTGGGGCGTCTCTTCGGCCCCAAAGAACAGCAGGCGGTGGTGCTTTCCTGGGATCTCTTCGAACGCCAGTTCGGCGGCGACCCCCGGGTGGTCGGCAGCTCCGTGCAAATGGACGGGGGCACAGCCACCATCACGGGCGTGCTTCCCAAGGGCTTCCGGTTCCAGTTCCCCATGTGGTGGGTGGCGGATAACCCCGGGCCGGTCGAGACTTATTTTCCCGTGGCGCCGATGAGCGGTCCGGGGAACCTGGCCGGGCAAGCGGTGGCGGAATTGAAACCGGGGATCGCGCGCGCGCAGGCCCAGGCCGAACTGCGGACTCTGCAAGAACACCTGCAGCGGGAAAGGGGCCGGACGCCGGACACCGGGACAAACTTGCGAGTCGAACCGCTTTCGGAAACACTGGTCGGCGCGGCGCGCGCGGGCTTGCTCATCCTGCTGGCGGCGAGCACGTTCGTGCTGCTGATGGCGTGTGTCAACGTCGCCAACCTGCTGCTGGCTCGGGCCGCCGCCGGCCGCCGGGAGACCGCCGTGCGCGCGGCCTTGGGCGCGGGACGCGGCCGTCTCATTCGTCTGGAGGTGGCCGAAAGCGCGGTGCTCGGGGTGGCTGGCGGCGTCATTGGTCTGCTGCTGGCGCGCGGCGCCCTCGCCACGCTGCTGCGCCTCGCGCCCTACGCGATTCCGAGGCTGGTGGAAACTACGCTCGATGGTCGCGTGCTGGCCTTCACCCTGGCGGTTTCGCTGGGATCCGTGTTTCTCTTGCGAGCCGGCGCGGCGGTCCTACCGGGCCGGAACAACTTGCGCGACGCGCTTCAGGACGGCGGCCGGACCTCGCCCGGTCTTTCGGGACTGCGGCTGCGGCGGCTGCTGGTGACCGCGGAGCTGGCGCTGGCGATGGTCCTGCTCGCAGGCGCAGGCCTGATGGTGAAGAGCTTCTGGCGGATGAGCGCGCATCCTGCGGGGTTCGCGCCGGAACGCGTCGTGGTGCTGCGAGCCTTGCTCACCGGGCATCCCTACGATCCGCCAGCGGCCCGGGAGTCCTACTGGCGCGAGATGCTGCGGGCCGTCGAATCGCTGCCAGGAGTGGAGGCCGCGGGGACCTCGAACTGGATTCTGTTCGGAGACACCCCGGCGTTTCCCGCCGACCGTAATCCCGCCACCAGGCATGTCATCCGTTTGAACGTGGCCTCGCCCGGCTACCTACGGGCTTTAGGGATGCGGCTGGTCGCAGCCGTGGCCTTCGTCCTGGCCGCCGTGGCGCTGTGCGCCTCGTGGATTCCGGCCGTGAAAGCGGCCCGCGTGGATCCGGTGGTGGCGCTGCGGTGCGAGTGAACCTTAGGCGCGCGGGCGCCCTGACAGCGGATTGAACCAGCGGAGGCCGGGGAAGCGGGCGAAATCGGCATCGGTACTGGCGATCTGCGCGCGATACTCGAGAGCCAGGGCGGCCAGGTGCGCGTCGGCGGTGAGGTTGGCGGCTGTGCCCAATTCGGTGAGCAGCCGGAACAGGATCTCGCTGTGCTGTTCTCCAGGGGTGACGACGCGGACAGAGTCCTGCTGCAGCCAGGTGCGGGCAATCGCCACCGCATCTTCGACACGCAGAGGCCGTTCGAGCACGGTGCGGCTGGTGACGATGCGGAGGAAGCCGAGGATGGTCACCCAAGCCAGGCCGATCGGACCGACATCCCCCTGAAGCGCCTGCTCCCACCATTTTTCCGCGGCCGGATGCTGCGCGGAGTCGCGATTGTAGGCGTAGATCAGTATGTTCACGTCGGGGAGAATCACCGGCGCTTATGACTCCGAGCTGCCTTGGTCGCGAAAGCCTGCGTTTCGAGTTCGTCCGCGAGTTGCCCCAGCTTATCGGTATCAATTCCGGGACGGAACCCCAGGGAATACGAGGTTACTCGAAACGGTTTCTTTGGGGTTTGCGGCTCGACACTCAGCCCCTTCCGCAACGCCTCATTGATCACCTCTTTGAGAGTCGCGTTACGGCCGGCCATGCGCGCCTTGAGGGTTTGAGCCACGTCGGGGTCGAGGGTGAGGGTGGTGCGCATAGAAACATCATATCATGGCGAATATTTGATGCCTAGCCATCGAATTACGGCTGATTTGACAGGTAAGTCAGCACTTACTTATAATAGATCCACATGCTCCAAACCCAGCCCCGCCCGCGGATGTCGGGCACGGACCGGCGGCACCAGTTGCTGGAAGCGGCGCTCGCCGTGTTCGCCCGCAAGGGCTTCGAAGGCACCACCACGAAGGAGGTGGCCGGGGCGGCCGGGGTGACGGAGGCCATCATTTTCCGGCACTTTCCCACCAAGCAGGCGCTCTATACGGCGGTTTTGGACTACCGGGTCCAATCGCCGGAGTTCCAGGAGGCTCTGGACGGCATCAAGGCCTGCATGGAGCGGAACGACGATGACGAAGTGCTGCGGGCGATCGCGCGGGCCATCCTGAAGTCCTACCGGGAGGATCCAGGCTACGAGCGGGTGCTGCTGTTCGCCGCTCTCGAAGGTCACGAACTGGGCCTGGCGCACAATCGGCAGCTGGTGACCCCGGTATATGAGTTGTTGTGCGACTATTTCGCGCGGCGACAGCGGGAGGGTTCGATCAGCGGGTTGCGTCCCGGGGCGATCGTTGGGGCGATCGCCGGGATGGCAAAGAACCATGCCATGGCCACGCAGATGTTCGGTTACACGGCCGAGGGCGTTTCCGATGACGAGGTGATCGAGAGCTTCGTCCAGATCATGATGCACGGAATCCGGCCTCAGCCAGCGGCAACGAAGTAGAGAAAGAATATGATTCGTATCGCGCCAATCGTAGTCCTAATCGGTATTCTGTTCGCGGCCGGGTGTTCGAAGCAGAGCAGCACGGTCAACGCGCAGCAAAACGCGCAAGCCATCCGGATCTCAACCTCGCAGGCCCTGGTGAAAACCGTGCCGGCGTCCTTCGAAGAGACCGGGACGTTCAACCCCGACGAAACGTCGGACGTGGCGCCATTGGTGGCCGGGCGGGTGATCGCGACGCCGGTGGACGTTGGAGATTTTGTGAAGCAAGGGCAAGTGATCTGCGAACTAGATCACCGGGACGCCCAGTTGAAGCTGGATCAGGCCAAGGCGCAGATGGACCAAGCGGTGTTTGCAGTGCGGCAGGCGCAATCGCGGATCGGGGTGACCGACGGGGCGGACTTCGACGTCAACAAGGTTCCGGAAGTGGCGGCGGCGAAGGCGAACTATGAGTCGGCCGAGGCGCAGGCCCGGCTGGCCGCGGCGGACGCCAAGCGGTACGAGGGGCTGGTCAGGACCGGCGATGTTTCGAAGAGCACGTACGACAAGGTCCGGACGCAGCAGGAAACGGCGGACGCCCAGGTGAACGCGGTGAAGCAGCAATACGAAGCGGCGCTCAACCTGGCGCGGCAGAGTTACCGCGGCATCGAGTTTTCGCAGGCTTCGCAAGAGGGAGTGCGCTCGCAACTGGCGCAGGCGCAAAAGGCGCTGGACGACACCACGATTCGCGCGCCGTTCGATGGCTATATCACGGCGCGGTCAGTGGCGGCGGGCGAATACGTGGCGCTGACCAACAAGATCGCCACCATGGTGCGGGTGGGGCTGGTGAAGCTGCAACTGCAGACTCCGGAACAGCGGGCGGGGCAGACGCGCATCGGCATGACGGTGGTGGCGCGGGTGGCGGCGTATCCGAATCGCGAGTTCACCGGGCGGGTCACGGCGATCAATCCGTCGGTGGATCCGAATTCGCGCGTGTTCACGGTGGAGGCGCGCTTCGAAAACGCCAAGGGCGAGCTGCGGCCGGGCATGTTCGCCACCGCGCGGGTGCTGCTGCCGGGCGGCGAGGACGCGGTATTCATTCCGCGCCAGGCGGTAATCCGCGACAAGACCACGGATTCCTACCAGGTGTTCACGGTGGACGGGGGCAAAGCGCATTTGCGCGTGGTGGTGCCCGGCGACATTGTGGGCGAAATGATTCGCATCAATTCAGGACTTTCGGGAAAAGATTCGGTGGCGATCAGCAACCAGGGCGACCTGTTCGACGGCGCGCCCGTCGTGACCAGGTCCTAAGCAAGAGGAACTCATGCACGCGTTAGCGCAGCTTTGCGTCAAACGACCCGTCTTTGCGACGATGCTGGTTTTGTCGCTGGTGGTGGTCGGATTATTTTCGTATTTCAGCCTGGGGGTGGACCTGTTTCCGAAGATCGACATCCCCACCGTGTCGGTCTCGGTGTCGAACCCGGGCGCCTCGCCGGAGGAGGTCGAAACCGAGATCACCAAGAAGATTGAGGACACGGTGAACACCATCAGCCAGGTGGACGAAGTGCGGTCGACTTCGTCGGAAGGCTACTCGCTGGTGATCGTGACGTTCGAGCTGTCGAAGGACGGCGACGTGGCGGCGCAGGAAGTGCAGAACAAGGTCAACCTGATTGTGCCGCAGTTGCCGCAGAGCGCCAAGCAGCCGGTGATTCAGAAGTTCGATCCCGACGCCACGCCGGTGATGCAAATCGCGGTGTCGGCGCAGCGTTCGCTGCGGGACGTGACCATGATCGCGGACAAGTTGATCAAGCAGAAGCTGGAGAACGCCAAGGGCGTGGGCGAGATCACGATTGTGGGCGGCGCCAACCGGGAAATTCACGTGAACGTGGACCCGGACCGGCTGCGCGCGTACAACCTGACGGTGACCAATGTGTTGAACGCGGTGCGGGCGCAGAATCTGGAGCTTCCGGCCGGAACCCTGAACGCCGGGGCGCGCGAGTTCAGCGTGCGCACCACCGGCCGGATTGTGGATCCGGCGCAGTTCAACGACATCACGATCGCCAACCGCAAGGACTACGTAGTCAAGGTGAAGGACATCGGCTACGCCGAAGACAGCGCGGAGGAGCCGCGCACCACCTCGCGGCTGGACGGCAACGCGGCCGTGACCCTGGTGGTCTCCAAGCAATCGGGCGTCAATACGGTTTCGACCGCCGATTCGGTGCGCCAGCGCCTGACGGAGATTCTACCCACTCTACCCAAGGACGTCCGGGCCGACATCATCAGCGATCAATCGACGTTCATTACGGCGTCGCTTGACAACATCAAGCATCACCTGATCGAAGGCAGCGTGTTCGCCAGCATCATCATTTTCCTGTTCCTGACCAATATCCGGACCACGCTGATTGCGGCGGTGGCCATTCCGACGTCGATCATCTCGGCGTTCGCGCTGATGGCGGCGATGAACCTGACCCTCAACACGATTTCGATGCTGGCGCTGACCCTGATGGTCGGGATTGTGATCGACGACGCGATCATTGTGCTCGAGAACATCTTCCGGTTTATCGAAGAGAAGCACATGACGCCCTATCAGGCGGCCATGGAAGGAACCAAGGAAATCGGCTTGGCGGTGATGGCGACGACTCTCTCGCTGCTGGCGGTCTTCCTGCCCTTGGGCTTCATGGGCGGAATCGTCGGGCGCTTTATGAGCTCGTTCGGGTTCACGTCGGCGTTCGCCATCGCGGTTTCGATGCTGGTTTCCTTCAGTCTGACGCCCATGCTGTGCTCGCGATTTGTGAAGCCGGCTCCGGCCACGGGCCAGGGTCACAGCTCGAAAGACTCGCGATTCTTCCGCTTTCTGGACCGCCACTACACCAGCATGCTGGAGTGGGCCATGGCGCATCGCAAGATCATGGTGGGAATCTGCGTAGTGACCATTTTCAGCATCGTTCCCTTGTTTATGGTGGTGAACAAAGCCTTCACGCCGCAGAACGACCAGAGCATGTTCAACACGTACGTGCGGGCGCCGGAGGGCACGTCCCTGGCCGCCACCACCAACATCGCGGAACTGGTGGCCGCGGACATCCGCAAACTTCCGGGAGTGGACCACACGCTCACCACGGTAGGCTCCGGTTCGGACCAGGCGGTGAGCACCGCGACGATTTTCGTGAAGCTGGCCGACCTGGACAAGCGCGACCTCAGCCAGGCCCAGCTGATGGCGCGCACCCGCACGTTGTTCAAGAAGGTCCCGCCGGAAGTGGTTACTTCGGTGGGCCAGGTGAACCAGGTGGGCGGCAACCAGAATTTCAATCAAGCCGATGTCATGTACGCGATCCAGGGGCCGGATCTCGAGAAGTTAGCTCAATACTCGAACACGCTGCTGACGAAGCTCAAGAAGACGCCGGGGACGGTGGACATCGACAGCTCGCTGCGCTCGGGGACGCCGGAAGTGCGGCTGGATATCGACCGGGCGCGCGCCGCCGATTTGGGAGTGCAGGTGGCGGACATCGAGCAGGCGCTGAACACGCTGGTGGCGGGGCAGACGGCTTCGCAGTTCGATGCCGGCGAAGATCAGTATGACGTGGTAGTGCGGGCGCAGGAGCAGTTCCGCGGCAGTCCGGAAGGGCTGGCCAAGATGACGGTGCCTTCGTCGAAGGTGGGGTTTGTCGGCCTGGACGAAGTGGTGCACATGCATCCGGGGACGGGGCCGTCGTCGATCAACCGGCTGCAACGGCAGCGCCAGGTGACCCTGATGACCAATGTGCTGCCCGGCTTCTCACAGTATGGAATCCAGCAAAGCATCGCGGACGGCGCGAATGCCTTGGGCATGGAACCGGGGTACAGCGCGGCGCCGACGGGTCAATCGAAGGAACTGGGACGCACCGGATATTACTTCATCCTGGCGTTTTCGCTGACCTTCATCTTCATGTACATTGTGCTGGCGGCGCAGTTCGAATCGTTCATCCACCCGGTGACGATTTTGCTGACGCTGCCGCTGGCCATCCCATTCGGAATCGTCTCGCTGCTCATCGGCGGCCAGTCGGTGAACATCTTTTCGGGCCTGGGCCTGCTGCTGTTGTTCGGGATTGTCAAGAAGAACGCGATTTTGCAGATTGACCATACCAACGGCCTGCGGGCCGCGGGGATGCCGCTGTATGACGCCATCATTCAAGCCAACCGGGACCGGCTGCGGCCGATTCTGATGACCACGATGGCGCTGGTGGCGGGCATGATGCCGCTGGTGATTTCGGGCGGCAGCGGCGCGGAACAGAACAAGTCGATCGGCGTGCTGGTAGTGGGCGGGCAGACCTTGTGCCTGCTGCTGACGCTGCTGGCGGTGCCGGTGTTCTACTCGTTATGGGACGACATGGGCCCCGCCCTGGCGGGCGGCCGCATGGCGCGATTCTTCTCGCGAACGCGGGCGGTGCTGCCGCGACGCTCGCGGCCCGAACCGATCGAGGCGCCGGTGGCGCGCCAGCCCCTCCCCGGGGGAAACGCGTGAGAGGGCGTCCCCTGCAGTTCATTCTGAGCGCCGCGCTGGCGGCCTGCGCCTTGGCGCAAGGGCCGGCGGAAGCGCCCATCGAGCCCTTAACCGAGGTTCCGATGCCGCCACGGATCGGGGTGATGGGCCGGACCACCATCACCCTGCCGGAGACGCTGGAGCGCGTTCTCAAGAGCGACCGCGACTTGGAGATTTCGCGCATCCTGCGGGCGGAAGCCGGCTACAACGTGAGCGGGGCCAAGGGCGTCTTCGATCCCGTGCTCGGACTACGCGCCTACCACACCAAGGCCGTCACGCCGATCGCGTCGTTGATTGGCGGCGCAGCCAACGGCCAGCTTATTCAGACGGAATGGAACGGCGCTCCGCAAGTGACCGGACTGATTCCGTGGACCGGCGCCTCCTATACCACCACCTTCACCAATTCGCGCCAGGTCACCAATAGCACCTTCACCGTGGTCAACCCGCAGTACCCCTCCTCGCTGCGCATCGATCTGACCCAGCCGCTGTGGCGCGGCCTGCGGTTCGACGATAACCGGTACCGCTTACAGGTGGCCCGCAAAAGCGAGCAGCTCAGCGCCGAACAGCTTCGGCAGCGCGTGATCGAGGTGGTGACGGCGGCCACCGATGCGTATTGGGAGCTGGTGTATGCGTCGCAGTCGTACGATGTGCAGGCTGAAGCGGTGCGGCTGGCCGAGCAGCAGTACGCCAGCAACCGGCGCCAGGCGGAGCAGGGGATCCTGTCGCCCATCGACGTGGTAGCGGCGCAGACCCAGGTGGCGACCTTCCAGCAGAACCTGTTTCTGGCCCAGCAGGCGCTCACGCAGGCGGAAAACAACTTGAAAGCCATGATTCTGCCGAACCGCAACGACCTGCTCTGGGGCGCGGAATTGATCCCCGAGACGCAGTTCGCCACCGAAGGCGCGCTGCCCACGCTGGAGGAAGCCCTCCAGCAGGCGCGCCGGTCGCGTCCGGAGCTGGCCGAGAGCACCCTCAACCTGGAGGTCAACGGTCTCGACCAGCGCCGCAATGCGGAAGCCGCCAAACCGCGCGTGGATGCGTTCGCGACGTTGACCAGTTCGGGGCTAGCCGGCATCCCGCTGCCGCCTGGACCGAACCCGTTCACGGCGGGCTTCGCCGGCATCACGGAATACTTGAATCAACTGGGCGCGCTGGCGGGCTTACCGCTGCTACCGCCGATTTCGACGGGCGGCGGCGGCCTTCCGCCGAGCCTGGTGGGAAGCTACGGGCAATCGATTCACAATCTGGCGGTGGGTAATTTTCCGACGGCGCAATTCGGCGTCCAGTTCTCGTTCCCGCTGCGCAACCGCACCGCCGAAGCGCAAGTGGCGGTCTCCAGCGCGGAAGGGCGCCGTCTGAACGCAATTCGCGATCAGGTGGGGATGGCCATCGAAGCCGACGTGCGCAATTCCATGCAGGCCGTGGCCTCGGCGCAGGCCCGTCTGGCCGCGTCGTCGGTGGCCAGCCGCTCCGCCCAAGCCCAGTACGACAGCGAGCAGCGGCAGTTGCAGGCCGGCACCTCCACCGTGTTCCTGGTGTTGCAGCGCCAGACGGATTTCATCAACGCCCGGAACCGCGAGGTCCGCTCCCGGGCCGATGTCGCCGAAGCCATCGCCAACCTGGACCGGGCCACCGCGCGCACGCTAGAAGCGCACAATATTCGTTTGCGGCCGTAGAGCGAGGCGAATCGGCGAGCTATTGCCGGAAGCCGCCCGCTACGATCAGCGTCTGCCCGGTCACCCATCCGGCGTCGTCAGAGGCAAAGAACACGGCCGCTCGGGCGATTTCTTCGGGTTGTGCGATTCGGCCTAGCGGCGTTTGCGCCTCGATGTTTTTTCGAAAATCGCTCTCCGCCAGGCCCGCGGCGCGGACCCCTTCGGTTTCAACCATGCCCGGATTGAGTGAATTCACACGAATCTTTTTGGGGCCGAGCTCTTTGGAAAGGGCAACGGTCACGGCATCGACCGCCGCTTTGGTGGCGCTGTAGACCGATCCGCCTTGGGCGGGCATGGGACCGACGATGGAACTGATGTTGATGATGGAGCCGCCATCGGAGCCGATGAATTTGACGGCTTCCTGCGTGGTGAGAAGTAAGCCGAGCACATTCAAGTCGAACTGCCTGTGGAAGTGGTCGGGGGTGACCGAGCCGAGCGGGGCGAACTCGAAGATGCCCGCATTGTTCACCAGAATGTCCAGCTTGCCGTACGCCGCGTTGGCCGCCGCAAACAGGTTAGAGATCTCCTTCGGCTTGGAAACATCCGCCTGGGCCGCGACCGCCCTGCCGCCCTTTTCGGTAATGCGACGGACAACGGAATCCGCGCCGGACTTGCTGGTAGCATAGTTGACGACGACGGATGCGCCTTCCGCCGCGAGGTGCTCTGCGATCGAAGCTCCGATTCCTTTGGAAGCTCCCGTGACCACTGCGACTTTTCCCGCCAGCTTACTCATGCCGATACCATCTCCCTCTTGTCAGAACTCGCTCAGGTTGTTTGGATGCGGCGGATTTCCACAGCGATTCAAGATTGCCGCCATGCCAATGTCTGCCCGCGCCCGCCACGACTGCCGCGATCGTAGGACCATGGAGTGATGTTAGGCGCGATGGAAGCCGGCGGCACGAAATTCGTTTGCGGCGCCGGGACGGGGCCGGAAGACTTGACGCTCGCCCATTTTCCGACGAGTTCCCCCGGCTAAACTATAGCGGCCGTCATCCGCTTCTTCCGGCAACACGGCCCGCTCGAGGCGGTAGGGATCGGATCATTCGGACCGATTGACCGGGCTCGCGGGCGGATCACGTCGACTCCCAAGATGGCTTGGCGGAACTATGACATCGTCGACGCCGTGAGACAGGCGCTCGGCACGCCCGTGGGATTCGACACCGACGTCAACGCGGCCGCCCTGGGGGAAGGGCGATGGGGCGGCGGACGCGGGCTGACGGATTTTCTCTACGTCACGGTGGGAACGGGAATCGGCGGCGGCGCCATTGTGAATGGCCAGCTCTTGCACGGGCTGGCGCACGCCGAGATGGGCCACGTGCGCATCCCGCACGATGGAGCGCGCGATCCGTTCGCGGGGAACTGCCCGTATCACGGCGATTGTCTGGAGGGGTTGGCGTCGGGCCCCGCGATGGCGGCACGGTGGGAGACGCCGCCGGAATCGCTGCCGCCGGATCATCCGGCATGGAGCCTGGAGGCGCGGTATCTGGCGCTCGGCCTGGCAAACCTGGTGTGCACGCTCTCGCCGCAACGGATTCTGCTGGGCGGGGGCGTCCTGCAACACACGCCGCTTCTCAATCTCATCCGGGTCGAGTTGTCGAGGCTGCTGGGCGCCTACGTGCCGGGCGGCGAGGTCATGCCACCGCAACTCGGCTCGCGGGCGGGGGTGCTTGGGGCGTTGCTGTTAGCGGAGCAGGCGCGGGGCTAACGTTCGAGGGCGCAAGCCACGTTCCACCGCACCATCACGCGGTTCTCGCGGTCGGAACCGAGGACACTGAGGGCCGCTGTGCCCAACGCGAAGAGACGGCCATCCCGCGGCGGCAAGCCCAGCCAACGGGTGGTCAGGATGCGCAAGATATGGCCGTGGGCGAACAACGCCACGTCGCCCGGGGCCTCGGCCGCGCGCGCCAACACCGCGCCGGCGCGAGCCGCGACCTGTTCGATGGTTTCTCCGCCCGGCACGCCGGCGGCCCACAGCGACCAATCCGGGCGCTGCTCGCGGATCTCGGCGGTGGTGCGGCCTTCGTACTCTCCGTAGTCCCACTCGCACAGGTTCGGATCGATCTTGGCGACGCTGCCGTATCCTGCCAGCGCGCAGGTTTCGCGGGCCCGTCCCAGCGGGCTGGTCAGGACCAGGGCGAAGTTCCGCGCGCCCAGGTAGCGCCCCATGGTCTGGGCTTCTTCGCGTCCTGCTGCCGTCAAAGGCAGGTCGGTGCGCCCGGTGTGGGCGCCGGAGAGGCTCCATTCCGTTTCGCCGTGCCGGATCAACCAAAGCTCGCCGGCCATTATTCCGACATGATCGGCTCGCCGCGCTCCCGCTGCCCTGGTTGCAACTGCGGATTCCGCATCAGGATTCGGGCGCAGGTGTTCCAGCGCAGGAGCGCATCGTCGTTGGCCGGAGGCCGGACCGACTCGGCCCGTTCGTACCAGTCCATGGCCTCGCGAAGCCAGTCATAGATGGCCGATCCGGTGGCGTGCCGCGACTGGTGCAGGAGCGCCTGCGCGCGGCGTTCGGAGACAATTCCGGAGTAATAGGCGCGGTCGTATTCGTCGTGGAGACGAGGGACCACCGCTTTGGCTTCCTGCACCTTGAAGGCTTGGCCGAACTGGTCGGTCAGCGCCAGTAACAGCGTGACCAAGGCCGTCTGATTCTCTGGATCCACCCTCAGCACATCCTGGCAGATGCTCTCACTTTGCCAGGGCTCGTGCAGTAGCCGGTAGCGCTCCGCTTTCGCCAGCGCACTGGGGATGGCGTCTCTGTGCAGCGATTTTAGTTCCAGCATGGAACTCTCCCGCGGGCCGAAACCCGCGCCGCCCTAACTGCCGATGATCTTCATCACCAATTTTCGCAGCGGATCGTAGTATTCGTCCACTACCCGTTCCTTGAGCGGAATGATGGCGTTCTCCGTAATGGTGATCTCTTCCGGACACACCTTGCGGCAGCAGGTGGTGATATTGCAATAGCCGACGTTGTGCTTATCCTTCAGATCTTTGGTCCGGTCCGCGGTGTCCATGGGGTGCATTTCGAGCGCCGCAGTGTGCACAAGAAAACGCGGCCCGATGAACTCATCGAATTTCTTGTGCTCGCGGAGAACGTGGCACACGTCCTGGCAGAGAAAACACTCGATGCACTTGCGGAATTCCTGAATGCGGTTCACGTCCTTCTGGACCATGTGCCAGGTGCCGTCTTCGAAGTCCGGCTTGCGCGGCTTGAATTTCTGAATGGTCTTCTTCACGCGGAAGTTCCAGGAGACATCGGTGACGAGGTCTTTGATGGGCGGGAAGGTGCGCATCGGCTCGACCATGACCGGCTTTTCGAGCGGCAAGGAGTTCAGGCGCGTCATGCACATGAGCTTGGGATTGCCGTTGATCTCGGCCGAACACGAGCCGCAGCGGCCGCACTTGCAGTTCCAGCGCGTGGACAGATCGTTGGCCTGCTCGGCCTGGATCTTGAGCACGGCATCGAGAACCACCATGCCTTCTTCGACGTCGGTAGTGTAATCCTGAAACTTCCCTCCACTGCTATCGCCGCGCCAGATGCGGAAGGTCGCTTGGGCCATTTACTTATTCTCCTCGATCACTTGCTTCAGCTCCGCGGGCAGCTCGGGAATGGGGACGCGCGAAATCTGCATTGCTCCGTCAGGCCCTTGTTTCACCATGATATTGAAGGTGCCGTACTCGGGATTCTTGTCGTGGTAATCGTCGCGGAAATGCCCGCCGCGGCTTTCTTTGCGTTCCAGCGCGGCACGGGTGATGGCTTCAGAAACGGTGAGCAGGTTGGACAAATCCAACGCGGTGTGCCAGCCGTTGTTGAATTCGCGGTTGCCGTAGACGGCCACCTTGGCGGCGCGCTGTTTCAGAGACTCGATTTCGCGGAGCGCTAATTCCATCTCATGCTCGACGCGCACGATGCCGACGTTATGCTGCATCATTTCCTGCAATTCGTGCTGGATCTGGTACGGCCCTTCGCCGGCGGAACGCTCGAACGGAACAAGGGCCTCGTTGGCCGTGCGATCGACCAACTGCTCGTCGACGCGGGTCGAGCCTTGCGATTTGGCAAAGAGGGCCGCGTGATGCCCGGCGCGTTTGCCGAACACCAGGAGGTCGGACAGCGAATTGCCTCCCAGGCGGTTGGCGCCGTGCAAGCCCGCCGCGCACTCCCCGGCGGCGAACAGCCCGGGCACAGTGGACATCTGCGATTCGGCGTCCACCTTGATGCCGCCCATCATGTAGTGGGTGGTGGGGCCGACTTCCATCGGTTCCTTGGTGATGTCTATGTCGGCCAGCTGCTTGAACTGGTGATACATGCTGGGCAGCTTGCGCTTGATGTGCTCGGGGGCGTTGGGGAGCTTTTCCTTGATCCAGGCGATGTCCAGGAACACGCCCTTATGCGGGCTGCCGCGGCCGGCCTTGACTTCGCGCATGATGCAGCGGGCGACGTGATCGCGGGTGAGAAGCTCGGGCGGGCGGCGGGCGTTGCGATCGCCCTGGGTGTAGCGCCAGCCTTCTTCCTCGTTGTCGGCGGTCTGGTTGCGGTAGAGCTCGGGGATGTCGTCGAACATGAAGCGGCGGCCTTCTTTATTTTTGAGGATGCCGCCTTCGCCGCGCACCGCCTCGGTGATGAGAATGCCCTGCACGCTGGGAGGCCAAACCATGCCGGTGGGGTGGAACTGCACGAACTCCATGTCGATGAGGGCGGCGCCGGCGTGATAAGCCAGCGATTGGCCATCGCCGGTGTACTCCCAGCTATTGCTGGTGATCTTGTAGGCGCGTCCGATACCGCCGGTGGCCAGGACGACGGCCTTGGCGGGAAACAGCAGGAAGCGTCCGCGTTCGCGGTCGTAACCGAAGGCTCCGGCCACGCGGCCGTCATCGAGGAGCAAGGTCAGCATGGTGCATTCCATGTGCACTTCGATGCCCTGATGGATGCCGTGGTCCTGGAGGGTGCGGATCATCTCGAGGCCGGTGCGGTCGCCGACGTGAACCAGGCGCGGATAGCGGTGGCCGCCGAAGTTGCGCTGCAAGATGCGGCCTTCCTTGGTGCGGTCGAAGACAGAGCCCCAGGCTTCCAGCTCGCGGACGCAATCGGGCGCTTCCTTAGCGTGGAGTTCCGCCATGCGCCAGTTATTGACGTACTGGCCGCCGCGCATGGTATCGGAGAAGTGGACCTTCCAGTTGTCGCGCTCGTCGACATTGCCCATGGCGGCCGCGATGCCGCCTTCGGCCATCACGGTGTGGGCCTTGCCGAGCAGAGACTTGGTGACGAGCCCGACTGTCGCGCCGCCCGCCGACGCCTCGATGGCCGCTCGCAGGCCGGAGCCGCCGGCGCCGATGACCAGCACGTCGTACGGATGCGTCTGATATTCGGCCATTACAGGATTCTCCAGTCGTGCCAGATGCCGGTGGCGCACAGCCGGATATAGAGGTCCGAGAAGCCGACCGATACCAGGCTGGTCCAGGCCCAGCGCATGTGTTTGCCGTTCAGGCAGCTCACGCATCGATAGGACGCCAGGCGCGCCGGCCCGAGCAGGTCGAAACGCCCGCCCACCAGATGCCGCAGCGAGTGGCAGCCGAGCGCATAGCAGCTCAGGAAGATGGTATTGGCCGCGAGAATCAGCGTCCCCAAGCCGATGCCGAAGTGCACGGCACCGGTGGCGGGGTCAGTGAACCACAGAGCGTCCCACACATCGTGCGCCAGGATGAAGAGAAACCCGATGGCGACGTACAGAAAATAGCGGTGGACATTATGGAGGATCAGAGGGAAGTGGCGCTCGCCCAGATACATCTTGCGCGGCTCGCCGACGGTGCAGGACGGCGGATCGGCCCAGAAGGACTTATAGTAAGCGCCGCGATAGTAATAGCAGGTGAAGCGGAAGAGTCCGGGAAACGGCAGGATCAGGAGAGCCGGCGACCAGGGCAGCCAACCCGGGAACCAACCGGGCTTGGGTCCGAACCAGGCGTGCCCGGAACTGCCAAAGAGCTCGGGCGAGTAGAAGGGCGAAAGATACGGCCCGAAGGTATAATTCTTGCCTTGAAAGGCAGCCCAAGTCGTATAGACTACGAAAGTCGACAGCCCCAGAAAAATCAGCAGCGGCTGCAGCCACCACAAATCGCGGCGCTGTGTCTGTCCAAAACGGCGCTTTTCCCAGGCCACCTGAGCAAAAGCCATGCGAGAGTCCCTCCATCCCGGCCCGTCACGGCAGGGTTCACCATCATAACGATTCGCTCTGTTGTTTTTCAACAAGGCGCCGGCACTCGCGCGCGATTTCCCATTCTTCCTCGGCGTGAATGACCAGCACGCGCACGGCGGAATCGGGCGCGGCGATGTCCGCGTCGGAGGGGTTGCGGGCGTTCCGGTCCGGGTCCAACTGCACGCCGGCGAAGGCCAGGCGGCGGCAGAGGCGCTCGCGGAGGGGCGGGCAGTTCTCGCCGATTCCTCCGGTGAAGACGAGCGCATCGGCGCCGCCCAACACCGCCAGCATGGCGCCCGCCTCCTGGCACAGGCGATGGGCGTAGAGATCGAAGGCGAGCTGGGCCCGAGCGTTGCCAGACGCCATGGCGGCGGAGATCTCGCGCATATCGCCCGACAGGCCGGAAACGCCGAGCAGGCCGGATTCGCGATTGAGGACCTGGTCGAGCCGGTCGGCGGTGTAGCCGCGGTGCCGCAGCAGGTAGATCAGGATGCCGGGATCGAGGGAACCGCTGCGCGTGCCCATCATGAGGCCTTCGAGGGGAGTGAAGCCCATAGTGGTGTCCACGCTTTTGCCGCCGCGCACGGCGGCGAGCGACCCGCCGTTGCCCAGGTGACACACCACGAGCTTCAAGGATTCCACCGGGGCCCGCAGGATTTGCGCAGCCCGTCGAGTGGCGTACTGATCGTTGATGCCGTGGAATCCGTACCGACGAATTCCTTGATCCAGCCATTCGAGCGGGCCGGGGTACACGTAGGCGGGCGGCTCGAGGGTGGCGTGAAAGGCCGTGTCGAAGACGGCGATCTGGCGCACGCCGGAGCCGAGGATCCGGTCGACGCACTCGACGGCTTCCAGTTCGAAGCGGTTGTGGGAGGGCGCGAACTCGGCCTGCTGGGCGACGGCGGCGCGGACCTCGGGAGTGAGCGCCGTGGTCTCGCGGTAGGCCTTGCCGCCATGAACGATGCGATGGCCGACCGCATCGATCTCGCGCGGCGACCGGATGGCGGCGGTATCGCCGGTCCACAGGGATTCGAGCACCGAAGCCAACGGATCGACCAGCGATGAAGCCGGCCGGGTGGACTCAGCTGCCGCGCCGCGAGCGGTGCGGATCCGGATCGCCGCTATCCGCGCAACGGCATTCCATTCGACGCGGGCGTCCCACAACGGTTGAGGCGCCTCCACCGGCAGCGGCCCGCCGGGAAGGTCGTGGAACCAGCATTTGAAGGTGCTCGACCCGCCGTTGAGTGCCAGGATCTTCATGTATCCAGCGTATCGTCTGCTGCCGGGCCCCAGAGCCTGGACTTACGGTACGATAGTGAGTAGGACTATGAGTCGTACTATTGAGAGGCCCAGCCGGAAGGCCAAAAAGAGCTACACCCTCTCTCTCGAAGCCCTGGCGTTTCTTGAGGAGATCCGCAAAGAACGCCGGGCCAGCTCCATTTCAGCCGCCCTGGAAGACCTCATTCGGGAAGTGCGGCGGGCCCACGAGCGGGCCGCGGTGGAACGGGCGGTGGCGCACTACTACGGCTCGCGTTCGAACGAGGAGGCAGCCGAAGAAGGCCGATGGGGCGATTTCGCGCTGGGGGAATTCTCAAAACGGGGGCGCCGCTAGATGCCGCTGGCCAACAAGTCTCCGCTCCGGGGACAGATCTGGTTTGTCCAGCTTGCTGTCGATCCGCCCGGCAAAGGAAGGCGCCCCGTGGTGGTGGTCTCGCTGGACGCGCGGAACCGTCATGAGCGCGCCGATACGGTGCTGGTGGTTCCGCTGACGACGAGCATTCACAAAGATGTCCCCACGCATGTTTTCTTGCCGGCCGGCGAAACGGGACTGCCGTCCGATTCCGCGGCCCGCGCGGAGGATGTCACGGTAGTTCGCAAGCAAAGTCTGATCGAGCCCGCAGGCCGCTTGCGGCAACTCAGCGACCGGCGCGTGTGCGAACTCGCTGCCAGGGTGAGTCTTGCGATGGGCTGTATCTTCTGACCGGCTACGCCGTCCGGCCCTACCCGGACCATTGCCAGTCGCGGATCTCGGGCATGTCGTCGCCGTACCGCGCGATGTAGAGCTTGTGCTCGATCAGTTTGTTGCGCAGCATCTGCTTCTGGTGCGCGGCCACGGACTGCAGGCGCGGGACGCGGTCGATGGCGTCGCCGGCCAAGTGGAAGCGGTCCAGGTCATTGAGCACGGTCATGTCGAACGGAGTGGTGGTGGTTCCTTCCTCCTTGTATCCGCGCACGTGCAGGTTCTGATGGTTGTGACGCCGGTAGGTGAGCCGGTGAATCAGCCAGGGATAGCCATGGAACGCGAAAACCACAGGTTTGGACGTGGTGAAAATGGAATCGAAGTCGCGGTCGGAGAGGCCGTGGGGGTGCTCGGCGGCGGGCTGCAAGGTCATCAGGTCGACCACGTTCACCACGCGGATTTTCAAATCGGGAATGGATTTGCGCAACAGGTCGACGGCCGCCAGGGTTTCGAGCGTGGGAACGTCGCCGGCACAGGCCATGACGACGTCGGGCTCGCCGCCCTGGTCGTTGCTGGCCCATTCCCAGATGCCGATGCCGGCGGTGCAGTGCTGGACCGCGGCGTCGATATCGAGCCACTGCGGCGCGGGCTGCTTGCCGGCGACGATGACGTTGACGTAGTGGCGGCTGCGCAGGCAATGGTCGGCCACCGAGAGCAGACAGTTGGCGTCGGGGGGCAGATAGACGCGCACCACGTCGGCCTTCTTATTCACGACGTGATCGATAAAGCCGGGGTCCTGGTGGCTGAACCCATTGTGGTCCTGCCGCCAGACGTGCGACGTGAGCAGGTAGTTCAGCGAGGCGATGGGACGCCGCCAGGGAATCGCGCCCGTAGTCTTGAGCCACTTGGCGTGCTGGTTGAACATGGAATCGATAATGTGGATGAAAGCCTCATAGCACGAGAACAGGCCGTGCCTGCCGGTCAGCAGGTATCCTTCCAGCCATCCCTGGCAGAGGTGTTCGCTGAGCACTTCCATGACACGGCCGTCGGGGGCGACGTGGTCGTCAGTAGGCAGGATTTCCGCGGTGGAGACCCGGCCGGTGACGTCAAAGAGCGCGTCCAGCCGGTTGGAGGCCGTTTCATCGGGGCCAAAGACGCGAAAGTTGCGCGACTCGGCGTTCTGCTTCATCACGTCACGCAGCATCCGGCCCAGCAGGCGGGTGGCCTCCGCGCGCACCGCGCCGGGCTTCGGCACATCCACCGCGTAGGCGCGAAAATCGGGCATGCGCAGCTCCTTGAGCAGAAGGCCGCCATTGGCGTGCGGATTAGCGCCCATACGCCGCGTGCCCTTCGGAGCGAGCTCGGCCAGCTCCGGAATCAGCTTCCCTTTCTCATCGAAGAGCTGCTCAGGACGATAACTCTGCATCCACGATTCCAGGATGCGGATGTGGTCCGGCTTGGCCGCGAAATCGGTGACCGGAACCTGGTGGGCGCGGAAGGTGCCCTCCACCGGCAGCCCGTCCACTTCCTTGGGGCCGGTCCAGCCCTTGGGCGAGCGCAGCACGATCATGGGCCAGCGGGGACGCCGCGTAAACCCATTCTCCCGGGCGTCCTCCTGGATGGTCTGAATCTCTTCCACGACGGTTTCCAGCGCGCCCGCCATCAGTTGATGCATCGCCTGGGGCTGGTCGCCCTCGACGAAATAGGGCTGGTAGCCGTAGCCGGTGAGCAGGTCGGTCAGCTCGCCGTTCGGGATGCGCGCCAGCACCGTCGGTCCGGCAATCTTGTACCCGTTCAGGTGCAGGATGGGAATGACCGCGCCATCGCGCGCCGGGTTGAGAAATTTGTTGGAGTGCCAGCTCGCGGCCAGCGCGCCGGTCTCCGCTTCGCCATCGCCGATCACGCAGCAGGCCAGCAGGCCGGGGTTATCGAAGACCGCGCCGTAGGCGTGTACCAGCGCATAGCCGAGCTCGCCGCCCTCGTGGATGGATCCCGGGGTTTCGGGCGCGGCGTGGCTGGGAATCCCGCCCGGAAACGAAAACTGCGTGAACAGGCGCTTCATGCCTTCGGCGTCCTGCGTGATGTTGGGATAGAACTCGCTGTACGTTCCCTCCAGCCAGGTGTTGGCCACCATGCCCGGACCGCCGTGCCCGGGGCCGCAGATGTAGATCATATTGAGGTCGTACTTGCGGATCAGGCGATTGCAGTGGGCATAGATGAAGTTCAACCCGGGCGTCGTACCCCAGTGGCCCAACAGCCGGGGCTTGATGTGATCGAGGCGCAGCGGCTCGGTCAGCAGTGGGTTGTCGTACAGATAGATCTGGCCCACCGAGAGGTAATTGGCGGCACGCCAGTAGGCGTCGATCCGCCGCAAATCGTCCGGCGAGAGCGGATCGGTGTGAGTTTTCATCGTGGGAGAACTTGTGATCGGCATGCAGGCTCCACAGTTCGAATTCTAGACCCTGGCACGAAGCTCTGCCGCACGGGCGGAAGGAGAAGTGCGGGGGCGTACACTGTGCCGGCGGACGGAGCCGGTCAGGCGCCCGGTTTCGGGGCGATCAGATTCACTTTCACGGGCTTGGCGCCGGGCTGCGCCTTCATGACCTTGCAGATCAACTGAAGGTTGTCGGCGGGCGCAATCACGCGGGTCAGGTTGCGTTCCGCATCGATCCCGGTCAGCACGGCGACGTTCCAGGACGGGATGTAGATTTCGAGGACGCGCACCGTCTCCAGGCCGTTGTGCACCAGGACGACCAGTTCTTCGTCCTCTTTGACGGCCTTCTGCATGGCCTGAATCTGGCCGAGAATGACGGCGCCGATGGTCTCGCCGGAGGCCGCCGCGGGCCGGGCCGTTTTCAACGATTCGGAAACCTGGGCGGCGTCGGCCGGGCGCAGGGAATCCAACAAAGCCTGCTGCGCGATCTGCTTGGTCAGGTTGACCAGCGCCATCTGTGCCAATGCTAGCACGCCGCCGGCATGCCGATTGCAGCCCGCCCTACGCGATGCCGCCGCGCAGGAGAGATGCCGCGGTAGGAGCGGCATCGCGCCGCAGACGCGGACCCTGCTCGGCTTCGGGCACCTTATCGCCCTCTCCGGGCGCCAGGAACAGGTTGGCGTCCACGCCGTGCTGGCGGGTGTACAGATCGTAGTAGCGGCCGCCGAGCGCGTAGAGGGAATCGTGGGTGCCGCGCTCAACAATCCGGCCGTCTTCCACCACCAGGATCTGCTCGGCCCGCCGGATGGTCGACAGGCGGTGGGCGATGACGAACGTGGTCCGGCCTTCCATGAGATAGGCCAGGCCCGCCTGGATGGCCGCTTCGGATTCGGAATCGAGGCTCGACGTGGCCTCGTCCAGAATCAGGATGCGGGGATTGGCCAGAATGGCGCGCGCGATCGAAACGCGCTGCCGCTGGCCGCCGGAGAGTTTCACGCCGCGCTCACCCACAACGGTGTCGTACTGCTTTTCGAACTTCTCGGCGAACTCATCGACGCGAGCGATGCGGCAGGCTTCCCGAATCTCGGCTTCCGAGGCGCCCGGGCGCGAGAACGCCACGTTCTCACGGATGCTGCCATCGAACAGAAAGGTGTCCTGCAAGACCACGCCGAGCTGGGTCCGGTAGGCATTCAATTTCACGGTGGAGAGATCGGCGCCGTCCACTTGAATGGTGCCCTCGGTGGGTTCGTGGAAGGCTGCAATCAGGCTGATGATGGTCGATTTTCCAGAGCCGGACGGGCCCACCAGAGCGGTAGCGGTGCCGGGGTGCGCTTCGAAGGAGACGTCGTGCAGAACGGGTTTGCCCGGATCATAGGAAAAGTTCACATGGTCGAAGGTGACCAGGCCCTGAATGACGCCGATGGCGGCCGCGCGCCGGGCCTGTTCGTCTTCCGGCTTCTCATGCAGGACTTCCTGCGTGCGATCGAGACCGGCCAGGGCTTCGGTCAATTGCGTGCCGATGGCCACCATCTGGAAGACGGGAGCCACCAGAAACGCCAGAAAGGCGGTAAACATGGTGAACTCGCCGAGGCTCAGGGTACCGCCGAGGATCTGGTGCGTCCCCAGGAACATCACGACCGCGCCGACGACGCCCATCAACACCGTGGCCGAGAGGCTCATGAAAGAGATCGCCGTGAGCGAGCGCATCACGTTCTCCAGGAGGCGTTGGACGCCGGCCGAGAAAACCTGGGCTTCCTGCGCCTCGGCGTGATAGCCCTTCACGACGCGCACGCCCGCCAGCGATTCGGTCAGGCGGCCGGTCACCTCGGCAGTGATCTTGCCGCGATCGCGGAAGATCGGCCGGATGCGGGTGAACGCTTTGTTCAAGACTACGGTGAAGACGGAAATAAACAGGAGCGAAGTAACGGTCAGCAAGGGGCTGACGAGCAGCAGGATGACCAGGCAAAAGATGGCGGTCAGGATGCCGCCGAGAAAATCCACCAGGCCGGTACCGATCAGGTTGCGGACGCCTTCGACGTCGGTCATGATGCGCGACACCAGCACGCCTGCCTTGTTGGCGTCGTAGTAGGCCACCGGCAGGCGTCCGATGTGCTCCTGGACGCGACGCCGCAGCTCGGCGATCAGGCGCTGGCCTTCGATGGAGAGCAACTGCGTCAGGGTAAAGGAAGTGGCGCCTTGAATAAGAGTGGCGGCCAGCACCGCCAGCACGAGGGGCGTGAGGAACTGGACCTGGTGCTTGTTGATGACGTTATCGACCAGAAACTTGGTAGACGCGGGCAGCACCAGGCCAGCGCCGCTCTTGATGACCGTCAGCACCAGGCCCAACGACAGGAGCTTCCGGCGCGGGCGGACGAGGTCTTTCAACAGCGGCATTACGCTGCGCAGGTGCTCACTCGGTTTCTTTTTCGGTTTGGGGGGCGCCACGAATTTCCTTCTCTCTCAAGAGTACCCGGCCCGGCAGCGCTTCGCCACTAGCCAGACAGGCAGGTGAGCAGGCGGTCGGGCATTTCGGCCGCGCTGTTCACCGCCAGGACTTCGAACCCGGCGGCGTGCGCGCTGGCAATCCCGGGGGGCGAATCCTCCACCACCAGCGGAGCGCGCGCATCGAGCAGCCGCGCCGCCAGCAGGTAGGGATCGGGCGCGGGCTTATGGTGTTCCACATCTTCACCGGTCACCAGGACCTGGAAATAGCGGCGCAAGTTGCGGGCTGCGAGCGGCGGCTCGATTTCCATGCGGGAGCTGGAGCTGACGACGGCCAGCTTGTATTCCCCGCTCAGCCGCTCCAGCAGGGCCGGCAGCCCCGGCAAAAACGGCGGGTCCTGGATTCTCTGGCGGAAACCCGCTTTCTTGGCGGGAAACTGCGCCCAGAGGATCTGCCAATCCAGTGGCGGATCGGCTTCGGCGGCGATCATGCGGAGCATCTCGCGATCATCCATGCCCACGAAGCGGGCCCGGTAATCCTCCCACTCCAGCTTGGCGCCCACCGGCGCCAGCACGTCCGCCCAACACGCGCAATGGATCGGTTCGCTGTCGAGCAGCACGCCGTCGAAATCGAAAAGAATGGCGTCGAAGCGCGGCATGAGGAGGGCGGATTTTCAGCGTAACATGCGGCTGCGATTGTGATATCGTCAGGAATCTAAGTCCTATGCCAACCGAAACTGAACTCCAAGCCGAACTCGAGCGCTTGCGCGCCGAAAACGAATCGCTCAAGAGGCCCCGCGGGCAGGTCGCGCTGAAGGTCAGCGAGAAGGGAGCGCTCTCGGTCTACGGGATGGGGCGCTTTCCCGTGACGCTCTACCGCGAGCAGTGGGAGAAATTGCTGGAGATGAAGGACGTGATCCTTCACTTCATCAAAGAGAACGACCAGCAGCTGAAGAAAAAGGAATAACGCAAGGCGGGTGACCCACCTGCGCGGCCGGATATGGAAGAGCCGTTTGAGGCGAAGGGTGTCCGCGGAGTCCTGCACCGCCCCGGCGCCGCAAAGGGCTCCGCCCTGGCGCTGACGCACGGCGCCGGTTCCAATTGTCAGGCACCGCTGTTGGTCCGCTTGGCCCGCGGGCTGGAGCAGGCCGGGTATCTCGTGCTGCGGTTCGACTTGCCCTTCCGCCAGCAGCGGCCCAAAGGCCCGCCCTTTCCAGCGGCCGCCGCGCGCGACCGGGAAGGCATCGCGCTTGCTGTGGAAGCACTGCGCGCTGAGGGGAACGGGCGCGTGTTCCTGGGCGGCCACTCCTATGGCGGCAGGCAATCCGCCATGCTGGCGGCGGAACGGCCCGAAATTGCGGACGCGCTCCTGCTGCTTTCGTATCCGCTGCATCCCCCCAAAAAGCCGGAACAGAAACGCACTTCGTTTTTTCCCGAATGGCGGATCCCCGCTCTGTTTGTGCATGGCACACGCGATGCGTTCGGGACGCTGGAGGAACTACGGGAGGCAATGGCGCTGATTCCCGCGCGCACGGAGTTGCTGCCTATCGACGGTGCGGGTCATGACCTGGCGCGGGCCGCCGACCGGGCCGCGGAGGCGATGGCGCGTCTGGAAGCGCTGGCGGGCAATGGGTAGCGCGATCTCCGCGGCTGGCGACCGAATGCGCGTCGCCCGCATCGTCTTTCTTCTCTGGGCCTGCTTCATCGCCCGCGGGGCGTTTTACTGTGCGATTCTTCCGCTCTGGGAAGGCTTCGATGAGTACGCCCACTTCGGATACGTGCAGTACATCACGACGGGGCGGGGCTGGCTGGTCCTACCCGGCGCCGGCAACACCAGGGAGGTCGAGCGCTCCATGGCGCTGGTCCCGATGCCCTGGACGCTGCGATCCGACGCGCCTCCGCACGACACTCAGGAATCGTATTGGCGGCTCCCGGCCGACGAGCGCCAGAGCCGCGAGAGGGAACTGATGGCCCTGCCGCACTCGATGGCCGGACAGGATGCAGCGGGGTTCGTGCCGATCGAGTCACAGCAGCCGCCGCTGAACTACTGGCTCATGGCGGCGTTCTACCCGATGCTGGCCGGGCTCAGCCTGCCCGCGCGAGTGGGCGCGCTCCGATTGTTGAACGTGCTGCTGGCATCGGTTGCGGTGCCCGCCGTGTGGATCACGGCCCGCCGCACGTTCGACGCGATCGAGGGATCGGCCGGGGGGTCTCGCAGGGTGGCCACTGCCGTCACCGCGGTTCTGGCGCTCATGCCAGAAGTGTTCTTTGATGCGGCTCGCGTCGCCAACTCGGGCCTGTCTTTGTTCCTGTATTCGCTGCTTGCGGTTCTCTGCCTGAGGATTTTGGACGGCAAGCGCGGGGCCGTGCTGTGGGCCGGTGGAGTGCTCGGTCTGGGCCTTCTCAGCAAGGCGTTTTTTCTCGCGGCTGTGCCGGTGGCCGCGGGCGCGATCGTGTGGGCCATCCTGAAAGGCCGCGCGCGGGTACAGTCAGCAATGGCGAGTTTGGGGCTGGCTGCCGCGATCTCCGGGTGGTGGTACGTTCGCAACCTCAGGGTGACCGGGTCGCTGTCCGGCGTTCTGCAGGATGCCGCCCTGCGCCACCTGCCGATCGCCGAGCGCCTGCGCCACATCCCCGATGTGAACTGGCGCGCCGCGCTCGACTCCACCTTCCTTTCGCATATCTGGTTCGGAGACTGGAGCTTTCTGCAACTGCGCGCCTGGATCTACCATGTCTTCGCGCTTCTGGCGGTGGTGGCGCTGGCGGGCCTGGTAGTGGCGTGGGCGCGCCATGCCGCGGCGCGCGGGGCTCTCTCCACGCTGGCCGCGATCTACGGGTTCTTTTGTGCCGGTCTGGCGTACCACGTCCTGATTACGTATCTGGCCAATGGGATTTCGAGCACCGCGGGATGGTATCTCTGCGCGCTGGCGGTGCCGGAGACCGTGCTGGCGGCCGCCGGGCTGAGGGCCCTGGCGCCGCCGCGCATCCGCGCCTACGTGGTGGGCGGCGTCGCGCTCGCGTTCGCGTTGCTTGATCTGTACGGGATGCTCTTCGTGGCGCTGCCCTATTACACCGGTGTGATCGGCCACAGGCCCAACGGCTCTCTGGAGTCCTTCCACTGGACTGCGCTGGCCCATACGGGATTCGGTGAGGTGCTCCGCCGCCTCGCGGTCAACAAGGCTGCGGCCGTCGGTCCGGCCCTGATTGCGGCCGGCGGGTGCGCGTATCTCGCCGCGACCGGCACGCTGGCCGCCCTGGGGCTGACAGCGGAAGCGCGCGGCCACCGGCGGCGTCCCTCTAGCAGGATGCGGAAATTCGAAGTTTTGGTGAGAGACTGCTTCTTCCGATCAGCGTTTCCGCGTGATTTAGCAGCCCCGAAATTGGGGCGCGTAGGGGGATACGGGGCTTAACAGCCCGTGTCTAAAAACACTTCCTTGGTGGAATGTTTCGCCGTAGAATCAGGCATGGCGATGGGAACGAAGCGAGCCAGACAGAAGCAGGAAGAGTTGTTCTATGCCAGCGAGCAGGCTGAAGCGCCGGGGCATC